>DATHUP010000082.1:0-15212 GCA_035462175.1 Acidimicrobiia bacterium | reverse complement strand
GCTGGTGCATCGGGTGAATTTGCAGACCCTCGTTGTAGTAGTGGGCAACCACCCAGTCTCCGACCTTGCCCGAATACGCCTCGGTGGCGGGGAATGACTTCCCGTTCAGACTCAGGCCGATGACTCCGGCATCGTTGAGGACCATCGGTATCTCCTGGGATACCTCGATGTCCTCAGGGATCTCGATGCCCGAGATGGTCTGGCCCCGCGGTAGCGGGGTGTCACCGATCATGAACACACCGAACATCCCGTTGGGGACCTGCATCTGCCCGTGATGGTGGGCGTGATACATGCCGATGGAGGCTCTGGTCGCCTCGAATTCGTAGACGAAGGTCTCGCCGGACTCGATCAGGGGCTGGGTCAGCGGCGCCACCCCGTCCATGTCGTTCGGGGTCTGGATGCCGTGCCAGTGGACGTCGGTGCCCATCGGTAGCTGGTTGTCGACCACGACCCGGACCATGTCCCCGATGTCGACCTCGATCATCGGGGCCGGCACCATCCCGTTGTAGGTCCAGGCATCGACGATCTTCCCCGGCTCGACCTCCCAGGGAGTGATGGCGGCGGTGAGATGGAACTCCTTGGTCCCGTCGGCGAGAATCGTTGGCTCGAGGTGCTGGTTTCCCCTGCCCTCGGTCTCTGCCGGGAAAGCGAGAATTGACTCGGTCATCATCCGGTCCAACTCGGCCCAATCGATGTCGTCGCCCTCATGCCCTGCCCCTGCGTCCGGGTCGGCTCCGGTTGCGCCATCGACCACGTTCAGGGTTGCCTCCATGCCAGCCTCGCGATGACCGGCGATGGAGCAGAAAATGAGATAGGTCCCCGGGTCGAGCGTCCCCAGGTCGAGAGTGGCGGACTCCCCGGCGTTCAGGTCCGGGGTCGCCGGGCCCCCGTCCAACGTCAGATTGTGCAACACGGAGCCTTCGTTGCTGACCTCGAGCCGGGTGGGCCCGGCTCCGATCTCGAGCGGGCCGTCGATGGCGAACTCGGTCAGGGTGTATCCGGCAACCTGGGACTCCCCGCTCCCCTCTCCCGCCGCCGTGGCCGTGTCGCCCCTGAAGGCGACGACTGCGGCCAGAACGGCGACGGCGAGGCCCATGATCGCCACCACAATGAGGAACTTGTCGAAGGCGCCGGTTGGAGAGAGATCGCGCCTCTCATCGTTTCTAGGTGTCATGTCGAGCAACATTAGGAACGCCCGGCGTTTCTCCCTAAGCGCCGATTGCCCTATCCCGGGATCGGGGCGGGCATCGGTCCCGAGAGGTAGGGACTTACGGCCGTGCCCTATGCCGGCGACAGCCGCGAATATGGGGACAGCGACGACGGAGGTCACGCGATGACGGTTCGAGAACTGGTGAATGGCAACGTGATCTGGATTGGGCCCGATGCCACTCTCCACCAGGCAGCCGTGCTGATGATGTCCAACGAGGTCGGGTCGGTTGCCGTCGAGGTCGACGGCGCCATGGAAGGCATTCTGACCGAGCGTGACATCCTGAAGGCGGTGGCCGAGGACGCCGATCCCGATCAGGATCGGGTCCGCACTTGGATGACTGGGTACCCCGACTCGTTCACACCCGACATGAACGTCGAGGAGGCGGCCGAATGGATGCTGGCGACCGGTTTCCGTCACCTTCCCGTGATCGACGGGGACGAGGTCCTGGGTGTGATCTCGATCAAAGACGTCCTCTGGGCCATAACCGACAGCAAGGTGTGATACGTGGAGCCGATCTCCGAAGCCGAGGCTCTCGAGTTCCTGAGAGACGCGATGGTCGCCCACATCGGCGTGATCCATGAGGGTGAGCCCTACGTGACACCCATGTCGTTTGTCGTGGACGGGCGTCGTCTTCTCTTTCGGACCAAGCCTGGAAAGCGCTTCGAGGCGATCGAGTCTCATCCAAAGGTGTGCATCGAGGTCTCCCGCTACGACGAGAGCACCGGGGATTGGACGAGCGTGCTGGTCAGGGGCCAGGCGGTGGAGAGAACCGATGACGCCACGACCGAGCGTGCCGTCGAGCTGCTCAGGGAGAAATACTCGGCGGCTCTAGGTTCCCCGCTGGGTCACGGCGGGCTTCAACCCCTGGCCAGCTTCCCTCACGTCGTCGAGGTACCCATCGAGGAGATCAGCGGCATGGCCTCGGGACGCGGCTTTTCCTATCGCACGCGTCCGGGACGTCTCTGATGTTCGTGCACTACGACACCGAGGTGCCGATCCCGATGGCCGATGTGGAGCAGCAGGTGGGCCAGCTCCGCTCCGACCTCGCTTCATGGGCGGACGTCGCCTACCGCGAGGGCGAGGAGCTTCGAGCACGGGTCGGCCCGGAAGGGAGCAACTTCGCCAAGCAGATAAGACTCGAGATCGGCAGCGCAGAGGTTCATCGCAGCGGGTTGGTCTACCCGCTCAGATGGTCGGCCACCGGGGCGGAGCTTCTCTTCCCGCGGTTGAATGCAGACCTGATCCTGTCCCATATCGGCCAGTACGACACCAGGATCAGCCTGGCCGGGACCTATCAGCCCCCTCTCGGCCCACTGGGCAAGGTCGTCGATCGGGTCCTGTTGCGCAAGGTGGCCGAGTCCACCGTCCAGAGCTGGGTAGACCGGCTGGCCGAGGCCCTCACCGCCGATCAGAGTGTCAGCTGAGGGGCAGCTTCACCTCAACCGTCGTGCCCCGACCGGGACTGCTCGTGATCTCGGCCATACCCCCGAGCTTCGAAGCCCGGGCGGAGAGATTCGCCAGCCCGAGCCCGGCTCGTCGTGCCGCCGGGTCGAATCCCGATCCGTCATCGCGCACCATGATCCGATACCAGCCGTCCTCGTCGAGGACGACCACCTCGATCTTCGTTCCCCTCGAGTGACGGAGGGCGTTGCTGAGCGCCTCGGTGACGATCTTGACCACCTCGTCCTCGAGCCGCTCGTCCGAGGGGCTCAACGAGCCGATTTCGAGGGTGACCGGCGTGGGATATGCCGAGCCGAGGCGCGAGACGAGCTCCTGGAGCCGTTCGTCGAGCTGACGCCTGCCTCCCCCGGATCGCAACTGGAAGATGTAGGCGCGTAATTCCTCGACGACAGTGTCCAAGCGGTCGACCGCCTCCTCCAACGTGGTTGCGGCGTCGTTGTCGGTAACGACCTCGGCGATCCCCTGCAGACCCAGCCCTACCGCGAAGAGGTCCTGGATCACCGAGTCGTGCAGGTCGCGGGCGATCCTCTCCCGATCCTCGCCGACAGCTATGGAACGGAGTCGCTCCTGGAGACGCGCCGTCGTGACGGCCGATCCGGCGATCCGGCTCAGGGCCTCGACGAGCATGACGTCGTCGTCGGTGAAGCCGCCGGTCTTATCCGTCAGGTAGAGGTTGCCGAACGCCTTGCCGCCGGCAGCGACCGGCACACCGAGGAAATTGCCCATCGCAGGGTGGTTCGGCGGGAACCCGTACGATTCGGGATGGTCGGCGATCGAGTCGATCCGGATGGTCGTCTTCTCCCGGACCAACGTGCCCAGGACCCCCTTCCCCATCGGAAGGGAACCGATACGGGCGGCCTCCTCGGCGGACAGCCCCTCGTAGAAGAACTCGGTCAGCACCCCGTGCTCGCCGATGATGCCCAGCGCGGCGTAAGTCGCTCCGGTCGCCGTCCTCGCCTCGGCGACGAGGCGGCGAAGAGTGTGCTCGAGATCACCCGCGCCCACCACCGCCGCCGCCGCTTCGATCAGACCGGGTAGGCGGTGAACGGCTGATGGTGGCGCCATGGGGAGACGACGATAACGGCTACCGTCAGTGGTGATGTCAGAGCTTCGAGTGTTGCTGGTCGACGACCACGAAGTCGTCCGGGCAGGGATCAAGGCCCTGCTCGACGCCCAAGACGACATAGTCGTGATCGGCGAGGCAGGGACCGCAGAGGAGGGAATCCGACGTGTGGGTTACGACGAGCCCGACGTGGTGGTCCTCGACGTCCGCCTCCCCGATGCCAGCGGGGTCGAGGCGTGCCGGGAGATTCGCTCCCGGTTCCCTGACGTCAAGGTCCTGATGCTGACTTCGTTCGCCGACGAGGAAGCGATGATGTCGGCGATCCTGGCCGGAGCGTCGGGATACGTCCTGAAACGGGTGAAGATGACCGACCTAGTCGACGACATCCGCAAGGTGGGCGCCGGGGAGTCCCTGCTCGACTCCGACATGACCGAGCGTCTCTTCGAACGTCTTCGCACCGGCCCCCAGGAAGATCCGGTTCTGTCCCGGCTGAGCAA
The DNA here is from genome assembly GCA_035462175.1 of Acidimicrobiia bacterium. GTDB lineage: Bacteria > Actinomycetota > Acidimicrobiia > Spongiisociales > ZC4RG35 > JARDZU01. Next base: position 10,981 of record DATHUP010000082.1, on the reverse strand, counting down.
GCAGGAGCGGACCATCGTCGCTCATATAGCCGACGGCCTGACCAACAAGCAGATCGCCGACGAGATGTTCCTCGCCGAGAAGACGGTGAAGAACTACGTGTCGAACCTGCTGGCCAAGATGGGGATGAGCCGTCGCAGTGAAGCGGCCGCCTACGTGGCCCGGTTGGAGGGGGAGCGGGAAACCACGGAGCCGCCCCAGGGCTGGGGCGAAGGCTGAAGCCGAGCCGCCTAGACCCTTAGGGACCAAAGACCTCTCGATCGGGGGACGACGACCCGTGTCAATGTCGCCCTGCCCGGGAAAGATGAGGACATGGACCAGCCACATCTCTACAGGGTCGCGCTCGAAAGCGAAGGGCCCAAAGCCGGCACTCTCCGATCACCGGACTCTCTGCCACCCTTGCCGGTGGCATCTCCACCCCAATTCGGAGGACCTCCCGGGGTCTGGAGCCCCGAGCATCTCTTCGTAGCGTCGGTGGCCTCTTGTCTGATGACCACGTTCCGCGCCATCGCCGAGATGTCCGGGCTCGACATCGTCGAATACACCGATTCGGCATCGGGAAAGTTGGTGAAGGGCGACGACAGTCTGTATTCGATCACAGAGGTCACGCTGCGTCCCAGGGTGGTCATCGCCGACCAGCATCAGGTCGCCAAGGCGGAGCGTCTCATCGAGAAGGCGGAGAAGGCCTGCCTCATCAGCCGCTCCGTCACCGCGGTGATCCACCTCGAGCCCGAGGTGATCGTCGCCGTGCCCGTCTAGACCTCCGTCACCAGGTCGGGACGTACGAGGTCAAGGTCTTCATGTAGTTGGCCCTCTCGAATGCGGATGGATCAGGGACGGATAGCTGGCTGAGGCTACCCCGGGCCTGTTCCACCGACTGGTACTCGTTCTCCTCGAGCCAGGCCTCGAGCCCGCGCTGAACCTCGGTGAGGCGGTGTGGGCCGTGTCGGAGCAGCCCGGAAGCCATCATCACCACGGTGGCCCCGGCGAGAATCGCCTTGGCCGCATCATCACTCTCGTGCACGCCCGTGCTCGCCGCGAGATCCGGGGCGATCCGACCGTGGAGGATCGCCATCCAGCGCAACACCAGCCTCAGCTCATCGGACGTCGACAGGGTGATGTTGGGTGTGACTCCGAGAGTGGAGAGATCGATATCGGGCTGATAGAAGCGGTTGAACAGGACCAGGCCGTCGGCTCCCGCATCTCCTAGTCGGCGCGCCATCGACGCCATCGCCGTGAAGTAGGGGCCGACCTTGACCGCCAGGGGAACACCGACCGCGGCTCGCACCGTCTCGACGAGATGGAGGTAGGAGTACTCCACATCGGCGGAGCTGACCCCCACATCGGCGGCGATCCGATAGATGTTCAGCTCGAGGGCGTCGACGCCATGGTCTTCGAGGACGCGGGCGTAGAGAGTCCAGCCGCCCGAGGACACACCGTTTAGGCTGGCGATCACCGGCACGCCCGCTTCGGCCCGGGCACGACGCATGAGATCGAGGTAATCCTCGGGTCCGGTGTTGTAGTCGTTCAGCTTGGGCAGGTATCCGCTCGGAGCCTCGCCAAACCCGTCCGCTCCCAGCTCCAGGCCGAAGTGGACCGCCATCGCATCGTGTTCGATCTGCTCTTCGAAGAGACTGGGCAACACGATGGCGGGAGCGCCCGCCTCGACAAGTGCCAGAACGTGGTCGATGGTCCCGGTCAGCGGTGATGCCGACGGCATGACCGGGGAGGCCAGATCGAAATCGAGATAAGTCGTGGTCATGTCCACCGTCATGGCTCTTCCTCCGTGTACTCCGCGGTGCGATGGATATGCACCATCTGCTCGTAGAGGTGCCAGCGATTGTCGATGTCTTGCTGCGCCGCTGCTGACAACTCGGCGGCGCGCTCCGGATTCGCCCTCGCCAGCATGGCGAATCGCGCCTCCTTCTTGGCGAACTCGGAGAAGGGGATCGACGGTGTGCGGCTGTCGAGACGGAGTCCCGGATCACCGACGACCTCTCGGGCCGGGTCGTACCGGTAGAGCGGCCAGTAGCCGGAGTCGGCGGCCTCCTTCTGATGGGTCATCTGGGTCGTCATGTCGATGCCGTGGGCGATGCAGGGGCTGTAGGCGATGATCAACGAGACGCCCTGGTGCGCCTCGGCCTCGTCGAACGCCTTGACCGTCTGGGTCTGGTTCGCCCCCATCGCGATCTGGGCGACGTAGACGTTGCCGTATGACATGGCGATCTGCCCGAGGTCCTTTTTCCCTGTGCCCTTTCCACCGCTGGCGAACTTGGCGATGGCGGAGCGGGGTGTCGCCTTTGACGCCTGGCCCCCGGTGTTGGAGTACACCTCGGTGTCGAGGACGAGGATGTTGACGTTGCGGCCCGAGGCCAGCACATGGTCGAGCCCTCCGAAGCCGATGTCGTAGGCCCAGCCGTCTCCTCCGACGATCCAGACACTGGTCTCCACCAGAGTGTCGGCCACCGCCTCGAGACGACGGGGCAGGGTCCCCTCGAGTGTGGCCAGACGGTCCTTCAGCCGTGCCACCAGCTCGCGCTGCCTCGACACGAGACCATCGAGATCGGAACGGTCGAGGTTCTCGATGACATCGAGGATCTCGCCGGCCAGGCCACCCAACTCCGGGGCCAGAGCCGTGACCAGGAGGATGGCGTCCTTGCGCTGTGCCTCCAGCGCCATCCTCATCCCGAGCCCGAACTCGGCGTTGTCCTCGAAGAGACTGTTTGACCAGGCCGGTCCACGGCCGCTTGCGTCGGTCGTCCATGGTGTGGTGGGGAGGTTGGCCCCGTAGATCGACGAGCAGCCGGTGGCGTTGGCCACGACGACCCGGTCGCCGAGCATCTGGGTGAGCAGTTTCAGGTATGGCGTCTCCCCACAGCCGGCGCAGGCGCCGGAGAACTCGAACAACGGCTGGAGGAACTGCGAGCCCTTGACCGAGGCCACCTTCAACTCCGACCGGTCTATCTCCGGTATTTCCAGGAAGTAGCTCCAGTTGCGTCGTTCTCGCTCCAGATGGTCGAGCTTGGGGAGCATGTTGATCGCCTTGTGCTTGACCATCTCCTTCGACTTGGCCGGGCACACGTCGACACAGACCCCACAGCCCGTGCAGTCGTCGGGCGCCACTTGGACCACGATCCTCCAGCCTTCGAGGTCTTTGGTCGCAGACTCCTTCCAGGCGAACTCTTCGGGCGTGGCCAGGGCAGGATCGAAGGCTTTGATCCGGATCGCCGCATGGGGACAGGCCAGGGCACATCTGGCGCAGTCGATGCAGATGCTCGGGTCCCAGATCGGGATCTCGTCGGCGATGGACCGCTTCTCCCACTTTGCGGTCCCCGTCGGGAAGGTGCCGTCGACGGGGAGCGCCGAGACCGGGAGGAGATCGCCCTTGCCGGCCATCATCATCGCTGTGATCCGCTTGACGAAGTCGGGCGCACCGTCGGGGACCACAGGCAGGTCGACTGGCGGGCCGGACGGCTCGCCGACCTCGAGACGGAACAGACCCGCCAGAGCGCGGTCGACCGCCTCCTCGTTTCTGCGCACGACGGCTTCGCCGCGCTTGCCGTAGCTCTTGCGGATGAATCGCTTGATCGCCGCCGCCGCCTGCTCGGTGTCGAGGAAGTCGGTGAGGTGGAAGAAACAGGTCTGGAGGACAGTGTTCACCCGACCACCAAGACCGAGATCCCGAGCGATGGCCTGGGCGTCGATAGCCCAAACCTCGAGCTTCTTGTCGATTATCTGCGCCTGAGCTCGGGTCGGGATCCGGCCCCAGAGCCGGTCGATCGGATAGGGGCTGTTGATGAGCACTCGCGCCCCAGGACCGGCCACGTCGAGGGCGGTCTGGCTGTCGAGGAAGTCGAACTGATGGACCGCGACGAAGTCGGCTTCCTCGATCAGATAGGTGGAGAGGATCTCCCGCGGCGAGACGCGCAGATGGGAGACGGTGCGCGACCCCGACTTCTTCGAGTCATAGACGAAATAGCCCTGTGCGTAGAGAGACGTCTCCTCCCCGATGATCTTGACCGAATTCTTGTTGGCTCCGACGGTCCCGTCCGAGCCCAGCCCGTAGAACACCGCCCGGGTCACATCCTCCGGCTCGTGCCACCAGTCGCGATCGACGTCGATCGACCTGTGGGACACGTCGTCGAAGATCCCAACGGTGAAATGACGCCGGGTGTCGTCGCGTGCCAACTCGTCGAACACGCCGGCCACCATCGCCGGGGTGAACTCCTTCGAGGACAACCCGTAGCGCCCGGCGAATACCTGAGCCGCGCGGCCCCCCTCGGCGAGGGCGGTGACCACGTCGAGATAGAGGGGATCGCCCACCGCCCCCGGCTCCTTGGTCCGATCCATCACGGCGAGACGCGACGCGGTCACCGGGAGGGCGGCGAGGAAGGCGCCGACGTCGAAAGGCCGGTAGAGACGGACCACCACGAGGCCGACTTTCTCGCCCCGCTCCACGAGTCGGTCCACCGCCTCGATCGCCGCTCCGGCTCCGGAGCCCATGATCACCATCACGGTCTCGGCGTCGGGGGCACCGTGGTAGTCGAATAGGCCGTATTGCCGCCCCGTCTCGGCACCGAGAAGCTCCATTGCCGAAGCGACGATCCGTGGCACCAGGTCGTAGTAGGGGTTGGCCGCCTCGCGGGCCTGGAAGAAGACATCCGGATTCTGAGCGGTGCCACGCAGCACCGGCCGATTCGGGTTCAACGAGCGCAGGCGGTGGGCCGATATCAGGTTCTCGTCGACCACCCGACGCATCACGTCGTCGTCGATCAGCTCGATCTTGCCCACCTCGTGCGACGTCCGGAAGCCATCGAAGAAGTGGAGGAACGGGACCCGAGACTCCAGGGTGGCGAGATGGGAGACCAACGCCATGTCCTGAGCCTCCTGGACCGAGGCCGAGGCGAGCATGGCGAACCCGGTCTGTCTGGCCGCCATCACGTCGGAGTGGTCACCGAAGATCGAGAGCGCATGTGTGGCGATCGACCGGGCCGCCACGTGGATGACGGCAGGCGTCAGCTCTCCTGCGATCTTGAACATGTTGGGGAGCATGAGGAGCAGGCCCTGCGACGAGGTGAAAGTCGTGGTGAGCGCCCCCGCCTGAAGCGAACCGTGGAGCGCCCCCGCCGCGCCCCCTTCGCTCTGCATCTCGATGACGTCGGGGACCACTCCCCAGAGGTTGGGCTGCCCCTCGTGGGACCACTCGTCGGCCAACTCCCCCATTGGTGACGCGGGCGTGATCGGATATATCGCGATAACCTCACTGAGGCGATACGCGATGCGGGCGGCGGCTTCGTTGCCGTCGACCATGATGAATTCAGGGGGCCGCACCTGATCAATGTAGCGGTAGCGGTTCTGACCCAGCCAGGGCCCAAAGACCTCAACGAAATGTCCAACGGCCCGGCGCGATAGAAGCACACATGGACGAGTTACTGCGGGAGGCCGCCGCTCGGGCGGCCCGCTATCGAAGAGACGTGCCGGTCGAGCCGATCCGGCCCGAGCCCGACGTCGACCTCTCCGAGCTTGGCGGCGAGTTCCCCGAGGGGCCGACCGACCCGATGCAGGTCCTCAAGCTCATCGACGAAGTCGGTTCGCCGGCGACCATGGGATTCTCCAGTCCCCGCTTCTTCGGATGGGTGATCGGCGGTGTCCAGCCGGTAGCCCTCGCCGCCGACTGGATGGTCTCGGCGTGGGACCAGCCCACCTATGCGGCCGTGGCCAGTCCGTCCACGGTGGCCATGGAGGGAGCGGCGATCCGCTGGATCAAGGACCTCGCCGGTCTCCCCGAGAGCACCTGGGGAGTCTTCGTCACCGGCACGACCGTCGCCCACATCGCGACGTTGGCCGCGGCCAGGTCGGCGGTGCTCGCCACCGAAGGCTGGGATGCCACGAGTCGTGGCTTGTTCGGGGCACCCCCGATCGACGTCGTCGTCGGCGCCGAGGTGCATCCCTCCCTGATCAAGGCCCTCGGTGTGATCGGATTGGGCCGGGACCGGGTGATAGAGGTCCCGGTGGACGATCAGGGACGGATGCGGGCCGATGCATTCCCCGAGCTGCCCTCGCCGGCCATCGTCTGCCTCCAGGCCGGGAATGTGAACACCGGGGCGTTCGACCCGATGTCCGAGATCATTCCAGTGGCCAAGGAGGCCGGTGCGTGGGTCCACGTCGACGGCGCCTTTGGCTTTTGGGCCGCTGCATCCCCGACTCTGCGTCACCTCGCCGAAGGCATGGACCTCGCCGACTCGTGGGCCACCGACGCTCACAAGTACTTGAACGTCCCGTACGACGCCGGTTTGGCTCTGGTTCGCAACCCGTCTGCGCTGGAGCGGTTGATGAGAGTCGAAGGCGCCTACCTGGTCGAAGGCGAGATAGGTCTCGACCCGGGGTTGTACGCCCCCGAGATGTCACGTCGCGCCCGAGGTGTGCCGACCTGGGCGGTTCTCAAGTCTTTGGGCAGGTCGGGCCTGGCCGAGCTGGTCGACCGGACGGTGGCAATGGCACGCCGCTTCGCCAAGGGCATGGAAGACGCCGGGTACTCGGTACTCAACGACGTGGTCCTCAACCAGGTGCTGGTCAGCTTGGGGACGCCGGAGGAAACGAACCGAGTCGTGAGCGAGCTTCAAGCCGAGGGGACTATGTTCGCCGGCCCCACCATCTGGCAGGGACGGACCGCAATGAGAGTCTCGGTCTCCAACTTCGCCACCACCGAGACCGACGTCGACCAGAGCATCGAGGCGGTACTCAGGGTCGCGACTTCCTAGACCGACAGGTTCCTTCGGATGGTGGCCAGGTCACCCTGCCAGACATTCTCGATGAGGATCGGCTTGAATCCCATCTCGATGTTGATGCTGAGCATGGGCTCGTTGGAGCCGGCATTCTCGGTGTCGATGCGTCGCACCTGTGGGTACTCGTCACGCAGCTTCAGCGCCATCGCCGCCTTGATCCAACGACCGAGGCCTTTGTTCCGGTGCTTGGGGTCGACCCCGGTGTCCATCTGTTCCACCAGGTCCGGCTGGAGTGAGTGGTAGCCCACATTGGTGTACCCGGCCATCTTCCCGGTCGGCTTGTGCAGGGCGACATAGGTGAGGATGTCGACGCCCCGCAGCCTCATCTTGGCTTCGATGTCGCGCCAGTTCTCCGGGGTCACGATCTCGTCCTCTTCCTCGAGGTCCTCCAACGGCGCCGTGTTCATGACGAGCATCAGGTCGCAGAAGGCCTCCAGATAGCGGTCCTCGATCGGGCTGGGCAGGAAGATCAGCTCATAGTCGGAGGCCCTCTCCGCCGCCCTGGTCACCCAGGAGTCCATCAGATCCCAATCGACCTCTTGGAACAGGAGGCGGCTCGTCTGCTCCCGATATGCAGATTTCATGCCGGCGCGCAGGGTCAGCGCCTCCTCGGGCCGCCCTTCCTTCACGGTGAAGCCGAATCGGTTCCGACCGCTCTCCTCGGCCGCATCGAACATGGGGGCGGCGACCTCACGCCCGTATCCCGAGCCCCGATGTTGGGGATGGACATAGACCCAGCCGTAGGCGTTCTCGAGATTCTGCTCCAGGTCGTAGTACATGCCCGACGTGGCCACCACCTCGGGGCCCTTCCACAGCACCCACCGCGGCACCGAGATCGATTCGAACAAATGGCGCCAATCGGCGAGTCGCTGTTCGCACGACACCGGTGGGTCTGCCGGCTGGAGTTCTTCGTCGCGCGTCAGATAGAGCGTGTGCAGCGCACGAAGCTTCTCCTCGGAGGCGGTGCGAGTATCGATGGACTCGATCTGGGTCGACATGACCTGTCGAGGGTAGAAACGAGTCGCCGTGTCTTGCCGGCGGATTAGTCGACCTCAGCGAATGACGCCCTCCTGAGAGAAGCCCGACCACGGGCTGTCCACGGCCCCGGTGGTCACCTCCCAGGAGAGACGGTTGTCGACCCCTGCCACGCCCTCGAGCTCCCCGACCATGCGGGCCACCAGACGAGCCTCGGCACTGGTCTCCACCTCGCCGGTCAACGAAACGACGCCGTCTTCGACCCTGACGCTGATCTTCGACATCGGCTCGGGAAGAACCGCAATCATGAGGTTGACGTCGTCTGCGATCTCCTCGTCGGAGTGAACGTAAGCGCGGATCAGGTCGGACCGGGTGACGAGCCCGACCATACGCCCATGTTCGATCACGGGGAGACGGTTGACATTGTGATGGGTCATCAGACGGGCGGCATCCTGCACGGTCGCCGAAACCGGGATCGTGACCACGTTCCGGCTCATCAACTCGCTCACCTTCTCCACACCGGTGAGCATCCCGTCCTCCTGCCCGAACAGGGCCCGGGAAAGCCAAGTTCGGGAGCTGTCCTTGGCCACGTAGTCCGCCTCGGAGATCACGCCGACGACGACACCGTCCTCGACGACTGGAAGCCCGCTGATCCGCTTGTCGATCATCAACAGCGCCGCCGCGCGGACCGAGGTGTCCGGGGTGACGCTGAGCACATTACGAGTCATGACGTCCATGACGTCCACGACATACTCCTTTGCACTCGCTGGATCGAGTATCGACTGGAGGCACACGCCCGGACCAGGGCCGATTTGCCCTTTTCCGAGTCCGGTCGAACGGCCCTATCCCTGACGGCCCGGACCCTGGGCCCACTCGGGACGGGTGATCCGGAAGACGATGTGCCGGCGGAGACGGTCGTCGTGGAGGAAACGGGGATGGTCGAAGTCGAGTTCCGGGGCTCGCTGCATCCCCAAGCGCTGCATGACCCCCTGCGATCTCAGATTGGCCGGGACGGTCCAGCTCAGGATCTGCTCCAGATCGGCCTTCTCGAAGCCGAAGTCGAGCACCACCTTCGCCGCCTCGGTGGCATAACCGCTCCCCCATTGATCCTTGGCGAAACGCCAGCCGACCTCGACGGCCGGCGTGAAGTGAGTCTCGAAGGTGGGGACGGCCAGTCCGCAGAATCCGATGAACCGCTTCGCCCACTTGATCTCCACCGCCCAGAGACCGAACCCGAACTCCTCGAACTGGCGATCGATCCTGCGCAGCAACTGGTTGGACTCTTCCGCGGTGAGCACTGCGGGGAAGTGCTCCATCACCTCGGGATCTGCATTGAGCGCGGCGAAGGGATCGCTGTCTCGCTCTTTCCATCGCCGTAGGAGCAGGCGTTCGGTTTCGAGGGTCGGCCCGTCCGCCATGTGAGTGAGGGTAGGCGTGACGGGATGGATGCGATCGCTCAGGGCGGGTCGTGCCCGGGTTTGGAGAAGCGGATCCGGCCCAGGCCCAGGCGAGGGTCGATCCGATAGCCGAAACCGTGCACCACCACATGGTGGTGAAACCAACAAAGTGTCGTCAGGTTCTCCGGTGTGGTCGGTCCGCCTTCGGACCACGGGATCATGTGGTGGGCCTCGAGACGATATCTACTGGTGCACCCGTCGGCGGTGCAACCCCCGTCTCGGTGCAAGACGAAGCGTCTGAGTCGGCCGGGTATGACCCGGCTCCGTCTCCCGATGGCAAGCGGGCTCCCATCGACATCCCGGACCATCTCGAGACTTCCCGCGCAGGCGACCTTGTCGAGGACCTCCGGACCGACCACGGTGGCCCCGCCGATCTCGACTCCCTTGTCGTCGACGAACACCGAGATGAGCGGAGTGGTCACACCGCGAGGCCGGGACTCCTCGCACATCGCGGTCAATGCGGCAGCCTTCCGGTAGCCGAGACCGGGTCGGGTCCCATCGGGCAGCGCGGGGACGGCATCCGCCGCCTCGGTCAGGACCTTGTCCACAACGGCTCCGGAGTAACCGTCGAGCTCGCCCCAGAGGTTCCAGCGCGACTCGTCGAGGTTGGGCTGCAAGGTCAGGTGCGAAGCAGCGTGGGACCGGTGATCCTCGTCGCGGGTGGTACGACGATGATGGGCCGCTATTCGCCGCAACCCCTGTATGTCGACACCGAGCTGCCAGTCGGCCCGATCGGCCTCGGGGATGCGGGACATTGCCTCGGCGCGGTCGAAAGTGATCTCTCCGTCGGCCAGGCGTTCAGCGAGGTCTGGCGCGTCGGCCAATCGCTGTGCGGTCGAGGAGAGGCGGTAGGCGGTCTCGGGAGCGACATCGAGCCTCCCGGCCACCCACTCCCTCGTGGTGCGGCACCCGTCGGCGATGGGTAGCTGCATCCGGTCGGCGAGGGCCAGGTTCGCCATCTGTCGTCCGCGGGCGGCGGCGATGATCGCTTCGTCACGGAGAAGCGCCTGTTCGACCTGATCGGGTGTCACACCTCTCATGCCGCAAACGTACGAGAGGGGTGTGACAAAAAAGCCGGTTCAACCCCGGGTCAGTCGATTTTTTCTTCGATCTTCTCCATGGCGTCTTGCACCGAGTCGCCGGCATCCTTGGCCGCGCCGACAACCTTCTCTGTGGCATCGGCAGCGGCCTCCTTGGCGTCATCGACCGCTCCCTCGGCGTCCGACTTGATCACGCCCTTCTCCTTCAGACGTGGGATCACCTGGTCGGCAACCGCAGCCGCCTTGTCCTCGCCGATCCTCGGGCCGAGCTTTGCCTCGAACTTGGCTCTCGCCTCCGACTCGGTCAAGCCGTAGAAGTCCTTCTTCCTCTCCGCCATGAACTTGGTTACGGCGGCCGTCGCTCCGATGAACAAGAGGAACTTGAACAGGAACCGGAACGGATGACGCTTCTTGGTCCTTGTCATCTTCATACACCTCCACCGTCAACCATACCCCGACCGCAAAGAGACTTTTCGCGGCCCAAGTCAGCCCCCTTCACCCGGGTGTCGGGCCGGCGTAGGTTCGACGACGCAGTGACTCGACGGCTGGCCGCCGGTCTGATCGTGGTGGGTCTGGCAGTCGGGATCTGGGCCCTCTGGCCGCGGGCGGGATCGGACCCGACGCCGACCACCTTGCCCGTCGCCGTCGAGACGACGACCACGACCACCGTGACGACGACTACCTCCGCGCCGACCACCAGCAGCACAACGACCAGCGACAGTCACG
>DATHUP010000081.1:0-3063 GCA_035462175.1 Acidimicrobiia bacterium | reverse complement strand
GGACTACCAGAACGTGTTCCTCGCGATCGTCGCCATCCCGTCCGTAATCGGTGAGCTGTGGTTAGCGCTGTGGCTATTGATCCGGGGAGGCAAGGCGCGAGAAGCACCGCAGCACGCCGGCTGAGAGGAGCCTGATGCCCACGGACGAGCAGGAGGCTTCAAGGACGAGTCTTCAGCGGGTCGAACCAGCCCAGGCACCAGTGACAGTTGTCGTAGCCTCGATCGCGCGTCGCCTCACTCAGCGTGTCGTACCTGAGGGGTGCACATATCCCGTGTCACGCCGCTTCTCGGTGGTACTCATAGATCAATCCGCCCAGCCGATCGCGGCGAGCCACAGGACCGCAGCACGAGGTGGTCGCCGGACGATCCGGAGCTGCCAGATCTAGCCCGCGATGCGGGCGCTCGGCGTTGTAGTGCGCGACATACAGCCGAAGGATTCTTCGCAGGTGGCGTCGGCCGAAGATCAGAACGTGGTCCAGGCACTCCCAGCGAACGGTCCTCACCCATCGTTCGGCAAAGGAGTTCGCCCGCGGCGAGCGGATCGGGGTTCGCGCGATCCTTACTCCCTCGGTCCTGAATACCTCGTCGAAGGGCCCCGAGTACTTCGCGTCTCGGTCTCGAACCAGGAACCGAGTCTCCTCGGGACATCCGTCACCCGAGAGGTTGCGGGCCTGCTGGGTGACCCACGCCGAGTCGGATGAGCGGTCACGCCGGCCAGGTGGGCCCGTCTCGTGGAGAGCTCGATGAAGAAGAGGGCGTAGAGCGTCTTCAGCCACACCGTCTCCACCGTGAAGAAGTCGGAGGCCAGGATGGCTGAGGCCTGCTGGGACAGGAACCGCCGCCAGGTGGGACCGCTCCGGCGAGGGGCTGGACCGAGACCGTACCGGCGAAGGACCGTTCGGATCGTGGTAGCCGACACCCTGATGCCGAGCTTCAGCAGCTTGCCCCGGATCCTGAGGTAGCCCCACCGAGGGTTGTCCTTCCCCAGTCGCAGGATGAGCTCCAAGGTTTCCGCCTCGAGCGGAGGTCTGCCCGCGGAGCGGCCCCGTCGGTACGTCCACTTGCGGCGAACCAGCTCCCGGTGCCACCGGAGCACGGTTCGAGGCGTGACCACGAACGCCTTCCACCGCTCCCTGGGCAAGATCCGGCTCGCCGCGGCGAGCAGCATCCGGTCGTGTTTACGGAACGCGGGCTGGCGAACACCCCGCGAGAGCACCTTGATCTGATGCCGTAGCACCAGGAGCTCGATCTCGCGGGGGAGGTCACTGCGACCTGCCGGGGGCTAGTACTCGAAGTAGATGGCCGAGGGCAAGGTAGATGATCGAGAGCTGATGCACCCAGTACCGGGAGACCTTGTAGTCCCGGGCGACCTCGCTCTTGGTCCGCCCCTCGACCACCACCGACGTGATCACCAATTCGGCCAGCGACATAGCGCACCCCACAGACTCCGAAGTGTCAAACTATGTCCCGGGACAGGCGTCAACTATGTCGTGGAATCGGACACCCTCAGCTCCACATTTGTGGTGTCTCAAGACACCGGAGGCAGCCGGACCCTCGTTTCTTGGGTTCGGCTGTTCTCATTTGTGGGGGTCTTGGGGCGGCCCTTTGTGCTTCGGCGATGACATTGGCACGGCGGCTCGGTCTACACACCGAAGGTCCACCACCAGTGAGGGAGACAAGCATGGGCCAGCTCATCGTGACCGAGTTCGTAACGCTTGACGGGGTGGGACAGGCGCCTGGCGAGCCCGATGAGGACCGCGAAGGCGGATTTGGGCACGGAGGTTGGCAGGCGCCGCTGCTCGACCAGGAATCGGGCAATGCCATGTTCGAGCAAGCGAAGCTGATGGACGCGCTGCTACTCGGCCGAAAGACCTACGAGATCTTCGCCAACTACTGGCCGAACGCACCGCAGGAGATTCCATTCACCGGCCTGCTCAACCGCGTTCCTAAGTACGTTGCCAGCCGCACATTGGCCGGACCGCTTGCCTGGCAGAGGTCGACGTTGGTCGCTGGCGACCTCGCCGATGCGATCCTCAGCCTCAAGGAGCGCCACAACGAAGTCCACGTTATCGGCAGTCTCGATCTGGTTCAGTCGCTACTGCGACTCGGCCTCGTCGACCGCTTCAACCTGTGGATCTACCCAGTTCTCCTCGGTAGCGGCAAGCAGGTGTTCGCCGACGGGACAATGCCCACAGCGCTGCACCTGATCGAATCGATCACTTATACCAACGGCACGGTTCAGCTTGCGTACGAGACCGCCGGCGAGCCAACCTACGGCAACCTCGCTGTCGGCGAGGACGACCTGAAGGACCTTGCCGGAGGCGACCAGACCTAGGGCGCAGCACGAAGCGGAGTAGCGTGAAGCTGCTCACACCCAGCGCCGCCGCCAGCAGGAAATGGTGGTCGAGCGGGTAACCTGAACGGCGCGAAGGGGAGTAGCCCCCAATGTCGCGCTCGACATACTGACGCCCGCCGCTCTCGGCGGATCGTCCGGCCCGGCAGCCTGTGAAACAGGCGGGCGAGACCTTCGACCCAAGGCAGTCATGCCGGGTCGAGGTGTCGCCTACCCCGATCCGGTGCGGATCGGGAGGTAACAGTCGATGGCCGAATTGTGGGCCGCGTTCTGGTTGAGCTTCGGCGTAATATTCGTGGCCGAACTCGGCGACAAGTCCCAGCTCATGGCGTTGGCGTTCGCCACCCGCTATCGCGCGTGGCCGGTCATCGCGGCCATCACCACGGCGACGACCATCGTCCATCTGGGATCGGTGGCGCTCGGCGCCGGGTTCAGCGAACTGCTGCCTGCCCGCTGGGCCAACCTTGTCGCCGCCCTGGCGTTCTTCGGGTTCGCGGCCTGGACGCTACGTGGCGACGCGCTGTCCGACGAAGAGCGGCGGTGGGCGCAGCGGAACGCCCGCTCGGCCCTTCTCACGGTCGGGGCCGCGTTCTTCCTGGCCGAGCTGGGCGACAAGACGATGCTCGCGACCATCACCCTGGCCACCCAACACGGCTGGGTCGGCGTCTGGGTCGGCTCGACGCTCGGCATGGTGGCGGCCGACGCACTCG
>DATHUP010000080.1:0-31140 GCA_035462175.1 Acidimicrobiia bacterium | reverse complement strand
ACAGCAATGTGTTCAGCGGACCGGTACTAATAGGCCGAGGGCTTGGAATGAATCCTCGATATTTGTGCTCGCTATGGAGTCCTCGGGTTGCCGGGACTCAGAGCTTTGTCCGGTGGCTACAGCGGCGGGGAACCACCCGTTTCCATTCCGAACACGGAAGTGAAACCCGCCAGCGCCGATGGTACTTGGGGGGCAACCCCCTGGGAGAGTAGGTCACTGCCGGGCATAAACGTCGAAGGGCCGCCGACTACCGTTGGCGGCCCTTCATCGATTCTGGAGCCATCCATGCCTCGTCTGTTCACGATCCGCCCGGCCCACCATTGAGCGATCGATCCCGGAGACACCAGCCCAAGGGCAAAGGGGGCGGCGACCGGGGACGTCGTGACGCCCGTGGGGGCCCTCAGCGTTCCCCGCGGGAGCATCGCACCGTCACCTCGGTCAGCTCCGGTCAACTCCCCAAGTGGGTGCGGGAGGAGATTCTCCGCTCGACGCCCAAGGCGAGGCGGGAGCCGGCTCTCAACCATCTGGCCAAGGCGCTCAACCAGTTCGCCGACGAGCGCTATGCCGCGGCATTGCCCGAGCTGCGCAAGGCCAAGGGTCTCGCCCCTCGGTCGTCGACGGTTCGGGAGATGCTGGGTCTCTCCGCCTATCACACCGGCCAGTGGGAGGAGGCGCTGCGTGAGCTGCGGACATTTCGAAGGCTCACCGGCGACGTGATCCACATGCCAGTGGAGATGGATTGCCTCCGCGCCCTCGGCCGCAAGGGGGACGTGACCAAGACCTGGGACCTGCTCCAGGAGCTCGACATCTCGGCCACGGTCGGCCACGAGGCCAGAGTGGTCTACGCCTCATTTCTCGTCGACGAGGGCAGAGCCCGCGAGGCATGGCAGATCATCAAGCCGGGCCGTCTCGTCGCCTCCCCGTCACCTGGGGAGCTGCGCCGCTGGTTCGTTGCTGCGCGTGTAGCCCTAGCGGCGGGGGACAAGGATGCAGCCCGTCGTCTCCTCGCCGCACTCGACGAACAGGAGCCCGACTTCGAGGGCGTCGACGAGTTGCGCGCCGCCTTGCTCTGAATCTGTCCCTGGCGGCGGGGACAGTGTCCCCATCTGCACTTCCCCGACCATGAGAGAGGGGAGTGTCATGGATCTCAATCTGATAGTGCTCTGTGGGCGTCTTGCCGTGGAGCCGGAGCTCAAGGAGTTCGACAGCGGTAGCCGTCTGGTCCGGCTCCTGGTGACGGTGCGAAGTGACCAGCCGAGTCGACGTGTCGACGTGGTGCCGGTGACTCTCTGGGACCCGCCGCAGGATCTGCTCGAGGACATGCCGGACAAGGGCCGGCGGATCTGGGTCTGCGGATCGGTGCAAAGACGCTTCTGGGAGTCACCAGAGGGTCGCAAGTCGCGTCTCGAAGTGGTGGCCGAGCAGGTGCACCTCAAGGACGTTGAGGATTTGGAGCCGATCGCGGTATAGACCCGGTTTCATTGACGATTTCAGGTGTTGACATCGGGGGTACAGTGGCCAGGTCCCTGTCCCTCGACGTCACTCCCGGAGGTTGCTCGTGCCCTGGTACTGGACCGACGACATCGCCCAAGCACTCATCGAGACCGGTCGGATAGACCCCGACGCGGCGGCCGCGATGCTGTCCATCCCAACCGCCATCCGACGGGACGAGCCGGACATCGAGACGGCCGCCCAGGCGCTGCTCGATGACGAAGAGATCCCCTTAGCCGCGTGATGCAATAACGGTGAGATGGTTGCTGACTCCACGTTGGCTCATCGCCCACGTGGTCGTGCTCATCGTTGCCATCGTCTTCGTCAATCTCGGGTTCTGGCAGCTGCGGAGGCTCGAGGAACGGCGTGTGGCCAACACCGTGGGGGAGTCGAGGTTCGAAGCCGATCCCGTCGACATGGGAACCCTCGTCGAAGCGGCCGGCGATGACGAGGTGACCCTCGAGTACCGGCGAGCCACGGCCACCGGCATGTTCCGGCCGGAGGACGAGGTGCTGATCAGGAGCCAGGTCCACCAGGGGGCTGCCGGGTTCCACGTGATCACCCCACTGGTGGGGGAGGACGGGTCGGCCACCCTGATCGATCGGGGATGGATACCTCTGGTCCTCGACCGGGTCCCGGTGACCGAGGCGCCGCCCCCGACGGGAACTGTCACGGTGGAAGGGTGGGTTCGTCCCACCCAGCTGCGCGGCTCGTTGGGCCCGACTGACCCGGCCGAAGGCCGTCTGGTCTCGATGAGCAGGGTGGACATCGAGCGCATCGAACAACAGGTCGACTACGACCTCGACCCGGTCTATCTGTCCGCCATCGGCAGCCCGGCCGACGAGCTCCCGGTGCCCGCCCCGCAACCCACATTCGACGACGAGGGCTCCCACCTCCCATACGCCATCCAGTGGTTCAGCTTCGCTCTGATCGGGCTGATCGGTTACTTTTTCCTGATTCGACGGAGCGCCCGCCGTTCACACTGAAGGCTCGTGGGCCAGTTCGGGGACCACCTCGAATCCCTCGAGCCCGGCCAGCTGGGCCGGGTCGAGCCGGAGCTTGGCGCTGCGGGTCCCGGCGCCGATGACGATCCACTCGTTGTCGAGAACCCGCGAATCGACCCAGACCGGAACGTCTTCGGGGAGGCCGAAGATGGTGACTCCGCCGATCTCCATCCCGGTCAGCTCCTTGGTCTGCTCCGCATTGGCGAAACTCGCCTTCTTCACACCCATGCGACGCCGCACCACGCCGTTCACGTCGAGGCGGGTGGTAGCCAGCACCAGACAGGCCACGACATGGCCCTCCGGACGCCTCGATGCGACCAGGATCGTGTTGGCCGACTTGTGCAGAGGGACCCCATAGGCCTCGCAGAACTGGGCGGTGTCGGCCAGGGCCGGGTCGCAGGCCATCTCCTCGTACCCGATCCCCAGCGATCGGATCGACTCCAGCACCGATTGGTCCGCCGGCATGCGGGGAGAGTAGGTATATGGCGGGAGTATTCCGATCTGACATGCGAAAGTGGGAGACATGAGCGAGTACGACATCGGGGTCTACGGTGCCATCTGGGCGCCGTTCTACGACGAGCTCTTCGATGCCTCCGAATCCGAGGTCAGGTTCCTGAAGCCGTTTGCCGGGGACCCGCCCCGGGCTCTGGAGCTTGCCATCGGCTCCGGTAGGGTCGCCCTTCCCCTCAGCGCGGCAGGAGTCGAGATGACGGGGATCGACATCTCTGCCGACATGATCGGGCTGCTGCGGGCAAAACCTGGCGGCGATGGGATCCAGATCATCGAGGGCGACTTCGCCGATGTCGCCGTGGAGGACACTTATCCGCTCGTCTACCTGCCCTTCAACACCCTCTTCGCCCTTCTCGACCAGGACCGACAGATCGACTGCTTCGTCAACACGGCACGAGCTCTCGAGCCGGGCGGGCGTTTCGTCCTCGACGCTTTCGTTCCCGATATGACCCGCTTCGATCGTTACCAGACCCGGATGGCGGTGGAGAGCATCACTTCGGACCAGGCTCACGCCTACGAGCTGTCGATTCACGACCCGGTTGCGCAAAGGGTGGTGTCACATCATGTTCGACGCCAGGAGGACGGCTCAACAGTGGTCCTCCCGGTCACCATCCGGTATGCCTGGCCGGCGGAGATCGATCTGATGGCCAAGGTGGCGGGCCTCGAGCTGGAGGACAGGTTCGGTTGGTACGACCGGCGTCGTTTCACCGAGCAATCAAGTCAGCATGTCTCTGTCTACCGCAAACCCGGCTGACCAGGAGATTCTGATGCGATCACCACGGATGCCGGCCATCCTCCTGGCGGTCACTGCAGCGGCATTTGCGGTGTGGGCGGCGGTTCTGGTCGCATCACCGGGCGGCCCGGTCCTCTTCGAATGGTTCATCCTCGGCTTGGCCGCGGGCCTGTCGGCGTTGGGTCTTGTCTCGTTGAAAAGCGCAGATCGTCACCGGGTTGCGTTGATCAGGTGGCTCCTCACCGGATTCGCCGTCTACGGCGCGGTGGTGGTGATCGGGCTGTCGGCCGATGACAACTCGTCCAGGACCTGGTTCAGGCTCGGCTGGGCAGCCCTCGTCGTCGGTCTCGTCGCCTCACTGTGGGCGTGGTGGACCTTGCCTCGGGTCGATCTTCGCCTCCTCGTCGGCGGGGGAGTAGTGGGTGTCATCGTGATCGCGGCGGGGGCCGGGATCACGCTCAATTGCGACAAGACGTTGCAGCGGTCGTGGTGTGATCCGGTCTACGAGGAGGAGGAGGCCCTGGCCGCCCGGATCGAGGTTGACGGTGCGCAAAGTCGGAATGGACGCGCCGGGGGAGACACCGGAGCCTATGTGCGTGCCTTCCTCGTCGCCGGAACCGACATTGGGGCTGTCACCAGCGTGCCTGAGCCGTTCGTCTTCGAGGAACGCCCTCTGCAATCCGTCGAGGTGGCGAGGGGGCGTTATACGGCCACGTCCGGGCCGTATTCGAACTGTCAGATCGATGTCAAGGTCGAGGAGGTCCCGGCGGGGAGTCTGCAGACACTCATCGTGTCATGCCTCTCGGAGGGTTAGACAACCCACTCAGTGGGCGTGCTCGTGATCGCCTTCATGAGCATGAGCGGAGTGGTCATGGTCGCCGTCATCCGAGGGATCGTGCTCCTGCTCCTGAGCGGCGATCTGGGCCCTCACCTGCTCCATGTCGAGCTCGTTGACCTGGGTGATCAGACTCTCCAGCATGTTGCCGGGGATGGCTCCTGGTTGGGCGTAGAGGACGATCTGGTCCCGAAACACCATCAGGGTCGGGATGGAGCGTATTCCGAAAGCTCCCGCCAACTCCGGCTGGTCCTCGGTGTCGACCTTGCCGAACACGATGTCCGGGTACTTCTCCGACGTGCTCTCGTAAGTGGGGGCAAAGGAGCGACAGGGGCCGCACCATTCCGCCCAGAAGTCGATGAAGACGGTTTCGTTGTCCTGGATGGTCTGGTCGAAGTTCTCTTTGGTGAGGGCCACTGTGGCCATGTTGAAGCCTTTCCTGGAAGAGTGTGCGTAAGTGGTCAACGCCTGTCTGGGGGAGTTTGTTCCGTACCCACGGCGGCGTGTGAGCAAACGCCCATAATCCACGTTATGTCAAGTTAGGGGGGCTGGGGGTGCCAGCGACCAGCCCCTACTCCCAACTCATGTCAAGTCAGCGGCGGGGATCACCCAGCGACCAGCCCCTTTGCCGGCCGCATGGATGCCTGCATCCCAACCCGGGGCCCGGCCGCCGGCAGGTGGCCGGATCTCCCTCGCTGGGAGCCCGTTCCGTGCGAGCAGCCAGGAGACAGTCGAATTCGAGTTCCACATGTCGCCGACGCCCAGCTGATCGCGGCCCCAGAGCAACGGCGGCACCTCGGCCACCGAGTCGAGAAGTGTCCGTGCCACGATTGGGTCCTCGCTCAAGGTCTGCGGGCTGTCCACGGCATCGGCGGCGTCCGGGATGACCCCCTCCCGCCAGCAGCGCACTTCATACCTGAAGGCGCGGAATCGGGCCATGCGGTGGCTGCCGACCGGGCCTTCCACGACCACCCCTCGGGAAGCAGTGTCGAAGTCAGGGATGGGCCATGCGTTTTCTATGGTGAATCGTCCCTCCGGGAGCCGCACCTCGAGCGCGCTGTGATAAAGGTCCAGTGCCCGCCTCCGCTCGACCCGGGCCCGGATCCCCTCATACACCCATCCGTTGAAACGGACGAAGCCGACCCCTCCGGCGCCAAGGGGAATCCAGTAGAGGTCGATGCCGGTGGAGTCTTTCACGAGCACACCTCAATGCTCGACATAGACGCGCACATCGATCAGCTCGGTTCCGTTGAGTTCGTCCGAGTCCTTCGGGAGGTCCTGATCGGCAGAGAACAAGGGCCGATAGAGAAGGGCGGCGCCGGTCGTGAAGACCACAGCGGCCACGACGAACAACGCCATCGTGCCGGAGTCGGCATTTGGGTCGTCGTTGAGCCACATGGTGATGCTCATCGCCGCCACCGAAGCCGGGACCAGGGCGAACCAGCCGATCACGGCATAGGCGGCGGTCCTTGCCCACTGCGCCCCACGTCCCAGCCCCACGGCGGCAACGATCGCGGCCGGGACGACGAGTCCGAGGTCGAGGACTCCGATGAGGAGATAGGCGGTTGGGTTCTCCAAGAAGTCGGGATTGGCCGGTTGTCCAGTCGTGAGATCGAGCACCGCGGGAAGCCATCGCCCAAGGGCGATGAACCCGGCCACACCCAGCATCACCCAGATGCGTTTCCGGTCGGAAACGCGGCTCTGCGGCGCCAGCCGCTCCCTGTCCACCGCGGCCCAGGCCGCCAGGATCACGCCCAGGCCGAGGACGAACAGCCCCAGATGGAGGAGGAAGAACTGCTCGTTGTTGCCGGGCAGTCCCAGATAGTCGGGGCCAATCACGTACTGAAGGCTCATGTAGGCGGTGAAGGTGCCCGGAATGAACGCCAGGACCGGCCCGGCCCGATGTCCACGCATCATCAGGAATGCCGCCACGACTGCGATGAATGCACTGGCCAGGGCGACCGCGTCCACTGCGATCCCCTGGTTGATCAAGCTCTCCGAGTAGTGGTACGTGATGATCCCCGTGAATAGCGGGCCCAGCACGGTGTTGGCGACAAGTCCTCCCGCCAGACCGAAGAGTGCATAGGCGAGCCAGGGCTGACGGCGCACGACTCCCGAATCGAACATGAGATCCTCCAGTGAGCGAACACATCCAACGCTATGGGCCGGGGGGCATCACCGACCAGGGACGAAAGTCCCTAGTCCAGGTCGGGGTTGATGCAGACACTGCCCCCGATCCCGGGCTGTGGGTTGAACACTCTCGGCTCGGCGACGAAGCCCACACCCGGATCGTCGGTGTCGAGGTATGCCTCCACCGCGTCGGCCAGCGCCTCTGCTGCCGCTTCCACGTACCGGTTGGTGGCGAAGAGCTCCGCCTCGGGCCTACTGGAGATGTATCCCACCTCGACGAGCGCGCTGACCGTCTCCGGCCCTCGGATCATGCCGTATGCATCGTTCCCTCGGGTGCTGAGGACGCTGAGCACCCCGGCGTCCGGGGCCGCCGACCAGGCGACGTCGAAGCCGGACAGCGCATCCACCACATGGCCCCAAACCAACCCGCCCAACCGTCTCGAGTCGGGGGACTGGCTCTGTACGAAGACCTCGGTGCCTGGCTCGCTCGAGACGCCCGGTGTCGGGGCGTTGTGATGGACGGAGAGGACGAGATCGGCTCCGACGTGGTCGGCCAAGGCCGCTCTCACCCCAAGGACCGAGGCGTAGTCGCCGGTTCGGGTGAGCAGCACCGTGATCCCCCTGACGATCAGCTTGGCCTGAAGGGCCTGGGACAGCTCGAGATTGATGTTCTTCTCGATCAACCCGTTGGGCCCCACCGCACCGGTGTCGACCTCGCCGCCATGACCCGGGTCGATCACCACGCGCACTCCCCCGACCGGGCTTCCCGCGGCCACCAGGGCCTCATCCCCGCACGGGGCTCTGACCAGGTATCCGGCTGGTGTCTGGTCCATGACGGCCACCACCACCCCGGTCGGGGTTACCAATGCATCGGTGGCCAGGTCCTGGAACGAAGCTGCGGTAGGACTCGAAGAAGTCGTTGTGGTCGCCTGCAGGGTGGTGGAGGTGGCGGTGACGGCCGGCACGGCGCCCTCGCCGCCGGCAACCGTCGTTCCCGCTGCGTCCACGCTGGTGCACGCCCCGCCGAGCAGCAATAGAACGAGAATGACAGGCCGCATTCCCCGGTCAGGGTAAACAGGCGCTGCGGTCAACCCGAGCTACGCAAGGACTGCAAGCGGATAGGCTCAACGCCCATGTTCGGCCCGCTCAACGGTGTTCGGGTCGCTCTGGTCTCTTTGGCCGGGGTGGCCGCTATCGCTGCCTTGGTCGCCGGCCACCCGCTGGTCACGACGGTGCTGGTCGTCGGGATCGCCGTTCATGGGCTCGGCTGGCTCTACCTGTATCGCCAGCATGTCCACCGATCTGGCCCCTGATCGATCACACCTCGAGCCACTCCCCCACCGCGACAGCCAGATCCTGCGCTCTGGCCAGTAGCCGGGCGTGGGCCGTGGCATGGTCCGGCGTGGTCGCCCCGGAGAGGTCGACGTAGATCTTCAGCTTGGGCTCGGTACCGCTCGGCCTGACCAGGATTCGGCCCTCCTCCCCGAGCGTCAGCTCGACCAGGTCCTGAGCCCCCAACCATGGTGGCCGCTCCTCCCCACCGAGTCGGTAGTCGGTGACTTCGGTGACCCCGCTCCCCAACAGTTGCGACGGCGGCCTCTCTCCTACCCGGTCGACCGCAACCAGAAGCGCCTTACGACCCTCGGCTCCCGTCCTCACTATCGAATGCTGGGCACTGACCCACAACCCCACCTCATCCCAGATCTCGTGCAGACGGTCGATCACCCCTCGGCCCGATGCTGCTTCCCCGGCGGCGAGGTCGGCCATGACCACCGCTGCGGAGATTCCGTCCTTGTCTCGGACCGTCCGGCCCACGGAGTAACCCAATGCCTCCTCGTATCCGAAGGCGAATCGGCCCACTCCCCGTTCCTCGAGGGCGAGCCCGGCGTTGATGATCCACTTGAAGCCGGTCAGGGACACTTCGTGGACCGCTCCTCGCTTCGCCGCGATTCGACCCATCATCGGGCTCGACACCACCGAGTTGACCACTATGGGCGGTTGGGTATGAGGCCAGTTGCGCAGCACGTAGTCGCCGAGCAGCGCCCCGAGCTCGTTCCCGCTCAGCAGCCGCCACTCTCCTGAGCTCGGCACCGCCGCAGCGAGACGGTCGGCGTCGGGGTCGTTGGCCAGCACCAGGTCGGCGTCCGCATCCTTGGCCAGCTGCAAGGCGAGATCGAGGGCTCCGGGCTCCTCGGGGTTGGGGAAGGCCACGGTGGGGAAGGTGCCGTCGGGCTCGAGCTGCTCAGGCACCGGGATCAGCCCGGTGTGGCCGGCCCGGTCGAACATCCGGAGGACGGTCGCCCCCCCCACTCCGTGCAGCGGGGTGTAGACGATGGCGAGATCCGAGGAACGCGGGTCGGGGCGAGTCTCGTTGAGCTCCTGCCAGTAGTCATCGACGATGTCTTCGGGCACCGGGCTCACCAGATCGGAGTTCCCGGCGAATACCGACTCGATACGTGGCACGTCCCGGGCCGGCCCGACCTCTTCTATCGCCGCCGCGATCCCGACGTCCGTAGGGGGGATGATCTGCGCCGCATTGGAATCGTAGACCTTGTACCCATTGTCCGCCGGAGGGTTGTGGCTTGCGGTTATCACCACCGCCGCCGGGGCTCCGAGGTGCTTGGCGGCGAAGGCGACCAGCGGTGTCGGGATGACTCCGGGGAAGTACCTGGCACGTATCCCGGCGGCGGCGATCACGCCGGCGGCGTCTTCGGCGAAGGTACGGCTGTCCGGTCGGGCGTCGAAGCCGATCACCACTGGGTCGTCGGGTGCCCCCAGGTGTTTTTTCAGGAGATAGTCGACCAGACCCCTCGTGGTGCGAATCACGGTGGCACGATTCATCCGCCCCGACCCTGGGCCTACCTCCCCCCTGATCCCGGCCGTGCCGAAGGTGAGAGGCTCCCCCATCGCTCTGAGCAGTCCCTCCTGGTCGTCGCCGTCGACCAGGATCTGAAGACCCCTGCGCGTGCCGGGGTCGGGATCGCCCTCGATCCAGCTCCGCGCCTCCGCGAGAAGGTCCTTCACCACGGCGAGGCTAGTGGTCGGCGTCTTCGGCTCACAGCGGGCCTGATCCGGCCGGGACGATCAGGCCTGGTTCTGCTGCCAACGCCACGAGTCGGCGCACATCTCGTCGAGGCCGCGGGTCGTCCTCCACCCCAACCCGGTGTCCGCCTTGGAGACGTCGGCCCAGTTGGCGGCGACGTCCCCGGCCCTTCGCTCCACGATCTCGTACGGGATCGGCTTCCCCGAGACTTCCTCGTAGACGGATATGACCTCGAGCACACTGTGCCCCTGGCCCGTCCCCAGGTTGTAGGTGAACACGCCCGGCTCGCCCGCATGCTGCTCGAGGGCGCGGACATGACCCTCGGCCAGGTCGACGACGTGAATGAAGTCACGTACGCCGGTCCCGTCGGGTGTCGGGTAGTCGTTCCCGAAAACACGCACCCTGGGCAACAGACCTGCCGCCACCCTCGCCACGTAGGGCATGAGATTGTTGGGAATCCCGGCCGGATCTTCCCCGATCAGCCCCGACGGATGGGCACCGACCGGGTTGAAGTAGCGGAGCAACGAGATCGACCACTCCGGGTCGGAGACATGGACGTCGCGCAGGATCTGCTCCATCATGATCTTGGTCCAGCCGTAGGGGTTGGTCGCCACCCCGATCGGCGTCGACTCCTCGAGTGGCAGCTCCCCGGCATCGGGGTCGCCGTAGACCGTCGCCGACGAACTGAAGACAAGTGTCCTGACCCCGATGTTGGTCAAAGCCTCGACCAGGGAGAATGTCCCTCCCACGTTGTTGTCGTAGTAGAGGAGCGGCTTCTCGACCGACTCCCCCACTGCCTTCAGGGCGGCGAAGTGGATGCAGGCGTCGAAACCGGATTGGAGCACCTTCTCCATCGCGTCCACGTCCCGGACGTCGGCTTCCACGAAATCGGGCTCGGTCCCGACGATCCGGCCGATCCGGGTGATCACCGAGCGTCTGGAGTTGGACAGGTTGTCGACGATGACCGGCTCGTGGCCGGCCTCGATCAGAGCGACCACGGTGTGACTGCCTATGAACCCGGCTCCACCGGTTACGAGTACGCGCATTCAGCGATGGTAGGAGCGCCGAATCCTCAAGCCGATGGCAGCGAGAGGACGAACTCCGACCATCCTCCTTCGTGCCGGTAGGTGAGATCTCCATCCATGAGCCGGGCGAGACGCCGGGACACGTTCAGCCCCAGGCCGACAGAGCCGGCGTGGGTCGATCCCTTGCCCCGCTCGTAGGCGCGGAAGATCCGCTCGACATCGGTGTCCGGTATGGGCTCGCCGGAGTCCTGGACCCTCGTCTCCACCCGATCCCCCACCTTGTCGATGCTGACCCGGATCTCCTCACCGCCGTAGCGCATCGCATTCGAGATCAGGTTGCGCAGGATCTGACGGGTCCGTCTCGGATCGGCCACGATGCAGGAGGCGCCCTCGAGCACCTTTATGTCGATCGGATAGTCGACCACCTCGAGCACCCGCTCGATCTCCTTGGTCACGTCGAACTCCTGGAGAGAGACCGACACCTGGCTCAAATTGTCCCGGTAGGCGACGAGCAGGTCCTCGATCAGCCATGAGGCGTCGTCGGCCTGACGGGCGATCATCTGCGCCATGTCCCTGCGCTCCTCGTCGGTGAAGGTCTCGTAGTTGTCGGCGAGCTCCTGGCCCAACCCGAGCATCGCGGCCAGAGGGTTGCGCAGCTCATGGGAAACGGTGGCGATGAACTCGTCTTTGGCGCTCTCCGCCTCGAACTTGTCCGTCACGTCGATGAGAGAGCCCTCGTAATACTGGATCTCGCCTTGCTCGTTTCGCACCGCTCGCGCGGAGTCGCGCACCCAGATGGAACGTCCGTCGGGTCGGGAAAGATGTACGTCGAAGTCGGAGATGACACCCTCGGTGGCCATGCGCTGGAGCCAGTCGGCTCGTCGCGCCGGCTCCATGTAGATGGTCTCAACGGTCTTCAGAGTGTCCATCATCTCCTCGACCGTGTCGAAACCGAGGATGGAGGCGAGGGCGGGATTGGCCGCGATCAGCCGGCCCGTCGTCGATGTCCGATAGAAGGCGACCGGCATGCGCCTGAAAAACGCTTCGAGTTCGTCGAAACCGTTCATTTGGCTATATCCATCGGCAAATCAGCTCGGTTTCTGCATAGTCGTCGGTCGCCTACCCAGGGAAGGACGAATTCGAACCTGGTCGCGGCAGCGGTTGCACACGATTGTGGTCGATCACCCAGGTCCCTGTCGACCTGTCGGGCAGGTCGCCGCAGACGATCGGGCACGACTTCCCGTAGAGCAGCCCCGCTACGAGGGATCCTATGACCAAGATCGAGTCCGGGGCGGTCAGGATGAACCCGGCCGGCCCGGTCCCGATGCGGAGTGCTTCGGCCAGCACTGACGATGACGAGCTCGAGCCCCGCCCATGGGGCACGGCGACGATGGCTCCGGTCATGCTGCTGCCGAACTGGGGGTGGCTCCGGTCGACGATGAGCCCGGTCTCGGGATCGAGACCACCCCAGAGCGAGATGGGCGCATCGAGCTGGAGCAAGTCTCCCGACGCCGTCCCATCCACCAGCACCCTGTAGCCGGGATCGTTCACCACTCCTCCCCCACCGTGATCGTCCCATCCACCGCCGATGCGACGCAAGCCTCCAACCCGGCGAAAGCCACATCCACCCCGAGGTTGCCGGGGGCGTAGAAGGCCCACTTGCCCGAGTTGGTCATCACGACGCCTTCGACCTCTTCCATCACCGGCGTGATATAGGTGCAGGTGTCGGTGACGAATGTCGCGCCGAAACCCTCGATTATCCCTGCCAACCCTGTCTCCTCGGCTGCAGCGAGGACATCCCTCGATGTGTTGACATAGAACGGAACCGCGGTGAGGAGACCCGAGACCAGCTCGGCCAGCCGTTCCATCTCGGTCGATGAGAAATGGGGCGTGCCGACGCTCACCGCACCCAGTGGCCCGGAGGCCTGGTTGAGAACGGCCCTGGCCCGGATCAGGTCCTCGCGGCCGACGACGACCTCGATCTCCGGCTCCCGGCCACCGGTAGCGGCATCGAGCGTCGGAGCCTCGGGTGTGACTCCGACCGCATGAAACATCGCCACCGCACCCGAAGATGCCGCCGCCGCCCCCAGTGCCTTGAGCCGATCCTCCGTTGCCCTCTCGTCGAGACCGACGATCACCGGTACCACGGTCCCGGCGATCTCTCCGATGACATGGCCCAGCACCGGGTAGACGAGGTCGTCGTCCAACATGTGGTTCGCCAAGTCGAGGTCGAGTCTCAGCCTCGCCCTTCTCCCCTCGTCGGTGTGGAGACCCACAGACGGTGCCCGGCCGGTAAGCGCGCAACAGATGTCGAGAAAGTCTCCGTACCGGCCGGTCCTCGCCCCGAGCACCGAGTTGGCGAACACGATCGCGTTCGACTCTCCCCAGGCGATTTGATCACCCAGCCCCGGCCGGCTCGGCAACTGGTACGGGGCGCAGGTCCAGGAGGGCAAACATCCCATCGCGACATAGCCATCCATCAGGTCTCTGGCCGCGCTGGCCACTTCCGGATCTCCCCGATACAGGTCGGGATGGAGGAGGTCGAGGGATGACACGTTCAGCGTCGTCGGCACCACGACTCGGGCTCCGGCGTCGAGCAGGGAGTGGGCGAAGTCGAGCCCGGCACGTCCGTGGTAGAGGCAACCGTCGATGTGGGCGCCCGAGATGTCGAGCAGCTCGGTAGCTCCCTCGGCCTCAGCAGTGGCCAGAAGCAGTTGCATGGCGGTGCGGGCAGCCTCGCCCGCCTCTCGGTGGAGCATCGCCTCGTCGGAATCGCTGAGCAGCATTCGGGTACCGAGATACGTCGGTTGGCCTGTCAGTCGGGGAACGGCAGCAACATCTGCGGCTCGGGACGTTGGTAGCGCTCGAGCCCGTTCCAGACCAGGTGGTCCATGAACACCCAGGAGCGACGATGGATCGCCGAAGGCCCCCATGCCTGCAGGGCCGCCTTGTGCACCGGACAGGGATAGCCCTTGTTCGCCTCGAAGTTGTAGCCGGGATGATGAGCGGCCCACTCACGCATGAGGCGGTCACGGGTGACCTTGGCCAAGACCGAGGCTGCGGCGATCGACAGCGAGGTGCGATCCCCCCGGATGATTCGGGTGGCCCCGCCGACGAAATCCCAGTTCCCGTCGACCAAGACATGATCCGGCACCATGCCAAGACCGGCGAGGGCTCGCTGTGCTGCCAGTCTTTGCGCATCGGACATCCCGAGCTCGTCGCACTCCAGCGGCGTGGCGTGTCCCACTGACCAGGCATCGCACCATCCGGCGATCCGGCCGAACAACGCCTCCCTCTCATCCTCGGTCAGCAGCTTGGAGTCCCTGATCTTGTACACACGTCGGTCGAGCGGGACGATTGCGGCGCCGACGGTCAGTGGTCCCGCCCACGCCCCCCTCCCCACCTCGTCCATGCCCACGATCAGCTCCAGCCCGCGTTCGCGCAGGCCCCGCTCCACGTGCAGACCGGGGGACTTGTGTCTGAGACTGGGTCGGAGCTTTGGCGCCGTGGTGGTCATGTCCGGTCAGCGTAGGTGCCGGCGGAACGGGGACGGGGGCGATCGAGCATCCGCAGCCGATCCTCAGTTGAGGTCGACATCGTCGGGGAAGGTGGAGACCAGTGCGAGGTGACCCTTCTGGCGGCGCAGTACCCGCGACCATTGGCCTTCGGGCCGGTCGAAGGGGTCGTCGGGCGAAGCGGGCACGACGTACCACGAGCCCTCGGCGATCTCGGCTTCGAGCTGTCCACCTCCCCATCCGGAGTAGCCGGAATAGACCCGGACCTCGGCCGGGGCGGTCCCCGGAGGTGCCTCGAGATCGACCAGGCTCAGCCCGGGCACGCCGGACGGCTCTCCGTCGATGCCGGTGGCGAGCCCGATGGCCACACGCGGGTCGACCGGGCCGCCGAAGTGGACGATTCCCGGCTTGGCGGCGACGGGGCCCCAATCGGGGATGTGGGTCTCGACCCGTTCCACGGTGGGCCGGTTGAGCACGACGCCGATGCTGCCCTCTTCGTCGTGCTGGAGGAGAAGCACCACTGTCCGCCAGAAGTTGGGATCGATGAGAAGGGGTGTCGCCACCAGCAGGCGCCCGCGCAGGGTCTCGCTCAGCACGCAACCATCGTGCCACAACGCTCTCGATTCCGCCGAACACGGCCCCGCGCTGCTTTATCGTGCTGGTACACGATGGATTCGAGGAACCGAGCTTGAGGGCCCTGGTCAAACATGCGGACGAGGTGGGCCTGCGTCTGGAGGACATCCCCGTCCCCGAGCCGGGGGCTGACGACGTCCTGATTCGGGTCCTCACCACCGGTATTTGCGGGACGGACCTTCACATCTTCAACTGGGACGACTGGGCCCGGGCCACGATCCCGGCCCCAATGACCGTTGGCCACGAGTTCTCTGGCGAGATCGTGGCGATTGGCCCGAACGTCTCCGGCTTCGAGGTGGGCGAAATGGTCGGAGCGGAAGGCCATGTCGTGTGCAACCGGTGCCGCAACTGCCTCGCCGGGAGACGTCACCTGTGTCAGGACGCACGCGGTATCGGGGTGAACCTCCCCGGGGCCTTTGCCGACTACGTGCTGATCCCGAAGTCCAACGTGTGGCGGCACGAGGAGAGGCTCGACCCCGAGATCGCCGCCATCTTCGATCCATTCGGCAACGCGGTGCACACCGCCCTCGAGTTCCCGGTGCTCGGCGAGGACGTCCTGGTCACTGGCGCAGGCCCCATCGGGTTGATGGCATGTGCCGTCGTGGCCCACGCCGGGGCCCGAAACGTGGTGGTCACCGACGTGAACCCATATCGCCTCGACCTGGCCAAACGGATGGGGGCGACCCGGGTCGTCGACATAAGGAGCGAAGACCTCCAGGAGATCCAAGAGGAGTTGGGGATGACCGAAGGGTTCGACGTCGCCCTGGAGATGTCGGGCAGTCCCTCGGCGATGGAGGACATCCTCCAGAACACCATCCACGGTGCCAACGTGGCCATCCTGGGAATCCCCGCCGACCCCTTCCCCATCGATTGGAGCATCGTGATCTTCAACATGCTCAACCTGAAGGGGATCTATGGGCGTGAGATGTTCGAGACCTGGTACAAGATGAACGTCCTCATCCACTCCGGGGTCGACATCTCGCCTGTCATCACACACCGGTTCGAGGTAGACGAGTTCGAGGCCGCCTTCGAGGCCACCGCCTCCCACGAGTCGGGCAAGGTCCTCATCAGGTGGGCCGATCGGGGTTGACCAGCGGCATCACTGCGAACGGGTCCACGTCGATGCTGTTCAGGATGACTCTGACCGTCCCCGGCATGCGGCTCAGACCTTCCGATCCGATCACCTCCGGCATGCCCAACGGGTAGGTCCTACCCCGGTTGACGATGGCCCCTCCCCCGGCGGCGTGCAGGTTCTCGAGCCAGTCGACGTCGCCGCCATAGGTGAGCGCCACGATTGCAGTTTCCTCGTCCCGCCACCAGTTGACCAAGGTCTGGTACTCCTGGCCGGAGACGCGTCCCCGATGCACAACCACGCCGAAGTTGGGCAGAACCATGGCGAGAGGGCGGAGCAGTCGGTTGGTCACGACCCGTGTTGAATCTGGCCATGGCCCGGGGAAGGGGCACGGTCAGATCCGGCCGTTGATCCAGTCGATGATGTCCTGGACCAGCTCCGGGCCTTCCGGCTCGTTGAGGATCTCGTGACGGAGTCCGGGGAGCAGCCTTCTCTCCACACCGGGAACCGTCCCCAGGATCGCGGTCGACTGGGGTGGAACGATGGTGTCGGCGGTCCCGTGGAGAACCAGGGTGGGGACTGCGAGGTCGGAGACGCTCTCCGTCAGCTCCTCCATCGCCCCGAACAGGGCGGCGCCGAGACGAGGGGTCGACTTGCGGTACACCAGCGGATCGGAGAAATATGCCTCGCCCACCGCGGGGTCCCGGGAGAGCTGTTCCCCCTTCACCATGTTGGGGACGGGCACCGTCGGAGCCATCTTGGCCCCCACCCCTGCCAGGGCGCGCTGCCATCCGGCTCCGCCGCCGATGCCCGGCGCGGTGAGCACGAGCAGGTCGGGCGCCGGGCGACCGGAGAGGACGTAGCCCAGGGCCAGGTTCCCGCCCATCGAATGGCCCATGAGGATCACGGGCGTCTTCTCTGCCCGCGCCCACTCCATGTGGCGCTGGATCTGGTCGTGGTAGCGACCCCAGTCGTCGATGTCGCCGCGTGGCCCGCCGGTGCCCCCGAACCCGATCAGGTCGAAGGATCGGACGAAGAAACCGGCCTCGGCGAGCAGGCTGCCGGTGCGCTCGTAGCGGCCACAATGCTCGGCGATTCCATGGACCAGGACGATGTGGGCCCGTGGGGCCGACTCGGGGGCCCACTCCCTGACCAGTTCCATTCCCACGTCGTCGATTGGCACAGGTTGGGCGCTGCTCGGCATCTCACTCCTCGTTCGGCCGGTGAGATCCTACGGAGATGAGCTGAATACGTAACGAGTCATGTCGGTGGGGAACCGAGACCACGCAATCGCCTTGTCGGGTGTCAGCACCCGCATCCCCCCGGAGCGCTCGTCGGACCATGCGTCGGCTGCTGGGGCATAGCCCAGGGTCTCGTACTTGCGGGCGTACTCGGCGGCGAGACGCTCGCCCATCTCCCCGACGATTGGTGGCGACGGCGCCGACGTGCCCTCGACGATGGTGACCGTCGTGCCACTCTCCAGGTGGAGTGCGCATGCGGGGTTGCCGGCGAGATTCCGGGCATGCCGGGTCAGCGGTGACCCGTCGTACCAGAACCTCTCGTCGAGCCATACCCCCCAGCGGGGCACGACATGGGGCCGTCCGTCCGGCCTGGTGGTGGCGAGCCAATACTCGGTGGACTCCACCAGCCAGTCCTCGACATCGACCCACTCCAGATAAGGGCCGTCGTCCTGCACTCCGTATCCATCAGGAACGACAGGACGATCGACGATGCGAACAGCCATGACTACTCCTTGTGAAAAGGCGGCTCGACGATTCGGCCCCCCACCCAACGGTTGCGTATCTCGACCTCGATCGCCTCGCCAACCTGCGGGGGCGGAGCGACGTAGGCAAAACCAATGCCTCGATCGAGCATCGGGCTCAGATTTCCCGAGGTCACCTCTCCTTCGCCACCGACAGTCCGGACCCGGTATCCGTGCCGGGGTATCCCCCTGTCCTCCAGGGTGAACCCGACCAGACGTCGCTCCGCCCCGCTCTTCGAGGGGCGCTCCAGGGCGTCACTTCCCCGAAAGCTCCGGCCCGAGGCAACGGCAAAGTCGAGGCCGGCTTCCAGCGGTGTCGTGCTCTGGTCGATGTCGGATCCCCAAAGGGGGAGACCCGCCTCGAGTCGCAGCGTGTCACGGGCCCCCAGGCCGCATGGCTTGACCCCGGCTTCGAGGAGAGCCTCGGCGATGCGACGCCCGGTCTCGTGATCGGTGGCGAGCTCCCCGCCGCGCTCGCCGGTGTACCCGGTTCCCGCCAGCCACACATCTCCGTCGCCCCATCGGGCAGCGGCGGTCCGAAAACGTCCCGGCGCCAACCCGAACAGGTCTTCGAGGACGCCAGGCGCTTCCGGGCCCTGCACCGCGATCAGGACGGTCTCGAGTTGAAGGTCGCGCACGACACACCCCGGCTCGGAGGCAAAAGCCGCCATCACCCGCTCGTGGTTGGCTGCGTTGGGGAACACCCAATAGCGCTCCAGATCCCACCACCAAACCACGACGTCGTCCACGATTCCGCCGGCCTCGGCGAGCATCAGGCTGTACTGGGTCCGCCCGGGGGCGATGTTGGTGATGTCGTTAGAGAGGAGATCGAGCAGGGCCGTCTCCGACCCGGGACCAGAAAGCTCGAACCGACCGAGATGGGAGACGTCGAACCACCCTGCCGCGGTTCGCACCTCCCGATGCTCGGCCAGGACCGAGTCGTATTGCACCGGCATCAGCCAGCCGCCGAAGTCGACGAATCGGGCTCCGAGCCGCTCGTGAATGTCGTGGAGGGGAGACCGGTTCATCCGGTGAGACGGTCGCCGCGCTCCTCGAGTCGGACGATGGCGGGCCGGCCCGGGATCCTCGTCGGAGCCGGGGCTTCATCCAGGTTCTCCGGGCCCTCGAGGCCGTACTTGACCACCAGGTTCAGATAGTCGCGCTGATAGAACAGCTTGCAGTTGATCTCCGGGTAGAGCTCTTTGAGACGTCTCAGCTTCCGGTTCTTCTTGGTCACCAACTTCTGACTCATCGTGGTGATCTCGATGTAGAGGTCGTCCTCAGGCAGGTAGAAGTCGGGAGTGAAGTACTGGGTGGGCGTGCCGTCCCTCTCCCAGGAGATGGGGAAAGACTTCGGCTCGTAATCCCAGGGAACCTCGTAGAAGTCGAGGAGAAGTGCGAACTGGCGCTCACTGTTGTGAGCGAACTCGGTCTCGTGGGCCGAGCGTCGTTCCTTGATCAAGGCGCTCCTGCCTCGACGACGCCTGCCAGCTCGTCCCCCGGGAAGAGCTGGTGGATGTCACCCTCGACTTCGTCCTGGACCGGCCCGATGGCGATTCCGAAGACACCCTGGCCGCGACGAAAGACATCGACCACTTCCTGCTCGGAGTGTGCGGCGTAGATGGTCTGCCCGTCGCTGAGAAGGGTGACATCGGCGAGCGGACGCTCGGAGTCCATCTGCTCGCGGAGGATGTCGACGGCGGACCGGATCTTCTTGAGACTCATGCCCGCATCGAGGAGTCTCTTGATCACTTTCAACTGGACCACGTCGGAGAAAGAATAGAGCCTCTGCGACCCTGAGCCGGTCGCCTCCTGCATCGAAGGGCGGATGAGATTGGTGCGCGCCCAGTAGTCGAGCTGCCGGTAGGTGATCCCGACCAGCTTGCAAACCTGTGGGGCGCGATACCCCAATTCCCGCTCTTGGGTCATGTTGAGTCCTCCGGGTTACAAACGTGTAACTCCGCCGTTGTCAGCAAGCTACCCGTCTCGGGTGACCCATGTCAATGAAATCTGTGGATAAGTCTGGGGAAAGCGGTCAATCCCCCGGCTCGGGCTCCTCGCCGAGGAAGTCCTCGATCGTCGCCTCCTCGAGGAACTCGCGGAACCGGGCCACCTCCTCTTCTTCGTTCTCCTCTTCCTCTTCGAAGACCACTCCGGCGTCGTCGAGCACGGTGGGAAGGGCGAAAACGGGGGTGCCGGTGCGCACCGCCAGGGCGATGGCATCCGAAGGGCGAGAGGAGACATGCACCTCGCGCCCGGAGATGTCGAGGGAGAGGTCGGCGTAGAACACCGAGTCCCTCATCTCTGTGATCACGACCCGGACCGCAAGCGCCCCGAGTGCGTCGATCACCGACCGCATCAGGTCATGGGTGAGTGGACGGGGCGGGGTGACCCCTTCGAGGGCGGTGGCGATGGCGGTGGCTTCGGAGCCTCCGATCCAGATCGGCAGGTATCGGGTTCCTTCCGACTCCCTGAGCAGGACGATCGGCTGGTTGGAAGGCAGCTCCACCCGGACACCCACCACATCCATCGCGATGAGGGCCTCTTTGTTACCCGGCATTACCCGGTGAGGTTATCACCGGACCGGTGCTGCCCAACAGGGCCGGAGACCATCCCCAGCGCCCGGGCCAGGACCCATGGATCGTTCACAAAGGCCTCCATGTCCAGCACCGCCCATATCGACCTGAGATTGCGGTACACCCCTTGCCAGTCCATCCCGTAGCCGACCAGGTACTCGTCGCCGACCTCGAACCCCCGATACTCGATGGGGACCTCGGTGACCCTCCGGGCGGTCTTGTCGACCAGTGAGGCGGTGGCGACGGTGGCCGCTCCCCGATCGAGGATCATCTTGCGCAGCACCGAAAGGGTGAGCCCGGTGTCGGTGATGTCCTCGACCAGGATCACCTCCCGGTCGAGCACCGGGGTGGACAGATCCATGGCTATCCCGATCCGGCCGCTCTCCCCGAAGCGGTTCAACCCGAGGAAGTCGACCTCGCAGCGCACACCGACCGATCTGACCAGGTCGGCGGCAAAGGGGATGGAGCCGGTCATGACCACCACGAACAGCGGGTCTCGCCCGGCGTAGTCCTCGGTCATCGCCTTGCCCAGCTCCTCGACCCGGGACGCTATGTCGGCCTCGGTCACCACCTCGACCGAATGCTCGAAGGCGGTCATCCCGCCCCGAGGGCGCTGTCGAGCCAGAAGCGCATCGACTCGAGGATCGTTCTCGGCCCCGGGTCGGCGCTGCGGGTCACCTCCACGATGGGAGGGGGCGTCGGCTCGGGGATGTCGCGGAGCGGGGTGGGGTTCTCCAGCATCAGCCCGTGCCCGGCCAGATGGACGTAGGCCTCCATCCCCCCCAGCGCCACCAGCGGATCGGGCGAAGGGCCCAGCCTCGATGCGACATACGGTGAGCCGGTGGAGGCATCGCCGTAGTAGGCCAACTCCTCGAAGCCGTAGTCGAACAGCTCTCGAGCATCGGCGAAGTGGGCACGGTCGCCGTCCGATCCCAACAAGACGGCGTAGAGCCGCTGACCGTCACGTTCGGCCACGGCCACGTAGGTGAGCAGTGCCTGGCTGGTGAACCCGGTCTTGACTCCGATCGAGCCCTGATACGACCAGAGGAGGAGATTGGTCGAGCTGCCGTTGCGCCCGGTGCCGTCGGGAGCGGGCGGGAAGACCAGGGTCTTCGCCCTCACCACCTCGGCGAAGTCGTCGTTGGCCATGGCCACCCGGGCCAGTTCGAGCAGATCGCGGGCTGTTGTGTAGTGGTTGGGGGCGTCGAGCCCGTGCGGGTTGGCAAATGAGGTGTGGGTCAGCCCGAGCTCTTGTGCCCGCCGATTCATCAGAGCTACGAACTCATCGACCGAGCCCGAGATGTGCTCGGCGATTGCAGTGGCGGCATCGTTGGCGGAGTGGATCATCAAGGCCTTGAACAAAGCGTCCATGGTGAGGGTCTCGCCAGCCACCAGGTCGATCTCCTTCTCCCCGGTGGCCGCGGCCCGCTCCGAGATGGTCACCGGCTCGGCCGGGAAAGAGTTCTCCACGGTGAGCAACCCGGTCATGATCTTGGTCACCGATGCCATCGCCCTTTCCTGATCGGCGTTGAGCTCGGCGACGACGACATCGGCTGTCTCGTCGTAGAGGACCCACGATTGGGCCGTCACCTGGGGAGCGTCGGGGGCGGGGAAGGCCTCCAGCACCGGGGCCGGATAGTTGAACGGCGCCGCCGAGACAGGAACCGGCAGCAGGGATAGGGCGAGTGACAAGGGCGCCACGACCCGGAGCAGACGCTTCATGAGCTGATCTGTTGTTTGAGCTCGTCGTCGAGCATGGCGCGATGCATTGCCTGGACCGATCCCCCACTCAATTCCAAGAGATCCCTGGCCCGGGCCCTGGCTTCGGGGTTTTGCGCCCGCAACAAGGGCGCGGCGAGCTGACGCAGAAGGTCGGCCTCACGATCGACCGAGTGGCGAATCGTCCTCAGGTGCCGTGGCTCCAGACCCTGGTCGAGGAGTCTCTTCGCCTCGGTGGCGACGATGCCGGAGTCGGGGGCGAACACCTCGGGCTCCCCCGTCGGACGCAAGACGCCCACCTCGATGAGCTCGTCGAGCTCGGCTGACGCAAGCCCGGAGCGGCGCAACAGGTCGTCCCGGCTGAGGGGCTCTCCCTTCGACGCCAGGCTCGAGGCGGGCTCGGCGGTCCGGGAGGCGAGATCCTCGCCGCGCTCCCAGAGGGTGAGCTTGGACTTGATGACCTTGAGGGGGAGGAAGTGGTCGCGTTGTTGCTGAAGGATGAAGCGAAGCCGGGCCAGGTCCTCCTGGTCGAATTGCCGGTAACCGCTGTCGGATCGGCCCGGGTCGATCAGCCCCTGCGACTCGAGGAACCGGATCTTGGACACAGAGACATCCGGAAAGTCGTCACGGAGGAGGTTGATGACTTCCCCGATGCTCAGTGCCCGGCTAGTGGTCATCGCCGTATGCGACGACAAAGTGGAATCGACCGACCAAGACCTCGTCACCGGCCTTGAGCGTGGCCTGGTCGACTCGGGCGTCGTTGACGTAGGTCCCGTTGGTCGAGCCGCTGTCTTCGACCAGAAGGCCGTCTTCGCCGACGACGAACCGGCAGTGTTGCCGGGACACGGTGACATCGTTGAGGAAGATGTCACTCTCGGGATGACGACCGACCGTGGTGTTCCCGTCGGGGAGAAGGTAGGTCATCCCAGTCTTGGGGCCACGCTCGACGATCAGTGCGAATCCGGATATCCCGTCGAGGCCGGTGGCCTCCTCCCGGGTCATGGGATGATCTGCCCGATCCTGTATCGGCACGTAGACGATCGTGGGGTCGCCGTCGACCTCTACTTGAGGTTCGGGCTGTACGGTGTCTCGATCTCTCTCGTCGGTCATCGGGAGAGATGATAGGTATCGCGGCTGGTGAACCGGCGCTCGACCTACTCGGTGAGCTCCTTGTATCGGCCCGAATCCAGGAGTTGCTCTGCGGGGATCTCGCCTTCGACACTCATCGTCACCAACCAGCCGTCCTCGTAAGGGCTTTGGTTCACCAGTTCGGGGCTCTGCGAGACCGCCTCGTTGACGCCGGTTATCGTGCCGGCGAACGGCGCATACACCTCACCCACGGACTTGGTGCTCTCCACCTCGACCAGGACGTCGTCCTTCGCCACCACCTTGCCGACCTCGGGAAGCTCGACGTATACGACGTCGCCGAGCTGGTCCTGGGCGTAGTCGGTTATCCCGATCCGCACCTCGGAGCCCTCCATCTCGAGGATCCACTCGTGCTCCTCGGTGTAGAGAAGACCGTCGGGTACCTGCATCAAACCTCCTCGGCGTCGCTTGGAGACTCTACCGCTGAGAGCTTGGCCCGACTGTCACCGATGTAGAGCACCGCGACCCACCAGTAGAGGCCGAGACCGATGATCCCAAATAGCCAGGCGATCGGCTCCATCAGCTCTTCTGCAACGCCACCGGCTGCGAGGTAGAAGGCGGGGATCGCGCCGTAGAGGGCGAAGGTGGCAGCCTTGCCCAGCCAGCGGACCTCGATCGTCCCCCCTCCCCTGGCGGCCAGGTTCAGGGCCATCCCACCGACCAGGACCTCGCGGGCGATGAGACCCCAGCCGAACCAGATCGGGAGCACCCCGGCGATGAGCCCTCCGATCAGCGCCGATGCGATCATGAGCCGATCAGCTACCGGGTCGAGGATTTTTCCCAGCTCGCTTTCCTGTTCGAGGCGGCGAGCCAGGAACCCGTCGATCCAGTCGGTCCATCCGACGATGAAGACGATCCATGCCGCTACCGGGACGTTTTCCACGACCAGCAGCACCCACCAAAAGACCGGGATGGTGAGAATGCGGACAAAGGAGACCAGGTTGGGAATGGTGAGGATGCGTCTGCTCGCTGCGGCCTCGGTCACGCGCGCAGGCTAACTGTGATGAATCCCGGGGGGGCGACCCCCCTGGGACCCCCCGCCCGTGGCTCGCTGTTCGCGTTCTTCTCTGAACCGGGTTTGCTGTGTTGTTTCCGGGGGGGCGATCCCCCTGGGACCCTCCGTCCGTGGCTCGCTGTTCGCGTTCTTCTTTGAACCGGGTTTGCTGTGTTGTTTCCCGGGGGGGCGATCCCCCTGGGACCCTCCGTCAGCAAGGTCGCCAGCGCTAGGGGGCCGGGTGCACGTCGGCGAGACCGCCGAGACGACCCTGGATGCCGCCGAGCACGCCCACCTCGCCAAACCGGATGCGATCGGAGCGATAGGCCTCGACGATGTCGGGGTGATAGAGGACCAGATAGGGAAGGTCCCTGGCCAGGGTTTGTTCCATCTCCCACAGCGCCGCCCTGGCCGTGTCCGGCCCGGTGGCTGCTTCGTACCGGGCCACATCGGCGTCGAAGTCCTGGTCTGAATACCCGGTCGAGTTGGCGGCACCGTCGCTGGCAAACAAGGGTTGGTAGAAGTCGGGATGGACAGAGTTGCCCAACGTCCATCCCAGGACGTACATGTCGTACTGCCGCTGCCCGGCTTCGTTATCGGTGAAGGCCAGGTCGACCACCGTGTCGAAGTCGGTGACCACCGGTCGGACGTCGAATCCGAGCAACTCGAGGGTCGTCTCGATCATCTGTGTGTAGTCCTGTCGCGCCGGGTCGTATTCGTCTCCTGGTGTGAGGATGGTGAGCGGGGCCGGAGTCTCACCATCGATGCCGAGGCCGACTCCCTGGCTCAGAGTGCCGTCGACGACAGTCGGCTGGGTGTCCCAGGAGTACCCGGCAGCCTCGAGTTGAGACAACGCCGAGGTCAGCCGCCCTTCGAGATCGCCGAGATAGGGGGCGGCCATCGAGTCGGCCCGTTCCTTTTCGAACCACCGGGCGTTGGCCGGTGAGAGGACGGTGTAGGCAGCGGCTGCGCCGTCGAGGAGAGTCGTGGCCGCCCCTTCACGGTCGAGGAGTAGGGCAAGGCCGTGACGAAAGGCCGGCTCCGACATTGGTGCCCGGGTCAGGTTGAAGCCTAGGTACCGAACGGAGTTGGCCGGGCTTCTGGCCAGAGTGACTCCGTGGACGTCATCGAGGAGGTCGACGGCCGACTGAAACAGACCGTTCGGGTCGAGAATGGTGTCGATGCTTCCCTCACGGAGCGAAGTGATCGCGGAGGCCTCGTCGTCGAAGATCGTGTATTCGACCGTATCGAACTCCGGCCCGGGATAGCCCGGGTTGGCCACGGCTTCAATCGTCTCGTCGGTGATGTTCACGATCTGGAGCGGACCGCCCGAAACGTCCTCATCTCCGTCGAGAGCAAAGAGCTCGGCCGGCTGATCGATCCGCGCCGTGAGCGGCGCCCAAACGTGGGCGGGCATGACCGGCGACATCCCCACGCCATAGGGCCAGACTCCGAGACCGGGCCGCTCTGAGAACTCGATTGTCAGCCTGGTGTCAGAATCGGCCACCATTTCGTCGATCTCCGCGGGGAAGGCATCGGCCCATCCGCCTCCAAGCCCGAGCCTGCGCACCGTGTCGAAGGTGTACACGACGTCGGCGGCGGTGACCGGTTCGCCATCAGACCAGGCGATCCTCCCTCCGAGTTCGAGCTGTACCCGCCACCCGTCTTCGCTCGATGTGGGCAGGGGCGGGTTCGACTCCCCCGCCAGCTCGCCGACCAGATCGTTGCCGGTGCCGATCCCGTACAGCGCCGGCTTGGTCGGTCCCAGGACGTATGAATTCCACGCCGTGGGCCTTTCGGCGACGTACTCCCAGAAGTTGGTAGTCGTTACGCCGGCGAGCAGCCCGACCCGGTAGTGGAATGGCTGATCGACGCTGGTGGACGTTCCACCCAGAGAAAGCGGCCCGTCGTCGGTGCCGGTGGGCGCACCGATCTGGGTTGGTGCCTCCTCGTCGGATTCGACCTGGGCCAAGGCCGCGACGGCGATGCCGAGCAGCACCGCCGTGGCTCCGATGGTTCTGAATGTCTTGTCTCGCAACGAATCGACCTCATCAACCAGATCGGCACCCTCGCCAACAGGCTTGACCACGATCGGCCGCAGCCTTTTCCAAAAAATGGCTCAAGTTTTCGCCTCGGGAATGCCGAATCTGACATCGAGCACTTCTTTTGAAGTGGGGGAACTGAAGATGGGGAGGGGACATGGCTTGCCGGGAGGCGCCTGGGCACCTGATCGTCACCATTCAGGACGGTCTGATCGACGACGACATGGGTCTGGGAGCAGCCGTCATGGTCGAGGTGGCGCCACATCGAAGAGACGCACGAGGCTGGCCCGCGCTCATGATCGGGGCGCTGGTCACCGCTTCGGACATGCCACGGGGTGTGCCTGCGGTCTGGGCGGTAGGAGAGTCGGGAGAACCGATCGAGGCTGCCGACGGCACCGCCCGGGAGTATTGGGATCCCCCCGAGGGCACAGTCAGGACCGGCCGTCTCAAGGGGTATCCCGAGGCTGAGGAGGCGAGACGGTGTCTGCCTGACCTCGGGTAACGCGTTCTCCCTGTCCGGGACCCCCGGCTACGATTGGGCATTCCACAACTCGGGCTGTGGCGCAGCTTGGTTAGCGCGCTTGACTGGGGGTCAAGAGGTCGGAGGTTCAAATCCTCTCAGCCCGACCATCTGACGAGAGTTCTTGCGACTCTTGGGGCATCGGTCCAGTCCGCGGCGCCTATTGGCGGGAGATGGAATGGGTGACTGGCGACTCGCCGCATCCACTATCCGAGCTGACAGCTCGAACCAGGTGACGTCTATAGGGGTTTGGCCCTATCGGAAGGTGGGGAGCAGACCTTCCCTATTG
Source organism: Acidimicrobiia bacterium (assembly GCA_035462175.1). Lineage (GTDB taxonomy): Bacteria > Actinomycetota > Acidimicrobiia > Spongiisociales > ZC4RG35 > JARDZU01. The sequence continues at coordinate 4,101 of DATHUP010000080.1, read as the reverse complement.
ACTTCCGCGGCTTACTGATGTGAGGTAGCAGGGATGCGGTGACGGAACGGAGAGGGAACCAAGGAGTGCCTCAGTGATCGCAGCTGTCATTCTTGCGATTGCTTCCGTCATGGCCTCAGCGGTCGCGAGTGAGGTAACGCTGCTCGACCCCAAGGAGAGCGACCCATGGCCGGAGCCCGGGATCACGACCATGGGCATCGACGATGAGTCCGTGACCGACCGAGTCGGCCTCGTCTCCCGCGACTCGTGGGCGCTCCGCGGGCAGTATGGCGACCTGACGAGTTTTACCTATGGAAACCCGGGGGACTTACCGTTCGTCGGTGATTGGGACTGCGACGGCGACGAGACACCGGGTCTATTCAGACAATCGGACGGGTACGTCTACCTGCGCAACTCCAACACTCAGGGTGTCGCCGACGTCAGGTTCTTCTTCGGCGACCCCGGCGATCTTCCCTTGGCCGGAGACTTCAACGGCGACGGATGCGATACGGTATCCATCTACCGTCCCTCCGAGGGTCGGGTGTTCATCATCAACACCCTCGGCGTCGAGGACGGCGGATTGGGAGCAGCCGCCTTCAATTACATCTTCGGCGACCCCGGCGACAAGCCGTTCGTCGGCGACTTCAACGGGGACGGCATCGACACGATTGGCCTGCACCGGGAGTCGACCGGGCTCGTCTACCTCCGACAGTCCCACACCCAGGGCGTAGCCGACAATCAGTTCTTCTTCGGTGACCCCGGAGACCATCTGGTTGCAGGTGACTGGGGGATCGTCGATGGGATCGACACCCCCGCCGTCTTCCGACCCTCGAACAGCACCTTCTACTTGAGGTATACCAACACAGAGGGCACAGCCGACGAGGTGTTTGTCGCGGGGGGCTTTCTCCCAGTCGCAGGCGATTTCGGTCTCGTCGTGGTCAACCACCCTCCAGTCGCGTTCATGCTCCTCACCTTCGGTGAAGCGTCGGTTCAGGCCGGTGGGACACTCACCGTCCAGGGACCCGCAGACGATGCGACACCGATCATCCTTCAGGCCTGCACTCAAACGCTGGGCTGTTCATCGGATCAGGATGGACAGATTGTCGGATACGAGTGGAGCCTCCACCGCGAGTTGCCGAATACGCCGTCTCTGGCGATCTCGTCGAATCCGGAGCATGAGCTGCCAATGAGCATGCTCACACCCGGCCTCTACCTGATTGGACTCAGAGTGGAAGACGATGGCGGCAGGGTCGACCACGCCTACGCCTACATCAATCGGGTGGATAGTTGAGCAGTGAGACACCTTCCCATGCGTGGACCCGCGGGTGGTCCGCGCTGGGCATGGCTGTGGTCTTGCCGTTCACGGCTGCGACACCCTGTCGCCCTACCGCCCCTCCGAACAACGCTTCTACATCATCAACCGGCTCGGACCAACGAATGCGGACTTGGACCCGCAGAATTCTCCTTCCAATTCGGCAACCCCGGGGACAAACCCTTCGTCGGTGACTTCGACGGGGACGGCATCGACGAAGTCGGACTGCATCGGGAATCGACCGGGTTCGTCTACTACCGGAACACGTTGACCACCGGGATCGCTGACAACCAGTTCTTCTTGGGAGACCCGGCGACCGCTTTGTCGCCGGAGACTGGGGGATTGTCGCCGGAGTTGACACCCCAGGGCTATTCCGACCCGGGAACGCCACCTTCTACTTCCGACACAGCAACACTCAGGGCATCGCCGACAGCCAGTTCATTTTCGGACAGCCATCCTGGCTACCGGTAGCAGGCAGGTTCGGCATCGACTGACATCCCATGCTCAGCCACCACCCAAGTGACTCCCCCAAGAGAGAACCGAGCACCGGAACGCGGCAGACTTAGAGAATGCGAAACCCCATGTCCATTGGCGATTTCGGGCATTAAGAGGCCCGAATACAGGGGATGTTTCCTAAACCGGGTGTCGCAGGTTCGAATCCTGCCGAGGGCGCGAATGTCCGGTTGTGAGGAGTGACTCATCCTCCTCCCCCACAATCGCCTCCTTCGTCATGGTCGAAGCAACTCGCCGTTGAGCATCCAGCACACGAGCGCGGAGGGCTTCCTCAGCCTCCCTCTCGGCCAGCGCGGCCCGCGCCGCCTCGGCTGCCTCCTCCTCTTTGATCTCGCGGGTCCTGGCCGCTGTAATCGATTGAAACCCTTCCTCGATCCGGGCGGCAAGTATCAAGGCGAATATCGCCGCGACCCCCATCGCACCAGCACCAGGTGCGCCGGGGGCTAAGGAGATTACGGGAACGAAGATCAGCGCGTATGTAGCGACGACAGCAGCCATACCCGCCATACCCGTGCTCCAGCTGCCCCTTGAGGACCGGCGCGCCTCTCCTAACGCCTCGAACGGTCCAAGGCCACGCATCACCAGAGGCTGGACCGCGAGAAACCGACCGCCGACAAGTACGGTCGCAATCCCAAAGGAAGTCAGAAACGCCACGGTCAATAGTTGGTTAGCCGATTCGTCGTTTGGTGTGAACGCCGTGGAATACGCGATTGGAAGGGCGAGAGCAAACGCTACGGCAAAGACCAGCAGCGACAGCACGGCGCCGACGGCCAGTTGAGCTGGCCGACGCAGGGTCAGGGCCACCGCCTCCGTGGGGCGACAATCTGGGTCGATCACCATGGCAACCACAGCCCCATGCACCAGCAGTTGGAAGACCAGAATTAAAACCGAAACGCCGGCGATGGCGCCCTCTCCCAAGCTGACCGAGTACCACGCTGTGGCCGTTAGCACGATCTGACTTATGGTGACGGGAACGATGAGCCTCCGCCAACGCCGAGATTGACGGCGAACTGCGCGGTACAGCTCTCCGATCGACACCCTCTCGAATGAGGGGATGACCGGAACTGTTATCGGGGAACTCTCCTTGCTTCCGGTCACTGTGTTCCTTTCAAGCAGAGGGTCAAGCTGTCCACCCGCCACTGCAAACCCTATCGACCGGGATGTTGCGGTCTATAGGGGAGTTCCCCTACATCAAAGGTGGGCACAGCCATGGATTTCGATGCCCAAAAAGCGGTGTATTCGGTTCTCTCACAAGCGAAGACCCGATCATGAACGACGAAGCCAACCCAAGACGTTGTGGCCCCCAGTCCGCATGTAGGGACGATCCCCTATAGACGTTCCCGGCTATGAGATGTACAGGTCGGGTATGGATGCGGCGAATTGCGGCGGAAGAGAGATTCGCCAGGGCTAGCGCTGTTGTCTTCTTCTTTGCACTCGTGCTTCTTTCCGCATGGGGAACCACTGTTGCGGCCCTGAAGGGTCATAGGGTCTCTGCCTTCTTCGGGGGTGCATTCACCCTCTTCTTGCTCGCGCTGACCGGCACCTTGTTCAGCGACGACCAGTACGGTGACGTGGTTGGCTACGGACTTCCCGTGTTGCTCCTCCTTTTCGGTTGGGTGCCGATCGTTGGTGCTGCTCGACTGGCTCGTCCCGATTCTTGGTGGTGGCGTCGGCGCTACAGCAACAATCGCCAGTTTGAAGCCGTGATGAAGTACCAACCTCTTCGATAACGACATGAGGGAAGACACTCTCAACACGTTGTTGGCCTTCTCTTGGCCTCTCGTCGCAGGTTTCCTTGCCTGGTTGAAGGGAGACAGGGTCTGGGCTTGGCTGGCTCTGGCCGGGGGTAGTTTCGGGATCCTTCTGATCGCGGGCCACACCGTCGGTCTCGTGAACCCTGGTCCAGGGGACGGAATGGGTCTATTCGGGCTGATAGTTCTTCTCGACTGGGGTCCCGGCGTCGTTGCAGGATTCAGGGTGTTGGTCAGATTCGCTTCCCCGGGATCATGGTGGTTCCAACATCTGTACGGGGGCAACCGAAAGACTCGAGCCTTACGCGAGCACGCAGAGACCCTTCACTGACGCGAAATCAAAGGTGCCTCCGCTGATCGCTATGACGACAGTCTTCCCCTCGGTTGGAATCAGAAACTCAAACTCGCCCAGGCTCCAAACACCGAAGCAGCGATTCTTCAATCAGTGGCAACCGACCCTATCCCCGCCATCAGATTCGCCGTCGTTCAGAATCCAAACACCCCGCCAGACGCCGCGAACAGCATCCTGGAGACCGAAACCGACCA
>DATHUP010000079.1:0-60603 GCA_035462175.1 Acidimicrobiia bacterium | reverse complement strand
TCCTGCTCCTGGACGAGCCGTTCAGTGCCCTCGACGCATTCACCAGGGTCGACCTCCAGGACCACCTCCTCGATGTATGGGACTGGTACCGGCCGACCACCTTCCTGGTCACCCACGACATCGACGAGGCACTCACCCTCGCCGACCGAGTGGTCGTGTTCGGGGGGACACCCGGTTCGGTTCGGGCCGAGCTCGCCCTCGACCTGCCTCGTCCCCGAGATCGCACTGCGCGGGATTTCCACGTCCTCCAGGACCGAGCACGAGCGGAGTTGGGCGCCTCCCGGGTCGGCGTCTGATTCTTCGATGTGCCCGAGGCTCGGACGACGCTTGACGGTCTAATTCATCACCTGTAGAATTCAACACATGTTGAACAGAAGGGGTCTGTCATGTGGGCGATGGTGATCAAAGAGGTTCGCCAGGTGCGTAGGGACCGACGCACACTGGCCATGATGATCGTGATGCCGATCATGCTCCTGGTGGTCTTCGGCTACGCGGCCAGCTTCGACGTGAGCACCATCAGGGTGGCCTTCCCCGACGGCGTTCCGGACACGGCGAACCTTCCCGACGTGCTGGAGCCGGTTGAGACTTCCCGCGGCGATCCGGTCGACATCCTCCGTCATGGCGATGCCGACGTGGTGGTGGTCGGCGACGGGACCGGGCTCGTCGCCTCGATCGACGGTTCCCAGCTCTTCACTGCCCGAGCCGCCCTCCAGGTGTTCACCTCGGCGGCCGCTCAGGGAGTGCCGATCACCAGCGAGGTTCTCTTCAACCCCGAGCTGGACACCTCGGCGGTGCTCGTGCCCGGTCTCGCCGGGCTGGTCCTGCTCTTCGTCGGTTCCCTGATCACAAGTCTCGGCGTGGTCCGGGAGCGTCAGGCGGGGACCCTGGAGCAGCTGGCGGTGATGCCGCTCCGGCCGCGGGACGTGTTCGTGGGCAAGATCGCGCCCTATTTCGCGGTCGCCGCGGTCGACATGGTGATCGTGCTCGTTGTGGGATGGCTCCTCTTCGACGTCCCATTCGCTGGTTCGGTAGGGCTTCTCGCCCTGGGAGCGATGTTGTTCCTCTTCGTGACCCTTGGCGCCGGGGTGTTGATCTCCACGGTCTCCGAGAACCAGGGTCAGGCCATCCAGCTCGCCATCATGACCCTGCTCCCCCAGGTCCTTCTCTCCGGCCTCATCTTCCCCCTCGAGTCGATGGCCGCCGGTGTCCGTTGGATCGGCTATCTGCTTCCTTTGACCTACTTCAACCAGATCGCCAGAGGGGTCATGCTCAGAGATGCGCCGTTCGAGGCGATCGCCCTCCCCTTCGCCCTCCTCGCCGGTCTCGGTCTGGCGGTTTTCGGCCTGGCCGTGCTCAGGTTTCGCTCTGACCTGGCCCCTTCCCGGGCAGCCGCGCTGGAGCCGGTGGCGTGAGCTTCGGGTTCACCGATGTCACCGTCGAGCTCGGTGGGGCGACTGCGATCGAAGGGGTCGACCTCGAGGTCGAGCCGGGTGCGATCACCGCGGTGATCGGGGCCGACGGTGCCGGGAAGACGACCACCTCCCGCACCCTGGTTGGCCTTCTCTCACCTACCGCGGGCTCCGTGCGCCGACCGAAGGCTGACGCGATCGGCTATCAACCGGAAGCAGCAGGCACCTGGCGTGATCTGACCGTCTCGGAGAACCTGTCGTTCGTGGCGCGGGCCCACGGTCTGCCCGTGGCTTCGGATCGTTATCGGGAGTTGCTCGAGGTGACCGGGCTCGGCCCGGCCACCAACCGGCTCGCCGGCGAGCTCTCGGGCGGGATGCGACAGAAGCTGGCTGTCGCGATGGCGATGCTCCCCCGGCCCGAGCTGACGGTCCTCGACGAGCCGACCACAGGTCTCGACCCGATGAGCCGGGCGGAAGTGTGGCGGCTCCTCGCCCGGGCCGCCGGTGAGGGGACGGCGGTGCTGGCCACCACCAGCTACCTGAACGAGGCGGAGCGTGCGTCACATGTGGTGGTCCTCGACAACGGGAAGGTGCTGGCCGCGGGCACCGCCGAGTCGATCCGAGCCTCCTTTCGCGGTCTGCTCGGGATCAGCGCCACGCGACCCTTAGATGCGTCGGCCTGGCGGCGGGGCAACCATTGGAGGGTGTGGGCCCCGAACGGATCGCTCCCGTCGGATGCCCGGGCCGCCACCCCCGACCTGGAGGACGTGGTCACCGCGGCCGCGTTCGCCCGGAGGGAGGCATCATGACAAGCCGTCTCGCCGAGACCTCGGAGATCAGCAAGCGATTCGTCGACAACCTCGCCGTCGACGGGGTCAGCATCTCGATCCGGGCCGGTGAGATCGTGGGCCTGGTCGGGGCCAACGGGGCGGGCAAGACGACCTTCATAAGGGTGCTGCTCGGCCTTCTCCGACCCGATCGGGGGCAGGTCATCCTCTTTGGCGAGACCCCGACCCGCGCCACCCGACACCGACTCGGCTACATGCCACAGGGCATGGGGCTCTACGAGGATCTGACCGTCTCCCAGAACCTCGACTTCACGGCCCGGGTGTTCGGCGTCGAGCCACCCGCGCTCGAGGGCGATCTCGCCGCGCTCGGCGACACCCTCGTCGCCGACGTGCCGCTCGGTCTGCGGCGTCGAACCGGGTTCCTCGCCGCCCTGTCCCACCGCCCCGACCTGCTCGTGCTCGATGAGCCCACTTCCGGGGTAGGCCCCCTGGGGAGAGCCGAGCTCTGGGAGACGATCCACGACGCCGCCGATGCCGGCGCCGGGATTCTCGTGACCACGCATCACATGGACGAGGCGGAGCAGTGCGACCGTCTCGTCCTTCTCTCGGCGGGCCGGGCCGTGGCATCGGGTACCGTCGACGAGATCCTCGCCGGGCAGACCACCATCGAGATCGCGCCGGCCGATCCGGCCGCGGCGTTGGCCACGCTGGGCCAGGCCGGCCTGCCCGTTTTGCCCACCGGGCCCCACCTTCGCCTTCCCGGGGTGACGATCGACTCGGTGCGCTCGATCCTGGGAGGCGATGTCGGCCTGACCGAGAGCCGATCCACGCTGGAGGAGGCCTTCATGAGTCTGGCCAGAGGAGTCTGATGGCTCGGACCGGCCGTCGTCCCGGCGGGGAGGACACCAGGGGCGACATCCTCGCCGCGGCTCGCGCCGAGTTCGGGGCCAAGGGCTATCACCAGGCCACCATCCGCAGCATCGCCGCCGAGGCCGGCGTGGACCCGGCGCTGGTGCATCACTACTACGGGTCCAAGGACGACCTCTTCGCAGCCTCGATCGACCTCCCGCTCCGTCCAACCGACATCGCCGACGTGCTCCTCGCCGGCGGTCTCGAATCGGTCGGCCGGAACGTCGCCACCCTCTTCTTCTCGGTGTGGGAGAACCCGGGGACCCGCGACCCGCTGATGGCCATGTTGCGTGGGGCATTCGACAACGAGCAGGGGGCGGCAGTCATGCGCGAGTTCTTCGGCTCGGCGCTCCTCGGCCGGGTAGCGCCCGAAATCGGTGGCCCCGACGCAGAGCTACGCGTCTCCCTTGCCGTGTCGCACCTCGTCGGGGTGGCGGTGCTCAGATACGTGATCGGTTTCCCCTCCCTGGTGAAGGTCCCCGTCGAACAGTTGATCGAAACCCTCTCCCCCCGAGTCCAGGCCTACTTCACCGACTGACGACAGCGACGAGGGCCCGGCCTCCCCGACCGGGCCTCGTCGGGCTCTCGCGGGTCTCAGGCGGAGATCGCCTGACCCAGCACCGCCTGGCCGAAGTAGATGAGGAATGCGACGGCGACCACCCACATCAGAGGATGGACGTCTCTCAGCTTGCCGTTGACCACCTTGATCAGTACATACATCACGAACCCGGCGCCGATGCCGACCGTGATGCTGAAGGTGAGTGGCATCAGGATGATGGTGAGCAGGGCGGGGAAGCCTTCCTCGATGTCCTCGAAGTCGATCCCCTTCATCAGCCCACTCATCAGGAACCCGACCAGGATCAGCACCGGGGCGGTGGCCTGGGCCGGGATCAGCCCGGCGATCGGGGAGAGGAATATCGCCACCAGGAACAGCACACCCACCACCACCGAGGTGAGACCGGTGCGTCCGCCTTCCGCGACGCCGGCCGCGCTCTCGATGTAACTGGTGTTGGAGCTGACGCCCGCCGCCCCACCGGCTGCTGCACCCAGCGAGTCGACGACGAGCAGTCTCCCCACACCGGGGATCGAGCCGTCCTCCTCGGTGAGGTCTGCCTGCTCGACGATGGCGGTCGCAGTTCCGATGGTGTCGAAGAAGTCGGTGAGCATGAAGCTGAAGATGGTGAGCGCCGCGGCCACGAACCCGAGTTGGCTGAACACGTTGCCCAGGTCGAATTCGCCCAATGTCGCGAAGCTGGGGGTCGCGGTGAACGTGTCGGGGAATTCGGTGACGCCGATGATCAACCCCACGACCGCGGTCAGCAGAATGCTGATCACAAGCGCTCCGGGCACCTTGCGCACGAAGAGGATCACAGTGATCAGAAGCCCGATCAGCGTCAGCCAAGCTCCGGTGGTGTTGGGGAAGATGAACTCGACCACCGGCGCCCCGGGGCCGATGAGGCCACCGCTCTGGAACCCGATGAACAGGATGAAGAGCCCGATGCCGACACCGATGGCCCGCTTCAGGCTGAGCGGCACTGCATTCATGATCGCCTCGCGCAAGCCGACCAGGACCAGGGCGAGGACGATCAGACCCTCGAGGACGATCACACCCATGGCACCGGCCGGGGTGAGCCCGTCACCAAGGACGAGCCCGAAGGCCACCGCGGCGTTGATGCCGAGCCCGGCGGCCATCGCAATGGGATAGTTGGCCACCACCCCCATCAGGATGCTGAGCAATCCGGCAACGAGGGCGGTTCCCGCGGCCACGGCCGGGATGTCGAATCCGGCCTCGCCGAGGATGGTCGGGTTGACGAAGATGATGTACGCCATCACCAGGAACGTCGTCAGCCCGGCCCGGATCTCCGTGCCTACGGATGTGCCCCGTTCGGTGAGCTTGAAGTAGGAATCGAGACCGGACCCCCCAGATCCTCTCGACTCCGTCCGATCGACGGTGTCGGTCATTTTTCCTCCCAATTGCTGCTGCCGGGCGTCGGCATCGTTGCTCAGACCCAAAGTAGCGATCGGGGGTTACCCGACGTCGGCCGAACCCGGAACTTCTTCGTGCGCCTCAGAACAGGGCCCGCACCAACCAGAACACGGTCATCCCGGCGAACAAGGTCCAGATGTGGTTCCTGGTCTTCTGCGCCACCGCTCCGCCCACCAGGAGGGCGGTCGCCTCGGGCACGCCGATGGCGACATTGCCCTCGGAATCGGTCATCAGGGCGACGATCAGGGCGGCCATTACCGCGGGGGCGACGAAACGCAGGGCGACCAGGACCTGGTCGGGGATGCGTCTGTTGGCCAGGGCGAGGATGAAGAATGAGCGGAACAGATAGCTGCCCAGCCCGACGACGAGGACCGCGATCAGCTCACTCACCGCGGTACCTCTCGGCGACGGTCCCGGCCAGGATCCCCACCGCCGCGCCGACCAGCAGTCCGGTCCGATTGGGGAGACCGGCGGCGACGAAGGTCGTCGCCGCTCCTACCACCGCCGCCACCAGCTTGGGCCAGCGGTCGACGCCAAGTACGAGCAACCCGATGAAAAGGATCGGAACCGCGAACTCGAGGTTCCATTCCTCGGGGATCACCGGCCCGATGAGAATGCCGAGTGCGGTCACCACCAGCCACAACGACCAGAAGGTGGCTCCCACAGCCAGGTAGTAGGTGCGAAAGCGGTCCGGCTCCTCCTCGGGCCTCACCGCCACCAGGGCGAAGACCTGGTCGATCAGCAGATAGGGCCCGAGACGGCGAAACCAAGGGGGCTGGTGCTGAAACGTAGGTGCCAGCGCCGCCGAGTACATCAGGTGGCGCGCATTCACCACCAGAGCGGTGCCCACCGCTGCGACCAGGGCAGTCCCGCTGCCGAGCAAGGTGATGAGGGTTAGTTGGGCTGCCCCGGCAAACACGATCCAGGAGCTCGACCAACCCACGAATGGATTCATCCCCGAATCGGCGATGGCCAGCCCGATCACCAGGCCGAAGGGGACGGCAGGGACAAACAGGGGCAATGCGTCGATGACGCCCTGCCGGGCCACCGACCGGTCCACAGACATGGGGAAGTCAGCCCGTGGGTTGAGACCCGACGTCGATCTTCACCGTCTCCAGTGCGATGAGGACCATCTCGTCGAAGGTCTGCTCCCGCTCCTCGGGTGTGGTCCAGGCGCCGGTGCGGACATGGTCGGAGACGGTGGCGATGGTGAGGGCCCGCCCCCCCTTTTCCGCTGCCACCCCGTAGAGGCCGGCCGCCTCCATCTCCACGGCGAGGACACCCATCGCCTCCATGCGGTCGAAGGCGGCAGGGTCCGCGTTGTAGAACAGATCGGCGGAGTGGACGTTCCCCACCTTGACCTCGATGCCACGGGCAGACGCAGCCTCGGCCGCCGCCCTCAGGAGCCAGAAGTCGGCGACCGCGGCGAAATCGTAACCCCCGTAACGGACCCGGTTCACCCCGGAGTCGGTGCAGGCCCCGATGGCCAGCACCACGTCGCGGATCTCGACCGAGGGGAGGATGCCTCCACACGACCCGACCCGGATCAACCGTTCCACCCCGTATTCGGTGATCAGCTCCGTGGCGTAGATCGAGGCCGAAGGTATCCCCATCCCGGTCCCCATCACCGAGATCGGCACCCCCTGGTAGGTCCCGGTGAACCCGAGCATGTTGCGGACCGCATTTACCTGCCTCGCCTCGTCGAGGAAGTTCTCGGCGATGTGCTTGGCCCGCAGCGGGTCTCCGGGGAGGAGTATCGAAGGCGCGAACTCGCCCTTCTCGGCTGAGATGTGGGGGGTGGGCATGGTTTTTCGACTCCTGAGGGTGGTCTTCGAACGTCGCCAACATATCGGATGGGCGACTGCTTCCCCACCCCGGGTATGGTCCCCCGCCTCATGCCCGAGCTCCCCGACTTCCCAGAAGACAGGATCGAGCTGACCCGGGTGCTCGAAGGGCTCGGGGCCACCCGGCTCCCCGGACTGCTCGGCCTGGAGTTGGTCGAGCTCGGTGATGGGCGGGCGAAGATGCGTTGCGTGGTCGAGGAGAAGCACCTCGCCTCCAACGGCTACCTCCATGCGGCGTCGGTGATAGCGCTGGCCGACACCACCGCCGGCTACGGATGTGTCGCCAACCTTCCCGAAGGCGCGGTCGGGTTCACCACGATCGAGCTCAAGTCGAACCACCTGGGCACCCTGCTCGAAGGGGCATTGATCAGCGAGGGCACCATGGCTCACGGCGGCCGGACCACCCAGGTCTGGGACGTGGTGGTCAGCGCCGAGGATTCGGGCAAGAAGATCGCCCTGTTCCGCTGCACCCAGATGCTCCTGTATTCGTGAGGGGGGGCGACCCCCCTCAGACCCCCCGCCCAGGGCCAGGTCTCCCCATCCGCTCTGAACCGGGTTTGGTGGGACCCGCCCATGACCCCCTCGACCCCCGCCCAGGGCCAGGTCTCCCCATCCGCTCTGAACCGGGTTGGTGAACCCGGCCATGACCCCCCTCGACCCCCGCCCAGGGCCAGGTCCACCCCACCGCTCTGAACCGGGTCGGTGAACCCGGCCAACACTCCTCCCGACCTCACCGACCGGGGCTGGCACGGCCCCTTCTAGGCTCCGGGCCATGTCCGACCCATACGACTTCATCCTCAAGCTGCGCGCCATCCGCAGCTACCAGCACACCCCACTCTCCGACGAAGACCTCGACTCCATCTTGGAGGCGGCACGGTGGACCGGCAGCTCGAAGAACCGGCAGGACTGGTCGTTCATAGTCGTGACCGGTGACCGGCTCCAGGGGCTGGCCGAGCACGGCGACTTCACCGATCCGGTCCGGGCCTCTGCCGCCACCATCGTCCTGGTCAAGGAGGAGGGCGGCAACATGTTCGACATCGGCCGGGCGGCGCAGAACATCATGCTGGCGGCCAAGGCGGTCGGCGTCGCCTCCTGCCCGATCACCCTGCACCGATCAGCGCAGGCGCGCGCCTTTCTGGGCGCACCTGAAGGAACCGAGACCCGATATGCCGTCGCACTCGGCTATCCGGGTACCGACTCCCAATCCCGCCGCTTCGGGGGTCGGAAGCCGGTGGAGGCAGTGGTCCGGTATCAGCAGTACTGACCGGATAACTCGGCCGGAACACGGCGACGAGGGCACTAGCGTCGCGTGGTCATGGCAGAACCCCTCGTCCAGGCGCGTGGCCTCACCAAGAGATTCGGCGACTTCCTCGCCGTCGATGCCGTCGACTTCGACATCGCCAAGGGCGAGGCCTTCGGCTTCCTCGGGCCCAACGGAGCGGGGAAGACCTCGACCATGAAGATGATCACCACGGTGAGCCCGATCACTGAGGGCAAGCTGAGCGTGTTCGGCTTCGACCCCGCCACGGAGGGCCGTGAGATCCGCAAGCGGCTGGGCGTGGTCCCACAGGAGGACAATCTCGACCTCGAGTTGACCGTGGCCGAGAATCTCTACGTCTACGGGCGCTATCACGATATGGATCGGGCCCGCATCCGGCAGCGGACCGAAGAGCTACTCGAGTTCGCCCAGCTGGCCGATCGGGCCAAGTCGAAGGTGGAGCCGCTCTCCGGCGGGATGAAGCGTCGTCTCATCATCGCCCGGGCCCTGATCAACGAGCCCGAGCTTGTGATCCTCGACGAGCCGACCACCGGGCTCGACCCGCAGGCCCGTCATCTGCTCTGGGACCGCCTCTACCGTCTCAAGCGGGAAGGGGCCACCTTGATCATCACCACCCACTACATGGACGAGGCGGAACAGCTGTGCGACCGTCTCGTTGTGATGGACAAGGGGAAGATCGTGGCGGAGGGGTCGCCCCGCCAGCTGATCTCCCAACACGCACCGCGGGAGGTGGTCGAGCTCAGATTCGCCGAGGGCGCCATCGACGACATCGCTCTCCGCCTCGAAGGGGTGGCCAATCGCTCGGAGGTCCTTGCCGACCGGGTGATCCTCTACACCGACGACGCCGAGGCAACCCAGCACGAGCTCACCGAGCGGGACATACACCCAGAGCAGGTGCTGGTGAGAAGGTCCACCCTGGAGGACGTCTTCTTGCGGCTGACCGGGCGGAGCCTGGTCGACTGATGTCGACCCTCACCCGACCGTTCCGCGTCGTCGAAAGCGAGTTGGTCGCATATCGCCGCACCTGGAGGGGCACGGTCATCTCCAGTTTCGTCAACCCCGTGCTGTTCCTAGCCGCCATGGGGGTCGGACTGGGAAGCCTGGTCGACGCCACCGACAACGAACTCGCCATCCCCTACCTCGCCTTCGTCGCCACCGGATTGATGGCGGCAACCGCCATGCAGGCCGGCGCCGGCGACGGCTCCTGGCCGGTCATGGCCGGGGTGAAGTGGAGGAAGGAGTTCCACGGTGCCATCACCACCCCGCTCGGCCCATCCGACATCGTGGTCGGGCGTTTCTACTGGGGGGTGATCCGTCTCACCTTCATGCTCGTGGTGTTCGCCGTCATCGCGGTGCTGTTCGGCGCCCTCGAGATCGGCCCGGCCCTGCTCGCCGTCCCGCCTGCCGTGGTCACGGGACTCGCCTTCCAGACCGCGGTCACCGCGTTCACCGTCACCAGGGAGGACGAGACGAGCCTCTCCACGCTATTCAGGTTCGGGATCATCCCCCTGTTCCTGTTCTCGGGCACTTTCTTCCCGATCAGCCAGCTGCCCGACGTCCTGCAATGGGTCGCCTATGCCACCCCTCTCTTCCACGGCGTCGAGCTGGTGCGCAAGATCGCCCTTCCCGATGTCGACGCCTCGGCGGTGACCGCCCTCTCGGTCTGGGTCCACATCGCCTATCTGGTGGTCATGACCGGGCTCGGATTGTTCCTGGCATCGCGGCATCTGAACCGGAGATTGAGGCCGTGAGCGTCTCCGCACCGACCCGGCTAACCCCTTCCGGGCGGATGACCCCGATCCGGGCGCAGCGGATCTGGGAGCGCAACCTCCTGGTCTATCGACGTCTCTGGAAGATCATCTTCACCGGGTTCTTCGAGCCGGTGTTCTACCTATTCTCGATCGGAATCGGGATCGGTGCCCTCGTCCCGGAAGTGACCGGGCCCGGCGGAGTCACGGTCGATTACACCTCCTTCGTTGCCCCGGCCCTCATGGCCACATCTGCCATGAACGGGTCGGTGATGGAGACGACGTTCAACATTTTCTTCAAGCTCAAGTTCGGGAACGTCTACGAGGGGATCCTGACCACACCGATGAACCCTCGCGACATCGCGATCGGTGAGATCGGGTGGGCCCTCTTCCGCGGGGCCCTGTATTCGATCGTCTTCCTCGTGGTCATGGTGCTCATGGGGCTGACCAACAACTGGTGGGCGCTGCTCACCATCCCCGGAGCCGTTCTCATCGGCTTCGCCTTCGGATCGGTCGGTCTCGCCGCCTGCACCTACATGCGGTCGTGGCAGGACTTCGACCTCGTCTCCCTGGTCACCATGCCCCTCTTCCTCTTCTCGGCCACGTTCTTCCCGCTCGACATCTACCCGCCGGTCATCCAGCAGCTCGCCCGGATCTCGCCGCTCTACCACGGCACCGAGATGTTGCGGGCCTTCGCCCTCGGCGTCTTCGACTGGAGCCTGGCCGGGCACATCGCCTTCCTCGTCGTCATGGGGCTGATCGGGGCCCGGATCGCATCCCGCCGTCTCGACGGTCTGCTCAGGAAGTAGGGAGGCCACGACGGAGTCTGGCCGGACGATCTTTCGTTGGGGCCGATTACTCCCAGCCAAACCCGAAGTGGAAGATGAGGGCAAGCAGCACCATCACCAAGAAGAATCCACCAACCAGGGCCCCGATAGCGGCCGGGATCAAACCGCCCTCCTCCCCGTGACGTCGGGCTGCGAGCCCCAACCAGACCGCCACCACCGAGGCAACGACGGTGAGTGGACCGAGGATCTGGGAGACGATCTCAGCCATCGACTCGCTGGCAATGAATGTGGCGACCAACAGTGCGATCATCACGGCCACCGACGTCCAGGCCCAAAGAAACTCAATGCGCCCTCGGGAGGACGGTGGGGTTCGGACGGGCTGGCTGGTTCCGGATATCATGTCGACTCCTTTCACCATCATCATCAGGCCACAGGCCCCACGCAGGTAGAGGACATGGTCACAACCGGCCGAGCCACTCCCCCGGCGTAGTCTCGGCGCCGGATGATCGACCTCACCTTCCCCCTCCACGCCCCGCACGGGTCGTCTCTCAACACCAAGGGCTGGCTGCAGGAGTCCGCCCTCCGCTGCCTGCTCAACAACCTCGACCCCGACGTCGCCGAGGACCCGGAGAACCTGGTCGTCTATGGGGGCCGGGGCAAGGCGGCCCGCAACCTGGAGAGCCTCCACGCCATCGTCCGCACCCTGGAGCGTCTCGGCAACGACGAGACGCTTCTCGTGCAGTCGGGCAAGCCGGTAGGCGTCTTCCGCACCCACGACATGGCGCCCCGGGTTCTGATCGCCAACAGCCTACTCGTCCCCCGCTGGGCCACCCTCGAGCACTTCTGGGAGCTGGAGGCCGCCGGACTGATGATGTACGGGCAGATGACCGCCGGGTCCTGGATCTACATCGGGACCCAGGGCATCCTCCAAGGCACCTTCCAGACCTTCGCGGCCATAGCGGAGCAGCACTTCGGAGGGACCCTGGCCGGGACCCTCACCCTCACCGCGGGGCTCGGGGGGATGGGCGGCGCCCAGCCCCTGGCCATCACGATGAACGGCGGTGTGGCTCTCTGTGTAGAGGTCGACGCCGACCACATCCGACGTCGTCTGGACACCGGATACCTCGATGAGAGCCACACCGAGATCGACACGGCGGTGGAGCGAGCTCTCCAGGCGAAGGAGAACCGGGAGGCGGTCTCGCTCGGGCTGCTCGGGAACGCTGCCGAGGTTTTCCCCCAATTGCTGGAGATGGGACTCGATGCAGACATCGTCACCGACCAGACCTCGGCCCACGACCCCCTGTTCGGGTACATCCCGGCAGGGTTGACCCTGGATGAGGCCAGACAGGTCAGAGAGGATGATCCCGACACCTACATCAAGTCAGCCCGGGAGTCGATGGCCATCCATTGTGAGGCGATGGTCGGTTTCCAGCGGGCCGGTGCCGAGACCTTCGATTACGGGAACAACCTGCGGGGAGAGGCCGCTATCGCCGGCTACGCAGACGCCTTCGCCTATCCCGGGTTCGTCCCGGCATACATCCGACCCCTGTTCTGTGAGGGCTCGGGGCCGTTCCGCTGGGTGGCCCTCAGCGGAGACCCCGCCGACATCGCGGTGACCGACCAGGCCCTCCTCGACCTGTTCCCCGACAACGAGCCCCTCCAGCGCTGGCTTCGCTTGGCGGGAGAGAGAGTCCAATTCCAGGGCTTGCCCGCGCGTATCTGCTGGCTGTCCTACGGAGAGCGCCATCTCGCCGGGCTTCGGTTCAACGAGCTCGTGGCATCAGGCCAGGTAGCGGCTCCGATCGTCATCGGTCGTGACCATCTCGACTCGGGCTCGGTCGCCTCGCCGTACCGCGAGACCGAGGCCATGGCCGACGGGTCCGATGCCGTCGCCGATTGGCCCATCTTGAACGCAATGCTCAATGTGTCGTCCGGTGCGGCCTGGGTGGCGGTGCATCACGGAGGCGGGGTAGGGATCGGCAACTCGATCCACGCCGGTGCCCAGGTTGTGGCGGACGGGACCGAGCAGGGGGCCCTCCGGGTGGAACGGGTCCTCACCAACGACCCCGGCACCGGGGTCATGCGCCACGCCGACGCCGGATACGAGATAGCCCAGCGGGTGGCGCGGGAGCGGGGCATCGACATCCCGATGATGTAACCCCATTCCTAATGCAGGGCGTCACGAATACGTGACGGGCTGCATTCGGTTCGTCCTGGATCGAGGGAAGGGACCGTTTCGGTCGGCTCCTCACACCCAAGCGAAACCGGGGCCCCTTTGGGCAGAGGGGGCCCCGGTTTCTGGCAGGCCGTTCAGAGGATCCAGATCAAGCCGAAGGTCACCGCTCCGGCCAAGGCCAGGACGGCGAGGATCGTCATCACGATCACCCGGGTCGTCCAGACCCGATCCTCTCTCAGCATGCCTCGGGCGAAGAGCCCGAATGCGGCCGCCAACAGCACCCCGGCCCCGACGAACATGCCGAGGTACCAACCTTCGGCCAAGCCGCCCAGGAACCAGGTGGTGGGCACGTAGTACATCCACGCCCCGACACCCGCTGCCAGCACGCCAACGATCCCGATCACCCAGTCGGTGACATAGGAACGTCGCGGCATCCGGGTGACCTCCGCCTTGTCACGCTGCAGAAGCGTTGTCACGAAGATCACCTCCATTCCGGATGACCCCTCGTCGGGCCATCCGTTGCGATTGTGGGTCCCGCGGGCAGAGGTGAACAGGGCCAATAGACCCGATAGGACGGGACCTGCGCCCGTGGGGTGTGGACGAGGAGCGCTCCCCCTATACGCTGGCGTTCGCATGGCAATCAACGACCCTCATTGGCCGCGTGCCGACGTCTGGCTGGCGCAGGATCATCCCGATCCGGAGATCCTGGTGGTCGGGGTGCCCTCGTCCCGAGCCTCGCTCTCCCCGTCGCGTGCCGACCTGACCCCGCTCGAGCTGCGACACCGATTAGCCCGATTCTCGACCTTTCACGGTGAGTGGGGAGTCGATTTCGGGGGTGTGACGGTGCGAGACGAGGGGAACTGGCCGGTCTCCGAGCTCGACATGCATCAAATGCCGGAGACCGTCGAGCAATTGGCCCGCTCCCTTCCCCGGGTCCCGTTGACGCTGTACCTGGGTGGCGACAATGCCATCACCCGGCCGCTGGCCCGTTCGCAGTCGGCGGAGGAGAGAAGAGTCGGGCTCATCACGTTCGACGCCCACCACGACGTCCGGACTCTCGATCTCGGCCCCAGCAACGGGACCCCGGTGCGTGGGCTGATCGACGAGGACGGGTTGCCCGGGGCCAATGTGGCCCAGATCGGGATTCACTCCTTCGCCAACTCGTTCGACTACCGGACGTACTGCGAGGAACAGGGAGTCACCGTGCTCACCGTTGGTGACGTCGAGCAACGCGGCATCGATTCGGTGGTCGAGGACGCCCTGACCGTCGTCACCGTGAGATGCGACGTCATCCACATCGACGTCGACATCGACGTGCTGGACAGGGCCTTTGCACCCGCATGCCCGGGGGCGCGCCCGGGGGGGTTGGGTCTCCGGGAGCTGGCAGAGGGCGTGCGGCGGTGCGCCCGGCACCCCAAGGTGGAGTCGATCGACTTCGTCGAGGTCGATGCCGAAGCCGACCGCGACGGAATCACCCTCGACGCGTTGGCCCACCTGGTTCTCTCCGCGGTCGCCGGCTACGCGGAGCGGTCGTTGCCGGCATTCTCAATGCAGGGCGTCACGTATACGTGACGCCCTGCATTAGGAAGCGGGGGGGTCATCCCCCGCTGACCACCTGCTCCGCCTCGCGACCGAGACGGTCCCCTTGGCGATGATCGAGGAAGCCGTGGGGGAGGCGTACCGGGCGGGGACCGTGGGAGTGCCCCCGAACCATGCGGTTGGCCTCCTCGGGGAAGGGAAGATCGGGGTCCCACCCGGACAGGATCTCCTCGACCTGCTCCACCGAGTCCACCCGGGCCAGGGCGTCACGCATCTTGGGGCCGGCGGGGAATCCCTTGAGATACCAGGAGGGGTGCTTGCGAAAGAGCCCGATCCCCACCTTCTCCCCGAAGTGCTCGACCAGGAGCCCTGCATGACGGATCATGATCCGGGCGACCTCACCCGAGCCGGGCGGTGCCTGTTGGGGTCGTCCGGCGAGGGCGTCGGCCAGGTCACGGAACAGCCAGGGACGACCGAGACAACCCCGGCCGATGACGACACCATCACAACCGGTGCTCGCCATCATCGCCACCGCATCGTCTCCGGTCCATATGTCGCCGTTGCCCATAACCGGGATCGATGTAACTGTCTCCTTGAGTCTGGCGATCGACTCCCATTCGGCCTCGCCCGAGTACAGCTGACGGGCGGTCCGAGCGTGCAGGGCGACCGCGGCCGCCCCCTCTTCCTCGGCGACGAGACCCGTGTCGAGATAGGTGAGATGGTCGTCGTCGATTCCCTTCCGGAACTTGACCGTGACCGGGACCGATCCCGCGTTGGACACAGCGGCCCGGACGATGGAGCGGTAGAGGTCGCGCTTCCAGGGCAGCGCGGCGCCCCCGCCATGACGGGTCACCTTGCCCATGGGACAGCCGAAGTTCATGTCGATGTGATCGACCGTCTCGACCTCGACCAGATGGGCGACGGCCTCGCCGAGCGAGCCGGGGTCGGTGCTGTACAACTGGATGGAGCGAGGGACCTCGTCTGCGTCGAAGCGAGCCAGCTGACGGGTCTTCTCGTCGCCCTCGACCAGACCACGGGCCCCGATCATCTCCGACACGTAGAGACCGGCCCCGTACTCCCGGCAGAGACGCCGGAAGGGAGCGTTGGTGATGCCGGCCATCGGGGCAAGCACCACCGGCGGGTCGACGACGAGGTTCCCGATTCGCAGCATCGTGGAAAGGCTAAGACCTCGCCGTGCCAATCCTTCGCCGCATGCCTAGAAGTCGGTCGATTCGACGTTCTGGAGCCGGACCTGGCCCCTGGCGACGAGTTTTCCGTCGTTCTCCCGGGTCACGGTCACCTGCCAGAGTTGCTGGGTCCGGCCGCGATGTACCGGGGTCGCCAACCCGATCAGGACTCCGTCGGTGCTGGCCCTGATGAAATCGGTCTGATTCGACACTCCGACGCAGCCTGCCATCCCGCTCTCCATCGCCCAAAGGGCGGCCCCGGTCGAGGCGAGAGTCTCGATGAGTGTGCAATAGACGCCGCCATGCACCACGCCGTAGGGCTGGTGATGGTTCTCGTTGATCACGATCTTGCCCTGGCAGGAGTCGCTGGACGCGTCCGTCAGCTCGATGCCGGTGAGACCGACGTAGGTGGGACGACCGAGAAAGGGATTCTCCATCAGACTCCACAACCCGCCGAGATCTGCGGGGTCAGCCCCAGGTCGTCGTCGACGTACTCCCAGACGTCGACTCCGACCCCCTCGTAGTAGGCGGTGCTGAGTACGACCTCCATCCGCCCGTCCCCGTTCAGATCGGCTACAGCCCCCACGGAGTACGAGTTGACCACCGGACTGGCGGCGGTGACCACCACGGACTCGCCGAGGATGGCGGTCCGGACATCTCCCTGCACCGTGCGTCGCATGAAGGCGATCGAGTAGTCGCCATCCTCGGCGAAGAGGCCGGCGCTCACGTCCTCGGCGACTACCAGCACCTCGTTGACCCCGTCGCCCTCGAGGTCGACCTGGAGCAGTTGCTTGATCGCCGGCTCCGGGACGTCGAGGCCCCGCTCCGCCAGCAGCTCGGAAGCGAAAGCGGCATACGTGCCGTCGTCTTCGATCTCCTCGACGAGATGGGGCACGAGGATCCATGGCGCCGAGACGGCAACGCCGAGCGGGCCCGGCCAGTCCCCCAACACCAATTCGTTCTCCAACTCCACCCCAGGGTTGTCCAGCGGCTCGCAAAGCGTGGTGGGGCCACCTCCGCTGATCGTTGCCTCCAATCCGACAAAGGCCACCTGGTAGTCCTCGCCACCGGCGACGGGGAGCGCGGTGCCCGACTCGACCTGCACCCAACCCGATCCGTCCCACCATCCCAAGGCGCCAAAGCCGGTCACCACCAACGGAGTATCGCTCCAGTTGCCCTCGACCCCCACGGTGGTGGTCGATGCCGGAATGGTCGTGGTGGTCGGCGGCAGCGAAGTGGTGGTGTCTCCACCCGTGGTCGTGGTCGGCCCGGCGCCGGACACGGTGGTCGCCGTCGGAGAGGTGGACGTGATGGCGGCCGTCGTTGTCGTGGTCGTCTCGCCGGGCTCATCTTCGTCGCCCAACGCGAAGATGATGACCACGACGATCACCACGAACAGACCGGCGAGGATCCAGGCGGTTCGGTTCATCACCGGGGAAGTTACCCGGCCGGCTCTTCCCGGAAGACGTCAATGTCGGCGCCGGACGCGGCGACGAGGCGGGCGAGCAGGTGAATGGGCAGGCCGATGACGGTGAACGGGCTCCCGCTGACCTTGCTGACAAAGGCTCCGCCCCTGCCTTGGAGCGCATAGCTTCCCGCCTTGTCCAACGGCTCGCCGCTCTCGACGTACCTGACGATTTCGTCGTCGGTCATGGGCAGGAAGTGGACTTCGGCCATGTCGACTGCAGACCTGGTCCGGGCGGTGCCGTCCCAGAAGGCGACGGCCAGCCCGGTGAAGACCTCGTGGACGTCGCCTTGGAGGTGACGAAGCATCGCCCGGGCCTCCTCGGGGTGACCTGGCTTGCCCATGATCCTCCCCTCATGGACCACGGTCGTGTCCGCCCCCACCACGATCAGCCCGGGCCCGGCCACTGCCTCCGCCTTGGCGCGGGCAACGCGTTCGACGTATGCAGCCGGGGGCTCATCGGGGAACCTGGTCTCGTCGACGTGGGCCGGCATCACCTCGAAGTCGAGTCGAAGCTGACGCAGCAGCTCCTGGCGACGGGGAGATGCGGAGGCAAGGATCAGTCTCACCGGACCAGCCGCCCCATCCTGATGACGTGCCGAGGCCGGGCCAGGGCCCTGGGGTCGAGCCCGGGGTCCTCGGGGAACAAGACCGCATTCGCCGGGCCGCCCACGTCGAAGCCGGAGACTCGCCCTGATGCGCGCAAGCCGGCCCCGGACACCGAATCCACCACCGCCTGTGGCGTCATCCCCAACTCCCAGAGACGGACCGCCTCCAGCGCCACCTGGTGGGTGCCGACGACGAGATCGGTGCCAGTGAGGACGTGAACCCCGCACTCCACGGCGTGGGCCAGGCTGGCGGTCACATTCTCGAGGCCTTCTGTGAGGAGGCGCCCGCCGGAGGACCCGGCGCCGAGCTGGCGGATCACGGCCTCCACCCGGAGCACGGTGGGCACCCAGACACCGGCGCGCTCCCCGAGCATCTCCAGGTCCTCCAGGGAGAGGAACAAGCCATGCTCGATGGAGTGGACGCCGGCCCGCACCGCCATCGACGGGACGTCGCGGGCCATGGTGTGGATCGCCACCTTGCTGGCGTGAGCCTCGGCAACTGCCACCGCCTCTGCCAGCTCGCTTTCGCTGAAGTTCGGCTTCGGCCCCTCCCCTCTCCGCGGCCAGTCGCCGATCAGCTTCACCCATCCCCGTCCCTCCGCCGCCGCCTCACCGAGCGCCGACGCCATAGTGCCGGGCTCGATGTTCCGGGCGAAGCCCTCGTGGTATCCGCCCTGCACGGCATAGATCGCCCCGGCTGCCTCGATGTCGGGCCGCTCCGACGCAGCGAGCTCGTCGATCAGCCTGATCACGGTGAGGTCCCTCCATCCCTTGTCGTATATCAGGCCCACACCGGCCTCCAGGGCCTTCTTCGCCCTCTGCTTGGCTCCGGGAAGGTCGCCCGGGGCGAAATCCAACTCCTCCCGGGCCATGTGGGCATGGGCATCGACCAGACCGGGCAGGGCCCAGCAGTCGGCTGGTGTGGTCTCGTCCGGTGTCCCCCAGGGCTCGGCCCAGACCCCGTCGCGGGTGTCGCGGGTGACGGTTTCGCCACCCGGCATGCGCAGCACTACTCGAAGGTGCATCCAACCCGACGGTAATTGCCCGGCGCCGCCGATAATGCCCACATGCGATTTGCCCTCGGGGTTGCGCTTCTGCTCCTCTCCGCGTGCGTCGGCGGAGGGGACACCGCGAGCACTGTCGCCCCGACCGACCCGGGGGCCACCTCGACGACGGTCGGGACGACTCTCCGTGTCACGACCACGCCTCCTCCTGAGCCGATCCCGATCGAGATCCACGACTGCGCCACGCCCCAGGTCTGGTTCTCCCCGCTCTGCCAGGCCTACGAGCTGATCCAGGAATGGCACGTGGACCGCCCGATCGACCCGAGTGTCCTGGCCTCGGCCGCTCTCGACGGACTGCGTGAGTTCAGCTCCGAGATCGCCGAGCCCGCACCGAGAGCCCTGATATGCGCCATCCCACATCGGGCATTCACCCCGCTCTGTGATGAGCTGGCCACACGAGCCTCCCGCGACTCGATCCCGGTCGGAGAAGCTGTCGAGGCGGCGGTGACGAGCATGGCCGGCACCGGCTTGGAGCAGTTCACCTACTACGTCCCGCCCGAGCTCGTGGGCAGCTATCGCTCCAACGGCGTGGTCGGAGGCATCGGCGTCCTCCTCGACGCCACCGATGCGGCCGGCTCCAAGTGCGTCCGTATCGCCGAGGGCTGCCCTCTCGAGATCGTCTTCGTCCTCGAGGACAACCCGGGTTGGGAGGCGGGTCTCGAGCCTGGCGACGAGATCGTCGAGGTGGATGGGGAGTCGGTTTCAGGGCTCGGCTTCGTCGACACCGCGACACGGCTGGCGGGAGACGAGTCCGGTGTGGTCGAGATCTCTGTGGAGCGGGACGACACCAGCCTCGAGTTCACCATCGTGAGAGAGCCCCTGGTGGTTCCCACGGTCGAGATCGACCTACCCAGGCCCGGCGTCGGCTACATACTCGTACCCGACTTCGAAGAGGACATCCCCATCCTGGTGTACGACGCGCTGGCCGAGCTGATCGCCGAGGGAGCCAATCGGCTCGTCGTCGACCTGCGGGACAACCCGGGTGGGCTCCTCGATGCCACCCTGGACGTCGCCACCGAGTTCATGACCGGTGGTGTGGTGGTCCAAACGGTCGGCCCGGGGGAGGATTTCTCCTACGAAGCGGGAGAAGATGGCCTGGCCACAGAGACCGATATCGCGGTGCTGGTCAACAGCGGCACCGCCTCGGCCGCGGAGATCCTCGCCACAGCCCTCCGGGATCGTCGCGAGGCCACGATCCTTGGTGAGGGCACCTTCGGTAAGGATGCCGTCCAGATAGCCTTCGGCATGAACAACGGCGGAGAGTTCAACGTGGCTGTTGCACGCTGGTTCAGCCCCAACGGCACGTCCGTTGCCGGCACCGGTGTCATTCCCGATCGGGTCATCGAGCTCCCGAGGTCCCTGACCACGGGAGAGCTGGCCGACATCGCTTTCGAGGGGGCATGAGACTCCGTCGCGTGTCGGTGCTGGTGGCGCTGATCACGCTGGTCGCCGCATGCGATCTCGACAAGGAGGCGGCGCCCTCGTCGGTGCAAACCTCGACCACCGCGACCGTGCCGGCTGCCAGCAACCCCGTCGCAAGCCCGGATCGACCCCTGCGGCTCATCGGGTGCAACCCGGCCGACCCCGAAGTCGAGATCGTCTGTGAGACCTATGACCTGGTCCGCCGTCACTATGTGGATCAGATCTCGGACGCCGATCTGGCTCGGGCGGCGAACCTGGGGCTCATGGAGCTCGACGGAGCGTCCAACCAGACCGAACTGGTCTGCGCCGCTCCGGCAGTCGCCTTCCAGGAGACGTGTGAGCTGGCGCTCGACGAGGCGGAGAACGGGGCCGAGGCGGCCGAAGCCATCGTCTTCGGTCTCGTCACCTACGGGCTCGACCACAACTCGGTGTACTTCGACCCAGAGGCGCGGGATCTGGTCGAGGAGGAGCAGTCAGGACATGTCGAGGGCATCGGCGCCCTGGTGACCGCGGAGGACACTGCGACCGGGGATCTGTGCGGTGTCATCTCGGACACGTGCCGTATGTACATCGTCTCCACCATCGACGAGACACCCGCCGAGGCGGCCGGTCTCCAGCCCGACGATGTCGTCGTGGCGGTCGATGGGGAGGACATACGAAACTGGACCCTCGACGAGGTGACCGCAACCGTGAGAGGGCCCGCCGGCACCGACGTCGTGCTCACCCTCGAACGTGGCGAAGACGTGTTCGACGTCACCATCACCCGTGCGTCATTCGTGGTGCCGGTCGTGGTGAGCGAGGTGGTGGGGGAGGCCGGGTATGTGGCGCTCAACACGTTCACCGACAACGCAGACGAGCTCTTCGAGGAGGCAGTCGGCGCTCTTCTCGACCAAGGCGTGGACACTCTGGTGGTCGACCTGAGGAACAACCCTGGCGGTCTGCTCGACACAGCGATCGAGGTCACGTCGGTCTTTCTCCCCGACGGCGACGTGGTGGTGACCGAGAGCCCCGATTCCTCCACCTCGTACCCGGTCTCAGGCGACCCGATCGTGCCCGAGGACGTCGAGGTCGTGATCGTGGTCAACAAGGGGAGCGCCTCGGCCTCCGAAGTCGTATCGGCGGTCCTCCAGGAGAGAGGGCGGGTAACCGTGGTCGGCGAGAACACCTTCGGCAAGAACACCGTCCAGCAACGCTTCGCCCTCTCCAACGGTGGCGCCCTGAAGCTCACCATCGCCCGATGGCTCACCCCCGGCGGGCTCGACTTCGGGTCGGTCGGGGTCACCCCCGACGTGACCAGGGAGATCGAAATCGACCTTCCCGTCGAAGCCGTGGTCAGGGAGGCCCTGGCGGCGTCGGTGACCGTCCGCCGTTAGGAGGGGCTTCCTGATCGGGTTGCCGTCTCTCAACCCAACGGGTAGGCGATCCCGGTGTTGGCGTGACAGTCGTAGCCGTGCGGGTTCTTACCCAGGTATTGCTGGTGATAGTCCTCGGCGTAGTAGAACTCGCCAAGCGGGGCGATCTCGGTGGTTATGTCGCCGAATCCGAGCGGGGTCAACTCGGCCTGATACTTGTCTTGTGACCGCTTTGCCGTCTCCAGTTGCTCGTCGGTCGTGGTGTAGATCGCCGACCGGTACTGCGAGCCGATGTCGTTGCCCTGCTGCATCCCTTGGGTCGGGTCGTGGGTCTCCCAGAACACCTTGAGCAGCTCCTCGTACGACACCAGCGACGGCTGGTAGACGACCAGGACCACCTCGGAGTGGCCGGTCCGACCGGTACAGACCTCCTCATAGGTCGGATTCGGCGTGTATCCGCCGGCGTACCCGACTGCCGTGGTGTGAACTCCGTCCATCTTCCAGAACCTCCGCTCGGCACCCCAGAAACACCCCATGCCGAAGACGGCCGACTCGGTGCCGTCGGGAAACGGGCCGACCAGCGGGTTGCGGTTGACGAAGTGGGCCGGGGGAACCTCGACGGGTTGGGACCTCCCGGGCAGGGCGTTCTCCGGCTCCGGCATGTCGGTCTTCCTGCGTCCGAACATTCAGCACCTCCAGGGTGACAGGCAGATCATGGCAACACTGCCTCCATTTCCATCTCGACCTTCCATCTCGGGTCGAGCAAGCCGCTCACTACAACCATGGTGGATGCCGGCCTGATTCCCGAGAACACCTCGCCATGGGCCTCGCCGATCGCATCGGCATCGGCGGGATCGGTGATGAACATCCTGGTTCGCACCACATCCTCGGCCCGACCGCCCGCCTCGGCCAGGGCGGTGAGCATGATCTCGATGCATCGGCGCGCCTGGATGCCTGGATCTTGATCGACAGAGCCGTCGGGCCGGATCGGGGCCGTGCCGGAGACGAGGACCCGGTCACCGACATGCACCGCACGGCTGAACCCGATCGTCGACTCGAACGGGCTTCCCGATGAGACATTCTTTCGCTTCATAGGAGAAAACTAATCGAGATCCCGGGCTCGGCAGGGGGCCCTGAACCTCAACCGGGATCACACTCGGCCGTGGCCACACTTCTGGTCCCTACGGCCTTTCATTACCCTCACCCGGTCTATATGCGTGCGCTGCGCCCCCTCTCTCTCGTTGCCGTCGTCGTCGTCGGTGCCCTGGCCATGACGGCGACCGGTGAGCCGCTGGCCCGTGCCCAGAGCGTCGACGAGACCGAGCAGGAGGCCGAGGAGGCAAGGAGACAGGCCGAGGTAGCGGCCGGGCTGGTCGACACCGCCCTCGCCCAACGCACCGAGATCGAGGCTCAATTGGTGGTGAGCATCGCCCTGATCAACGATCTGGCCGCCGAGCTGTCGATCCTCTCCTCGAGCCTCGACACCCTCCGCACCCAAATCGCCTTCGCCGATACCGAGCTCTCCGGTATCAAGACCGACATAGAGACTCACGCCGTCGACGCCTATATGACCGCGCTGGTGGGATCGGGCGTCACCTTCGTCGGGTCGTCCACGGTCGAGGAGGCGATCGTCGCAGGCCAGGTCGTCGGAGATGTCGTGAACGAGGGCACGGCGAGGGTCAACCAGCTGGTGACCAAACGCGATGCGCTGGAGCAGCTCCAGAACGACTACCGGTTGCAGCAGGAAAGGGTTGAGGCAATCGAGGCCGAGGTCGACGCCGAGATCGAGAACCTGGCTTCGCTCTACGACCAGGCGGATACGGCGGTGGGGCAGGCGATAAGAGAGGCCAACGCCGCCGACGCCGCCCACCGGGCCGCCCTGGACGCGGTGGACGCCGCGCAGGCTAGAGAGGCGGAGAGAAGACGACAGGAGGAGCGGGCGCCGGACACCACCACCCCCCAGCCCGATCCCGACCCTCCCTCGGCGCCCTCGACCACGGCTCCGCCGGGAGAAACCACCACCACCGGGAGCGGAGGCGGAGGTCAGATCGACTGGAACTTCCCCCCGGTCATCGAACAGTGGCGCCCGCTGGTGGAGACCTACTTCCCATCGAGCCGGGCCGACGAGGCCCTGGCCATCCTGCAGTGCGAGAGTCTCGGCGACCCCGACGCCTACAACCCTTACTCGGGCGCATCGGGTCTCTACCAGTTTCTGCCCTCGACGTGGGCGTCGACATCGCCCAAGGCCGGTTTCTCCGGCGCCAGCCCCTTCGATCCCGAGGCGAACGTGGGGACGGCGGCATGGCTGGCCAACCGCTATCACGAGCTGGGGCAGGGCCATTGGGCGCCTTGGTCCTGTCGAAGGGTGCTGGGCTGAAGAAGGCCCTGTTGACGACACCCTCGCCGAGTCGGTAGGTGGAGGCGGCCCTCTACAATCCCGCCGCCGATGGCCACCACCGACTTAGACCCTCGCAGTCACATCCTCGTCGTCTCGCTGGCCGTGGCCGCCACCGTGCCCGGGGTCGCCCTCCGTCTATTGGGGATCCATCCCGACCCGATCGTGGGGACGATCGCATTCGGGCTCGCCATAGTCGGCGCCGCCTTCATCCTGTCCTGGGCGGCCGAGGTGGTCCAGCTCGACATCGCAGCCGGTCTCGCCATCGCCCTGCTCGCCCTGATCGCGATCCTCCCCGAGTACGCAGTGGACTTCGTCTTCACTGCCCGGGCCGGCCAGGAGTTTGCCGACACCGGGGACGCATCGCGCTGGGGCCCGTTGGCTCTGGCCAACATGACCGGTGGGAACCAGCTTCTCATCGGGCTGGGCTGGCCGATGGTGATACTGGTGGGCACTTGGAGGGTGAGGAAAGCCGGTGCCCGCCCCGAGCACGCAGAGGACACCACGCCGTCCGAGATCCACCTCTCCCGAAGCCAGACGGTGGACATCGCCTACCTCACCGTCGCCTCGCTCTATGGGTTGTCCCTCTTCCTCAAGGAGACTCTCTCTCCCTTGGACGCGGTGGTGCTCGTCGCCATCTACGTCCTCTATCTGAGGAGGCTCTCCGGGGCGCCGCCGGAGCCTCCCCACCTGGTCGGCCCGTCCGCCTACGTCGGCTCTCTGCCCAAGCGGGCGCGCCGCTTGATCAACTACGCCATGTTCGTGGTAGCCGCAGGCGTGATCCTGCTCTGCGCAGAGCCCTTCGCCGAGTCGATCACCGAGATGGGCGCGGCAATAGGAGTGAGCGAGTTCCTCCTGGTCAAATGGATCGCTCCCACCGCCTCCGAGGCGCCCGAGCTGCTGGTGGCGACACTGTTTGCCTGGCGTCTGGCCAGCCGCACCGGGCTGGGAGCTCTCATCTCCTCCAAGGTGAACCAGTGGACGCTCCTGGTGGGCACCCTTCCCATCGTCTTCACCATCTTCGCCCGCCAGCTCCACGGGCTCCCCCTGGATCGGGTGCAGCGGGTCGAGCTGTTCGTCACTGCGGCCCAGTCGGTATTCGCCGTGGCAATCGTGGCCAGCAGGTCGGTGAGCCGCAACGAGGCCTGGATGATGCTCGGCCTCTTCGTGGCCCAGCTGGCCGAGTCGGGTCTGGCCGAGCTGGGTCACATCTCCGAGGAGGCGTCGGCCCAGGCCCGGATCGGGGTCGGCATCGTCTTCCTCCTCGCCGGGGCCTGGGTCCTGAGGAAGGACTTCAGACCTTTGCTGGTCAACGTGCGGGACGGGTTCCGCACCCCCTGGAGTGAGCTCGCCGCCGAAGAGCACGTCTGACCCGGGAGAAACGACCCCCTTCAAATCCGTCCCCGACATTCGTTACCTTCGCATTGGACCCAGCCAAGGAGCGATCTTGCCCAAGAAGCACTTCACCCCCGCCTTGTTCACCTTCCTCCGCGAGCTCGAAGCCAACAACGACAAGGAGTGGTGGGAGGGGAACAAGGATCGCTACCGGGGCGTGGTGCGCGACCCTGCCCTCGACTTCATCACCGACTTCGGGGCTCGTCTCGCCCGGATCTCCCCACACTTCACCGCCGACACCAGGACGGTGGGCGGATCATTGATGCGGCCCTATCGCGACACCCGATTCAGCCCCGACAAGACCCCATACAAGACCAATGTCGGGATCCAGTTCAGACACGAGGCAGGAAGAGACATCCATGCCCCCGGCTTCTATCTCCATCTCGAGCCGGGGTCGTGTTTCGCCGGTGTCGGGCTCTGGCATCCCGAGACCGCGGTGGCCCGGGCGATCCGCCAGGCCATCCACGACGACGCCGGAGGCTGGGCCAAGGCCGTCAAGCAGAGAGGTTTCACCGACACTTGGTCGACTGCGCCGGACGACGACGAGATGCTGAAACGCGTCCCCGCCGGATTCGATCCGGGTCATCCCTTTGCCGACGACCTGAGGATGAAGTCGTTCATAGCCGGCGCCACTCTCACCCAGAAGCAGGTCACCTCCCCGGGTTTCGACCAGGCGCTGGCCTCGATGTACTCCAAGGCGAGCGGGTTCGCTCGATTTCTCTGTCGTGCGCTGGAACTCACGTTCTGAAGTCGACGTTTAGGATTGAGTCGCCGGGGCGACCGCCTAGCCTGACACCTCCAGCATGGGGGACACTGAAAGATGACCACATTCCCGGGCGTCGTGACGCTCAACGACGACAACGTCCCTGTGATGGTCGGCTTGGACGCGGAGAGGATCACCCTCGTATCGGGCGAAATCTCGATCGGCGAGTGGCTGGCCGGTGAGTACGAGGTGATCGACCTCGGGTCGGGGACCTTCGTCATCGAGGCCGACAAGGACTCCATCCCGTTTCTCCCCGACGACCCGGGCAGCTTCGCCCGCGGCCTCCACCGGGAGCCGGTGCCGGCCACCGTCTCCGATCGCTCCGCGCCGATGGACAGCATCGAGATCAAGGAAGGCCCCCCTCCCAAGTCGGCGACGCTCGTCGCCTTCTGGCTGCTGGTCGCCCTAACCACCGCCCTCGGGATCTGGGCGGCGACCGCCCTGTTCTGAGCAGCCGATCAGCTGGGCAGCTCCATCCAGCCGCCCACCCGGTCGAGCAGGTATTCGCTCACGTCGTGGGAGCGATCCAGGACCTCGCACAGCTGGTCTCTTCCCATGAGCACGTCGACCAGACTCACCGAGGCCCTGCCGGTCAGATTGAGACGACGCTCCGGCGCATCGGTCACCGCCCCATAGGAATCGATGGCCGAGACCTCCACCGGGAGCGCCACCCCACCCACCCCGGCCAGGTCGGTGGCCAGGACGAGCAGGTCGGGAGGGCTGAGCAAGGGCGGCACCGCCCAGTTGAAGAAAAGGTCGAGGTGGTAGACGTTCTCCGGCTCTTCGAAGTCCGAGTCCATCTCGTCGAGCCGCTCGCGCAGAGAGAGGATGACCTTGGGATCGACGTCGAGTGCGACATGGAGGTCGATGGGGCCACCGCATCCAGCCTCGGGATGGAGGTCCACCTCCCAGGACTGGCGCAACGAGTAAGTCTCGACGAAATGACGCTCGTCGTGGACGTGAAACCCGTGCTCGGTGGCGTGCTCCTTTAGATCGGTGACGAAACCGGCGATGTCGACTGACATCTCACCGAGGTTATTGGAGTCGGGTTTCAATTGACAGCGGGTCAGCGGCGCCTTCTGCGCCACCCGATGGCCAGCCCGGCGAGGAAGGCGGCGAAGGCAGCCCGGGGAACCGCAGCCGGAGGCTCGGACACGACCACCTGGGGATCATCGCTGTGCGGGGACTCCGGCCGGGAGGGCGCCTCCCGCTCTTCGAGGCGATCGGCATACACCTTGGTCACCTGCGCGCCGAAGAGGAACACCGCTGCCAGGAAGTAGGCGAGGAAGATGATCGCCACAAGCGAGCCGGTGAAACCGAGCGCAGTTGGGCGCCCCGCGCTCTCGAAGAACACGCCGACTCCGTAGGCGGCGCCGATGAACACGATCGAGGTGAACAACCCGCCGATCCAAACCGCCCGCCAGCGCACCGTGGCCGCAGTCATGGTCTGGAAGACGAGGGCGAAGACCAGCGAGAGCAGGACCAGGGAGGCGACCGGGGCCAGGATGCCGACCACCTCGTGCACACGGGCCATCGAGTCGGGGAGGAGATCGCCGATGAAGCGCCACACGGCATTGAGGCCCCAGGTGGCGATGAGAAGAAATCCCAGACCCAAGGCCCAGAGGAAGGCGATGCCCCGGGTCCGGAGCATGGCAACGATCCCGCTGACCACCTCCTCGGGGACGTCGAAGATGTCGTTCAGGTTTCGCTGCATCTCGAGGAAGAGACCAGAAGCCGTCCAGAGGAGCAGGACCCCGCCGATGATGGCCGCGGTGTCGGCCGAGGCGGTAGCCGAGGAGATCACCGACTCGATCGCGTCGCCGACATCACTGCCGGCCACCGCTTCCACCGCATCGATGATCTCGACCTGGGCCTCGGCACGGCTTCCCAGGAAGGCTCCGAGCACGGCCACCAGGATCATCAGTAGCGGCGCAAGGGCGAACACGGTGCGATAGGCGATGGCGGCCGACATGCGGGACGACCGGTCCTGCCCGAACTCCTGGGCCGCACCGACCAGGATCTCGGCCGGGGTCTTGGCCCAACTCGGCAGCCTGGCGATGATCCGGTCGATCACGGGACCAGCGTATCGCCTGCTTACACTCGCCCCGAGTGAGTCATCCCTTCCCGCCACCCATCGAGACGATGGAGGCCAGGACATCCGAGAAGTGGCCCAAGGGCGAGTTCCTCTACGAACCGAAATGGGACGGCTTCCGCTCGATCTCGTGGTCTGCCCCTGAAACTCGCATCGACTCCCGGAATCAGCGGCCCCTGCTCCGTTACTTCCCCGAGCTGACATCCGCCCTCGAGCAACTCCCCGAAGGAACAGTCGTGGACGGCGAGATAGTGGTCGTGGTCGACGGTGTCACCGACTTCGACGCCCTCCAACAGAGGATCCACCCGGCGGTCTCCAGGATCAACCTGCTCTCCGAGCAGACCCCGGCGGAGATGGTCGCCTTCGACCTGCTCGCCGACCGCGGCACCGACCTGCGTGAACGCCCCTTCACCGAGCGTCGGGAGCGACTGGTCGAGCTGGCAGGCCGGCTGGGCCACCCGTGGCACCTCACGCCGCAGTCCGCTTCCGAGGAGACGGCCCGACGCTGGTTCGACGAGTTCGAGTCGGCCGGATGCGACGGGATCGTGGCCAAGGTGCCCGATCTCGCCTATCAGCACGGCAAGCGGGCGATGACCAAGATCAAGCATCGGCGAACGGTCGACTGCGTGGTCGGCGGCTTCCGCGAGCACAAGGACGGCGGGAAGATCGGCTCCCTCCTCCTCGGGCTCTACGACGAGCGGGGCGAACTGCACTTCATCGGGCATTGCTCGGGGTTCGGCGACGTGGACCGTGTCGAGATCTTCAACCGTTTCAAGGAGTTGGTGTCGGACGACAGCTTCGGTCTCGAGGCACGGGCCCCCGGCGGCCAGAGCCGCTGGTCCGCCGACAAGAACCTGTCCTGGACCCCGGTGCAAGCCGGCGTCGTGGTGGAGGTCAGCTATGACCAACTCGAAGGAGACCGGTTCCGTCACGCCACCCGCTTCCATCGCTGGCGACCTGACAAGGACCCGCTGCAGTGCACCATGGAGCAGCTGGAGCGCCCCGAGGGCCCCGGCTTCCAGGAGGTGGTGGGGTGAGGGGTCTCGCCGAAACAGGGGGAGTCTCAGGGTGTTCCCCGATTGATGGCGCCGCACTCAAGGGGTCCAATCGCCCGGTGGCGAAGAAAGTGTTGTCATGACCGTCCTGTCGGTCTCCGATCTCACCCATGACTACGGGGAGGTGGTGGCCTTACGTGGACTCGACCTCGAGGTGCCTTCGGGTGTAACCGGTCTGGTCGGCGCCAATGGGGCCGGGAAGACCACCATGCTCCGGCTCATGCTCGGCTTGCTCCATCCCACTTCGGGCTCGATGCGGGTGCTGGGTCACGATCCCCAGGCCGAGCCGTTGATCGTGCGCTCCCGCATCGGGTACATGCCCGAGGGGGACTGCCTGCCCAAAGATCAGACCGCCGCGGACTTCGTCTCCTATGCGGCCCAGCTGGCGGGCATGCCGCCCCGGGAGGCAAAACGACGCTCGTCGGAGACCCTCTACTTGGTCGGTCTGGAGGAGGAGCGGTTCCGCTTCCTGGGCGACTTCTCCACCGGGATGCAGCAGAGGGTCAAGCTGGCCCAGGCCATCGTCCACGACCCCGATCTCCTCCTGCTCGACGAGCCGGCGTCGGGTCTCGACCCCGAGGGCAGGGTCCAGATGCTCGACCTGATCAAGCGGCTGGCCACCTTCGAGGTCAACGTCATCGTCTCCTCGCACGTGCTCACCGACATCGAGCAGACCTGTGACTGGGTGGTGATGCTCGATGCGGGCCGCCTGCTCCGTTCCGGGCCACTCCAGGGGTTCGAGAAGCTGGGCACGGTCCTGGTCGAGGTCCTGGAGCATCCCGAGGAGATGGCGGCACGGGTCAGGGCCGAAGGTCTCGAAGTGGTGCTGGAGGGGCGCAGGCTCATGGTCGGTCCCGGGGACGAGAGCATCGAGCCGACCGTGGTCGGAGCTGCCGCCGCTACCGGGTCCGGCCTGGTCAGGATGATCCGGGGCTCGGCGTCGTTGGAGGACCTCTTCATGACCAACGAGCCGGCGCCATGACCGACCAGGTCATCTACGACCGCGGCTATCGCACCTACGACGGGCCCCGGCTCGGACCCAGCGGGGCGCGCCGCGCCGTGTACAAGGACGGGGTGCGCCGGGTCCTGGGACTTGGCCGCAAGGCCCGACTGAAGATCTTTCCCTGGACCCTGATCTCCATCGCCCTCATCGCCGCCGCGGTCTTCATCGGCATCCACTGGGCGATCGGGAACATCGAGGAGAGCCTCCGGGAGGGGGCGCCGACCTACGGCGACCTGTTCGACTTCTACTCGGGGATCTCGCTTCTCTTCATCGCCCTCGCCGGCCCGCAATTGCTCGCCCCCGACCGCACCAAGGGCGTCCTCTCGGTCTACTTCTCCCGCCCCCTCACCATCGACGGCTATCTCACCGCCAAGATCGGGGCGTTCGCCACCGTGGTCGGCGCGTTCTATCTCGTCCCCCAACTGGTGCTCCATCTCGGCCTCGCCCTGATCGCCGGCGAAGGGTTCCTCCCCTACCTCGGCGGGAATCTCGACATCCTGTGGAAGGTCCCGGTGACGACTCTCGCCTTCATCACCTTGCACGGGGCGATGGTGTTCGCCTTGTCCTCGGTGATCGATCGGACCGGGATCGCCGCCGCCTCGTTCCTGGGGACCCTGTTCGCCGGCGGGGCCATCGCCGGGCGGGTGGCCGAGGCGAGTTTCCCCGGGGCGAGATTCGCCTCGCTGCTCGCCCTGGATCATCACCCGCGCATCATCAGGGACCACCTGCTCGGTGACACCGTCGAGTACGCCCCGGAGGTGGCCGGCTTCGAGGTGTGGGTGTCGGTGCTGGTGATCGTGTTGATCCTGGTCGCGGCTGCGTGGTTCGTGCGAGACCGTTATCGGAGACTGGCATGACCGACACCATCGTGGTTACCGAGCTCTCCAAGTGGTTCGGGCTCAAGGTGGCGGTGAGCGAGCTCAGCATCGGGTTCAGGCCGGGCGTCACCGGCCTGCTCGGCCCAAACGGAGCGGGCAAGACGACTCTGCTCAGGGTCATCGCCGGTCTGCAGAGGCCTTCCCAGGGACAGGTGCGGATCCTCGGGGTCGATCCCCGCCAGGACACCGAGGTCTACCGCAAGATCTCTCTCGTCCCCGAGGACGAATCGGTCTACGAGCGCCTCACCGGACGTCGGTTCGTCGAGTTGGCGGCGCGTCTGGCCAGGATCGACCACCCGGTGGATCGCGCCGGGGCTGCATTGCAGACCGTAGGTCTGCTCGATGCCGCCGACCGGGAGCTCGGAGGATTCTCCAAAGGGATGAGGCAAAGAGCCAAGGTTGCCGCCGCTCTGGTCTCGGAGCCCGAGGTGCTCCTGCTCGACGAGCCGTTGAACGGCGCCGACCCGGTGCAGCGCGCCCAGCTGATCGCCTTGTTCAAGGAGCTGGGAGCAGCGGGCCGGACGGTTCTGGTGTCCTCCCATGTCCTCACCGAGGTGGAGCGGGTGTCGGATCGGGTCGTGGCGATGGTCGATGGGCGGCTCGCTGCCGTCGGCGATGTGGCCACGATCAGGGCGGCGATGACGGACAAGCCGCGTCGGGTCTATGTCGACGCCAGCGACCCCCGGCGGCTGGCCGCGGCGCTGATCGCCACCTCCGGGGTGCTCGGGGTGCAGGTCGACGACGGGACGGTTCACGTCGAGACTTCGGACCAGGCCGATCTGGCCCGGCGTCTGCCGGCCATCGCAACCGAGCACTCGATCGCCCTCACCAAGATCGAGCCGGTCGACGAATCGTTGGAGTCGGTGTTCCGCTATCTGGTCGATGGCCGTTAGTGGCTCTAGCTCTCCATCTCTACCGCAGGATCATGCGCCGGGGAAGGGTGATCTCCCTACTCGCCCTGTCTGCCGTCCCCGCGCTCGTCATATGGCTGGCCGGGTTCGATGCGGACGAGGGGCGGCTCACCGAGATCTACACCGACATCATCTCCTCGGTCGGCTACACCTACGCCATCGCCGCCCTCATCCTGACCACCGCAACCTTGCGTGACGAGAGAGACAGCGGGACCCTGCCCTACATCTACATGAGACCGATCGCGCGGGCCAACATGGCCGCCCAGTCGATCCTGGCGGGGACGGCCGCGGCCCTCGTGATCGGGATCGGGGGCTGGCTCACCTCGGTGCTCGCCTCGCTCGCCCTCGGCGGCGGTCTGTCGCTAGCCCTCCCTTCGCTCTCCCTCTTCGTCGCCGCAGGGATCGGGTACTCGGCGGTTTTCGTCCCGCTGGGCTATCTGGTTCCCCGTTCCCTCCTGGTCGGCCTCGGCTACATCATCGTGCTGGAGACCATCCTGGCCAACGTCGTCACCGGTCTCGCCCAGCTCTCCATCTGGCGGATCTCGCTCTCCATCTATGCCGGGCTCGAAGACGGCTTCGGCAACGTGGCAGGCGAGAATCTGGGGCCGGTCACCGCCGGGATCGGTGGCGGGGTGGCCAAGCTGGCAGTCGCCGTCGTGCTCGGTTTCACCGTCCTCACCTGGGCTCTGAAGAAGCGCGACGCCCTCTGACCCGCCCGGGGTCATTGCCCGGTCGGCTCTCCCCATGCCTCGATCTCCAACCAGGCGACCCAGGAAGGGCTTTCCACGGTGGTTATCCGGAGGAACTCGACGTTCCAGGTGCCGGCCAGCTCGAGCCACTCCCCGTAGTCGGTCTCCGAGGCGATGATCCCCAGTTCGGCGCCGGGATTGTCATGAGTGCCGCCGTTGATGCGATGAATCGTGCGTCCCGCCGGGAACTGATCGGTGAGGAGCCTGATGCACACCAGCTCGTACTCCTGGCCCAGATCGAGCTCGATCCATTGCTCCGGATCCGCTCCGGCTCCCCATCCGGTCTCGACATCGCCGTCCACGGCGAGCTCCGGTGGACGGTCGCCGAGCGACGTCGAGGCGGACACCCGTGCCCCTGTGGCCACATTCTCCCCGGACGCCGGGCATTCAGGCTGAGGCCCCACATCGGGCCCGGGATCGGGCTCCGGCGCCTCGCTGGGGCAGATCGGCTCGTGCCCGTCACGGCAGAACTCGACCCGGCCACCGACCATGGTCATCACCGCCTCGGTCGATTCCAGCTGCAACGGGTCGATTGCGGTCGGGTCCTGATTCAGCACGACGAGATCGGCGTACTTGCCCGTTTCCAGGGATCCCACCTCCTCGTCCCGGTCGAGGGCATAGGCAGAGCCCATCGTCATCAATTGCAGAGCTTCTTCGACGGTGATCGACCCCGCCGCCATCTCCGGGGTTGGCTGACAGTCGCCCTCCACTCGCGTCACGAACCCGGCGAGGTTGGCCCCCAGCGACGCCGGCAGTGCCGCATAGTCCGCATGCCAGGCGAACACGGTCTCCGGGTTGGAGTCGAGGAGCTGGCGCCACGGCCACTCCCAACACATACTCGTCCGGGGTCCGAAATCGGTAATCGTTGTTGGCGTCGGTGACCGCACAGGTGCGGAACGCCCCGAATAGGACTGCCACCGCACCCGACTCCTGGTGACGGCCATACATGTCGGGGCTGACCACCGCGTTGTGGTCGATTCGGTGCCGGAAGGGGTTGCCGCTGTCGCCGATGACACTCTCCATCGCATCGAGGACCGTTGCCACCGCACGGTCACCGAGCGCGTGCACCGCAACCTGATAGCCCGCTTCCTCGACTTCGGAGATGATCGACTCCATCCCGTCGACGTCGAAGTAGAGATCTCCCGTGCTCCCATCCTCGTAGGTGTAGGAAACGGCAGGGACATTGCACCCTCCACCATCGGCAAAGACCTTGATCCCCCCGATGCGGAGCATCTCGCCCGGCTCACGCGTTGGCGGGTGCTCCCGCCACCAGTTCTCCTGAACAGTTCCACAGGCGTCGGTGTAGATCAGGTAGAGACTGGTCCTCACCCTCAGCTCCCCTGCCTGCTCGAGTCCACGCACCGCCTCGAGGATCTCCGGCGTGGTGTGGAACTCGGCCGTGGTGGTGATCCCGTTGCTGAGGATCTCGGCGTCTTGGATGGCGGCGCCGATCCCCTGGGTGATCCCCTCCCCGAAGAAATGACTGTGAGCATCGACCAGCCCGGGGATGACGGTGGCGCCGTCGAGATCGATCACCTGGGTTTCATCGCCAATGAGCGCCTCGACGGTCTCCCGGTCGCCGACGGCAGAGACCACACCGTCCGTGATGGCCACGGCTTCGGCTCGAGGGGCGGCGTCGCTCATGGTGATGACATGGGCGTTGGCGAACACCAGGTCGGCGGTCCCCTGCGCGGCTTCCTTCGACGTCGTGGTGGCTTCGGCGCCGGTGGTGGAGGTGCCGGGCGGGGGCGGTGCCGTCGTCGAGGTCGTGGTCCCCCCTCCCTCCGAACCCGAGGTACAGGCTGCCGTGACCAGCACCAGCACGGTGGCGACCAGCATGAGGCCCATTCTCGGCATCGGCCCCCTTCTCAGTACTCGTCGTCCGGGCGGCGTTGCTTCGACGGCTGCACCCGCGGCGGCTCGTCGGGCATCTTGGGGTAGTGCGGAGGCCAGGGGGCGTCGCCAAGCCCGTTCTCCTGGTCCCTGGCCACCCATTCCATGAGCGTGTCGATCTGGCCGGCCGACTCGTCGATGCTCCTGGTCAGGTCGCCTACGGAGTCGTAGCGATCGGCGTAAGTCCCGAGGGGAAAGTCCTCGATGGCCACTTCGGTCAATTCGTCCCAGGTGATCGGGGCAGAGACGAAGCCGGTCGGCCGCACCCCATAGGCGGAGCAGACCGACTTGTCCCGAGCGTTCTGGTTGTAGTCGATGAAGACCCCGTTGCGCTCCTCCTTCCACCACTTGGTGGTGACCAGCCCCTCCATGCGCCGCTCCAACTCCCGGGCCGCGGCCAACACCGCCCGCCGCGTCTGGAAGAAGTCCCAGAGCGGCTCGATGCGGACGTAGACGTGTATGCCCCTGCTCCCCGAAGTCTTGGGCCATCCGACGAGACCGATCTCGTCGAGAAGCTGCTTCATCCCTGCCGCAGCCTCCTTCACCTTGTCGAAGCCAAATCCGGGGGTGGGGTCGAAATCGAAGCGAAGCTCGTCGGGATGGTCGATGTCCTCGGCCCGCACCGGCCAAGGGTGGAAGTCGAGACAGCCGAGTTGGACGAGACGAACGATGTCGGCCTCGGTCCGGGGCACGTTCATCATGCCGGGACGCTGTGAGGGGAATCTGATCTGAACCGTCTCGAACGGTGAGTTCTTGGCAGCCCGCTTGTGATAGATCGGTTCGTCGTCGACCGTGCCCATGAAACGCTTGAGCATCGTGGGCCGGCCGAACACGCCCCGGATCGCCCCCTCGGCCACGAGGGCGAAGTGATTCGCCACATCCAACTTGGTCCAGCCCTGCTCGGGAAAGATCACCCGACCCGGGCTGGAGATCCGAACCTCCTCGCCGCCCACCTCGACAGTCGTCTCGTCGC
This sequence comes from Acidimicrobiia bacterium, assembly GCA_035462175.1. Lineage (GTDB taxonomy): Bacteria > Actinomycetota > Acidimicrobiia > Spongiisociales > ZC4RG35 > JARDZU01. The sequence continues at coordinate 24,931 of DATHUP010000079.1, read as the reverse complement.
TCATCGGCTTCCTAGTCTTTTCTGTGAAGATCTGTGTTGATGTGAGACTCACAGATCTTCACAGAATCATCGAGAAGGGCAACGGATGGGTTTGGTGGAGACGGTTCGGGAGTCGGTGATCGGCAAGGACACCGCGGTGCACACACCGTTCGGGCTGCGCCGGGTCACCTACGCCGACTACACCGCCTCGGGCCGGTCGCTGAGCATGATCGAGGACTTCATCAGGGACCAGGTGCTTCCCCTCTACGCCAACACCCACACCGAGACCTCCGGCACCGGGCTGCAGACGACCCGCTTTCGCGAGGAGGCACGGGAGATCGTGCGACGCTCGGTGGGGGCGAGTCGCGAGGAGCATGCCGTGATCTTCGCCGGGAGTGGCTCCACCGGCGCGGTGGACCGCCTCGTCGGCCTGCTCGGTATCCGGATCCCCAGAGCGCTGAGCCAGAAGTACGAGCTCGAGGAGCGGATTCCCCGAGCGGACCGTCCCGTTGTGTTCGTCGGGCCTTACGAGCATCACTCCAACGAGCTCCCCTGGCGGGAGTCGATCGCGGACGTGATCGAGATCAAGGAAGACGCCGACGGTCACATCGACCTCAACGACCTGGAGGCGAAGCTGATCGAGTACGCCTCGCGCCCGCTGCTCATCGGCTCGTTCTCCGCAGCATCCAACGTGACCGGGATCATCTCCGACACAATGGCAATCTCCAGCCTGCTCCACACCCATGGCGCCCTGTCGTTCTGGGATTTCGCCGCAGCCGCCCCTTACGTCGACATCGAGATGGGCTCGGCCGCTCTGGACGGGGCCGGTGCCTACAAGGACGCCATCTTTCTCTCCCCTCACAAGCTCATCGGCGGCCCGGGCACCCCGGGCGTGCTCGTGGTCCGCCGCGACCTGCTCAGCAACGAGGTGCCCGTGGTCCCGGGCGGGGGAACGGTCGAGTACGTCTCCCCAGACCACCACAGCTACATCAGGGATCCCGAACATCGGGAGGAGGGGGGCACGCCGGCCATCGTCGAGTCGATCAGGGCCGGTCTCGTCTTCCGTCTCAAGGAGACGGTCGGTGTCGAAAGGATCCGCCGGCTGGAGCACGACTTCATCCAGCGCGCCATCCAGTCGTGGTCCGAGAACCCGAACATCGAGATCCTGGGCAACCCGAAGGCAGACCGTCTCTCGATCGTCAGCTTCGTCATCCGCCATGGCGCCAAGACCTTGCATCACAACTTCGTCGTGGCGCTCCTCAACGACCTGTTCGGAATCCAGGCGAGGGGCGGTTGCTCGTGCGCCGGCCCATACGGCCACCGTCTGCTCGGGATCGATCCCGAGACGAGCGCCCGGTTCGAGCAGGTCATCGCCAAAGGCTGCGAGGTGATCAAGCCGGGATGGGTCCGGGTGAACTTCAACTACTTCATCCCCGAGGAGGAGTTCACCTACATCCTGGAGGCGGTCCATCTGATCGCGGACCAGGGGTGGCGACTGCTCCCCCTGTACACATTCGAGACGGAGACCGCGATATGGCGGCACAGGGACGGGCACCCCAAGCCGCCGACATCACTCCACGATCTCGACTTGGGCACCGACAGGATGACCCCGCCCCTCACAGCCCCGATCGAGGAGCTCGGTGGGTATCTCGCCGAGGCCAAGCGTATCCTGGCCGAGGAGCCCTGGCCCGACGGCGTCTCGCCAGAGCTGGAGCCGGAAGGTGAGCAGCTCCGATGGTTTCCCAACCCAGGTGAGATAGGGCCATGACCGAACCGGTGCAAGACCCGTCGAGCGCAGAGCTGGAGAAGTGGCATCGCGTCTTCGCCCCCCTGGCCTTCAACCAGACCTGGAGCCTGCTCGACGTTGCCGACTCCTCCCGGGACGAGGAAGAGGACATGCTGGCGGCCACGTTCGCCCAGCGGTATCACTGGTACGCGGTCGGCAGCCCCCGCAACCGCGCCATCGCCGACTGGCAGGTCTCGCGGGTAGCGGCCGTGCTCGGTTACGCCGATCTCGCATTCCGCTTCGGGGAGAGGTCGCTCGCCGTCTGCCTCGACAACGATCTCGACCCCTTCGTCACCGGCTTCGCCCACGAGGCGATCGCCCGCGCCGCCGCCGAGGTCGACGACGTGGACACATTCACCGAACACCTCGAAGCGGCGAGAGCGATCCTGGCCGGGATCGATGACCCTGAGGACCGTGAGGTCCTGGAGGCGGATCTCGCCGAGATGTCGGAGCGCTGACGCCGTCTTGCGTTCTACGTTGTACGTTCTACGTTCTACGTCGCGTCAGGAGGAGTGGTGACCATGGATCTGAATGAGTGGGCCGAGCGCTACGCCCGCGCCTGGGAGAACGCCGACGAAGAGGCGGCGGCCGAGCTGTTCAGCGAGGACGCCACCTACCGCTCAAACATCTTCGAAGACCCCCACCACGGCCGCGATGGGATCAGGTCCTACTGGCGTGAGGTGACCGCTACCCAGAACAACATCCGGGTGCAGATGGGCCGGCCGCTGGTGGACGGAGACCGGGTCGCCCTCGAGTGGTGGACCACAATGGACAATGAGGGAACCCCCGTCACCCTCCCCGGGTGTCTACTGCTCCGTTTTGGAGATGACGGGCTCTGTCGCAGCCTCCACGAGTACTACCTGTTCGGCGAGGGATCAACGGAACCGCCCCCGGAATGGGGCGGCGGCGCTTCGTGACAAAGCCCGTCTCGACGGTCACAAGATCACGATCTGCCATGCCACCAACTCGGCGTCGAATCCCTACGTGGTGATCACGATCGACGTCGCCGCCTGGCACACCGAGGGCGAGATCGGCCACAGCCCCGACCATCACGTGAATCAAAAGACCGGGGACCACGACGTGGTATGGGACGAGGTGAACGGTTGCGCCTGCGACGACGGAGGCGGGACCACCAGCACCTAGCCCTGCCGGCATGCCAGCGATCCGAGGGGGTCGGCCACGTGGCCGACTCCTTCTTTTCGTCCCCTTCCTTAGGCTGACCCAGATTGAGCAAGCCGATCGAGGACTATGCCGTCATCGGCGATACCGAGACGGCGGCGCTGGTGGCCCGGGACGGGTCGATCGACTGGCTCTGCCTGCCACGTTTCGACTCCGGCGCCTGTCTCGCCGCACTGCTCGGCGACGATGGTCACGGCCGGTGGCGTATCGCACCCAGCGGCGGGGCGAGGAAGGTGCGACGCCAGTATCGACCCGGAACCCTGATCCTCGAAACCGAGATGGATGCAGACGGCGGGACGGTGCGTCTCATCGATGCCATGCCGATTCGGGGCCGTGACGGCGGGAACAATGCCGATGTGGTCCGCATCGTCGAAGGGTTGAAAGGCAGAGTTGAGATGCGGATGGACCTGACCATTCGCTTCGACTACGGCCATCTCGTGCCCTGGGTGACCAGCGACGACGACCATCTGCTCGCGGTGGGCGGGCCAGACGCCCTCACCCTCACCACACCGATAGGGGCTCATGGCGAAGACCTCACCACGGTTGCGGAGTTCGCAGTGTCCGCGGGTGATCGGGTCCCGTTCGTGCTCACCTGGCACCCCTCCCACCTCCCCGAGCCATCCCGGATCGATCCCGAGGAGGCCCTGGAGACCACCGAGAAGTGGTGGCGCCAGTGGAGCGATGCCGGCAGCTACGACGGGGAATGGGACGAGGCGGTGGACCGCTCGTTGATCACCCTCAAGGCGCTGACCTACTTCCCGACCGGAGGCATGGTCGCCGCCCCCACCACCTCCCTCCCAGAAGAGCTCGGCGGCTCTCGCAACTGGGACTATCGATTCGTGTGGCTACGCGACGCCACCTTCACCCTGCAGGCGCTGTTGATGGCCGGGCATCGCAAGGAAGCCCTCGCCTGGCGGGACTGGCTGTTGCGTGCGGTCGCGGGCGATCCCGAGGACCTCCAGATCATGTACGGAGTGGCCGGGGAGCGGCGTCTACCCGAGATGGAGCTGCCCTGGCTCCCTGGCTACGAGGCCTCGCGGCCGGTCCGGGTCGGCAACGCAGCGCACGGTCAAAGCCAGATCGATGTCTACGGGGAGCTGATGGACGCCATCTTCACCGCTCGCCGCACGGGGATGAAGCCGGACGAGACGGTCTGGGACCTGCAGAAGCTCCTGTTGGAGAGACTGGAGGACAAGTGGACGATGCCCGATCACGGGCTGTGGGAGGTCCGCGGCGAGCCCCGCCTTTTCACCCATTCCCGTCTCATGACCTGGGTCGCATTCGATCGGGCGGTCAAGTGTGTCGACCAGTGGGACCTGGAGGGCCCGGCCGCTCAGTGGCGAGGTCTGCGACAGCAGGTACGGGCGGAGATAGAGGAACGGGGCTTCGACCCGGAACGCAACACCTTCACCCAGTCCTACGGCTCTCCGGCGCTCGACGCCGCCCTGCTCCTCATCCCGCAAGTCGGGTTTCTCCCCCCGAACGACACTCGGGTACTCGGCACCATCGAGGCCGTCGAGCGGGAGCTCTCCATCGACGACAACCTCATTCTTCGCTACCGAACCGGGGACACCGACGACGGTCTACCCGGCGCTGAGGGCGCCTTCCTCCTCTGTGCGTTCTGGATGGTCGATGCCATGGCCATGACAGGGAGGAGCGATGAGGCCCGGAGGCGATTCGAGTACCTCCTGGGGCTGCGCAACGACGTGGGACTACTCGCCGAGGAATACGACCCGGTCGCGGGGCGGCAGCTGGGCAACTTCCCCCAGGCGTTCAGCCATCTCGGGCTCATCGCCTCGGCCTACAACCTGATCCCCGGGGCGAGGGGCCCGGCGGCAGATCGAGCAACGGACTCATGAAAGCCGTGACCGTGACCCCGGGGACTGCGGAGTCAATCCGGCTCGAGGATCTCCCCGAGCCCACCCCCGATCCCGCCCACCTACTCGTCCAGACAGTGGCGGTGGGGATATGCGGAACCGATCACGAGGTGATCGAGGGCGGCCTGGGCGCTCCTCCCCCTGGTCGTGACCGGATGGTCCTCGGCCACGAGGCTCTGGGCCGCGTGCTGCAGGCCCCGGAAGAGAGCGGCCTCGAGGTGGGCGACCTGGTAGCTCCAATCGTGCGACGACCCGACCCTGTCCCCTGCCCCAATTGTGCCGTCGGCGAATGGGACATGTGCCGCAACGGCCGTTTCACCGAGGCTGGGATCAAGGGGCTCGACGGCTACGCCGCCGAGCACTTCGCCCTCCCGCCCGGATTCGGAATCAAAGTGGACGCCGCCCTGGGCCACCTCGGGGTCCTGGTCGAGCCGGCCAGCATCCTGGCCAAGGCCTGGGAGCACATCGCTCACATCGGGGCACGGGCGCGCTGGGAACCAAGACGAGTGCTCGTGACCGGGGCGGGCCCCATCGGGTTGCTCGCCGCCCTGTTCGCCACCCGGCTCGGTGGGGAGGTCCATGTGCTGGATCGCGCGACCGAAGGGCCCAAACCCGTGCTGGTCCGAGACCTCGGTGCCACCTATCACAGTGACGGCGTCCCCGAGATCGCCGACGGTGTCGACGTGGTGGTGGAGTGCACAGGTGCCGCTGAACTGATCGCCCACGTGCTGGGGCGGACCGGCCGCAACGGAATCGTGTGTCTGACCGGGGTCACCAGTGCCGGGCGACGCATGCTGACCAGTGGGCTGGCCCGCGAGCTGGTGTTGGAGAACGATGTCATCTTCGGGACGGTCAACGCCAACCGTCGTCACTACGAGGAGGCGACCCGGGTTCTCGCCGACACCGATCGATCATGGCTGGATCGGTTGGTCACGAGGCGTCTCCCCTTGGATCAGTGGGTCGACGCGTACGACCCCGAGCCTAACGACGTCAAGACGATCATCGAGTTCGAAGCCGTCCCCACCCTTGCCGCGTCGTAACCGCGTCGACCCCTGGGGCGACCTGCATGCTGTGCCGGAACGGGGGATGTTCACCGGTAACCGGGGATGTGTCGTCGACGACTCCGGAGAGGTGGTGCGTCATCACCGCGGCCAGCTCTGGATCACATGTGTCACCGAGTACAGGGACTGGCGTTTTCCCCTTGCCCGACCGGGCCGGTGGACACCGCTGTTCTTCCTCGACGACGCGGTCGCCCTGTCCGCAGGGCACCGGCCGTGTGGCCTGTGCCGACGCGATGCGTATCTCAGCTATAGGGACGCGGTGAGCCGAGCCGCCGGATCGGACCGCCCGCTCGGAGCCCAGGACCTGAATCGCCGTCTCTCTGCCGAGCGTCTCACACCTGGACGTGGTGTCGACCGGGCCGCCGACCGAACCGTGTGGACGGCCGAGCTGGATCGTCTTCCCGCCGGGACAGTTGTCGCGGATGAGGAGCGCCGGCCCCACCTCCTCCTCGACGACCGGCTGCTCGCCTTCACCTTCGCCGGCTGGGCCGAGCCGCAGCCACGCCCGGATGCAGACATGGTGCGGGTACTCACCCCGCCGACCTCGGTGGCAGCGCTGCTCCACGGATTCGAACCTGTCCTGCACCCGTCGGCCGGGACGGGAGGTTGAACCCGGCGTCCTGGGCGGTGGCACAATTGGCTTGCACATGAGGAAAGAAAAGGCCTTCAGGGCAATCGTCACCGAGGATGCAGGAGGCACAAAGCGGCGGCCAGAGGAGAGAGCGGCCCGAATCGAGAGATCGGTCCAGCTGTTGAAGGAAGGAATCAAGGAACGTCCCTAGCGATGCCCGGCAAAACCTGAGCTCGGGCTAATTCGGCGCGGTCCCGCGGTAGAGCCGGATACCGTCTCGCACCCGCCCATGACCGCTTCACCCTCCTACCGCGCCACTCTGACCACCTACCTCGGGCCGCATCGCGGCCGGGTCACGATCCTGGTGATCTTGCTGTTGGGCTCGATCGGCCTGCAATTGGTCATCCCGCTGATCCTGCGCACCTTCATCGACTCGGCAATCGCCGGATCGGCCGCAGCCGGGCTCGCTACCGCCGGCATCGCCTACCTGGTGGCCGGAGTCGTCAACCAGCTCCTCGACGCCTTCGCCTCCTATCTCGGGGCCGACATCGGCTGGAGCGCCACCAACCGGCTGCGCGAGGAGTTGAGCTCACATCTCTTCTCACTCGACATGGGGTTCCACAACGACACGACCCCGGGCGAGATGATCGAGCGGGTCGACGGAGATGTGACCGCCATATCCGAGTTCATCTCCCGCTTCCTGGTCCGACTGGTCGCCGCCGGTGTCCTTCTCACCGGTGTTGTCGTGGTGTGCTGGTTCCAGGCACCGATGATGGGACTGACGGTCACCATCTACGTCGTGCTCGTCCTCGCCCTCCTCGTCCGGCTCCGCAAGCTGGCGGTGGCGGCGGCAGAGGAGGAGAGAGAGACCTCCGCCAGCCTCTACGGGTTCATCGAAGAGCGGCTTGCGGGCGTCGACGACATCCGCTCGCTGGGCGCCGGTCGTTTCACCATGGCCCGGTTCGTCCCGGTCATGCGGGACTTCTACACACGCACCAACATCGCCTGGCAGAAGCGGATCGTCGTCTGGGTCTCGGCCAACACCGCCTTCTGGACAGGGGACGCCCTGGCCCTGATCGTCGGAGTGTGGCTTGCCGTGCGCGGCTCGATCTCGGTGGGCACCGCGTATCTCATCCTCCAGTACGTCCAGCTCGTGCGGAGGCCGATCGAACAGATGACCCAGGAGCTGCAGGAGCTGCAGAAAGCAGCCGGCGGCATCGTCCGCATCGACCAGCTGCGCCGGCTGGAGACGTCGATCGTCGACGGCGAGGTCGAGCTCTCTCCGGGACCGCTAGCCATCGAGTTCGAAGACGTGTCGTTCTCCTATGAAGACCGGGGCGTGCTCGAAGAGGTGAGCTTCCGACTCGAGCCGGGACGCTCCCTGGGCCTGTTGGGACGGACCGGTGGCGGCAAGACCACGATCACCCGGCTCATCTCCCGGCTCTACGACCCCGACCATGGAGAGGTCAGGGTTGGAAGCCACGACCTTCGCCGGGTGCGTTCCGCCTCGCTGCGCGGCTCGATCGGCGTGGTCACCCAGGACGTTCAGCTGTTCCGGGCGACGGTGAGGGACAACCTGACCTTTTTCGCTCCCCGTCCCGATGAGGAGATCCTGGAGGCACTGAACGCGGTCGGCCTCGGCGAGTGGATCAGGGAGGTGGGGCTGGACTCCGAGCTCGGTTCCGCCGGCCAGGGGCTTTCCGCCGGTGAGCAGCAGCTCCTCGCCTTCGCTCGCGTCTTCCTCCAGGACCCGGGTGTGGTGATCCTCGACGAGCCGTCGTCGCGTCTCGACCCGGTGACCGAGATGCTCCTGGCCACGGCGACCGAGAGGATCTATGCGGGCCGCACCGTGGTCATCATCGCCCACCGTCTGGAGACGGTGCGAACCACGGACGAGATCATGGTGGTCGATGCGGGCAGGATCGTCGAGCACGGACCACGCGAGACGCTTGGCGCCGACCCTGACAGCCGCTATTCGGGCCTACTGGTCACCGGGAGAGGCGGGCTGTTGGGAGACACCCGGCCATGAGCACTCTGCGACTCGTCTGGGAGGTGATCCGCTACCGGCCGGGACGGTTCTTCTTCTGCATGTTCATGTGGACCCTGGTCCACGGCTCGCCACTCCTCTTCGGGCTGTTGATCGGAATGGTGTTCGATCGGCTCGCCGATGGGGGGTCGGTGGCGGATACGGCATGGGCTCCTGCCATCGTGTTCGCCGTACTGGCCATAGGGCGCAACCTCATCATCTGGCTCGGCGATCGAGTGTGGATCAAACACTGGATCGAGCAGTCGCTCCAGCTGCGCCGCAACCTGCTCCGCTGGGTGCTCGAGGCGCCCGGGTCGCGGGTACTTCCCCTGGCCCCGGGCGAGGCAGTGAGCACCTTCCGCGACGACGTCGACGACATCCTCGAGTACATGGAGAACTGGGTCGACATGGGCGGCCTCGTCCTGTTCGGAGTGGGATCGGTCTGGATCATGGCCTCGATCGATGCCGGGCTCACCGCATTGCTCCTCATCCCCGTCCTCCTCACACTGGTCATCACCCAGGCGCTCAGCCCCCAGATACGAAAGAGGAGACGTGCGATGAGATCGGCCACAGACCAGGTGACCGGATTCATCGGGGAGGCGTTCGGCGCGGTCCAGGCGATAAAGCTCGCCGCAGCCGAGCGACCCGTGCTCGACCGGTTTCACCACCTCAACACGGTGAGACACAAGGCGGCCCTCTCCGACACGGTTCTCACCGAGGTGTTGCGAGGGGTGAACCGGAACATGTCTACGATCACCATCGCCATCGTCCTGCTCGTCGCAGCCGATGCCATCGGCGACGGCAGTTTCAGCATCGGAGACCTGGCTCTGTTCCTCACCTATCTCCCCCGGCTCACCGACTACATGGCCTTCGCCGGGGACATCATCGCCCAGCACCGGCGCACGGGGGTCGCCTACGAGCGAATCCGGGCGCTGTCTGTGGATGCCCCCGACGACGAGCTGCTCGACCGGGCGCGGGTCCCCCTCGACGGCGACGTCCCCGACATCGAGCTGCCCGACATCGGCATCGAGCCGCTTCGCCGTCTCGAAGTGCGGGATCTGGGTCACTGGTTCCCCGACGGCGGGGAGGGCATCGGCGGGGTCGACTTCGTCGTGGAGCGAGGATCCTTCACCGTGGTCACCGGGAAGATCGGGTCGGGAAAGAGCACATTGGTCAAGGCCCTGCTCGGCCTGGTCCCGGCCCAGGGCGAGATCGTGTGGAACGGCAAGTCCATCGACGACCGGGCCTCGTTCTTCGTGCCCCCGCGTTCCGCCTACACGGCTCAGGTGCCCCGTCTCTTCTCCGAGTCGCTGGCCGACAACATCGCCCTCGGTCAGCACGCTGCCCGGGAACGGCTACGCGAAGCGGTGCAGCTGGCTGTGCTCGACCCCGACCTGGAGCGTCTCGAGATGGGACTGCACACGATGATCGGGGCGCGAGGGGTCAAGCTGTCCGGAGGACAGGTGCAACGCTCCGCGGCGGCCCGCATGTTGGCTACCGAAGCCGAGCTTCTCGTGTTCGACGACCTCTCCTCGGCTCTCGACGTCCACACCGAGACCGAGCTGTGGAGCCGGCTCCTGTCAAAGCGCGAAGTGACCTGCATCGTCGTGTCCCACCGCCGGGCTGCCCTGCGCCGCGCCGACCAGATCTTGCTCATGGACCGCGGCCGGCTGATCGATCGGGGGACACTGGCCGAGCTGCTTGCCCGATCCGACCTGATGCAGTCGCTTTGGGCCGAGGCGGGAGAAGCCGCCTGATCCGCCTCACCCAGCAAAGGGGCGCACCGGGAGGCCGGTCACTCCCGGCTCGAAACCGAAGAGAGCGCCGGCGAGAGGGTCGTCGCCGGGATCCAGGTTCTCCCGGGAAGTGGTGATGAACAGCTGGTCGAGACCAGGGCCGCCAAACGTGCAAGCCGTGACCTGGCGGGCCGGGACCTCGACGATCTCGTCGAGGGTGCCCTCGGCGGTATAGCGATGGACTGCCCCTCCACCGAAGAGCGCCACCCAGACCCCGCCTTGCTCGTCCACGCAGAGACCGTCGGGCCCTCCCCGGTCGGCAGGGATCTCGATGAAGACACGTCGTCCGCTCAGACCTGACTCGCGGTCGTAGTCGAAGAGAGAGATCTGGTGGGTCGGGGTGTCCACGTAATAGGCGAGGGCACCGTCGGGGCTCCAATCCAGGCCGTTGGAGATGGTCACCGCTTCGAGCACGACGGTCACCGCCCGGTCCGGGTCCAATCGGTAGAGCAGTCCCGCCCCGTGGCGCTGGTCGTAGGCCATCGAGCCCGCGTAGAAACGCCCGTCGGGATCACATCCCCCCTCGTTCATCCGCACCGCGTCGTCGCCCCACAGATCCCCCAGCCTGGTCACGGTCCCGTCGGGCTCCTCGAGGACAAAGCCGCGCTCGATGGCGATCACCGCCCCGCCGGAGAGGCGCGGCCTCACCACGGCGGCGATGCGATCGACATGACGCCGGCTCACCGAGCCGTCGGCTCCGAGAGTCAGGATGTCCCCGGCCAGCATGTCCACCCAGCGCAGACCGCCCCATGACGATGACCAGACCGGGCCTTCGCCGTGATATGCGACCGGGTCAGTGCGCTGTTCGGCCCTGGTCATGACCTGCCCTCTCGGTGCAGCTGAGTGGGCAAAGCTAGCCATGCGTGGGCCGCTGTCTCCCGGAAAAAGGGGCGACAGCCTCCGTCCCTGGCTGCTTAACCTGCTCCGGCCATGGCGCAGGTCCACCAGATCAATCTGTCCAAAGGCGGGGTCCCCAAGCTGCCGGTCGCCGAGGCGGCGATCGACGAATCGGGCGTGGTCGGCGACGTCCAAGCCGATCGAGTCCATCATGGGCGCGCCGAGCAAGCGCTCTGCCTCTATTCACTCGAGGTCATCGAAGAGTTGCAGCGGGAGGGCCACCCGATCGCCCCCGGTGCGGCCGGTGAGAACCTCACCTTGAGTGGGCTCGACTGGCCGTCCCTCGAACCAGGTGCCCGCCTCTTCGTCGGCCCCGAGGTCGAGATCGAAGTGACCTGGCACGCCACGCCCTGCGAGAAGAATGCCCGATGGTTCGTCGCCGGAGACTTCACCAGGATGTCGCACAAGCGACACCCCGGTTCTGCCCGTCTCTACGCCCGTGTGCTTCGAGGGGGACGGGTGCGCACCGGGGATGAGGTGCGGCTAGCTCCCTAGGTGCTCGTCGAGGAACTGGAGGGTGTTGGCCCAGGCTCGGTCGAAGGCGCCGGGGTCGAAGGTGTCACCGTCCGGCTCGGCGAAGCCATGCCGGGTACCCGGGTACTCGGCAACCTCCACGTCCAGATCCTCCAAACGCATCGTCGCCTCCATGAAGGCAGCTTCGTCGTCCGTGATGTAGTCGTCCTCGTCGGCCAGGTGGATCCGGTAGGCCGCCCGCGCCCCGGCGAAATCGATTTGCTGGCTCCCGTAAAAGGAGATGGCCGCCCCCACCATGTCGGCGAGCCGAACCGAGGCCCAAAGAGCGAGGGAGCCACCCATCCCGAACCCGACGATCCCGATCGGGCCGTCGCTCGACTTCTCGTGGAGCAGCTTGGCCGAGGAGAGGACGAGGGAGGCGAGACGGTTGGGATCGGCCTTCCCCAGATGATCCAACGCCTCCTCTTGCGACCCGGGGAACTCGCCGAAGTTGATGTCGGGGGCGAGCACCGTGAAGCCGTGGTCGGCCAGATCGTCACAGAGGCTCTTCACAGACGGGGTGAGACCCCAGAAGGAGTGGAGGACCAGCACCCCAGGCCCGGGACCCGGATCTCCGGAGATGAAGTAGGCGAGGTCGCGTACCACGGGGCGAACCTACCGGGCCTACGCTTCTACCCGATGACCTCGGCGGTCGCCCCTCTCCGATACGGCTCGTTTCGCACGCTCTGGGTGGCGTCGATGCTGTCGGCATTCGGGACCTTCATCCAGGGCCTCTCCTCATCTCAGCTGATGTGGGACCTGACCGGGTCGAACTCCTGGGTCGGGATGATGGTGGCGTCCACCTCGCTGCCGCTCCTCTTCTTCGCACTGGCCGCCGGGGCCCTCGCCGACATGTTCGACCGGACCAAGCTGATGTTGCTCGCCCAGGGGGTCATGGGCGGCTCGGCCATGGCGATGGCGATATTCACAGGCACGGGGGCGATCACACCGGGGCTCCTCCTCGGCCTCGGTTTCATCCTGGGCACCGGTGTCGCCCTCAACCTCCCCACATGGCAGGCCCTCCTGCCCGAGATGGTCCCACGCGGCCTGATCGCCTCCGCGGTGGCGCTCCAGTCCGCCGCCTTCAACGTGGCCAGAGCGATCGGCCCCGCCCTCGGGGGACTGGTCTACGCGGCATTCGGGGCCGCGGTCGGATTCGGGGTCAACGCTCTCACCTACGGCTTCGTGATCGCTGGGCTGCTCATGGTCAGGTCCACATTCGAGAAGCGGGACCGGGACCCTGCCTCACTGGGCACGGCGATCCTGCTCGGCATCCGCTACGCCAGGTTCACCCCGGTCTTCCGCCGCCTCCTGCTCCTCGTGTCGCTGTTCGCCATCACCTCGTCGGTTGTGCAGTCGGTGCTCCCCGGGCACAACGTGGCGATAGGAGGCAACCCGCCCACCCTCGGCATCCTGCTCGGAGCGATGGGAGCCGGTGCCCTGGTCGGCGCCGGGGTGAGACAGCGCTTCATCGAGCGCTTCGGCAGTCGGGCCCCGATGTGGACCATCGCCCTGTTCGGGCTGGTCGGGATCGGGGTGGGTCTCGCCCCCAACGTCGGGGTGGCGACCGGGTTCATGTTCTTCTCGGGGGCCTTCTGGGTGCTCACCCTCACCAATCTCAACGCCACCGCGCAGCTGATGGCGCCGGAGTGGATCCGGGGCAGGGCCATGTCGCTGTACAGCCTGTCCTTCCTCGGCATACTCCCCATCGGCTCGATCCTCTCCGGCGTCCTCGCCGACGCGGTGGGGACCGGTCCCGCCATAGTCACCCTTTGCACCACCTCGGTGGTGTTGGGCATCCTGGTTCCCAGGTTCCACATCCCGAGTGTCGACCAGATCGAGTCGCCCGAGTTCACCCCGGGGCGTGCGGCGCCGCTTCATGAGGAGTCGGTCGAGGGGGGGCCGGTCCTCATCCTGAACACGTGGAAGATCGGCCAAGGCGACTTCGAGGAGTTCACCGCGGTGATGAACATGGTCCGGCTGGTCAGGCTGCGGACCGGCGCCTACCGCTGGCGGTTGCTGCGCAACGTGAGCGACCCGACCCGTCTCACCGAGCTGTTCGCGGTCGGGTCCTGGGAAGAGCACCTGGCCCAGCACCGGCGCATCGACGACGCCTCCGCCGATGTCATCGCCCGGGCCCGTGCCTTCGATCGGGCCGGAGGACCCGTGACCAGGCATCTCATCTCGGTCGACGTCGAGGATCCGCCCGACTTCGAGAGGCTGGTGGTCAGCCACGACCAGATGCACCAGACAGACGGTTCGATTCCGAAGATGGCCGATCAGGACGATCTCTGAGCGAAACCCATCTCGCGCCGGAACTTCTTCCAGTCGGAAGCCTTGGTCGACCAGAGGATGTCCGTGGCGATCTGGGCCAGACCGATGACCACCAGGGCCCAGACCACCCACGTCGGCAGCCCGGCGGCCAGGGCCGCACCTACGAAGGCAAAGGGCATCAGCTTGGTGACGATGGCCCCTGCGGCGTGCATCCAGGCCCGGGACCGCGGCGGGGCGCGGAGGTAGGTGGAGTAGTCGAGCTTGACCCCCGGAGGCAGGGGAGGGCGCAACGGGCCCATGAACCAGTGGGTGAACCTCATCCCGAGCAGGCTCCCCACCACGAGATGGCCGAGACCGTGGGTCGTGACCAGGACGATCCCGAAGCCGAGCAGGAAGACCAGGCCGGAGACGAGGTCTTGGAGGTAGTAGGCCCAGGCGACGAGAGCCAGACCGATCGAGGCGCCACCGATCATCAGCACGTTCCCCAGCCAGAGGGGCACGGTGACCAGGGCCCAGGCCTTGAGCGAGGCGCGGTCGATTCGGGCGATGCGATCGGCGTGTGCCTCGACGAGCCCCGGGTCCCGCTTCACGGCGGCGACCGCCTTCCAGAAGCCGGTGGGCGCTACCGGCGACCCGCTCGCCACCGCCTTCTCCGCGGCGTCCAAGATCGCCTCGACCCGAGCTCGGTCCATGGCACACATCTAAGTACGGTGCGACGGTGCAACCGGCGCATCTCGTGCGGTGTTCTTCCTGACGATGGACGATCTGATCGCCGCCCTCGCTTCCGATCTCGACGGGGCATTCCCTTCCCTGGTCGAGAGCGCCGGGCCCGGCCTGTATTGGGGACTGCGTCGTCTCTGCGGAGACCATCAGGAGGCAGAGGACCTGACCCAGGAGACGTTCATACGCGCCTATCGGGCCCTCGGTGACTTCGACAGGCGCCGATTCGAGGAGCTCAGGCTGTCGCCCTGGTTGTGGACGATCGCACTCAACCTGGGACGCAACCATCTGCGCAATCGATCGAGAAGGCCGACCTTCGTCGAGATCGGCGACCACGGCCGCCACGACTCCGAGCCACCCGACACCGCGGCTTGGGACGCCAGATTCTCGGCGTTGCCGGCCAGCCAGCGGAGGGCGGTGGTCCTGAGGCATGTGGTCGGGATGGGCATCTCGGATATCGCGGCGGCCACTGGCCGCCCCGAAGGCACGGTCAAGGCGGACATCCACCGCGGTTTGGAACGACTGAGAAGAGTGATGGAGCAGGAGAGATGAACATCGAGAGCCGACTTTCAGAACTGGTCACAGGGCTTCCCGGCGGGATCACCGAGGGCGTGGCGCTGGGCACCGGCCTCGCCGACGGTTTCGACCTGTACCCCTCGCCGTTGGGCGAGGTGGCGGTCACCTTCAACATCGAAGGGGTGTCGTCGGTTGACCTGGCCAACGAGGGCTACGAGGAGCGTTTCGCCCGACGGCACGGGCGGCGACTGTTCAGGGCAGAGCCACCATCGGCGTGGGGCCGGCACATACCAGAGGCGATGGAGGCCGGGACGCCGGGCAAGCTTCCGGTCGACCTGAGGTCCAGGACCCCGTTCCAGGCCAGGGTCCTCCGCATCGCCGCCTCGATCCCCAAGGGCGAGGTGCGTCCCTACGGGTGGCTGGCCCGCGAGGCGGAGCGACCCGGTGCCGCCCGGGCGGTGGGATCGACCATGGCCCGGAACCCGGTGCCCCTCATCATCCCGTGTCATCGGGTGGTCCGCTCCGACGGGCATCTCGGCGAGTACTCGTTGGGCGGAGCGCACAACAAGTGGGAGCTCCTCACCCACGAAGGAGTGGAGCCGGCTCGTCTCGAAGAGCTGGCCGAGCATCATGTCCGGGTTCAGGGCGATCCGTCGACCGGCGTCTACTGCCTTCCCACTTGTCACGTGATCCGGGGCTCCGGGGAGTGGAACGTGGTCGATTTCGCCTCGACCGACAAGGCGCGCTCCCAGGGTTTTCGCTCCTGCCCGGAGTGCCGGCCCGGCTAGTCGCCCGTCACGGGCCACCAGCAACTGGTTAGGGATGCCGGGTGCCGGGTACGCTCGCTCCTCGATGAGCAACGGCATAGAGCGCCTGGCGGTCAACACGGTCAAGGCCCTGGCGATGGACGCAGTGCAGAAGGCGAACAGTGGGCACCCGGGGATGCCCATGGGCATGGCCGAGATCGCGGTCACCCTGTGGAGCCGCTTTCTCAAGGTCGACCCGTCGATGCCCGATTGGCCCGACCGCGACCGCTTCGTCCTCTCCAACGGGCACGGGTCGATGCTCCTCTATTCGATGCTGCACCTCTGCGGATTCCCCCTGACCATGGACGACATCCGTGACTTCAGGCAATGGGATAGCCATACGGCCGGGCATCCGGAGATTGATCAGAGTCTCGGGATCGAGATGACGACCGGTCCCCTCGGCCAGGGATTCGCCACCGGTGTGGGAATGGCCATCGCCGAAGCCCACCTCCGGGCGCGTCTCGGCGAAGACCTGGTGGATCATCTCACCTTCGGCTTCGTCAGCGACGGCGACATGATGGAAGGGGTCAGCGCCGAAGCCGGGTCCCTGGCCGGCGGTTTCGGTCTGGGCAGGCTCGTCTATCTCTACGACGACAACGAGATCTCCATCGACGGGTCGACCGACATCACCTTCACCGAGGACGTGGTCAAGCGCTTCCAGGCCCAGGGCTGGCATACCCAGGACATCGACGGGCATGACATGGATGCAATAGCCGAGGCGTTGGAGGCGGCCATTGGCGTCGAGGACCGCCCTTCGCTGATCGTGTGCCACACCCACATCGCCCACGGCGCCCCCAACGCCCAGGGCACTGCCGAATCCCACGGCACCCCGCTCGGCGACGACGAGATCAAGCTGGCCAAGGAGGCGATGGGATATCCGATCGACCCTCCCTTCCACGTCGAGCCAGAGGTCTACGAGTTCTTCGCCGGCGCAATGGCCTGGGGCAAAGAGGAGCGCTCGAAGTGGGTGAAGCGGATGGAGGCTGCCGATGACGAGGAACGCCGGCTGTGGGACCGATTGCACGCCCCGACGCCGGTCACGCTCGAAGGAACGGGATTCGCCGTAGGTGACGAGTTGGCCACCAGGTCCGCATCGGGGAGGGTCTTCGCCGAGATCGCGGAGAAGGTGCCCGGCTTCATCGGAGGGTCCGCCGACCTCGTCGCCTCGACCAAGACCGTGATCGACGCCTCCACCCGGTTCTCCAAGTCCGACCGCGCCTCGCGCGACATCCCCTACGGGGTCAGGGAGCACGCCATGGGGTGCATCACCAACGGACTGGCGGTCCACGGCGGGCTCAGGCCCTATGCCGCCACATTCTTCGTGTTCAGCGACTACATGCGCCCCGCGGTTCGGCTGTCGGCACTGATGAAGGCCCCGTCGATCTGGGTTTGGACCCATGACTCGGTATTCCTCGGCGAGGACGGGCCGACGCACCAGCCGATCGAGCACCTGGCCTCGTTGCGGGCGATGCCCAACATCTGGGTGATCCGGCCCGCAGACGCCATCGAGACCGTGGCGGCTTGGGAGATCGCCCTCAACCGCAGCGACGGCCCGGTCGGGCTCGTCCTCACCCGCCAGGATCTTCCGGTCCTCGCAACCGATCGGGAGGGGGTGGCCCGCGGCGGGTACGTCCTCCGAGAAGGTGACGACGTCACCCTGATCGCCACCGGCTCCGAGGTGCATGTCGCGGTGGCCGCGGCCGAGGAACTCGCCGGCGACGTATCGGCGCGTGTCGTCAGCCTCCCCTGCTGGGAGCTGTTCCGGGCCCAGGACGAGGATTATCGGTCCCGGGTGCTTGGCACCGCCCCGAGGGTGGCCATCGAGGCCGCTGCCGGTTTGGGCTGGGACCGGATTGTGGGCGACAACGGCCTGGTACTGGGCATCGACCGCTTCGGCGCCTCGGCGCCGGACACGGTCATCGCCGAGAAGCTCGGCTTCACCGGGCCGGCGGTGGCAGCCCGGGTCCGGGAACATCTCTCGGCTTGAGGTGAGCCGCCGGGCCGACGTCATCGTCATCGGGGCAGGGATAGCCGGGGTATCGGTCGCCTATCACCTGGTGGTCGAGCACGGGCTGGCCCGGACGGTTCTCGTCGACCCGTTGCCCCCACTGACCCTCACCTCGGACAAGTCGACCGAGTGCTACCGCAACTGGTGGCCGAGCCGGGACATGGTCGGCCTGATGAACCGCTCCATCGACCGGTTGGAGGCCATGGCCGCCGAGTCGGGCAACGTGTTCGGTCTCAATCGTCGGGGCTACCTGTTCGTCAGCGGCGACGAAGAGCGTTTCGCGCAGATGGTCGAAGACGCCCGCCACATCTCCACCCTTGGCGCGGGACCGGTGCGTCTCCATCCCGGGCCAATCCCCTATCGCGACTCACCGGGGGAAGGGTTCCAAGGGGGGCCCGAGGGAGCCGATGTCCTGGTCGGGCCGGAGGTGGTGCTGGAGCATTTCCCCTACCTCACCCCCCGGGCCGTCGGTGCCATTCACGTGAGAAGAGCCGGGTGGTTCAGCGCCCAGCAGCTAGGCGCCTGGATGCTGGAGCGGGCCCGGGAACGGGGGCTCGAGCTGATCACCGAGGAAGTGACAGGGATCGAGGTCGTCGGCGACGACGTCGGCGGCGTGGTCCTCGCCGGCGGTGACACCCTCGCTACGGAGACGGTGATCGTGGCGGCCGGGCCGATGTCGGCGCCGGTGGCGGCGATGGCCGGGGTGGAGCTGCCGTTGTTCTCCGAGCTCCACCTGAAGGTAGCCTTCCGCGAGCATCTCAAGGTCGTCCCGCGCCGCGCCCCGATGATCATCTGGAGCGATCCGCAACATCTGGAGTGGACCGAGGAAGAGCGAATGGCCCTGGCCGAGCAAGGGCGGGCCGACCTGCTCGGGGAAATGCCCGTCTTCTGTCATGGTCGACCGGAAGGTGGCGCCGACTCACCGTATCTGCTCGCGTTGTGGGAGTATCACGGCCGGGTCCAGGACCCGGTCTGGCCACTGCCCGAGGACCCGCTCTATCCCGAGGTGGTGATGCGTGGCCTGACCACGATGGTCCCCGGGTTGGGGGCGTACGCCGACCGTCTTCCCCAGGCTGTGGTCGATGGCGGTTATTACACCAAGACGGTGGAGAACCGCCCGCTCCTCGGCCCGGCCGGCCCCACCGGCCTCTATCTCGCCTCGGGCCTGTCGGGATTCGGGGTCATGGCTGCCGCCGGCGTCGGCGATCTGGTGGCTCGTCATGTCGTGGGAGCCGAGCTCCCCGAATTCGCCGACGCCTTCTTGCTGAGTCGATATCAGGATGCCGACTATGCCAGTTCTCTGGCGTCCTTGGAATCGGGATCCGGCCAGCTATGAAGCCAGGGCGACTGGCACCGGCGCGGTGCCCGTCCCGGTCTTCTGCGGGTCGACGCCGGGCAGCGTCACCTCGAAGATGGTCAGCCCGTCCCTGCGCTGATAGGTGAGGTCCCCGCCCATTTGGCGAGTGAGATTTCGGGCAATCCACAGCCCGAGCCCGGTCGATCCCGGGGCAGGAGACTGGTCGCGCGAGCGGTGGTAAGCCAGGAAGATCGAAGCCTCGTCGGCCGGGTGCACCCCGTCCCCATCGTCCGAGACCACGACCGAGGCGACCGGCCCCGCATAGACGATCGAAACGGTCACATTGGTCCCTCCGTACCGGTCGGCGTTGCTGATGAGATTGCGCAGCACCTGGCGGAAGCGGTGCGGGTCGGCCGTGGCCCAAACCGGGCCCTCGGGGGTTTCCAGGGGAATGCAGTTGCCCTCGACACCGAATCGGCGCAGCACCAGGTCCGCTTCCACACCGAGGTCCACCTGCTCCAGCGCAACGTCGAGAACGCCTCGCTCGGCGCGACTGGCCGTGAGCAGGTCCTCGATCACATCGCCGGCCTCGACCGCTTGGTGGTGGGCCAGGACCAGCAGTTCCTTGATCTCCTCGAGCTCGAGACCGGCTCCCGGTTCGGTTATGAGCTCGGTGACCCCGATTACCCCGGTGAGATGATTGCGCAACTCGTGGCTGACCACACCGATGGTCTGCGCCCGGGCCGCCTCCAGCTCGGCGAGCCGACGTTTGATCGAGGAGACCACGCCGGTGACCATGCCGACGACGAAGACCATGCCGGCCGCACTCCCGATGATGGCCTGAAAATCCCACGACGCGGCGGCGAGCATGATCGCGATCGCAAAGGCGAATGAGTAAAGGAGTAGCACGGTACGGCGCCAGCCTTCGGCAAGCAGCACCACCAGGACCGAGGCGAGAAACAGCCCGAGTTGGGCCCCGCTGGCGTCGTGATCGGCGATGGCGAGGACGAGCATGGAGAGGTTGGCAAGGGAGATGTCGACCGTCAAGGCCGTCAAGGGAGCGTTCACCCGCCACATCCCGGTGGCGAAGGCATGGCCCAGGATGAAGAGGCCGGCCACGGTGACAACCCAAACGTATTGCTGCCCGGCGCCGAGAACCATGACGCTCCCGGTCACTCCGGCGATGCCTGCACCGATGACCCACCGATACCTGAGATAGGTGGTAGTGAACTGATCGAGGATTGTCTGACCGCCAGTGGGGTCTAAATCGGACACTTTCCTCTATCGGCAGGTTGGCGAGGATTCTTCAGGGACCGAACTGACATCATTTCACGTGTCGCCGCCGACAAAATCGTCGAACCGACCGATGATTCGGCCCTTCCCGCGAGGTCTGAGGAGAACAAGGACCAAAGGAGACTGCACCTGGAGAAGGACTGCCGTGACTTGGTTTGCGACGTGAGCAAGGTCGGAGAGCCCGACCTGGGCACGATCGCAGCGCTGGCCCGGCTCCGGGCGTCCGGGGGACTGGTATGGACGGTGCACCTGCGCTACGCCTCGCCACGCCTCCAGGAACTGCTCGACCTCTGCGGTCTGGCCGAGGTCTTCCCGGTGTGCGGGGATTCACCCCCGGTAGACGAGAGGCAGGCCGAACAGGGGGAACAATCTCGTGGTGTCGAGGAAGTAGTTGAGCCCGGCGATCCGACCGTGTGAGATCTCGAGCACCTGGATGGACCAGGGCACAAAGCCGCCATCTGGCCCCGGTTTGTACTGCCCGAAGGCGGGCAGCCCGTTGGCCGGCTCGACCGGTACGACCACGGAGTCCCGGCAGCCGATGCCGGCCCCGAGGAACCAGCCTCGAATCTCGTCTGGGCCTCGCAGCCACAGCTCGTAGGGTGGCATCGACTGCACGACATCGTCGTGGAGCAGGGAGACCAGCGAGTCGAGGTCATACCGCTCGAACGCTTCGACGTACCGGGCGAGTAGCGCCTGCTGCTCCTCGTCCATGGGCTGGAACGGGTCGGTGTCGGACGGCGGGTTTTCCGCCAGGGTGGCCCGGGCCCGCTGTAGGGCACTGTTAACCGAGGCCACGGTGGTCTCGAGCAGCTCGGCCACCTCCTCCGCCCGCCAACGCAAGACCTCACGGAAGATCAGCACCGCACGCTGCCGGGCGGGAAGCCGCTGCAGCGCCGTCATCAGTGCCAAACGTACCGAGTCACGTGTGACCGCCGCCTCGGCCGGGTCGACACCGGGGGAGAGAAGGAGACGGTCGGGCACGGGCTCGATCCAGGTGATCTCGGGCAGCGGAGGGGCCAGAGGCGTGTCGGCAGTGGACGCCGGGCCTAGGTCCATGGGACGGGCACGACGTTGCCTTCCCTTCAACATGTCGAAACAGACGTTGGTGGCGATCCGATAGAGCCAGGTGCGCAGGGCCGATCGCCCTTCGAAACCGTCGATCGCCCGCCAGGCTCGAACCAGGGTCTCCTGGACCGCATCCTCGGCTTCGAACGTCGATCCGAGCATCCGGTAGGCGTAGGCGGTCAGCTCGTGGCGATACTGCTCGAATTCGGCCGACGCGGCCGTGCCCCGCTCCGTTGTGGTGGTTTCGGTCATAGCTACCTGCCCAGAATCGGCCAATCCTCCTCGGGTCGGAGGGGGAATAAGACCTCTGCCCGATGACCTGACTTCGCCTAGCGATTAATTCTTCCACTTCGAGCCGTCTAAGTCACAAAAGACCTGAACCAGGAGACCAAGATGCACAACCCAATCACGGAGCCGGCGAGTCTGTCCGTCAGCCGGATGCGAGACGTGATCAAGGGCGAGGTGATCTCGCCCGACGATCCAGGCTACGACGAAGCCCGGACGTTGTATTACGGCGCCGACCGTCGGCCCGCCGTGATCATCCGCCCCGCCGACGCGGACGAGGTGGCCTACGTCATCTCGATAGCCCGGGACACCGAGACCGAGTTGGCGGTGCGCGGGGGTGGGCACAGCCTGGCCGCACACAGCGTCTCCGAGGGCGGGATAGTGCTCGATCTCTCCGGGATGAAGGGCTTCCATATCGACGCGGAGGAGCGGACCGCCTGGGCTCAGGCCGGTCTGACCGCCGCAGAGCTGACCAAGGCACTCGGGGATCACGGGCTCGCCGTCGGCTTCGGAGACGCGGGCTCGGTGGGGATCGGGGGGATCACCCTCGGTGGCGGGGTCGGCTTCCTTGCCCGGAAACACGGGCTCACCATCGACTCCGTCCTTGCTGCAGAGATCGTGACCGCGGACGGACGAGTCCTCCAGGTCGACTCCGAGTCCCACCCAGACCTCTTCTGGGCGATCCGTGGCGGTGGCGGAAACTTCGGAGTCGTGACCAGGTTCAAGTTCCTTCTGGCCGAAGTCGACGAGGTCTACGGGGGGATGCTGGTGCTTCCCGCCGAGCCGGAGGTGATTCGATCCTTCGTCGAGCTCGCCGACGCGGCGCCGAAGGAATTGTCGGCGATCGCAAACGTCATGAAAGCGCCGCCCATGCCGTTCCTCCCCGTGGAGCAGCACGGCAAGCCGGTCCTCTTCGGGATCATGGTCTACGCGGGCGACCCCGATGCCGGTGTGCAGGCCCTCTCCCCATTCCGTGCCCTGGCCGACCCCATCCTCGACACGCTGGCGCCGATGAGGTACCCGGGTATCTACGAGATGATGGGCGAGGGAGAAGACGCACCGGTGCCGGCGGCGATGATCGTCCGTTCGATGTTCACCGACACCTTCGACGACGAGAGCGCCGAGGCGATCATCGAATACGTCGGCGGGTCGACGGCGGACATGGCCGTGGCCCAGCTCCGGGTCCTGGGCGGCGCCGTGGCGACGGTTCCTGGTGACTCAACCGCTTACGCCCACCGGGATCGGCGGATCATGGCCAACGTCGCTGCGATGCTCTCCGAGCCCGCCGAGACTTCGCTTCACGAGCAACGCGCTGATCGCCTTGTCGCCCGGCTGAGGCGGGACACCGGTGGTGTGTATGTCAACTTCCTGAGTGAGGAGGGCGAAGCGAGGGTGCGGGAGGCCTATCCCGGCTCCACCTGGGAGCGACTTCGCGAAGTGAAGCGTCGATACGACCCGACCAACCTGTTCCACCTCAACCAGAACATCCCCCCGGCGAGCTGATTCGGAGAAAGGGACATCCCTGGCTGAGCCATCCTCAGCCGTGGTCGGCGACGAACTCCAAGACCCGCTGCCAGGCGTCGGCCGACTCGGCGGCGAACTTCTCCTGCTGCCGATCGAAGAAGGAGTGGGGGGCGTCGGAGTAGATCACCACCTCGTTCTCCACGTCGGCCGCGTCGAGGGCGGCGCGGAACTCATCCACCAGCTCGTTGGGGATTCCCGGGTCGTCACCACCCATGAGTGCCAGGATCGGGCACTCGTAGTCGTCGACCCTTTCGATCGGCCCCAGCGGCGGTCTTCGCGGGTTGCCGTAGAAGCCAATGGCCCCGGCCAGACCATGTCCGGCGGCCGCCTGATGCCATGAGTTGGAGCCACCGAAGCAGAACCCGAGGGTGAACACCGATCGATCGGGATCGCTCCTCCTGAGGTAAGCGACGGCGGCGGCAGTGTCGGCGGTCACGCCTTCCAGGGTGGTCAGGGGGACATGCTCCTTGTAGGGAAATTCGTCGTCGCGTTTGCCCACACCGGCGGTTCGCCCGAAGTAGTCGATCGCCACCGCGTCGTAGCCGTTCTCGGCGAAACGAAGGGCCAGCTCCTCGTAGAAGTGATGCAGCCCACGGACGTCGGGAAGGATGACCACTCCCGGGCCTTTGCTCGCGGCGCTCGACGCGGCAAAAGCGGCGAATTGGTTGGCGTCGGCCGCGGTCAGGGTCAAGTCCTCATGGCCACTGGATCCACCATCAATGGGCTCGATCGGCGGGCTGGCATCGGCGTTGTAGCACATGGGGATCTCCAGTCGGTTCCAGTGATAAGAAACTACCCGAGGGCGATCACGGTGCCCGGGGTTGGCTGGTGTAGTTGTGGCCGAGTGGGCTGGTCAGCTGGTAGCTGCCGGGTTGGAGCTGGTGGATGGTCCAGCCGTGATGTCGGATGACATGATGATGGCGGCAGAGCGGTCCGAGATTGTCTTTGCTGGTGGGTCCGTGTTGCGCCCAGGGCTGGTTGTGGTCGAGGTCGCAGTTGAGGGAGGGGATGCGAGAGCCGGGGAAGACACAGACCGGTGTGTTGGCTTGCACCTGTCGTTTCAGCTTGGTGCCGGGTCGTCTTCTCGTGGTCCCGTTGGATACCACGGTGCCGTTGCCGTCGGTGATGTTGTACCGCCATTCAGACTCGGACTGTTCTTCGACGACCTGACGGCGCGATGTCGGAGATGACCGGCCCCCACCCGGGCAGCTCTCCCGGCTTGTCGTCCCATTCGAGGAGGGTGGTAAGTTCGACCTGGATGTCGACCACCGCCCGCTCGCCTCCGCTGCTCAGACTGTTTCCGTTGAGCAGGTCCATGAAGATGTCGGCTCGGATCTGATCGATGGTCCTGGAGTCTCCCGATCGTTTCAGATCATGGGCGATCCGGTTGATCCGTCGCGCTGCAGCCTGGCTCAGTTCAGCCGGGAGCTGAAAGCCGGAGAGGTTGGCGGTCCCATC
>DATHUP010000078.1:0-38438 GCA_035462175.1 Acidimicrobiia bacterium | reverse complement strand
ACCGAGCCGGGCGAAGAGCTGGCGGAGGATCAGCTCCGATCCGGAGTTGATGTGGATCAGCCCTTCGGGAACGTCCAGAAGTTCGCCGAGGGCCGCCCGCAACGGCGCAGAGTGGGGTTCGGTGTAGTGGTTGGATCGAGGCAGAACGGCGGCGGCCGCATCCACCGCCTGCGGCAGTGGGCTCAAGGGGTTCTCGCAGAGGAGCATGGTGATGCCTTCGAACCCGGCACCGCCTTTCTCCGCCACCGACGGGGAAGGGGGTGCTCATCCTTTCACCACCCCCACCGGGCGGAGGCGGGCCACCAGACCAGCCAGGCCGGCCGTCTCACACACGCGGGCCACCTCGCTGACGTCCTTGTAGGCGTAGTCCGCCTCCTCGGCGAGGAGACGGATCGACCCGGGGCGCACCGAGATGCCTCTGGCCTCTAGTTCGTCTTTGACCTCTCCGCCGTGGCGGATCTTGAGGGCGGCGTGGCGGCTCATCATCCGGCCCGCACCATGTGCGGCGGTATCGAAGGCGGGGTTGTCGGGAACTCCTCGCAACACCCAGGAGGCGGTTCCCATCGAACCGGGGAGAAAGACGGGTTGGCCCACCGTCTTTAGCTCGTCGGGTAGGTCGGGATGGCCGGGCCCAAAGGCACGGGTGGCCCCCTTGCGGTGCACACAGAGGAGACGGTCTTCCCCGTCGACCTGGTGCCGTTCAAGTTTGGCCAGGTTGTGGGCCACGTCGTAGACCAAGTCCATCCCGGTCTCCTCGGCTGAGATGCCCAATGCGTCTGCGAAGGAGCGTCGGGTCTCGTGGGCTAGGACGTGACGGTTGGACCAGGCGAAGTTGGCCGCGGCCGCCATGGCCCCCAGATAGACTTCGCCTTCGGAGGATCGCACCGGGACGCAGGCCAGCTGACGGTCCGGCACCTCGATCCCGTATCCGGCCATAGCCGGACCCATCAGCTTCACCTGCTCCTGACAGGTCTGATGCCCTAGCCCCCGGCTTCCACAGTGGATCATCACCGTGATCATCCCTTCGGCCAACCCGAAGATCCGGGCCGCATCGGGATCCTCCACCCGGTCCACCACCTGCACTTCCAAAAAGTGGTTGCCCGCCCCCAGGGATCCCAGCTGACCCTGGCCCCGTTCCCGGGCCCGCAACGAGATTCGCCCCGGATCGGCCCCGGCCGACGTGCCTCGCTCCTCGCAACGCTCTAGATCCGCCTCGGTTCCATAGCCGGCGTCCAAGACGGCAGGGACCCCCCGTTCCAGCACCTCTCCGAGCAGTTCTCGTCCAGCGATGGCCCCCTTCCCCAGACCCCGGGGAATACGACTGGCCAGCTGCGCCATGATCTCCTCCCGGTGCTCCTCGAAGTCCGCCAACGTGAAACTTGTGCTGAGGAGACGGACCCCACAGCAGATGTCGAAGCCGACCCCACCCGGCGAGACGACACCTCCATCCTCTACGTCGGTGGCGGCCACTCCGCCGATGGGAAAGCCGTAACCCCAATGGATGTCGGGCATGGCCATCGACGCCCGCACGATGCCGGGAAGATGAGCCACATTCTCCACCTGGAGCACCGCCCGATCCTCCTCGGCCTTCACCAACAGCTCCTCCGAGGCGAAGACCCACCCCGGGACCCGCATCCCACCGTGTGTGGGGATCTCCCAGAGGACGTTGCTAAGACGCCGGATCTCCGGGACTTCCGCCTCCCTCGCCGGTGGGGCGGTGGTTGCGCCGGACTCGGCGGCGCTGCTCGTATCAGGACCCATGTGCGACCTCGTGGCGGGGGAACTTCTTACCGGGTGGCTTCAGCCTCCTTCATCTCCTCCCGTACCCGCTTCAGCTCCTCTTCCAGATAATCCAGGTAATCCTCCAAATCCTCGCGGCCACGTCGCCTTCGTGTCATCGGTGGCCCGATCGGAGTCTGCTCGTACCACCAGGGCGGCGCGCCACACCAGGGCCCGTGATGCCATTGCCCACAACAACCCATCATTCACCTCCTTTCTACTAACCCTACGAACGCCACCCGGATGGGAACAGGGTCGAAAGGCACGACCTGCCCCCCTGGCTATCACTGGAATGTCACCGGGCCGATGTTCCGCAGTCTTCATCTCATGTTCGAAGAGGAGTACATGGAGCTACGCGACGCGGTCGACCAGAGCGCAGAGCGGATCCGAGCCCTCGGCTACCCCGCCCCGGGTAGCTACAGCGGGTTCGCCAAGCTCACCACCATCCCTGAGGAGGAGGCACGCCGGAGGCGCTCGACATGGTTCGCCGTCTGGTGGAGGGACATGAAGCGGTGATTCGCACCGCCCGCGACGTGGTGAAGATGGCCGAAGCGGGCGGAGATGTCGCCACCGCCGACCTGGCCACCGAGCGACTGCAAGTCCACGAGAAGACGGCCTGGATGCTGCGCGCCACCGCCTCATGACCAGGGAAGGCGGCGAGGGCTGAGAGAGCCGAGAATCCTCGCGTCCGTGCTGGGGGCCGACTACGCACATCTCGGCGATGAGGTGTCGACCCTCGCCGAGGCCGGGGTCGATGGCATCCAATGGGACATAATGGACGGGTCCTTTGTGCCCGACATCTCCTTTGGTGCCGCCGTGGTCGGGGCGTGTCGGCAAGTCGCGGATCTGCCGTTCGAAGCTCATCTCATGGTGACGCATCCCAGTCGACATATCCGGCCGATGGCCGAATCCGGTTGCCGAATGATCATCATTCACGCTGAGGCGTCCCATGACGTCCTATCCGATGTGTCCACGATCAGAGGGCTTGGGGCCAGGGCCGGTGTCGCGCTGAGTCCCGCTACGCCGACCCGCGTATCAGAGCCATGGATCTCAGAGATCGACCAACTGCTGATCATGACCGTGGAGCCCGGTGAGGCCGGTCAGACATATCGACACGAAGTCGAAGCCAAGATCAGTGAGGCGCGCAGTCTCCTCGATCGCCGAGGGATCGGTATTCCGATCGAAGTCGACGGTGGACTGAACCCTACGACGATCGCCAGGGCAAGACGCGTCGGCGCCGATGTTTTCGTGTCCGGGTTGTGGATAAGAACACACCCTCAAGGAAGGGCTGCCGCAGCGATCGAGTTGCGGCAGGCATTGACGACCGTTCCAGAAGGAACATGATCGAGAGGGAATGGCTCGTCCATCTGGCAGTCGGCGGACTAGCCGCGGGTCTTGTTGGCGCCGTAGCGCCCTCCAACGCCACCCTGCTCAGAGACCTCCTGCACTCCACCGCGCATGCATCGGAAGCCGGAACCGAAGGTGACGGACATGGCTAGACGTGTTTCTCCTCCTCTCAGGACTTGTGCCTCTAGGTGTCACGGTCCTCGTTGGCGAAACTGGAGAGAGGAGGTGTCTCATGTTCAGTGATCGCGTAGAGGCCGGTCGTCGTCTGGCAGAACATCTGACCCATCTGGAGAATCGGGATGACGTGGTGGTCTTGGGCCTCCCCCGGGGAGGTGTCCCGGTCGCGTACGAGGTGGCCGCCCGTCTCAATGCTCCGCTCGACGTGATCGTGGTCCGCAAGCTGGGAGTCCCCTATCAGCCGGAGCTGGCCATGGGCGCCATCGGTGAGGAAGGAGTTCGCATCCTCGACTCCAGGATCGTGTCCATGGCGGGTGTCTCTGACCATGAGCTGGAATCAGTGGAGCGGCGAGAACGCGCCGAGTTGTGGCGGAGGGCGGAGCTGTTCCGCAGGGGCCGGTCACGGGTGCCGTTGGACGGGAAGGTGGCTGTGATTGTCGACGACGGCATCGCCACCGGCTCCACCATCAAGGCTGCCTGTCGGGTCGCCCGTGGTCTTGGTGCCGCCCGGGTCGTGGTCGCCGCCCCGGTGGCTCCCACGGACGCTGCGGACCGACTCGCAGGAGACGCCGACGAGGTCGTCATCGTCGAACAGCCGCTTTCGTTCTACGCCATCGGCCAGTTCTATTACGACTTCAACCAGACGACAGACGACGAGGTCACGTCCCTGCTGGAACGAGTGACCCAGGCTTCGGTCGGCTCGGAGACGGCCGACCCCCCGGAAAGACGGGTGGACGGGTTTGACGGAGACGTTTCTATCGCGGCTGGTGAGGTCACCCTCGAAGGACGACTGAGTCTTCCCCCCGACTCGACAGGCACCGTCATCTTCGTGCACGGTTCCGGTAGCAGTCGCCACAGCCCACGGAACCGCTATGTGGCTCAGGCACTCAACCAGGCCCGTCTGGGAACTCTGCTCTTCGACCTGCTCACTCCCACCGAAGAGCTGGACCGGGCCAACGTCTTCGACATCGAGCTTCTCGCCAGTCGGCTGATCGATGTCACCGGTTGGCTCACCCGATTCGAGGAATGGCCGTCGCAATCCATCGGCTACTTCGGAGCCTCCACTGGTGCGGCCGCGGCCCTCCGCGCCGCTGCAGATCTGGGAACGTACATCGCCTCTGTGGTGTCGCGGGGCGGGCGACCCGACCTCACCGGACCGCGCATCTCAGACGTGGTGGCACCGACGCTTTTCATCGTTGGGAGCCTCGATACCGTCGTACTCGACCTCCACCGGGAGGCACAGGCCCAGATGAGATGCGAGACCAGCCTCGAGATCGTCCCTGGCGCCACCCACCTCTTCGAGGAGCCGGGCGCACTCGACCATGTGGCCACACTGGCGAGACAATGGTTCGCCCGACATTTCCAGGAGGCAGGCACCGGCCGTCCCCGAGCATGACCGGCGAGCCTCTGCGCATACTCCTGTCTGGCGACGTGATGACCGGTCGTGGGATCGACCAGATCCAGGCGAAACCCGGTGACCCGGCGCTGTACGAGTCGTGGGTGAAGTCGGCCATCCGATACGTCGAGATCGCAGACCGGCGCCACGGGGCGATACCCCGAGGAGTGAAGCCCGAGTATGTCTGGGGAGATGCGCTGGCTTTGCTCGACGAGGTCGGGGTCGACGCCCGCATCATCAACCTGGAGACCGCGGTGACCGACCGCGGTGAGCCCTGGCCCGCCAAAGGAATCCACTACAGGATGCACCCCGGAAACGTCGACGTGTTCGAGGCCGCCGGCATCGACTGCTGCGTCCTGGCCAACAACCACATCCTTGACTGGTCCTACGCTGGTCTTGCTCAGACGCTGGACTCGCTACACGACGCCGGGATCATCACCGCCGGGGCGGGTGCCGATGCCCGTGAGTCGCGACGACCCGCGGTGATCGAGACCCACTCCGGATCGCGGGTGATCGTGGTGGCAGTCGGCACGGAGTCGAGCGGGATCCCCGCCCACTGGTCCGCTGCCGCCGACCGTGCAGGAGTCTGGCTGGTCCGCTCACTGGCTGGAGATTCCGTCGACGAGATCAACGCCGCCTTCGACGAGGTCAGGCAACTCGGAGACATGGCGGTCGTCTCCATCCACTGGGGACCCAACTGGGGCTATGCGATCCTCCCGGGACATATACGCTTCGCCCATGCGCTCATCGACGAAGCAGGTGTGGACATCGTCCACGGCCACTCCTCCCACCATCCCATCGGCATCGAGATCTACCACAACCGGCTCATCCTCTACGGCTGCGGCGATCTGATCAACGACTACGAGGGCATCGTCGGCCACGACGAGTTCCGACCCGATCTAGGCGTCCTCTATCTGGCGACCCTCACTCATGCAGGACTCAAAGAGCTGGAGATGATCCCCATGCGTCTCCGTCGCTTCCGTCTGCAGCTGGCCGAACGCGAAGATGTCGCCTGGCTGGCACGGACTCTCACCCACGCCAGCCGGTCTTTCGGGACCAAGTTCGTGGACGTCGGGGATGGCCGTCTCCGTGCCCTCAAGTGACGTCGAAGGATGGGATGCCACCGGGCGTCCCTTTCTCCTTGGGTACCACGACACTGGACTGAGATCCGGAGCGGACATCTATCGCAGTCGCCAGCGCCCCGCCCAAACATGTCGTGCGCTCTTGTACCGATCCACGTCGCGGCGGGGTGCTTACGGGAGCCGGCGCTCGAAGATCCGGCAAAACGCCATTCCTCCTCAAGGGGCCGCGTCGGGTTGCGCGGCGTGAGATGGCGTTCAGACTGACTCTCACCGGAGTCGGTGCGATGGCGTCACCCCGGTTCGCTCCCGCTGGGCTCCTGGTCGAGTACGACGGCGTGAAGGTGGTCCTCGACGGTGGTGGTGATCCGAGCTCGTTTCCCGATGCGATCGACGGGTGGCTCGTGACCGACGAGCGCGCCGAGCTGATCAGACAGATTCGGAAGCTGGCCAAGGAGAGGGGAGTGGAAGCGGGTGTCGAACGATTCTCCTCTCGAGGTTTGACACTGGACCCGATGCCCGTGATCCACACGTCTCATCCCACCTTTGGCTACTCGATTCGCGCCGAGGAGCGTCATATCGTCTGGGCCCCGGAGTTTCTTGTCTTCCCGGTGTGGGCCGGCCACAGCGATCTAATGTTCGCCGACGCCGCGGGTTGGGATCGAGCGATTCACTTCAGAGGTGGCGTCGGCGGTCACGCGGCCGCCCTTGCGGTGAGTCGAGAGGCAAGGGAACGACAGGTCAGTCGTCTGGTCCTCGCCCATATTGGACGCCCCACCGTCAAGGCGATGGACCGAGGAGAGAGACCACCGTTTGGAACCTTCGGGCACGACGGCGCCCTGTTCGAGCCGCGTCGTTGGCGCCGATGAAGCGTCGCCGAGGGTCCCGCAATCCAAATGATCGTGTGAACGGACACCAGACGATGGGTTGCGCTGTTGCCAGAACGTGCTTTCGAGGACTGGTGATCAGTCTCATGAGAGTCCCAGGCCCTGGCTGGAGAGACGTGTGGGAACCGCCTAGGACTAAAGGTCCCAAACGTGACCGAATGGTCCGAGTTGGCCTTGGCGCGCCGGGCCGTGAGGACCTTTGCCTCTAGGAGTCACGGTTGATGCACCGGAAGATGCAGATGGAGTGATCGATGTACCGACCAGATTTCGACATACCGGATGAAGAGTCCCCAAGGGCCACGGAAGAGGAGCCTGTCATAGGCTTCGAATCTGATGGGATCGACGTTCGAGGCGAGGCCGAAGCCAATCACTCGTCGTCCGGCTTCTTCTCGGATGACCAGACCCGACGGATCGACAACGCGGAGCTGGACAATATCCTTGATGAGTTAGTCGATATGTTGAACGGTCGGGATCTGGACGGGTTGAGCGAGCTGCTGGCATCAGACGCTGAGGCCGGTTTTCTGGGCGGGTCGTCTCGGGACGGTGTCGTCGACGGCTTCAACGGCCTGTTCCTGAGATACCCCACACTCTTGGTGACCCGAGGCGAATCCGGGTCGGACCCGATCGTGGCGGTGTGGATCTTCGACCGGGAGGCGGACCGTTTCGATCCCTTCGGCTACATGACCTTCGAGACGAGCGACAACGAGGAGCATCTGATCCAACGGATCGACTACATCGATGAGCTTCCCGACTCCGAAGACTTGGTCGTGGAAGTCCCGGAGCGCTCCGAGCTCCCGGAGTGGGAGGATTGGTCTGAGCTCGACAGAGACTGAGGACCCCGCTGAGAAGAGGATGCCTTCTCCATCCTCCCGGCTCCTTCCGGGAAAGCTCCCCGCCGACCTGCTGGCGACGCTGCTCGCCGACCTGCCGGATGCCCCTCCTGAGCTGATCCTCGGTCCGGCCATCGGCGAGGATGCCTGCGCGATCTCGATCCCAGAGGGTGTGCTCGTCGCAGCAACCGATCCGATCACACTCACCACCCATGCCATCGGCAGGTTCGGGGTCATCATCAATGCCAACGATGTTGCGGTGATAGGTGTCAGACCGCGCTGGTTTCTAGCTGTGATCCTGCTGCCGTCGGGCACGAGCCGCGAAGACGTCCGAGGAATCTTTGCAAGCATTGGAGAGGGCCTGGAGGAGGTGGGGGCAGTCCTGGTCGGCGGTCATACAGAGATCACCGAGGCGGTCAGCCAACCGGTGCTGGTCGGCCAGATGATGGGGATCAGCGAGCAGGGGCTTTTCGTCTCCACGGGAGGGGCCAAACCGGGTGATGTTCTGGTGCAGGTCGGTCGGGTCCCGGTGGAGGGAGCGGCAGTGCTGGCAGTCGAAGCCGAAGCAGCCCTCGGGAGCCTGCCGGCGAGATTGCTGGAGGCAGCCGCCAACGCAGCGAACGCCCCCGGGCTCAGCGTGGTCGAGCCGGCTCTCCTCGCCGCCGAGCTGGGAGCGACGGCCATGCACGATCCGACCGAAGGTGGAGTTGCCGCCGGTCTTCATGAGACGAGCCGGGCCGCATGCGTCGGCCTGACCATCGACACCAGGTCGATCCTCTGGTTCGAGCCCGGACTCGCCGTATGCGAGGCAGTCGGGGCTGATCCTTGGGCAACACTGGCTTCCGGTGCATTGTTGGCGACCTTTCCGCAGGATTTGGTGGATCATGCCGTAGACCAAATCGCCAAGAGAGGGCATATCGCAGCCGTCATCGGGTCGGTTCGGAAGGGGGCCGGGGTGAGGGATCAGGCCGGTGGGGTCATTCCCTGGCCGGAACGTGATGAAGTGGCCCGGATCCTCGAGAGTCGAGACACAACCGTGTCCTCATGACGCTCTCCTTGCTGTCCGGGTCGGCTCACCCACAGTTGGGTCAGGAAATCGGGGAGATCCTGGGCGTGGTGCCCACCGTCTGTGAGGTCGAGCGGTTTCCTGACGGGGAGCTTCAGGTGAAGGTGGGTCCCTTGAATGACGGGGATGTGTACATCGTCCAGCCGACCGGGCCTCCGGTGAACGATCACATGGTCGAGTTGTTGCTGTTGATCGACGCATGTCGCCGGGAGAGTGCTGGGAGGATCACCGCGGTAATCCCATATCTCGGATATGCGCGGCAGGATCGGAGAACCGCTCCAGGTCAGTCCGTAGCTTCTCAGGTCTTCGCCCGGGCCATCACCACGAGTGGGGCGGATCGCGTTGTGGTCGTCGACCCGCACACTCCTGCGGTTGAAACGCTGTTCGATGTGCCGGTCGAGTTGCTCACCGCGGTTCCGGTTCTCGCCAGGGCTCTGGAAAAGCACATCGGTGAGGACACCGTGATCGTTGCACCCGACCTCGGTGCGGTGAAGCTCGCCGAGCACTACGGATCCGCGCTCGGCAGGACGGTGGTCATCGTGCGCAAGACCCGCCACTCGGGCACAGAGGTGAGCGTCGAAGAAGTCGTCGGGGATGTGGTGGGAAGGCACGTGGTCATCGTCGACGACATGATCAGCACTGGAGCCACCATCCGCGCCGCTGCCGGCGCGGTCTTGGAGAGGGGGGCACTTCCCGACTTGGTGGTGGCCGCCACCCACGGTTTGCTGGTCTCCACGGAAAGTGAAGGTCCCATATTCCCGACTATCCAGCATGTCCTGGTGACCGACAGCGTGGCTGCTCGGCCCATACCCGACGTGCCACTCGAAGTCGTGTCGATCGCTTCGCTCCTAGCCGACGGGATCGAGCGGCTGCATAACCGTCGGCCGCTTGACGATCTGGCGATGCGACGATGATCGCGGCGGGCTCGATCGGGCGCAGCGCTCACGGCTCGAGCCATGGAGACGTTTCGTCGACATGGTGTCTCCTTGGGCCGAAATGCCCTACCCATCCTGGCTCTGCGAATGATGATGAGGACAGAGGTCGCCAAGAAGAATATGCACGAACAGGAGCTGATGGCTGAGGTCGTGGAGACCCTGCAGAGCCTGGCGGACGGCGAGTCCGTCGGGGAGGTCGAAATCGCCCTGGGGCCAGGGGTCGGCCGGGAAGATGCGAAGCGGGCTTGGGAAGCGCTGACCGAAGACACCCCATTGGCGGGCGCTCATGCGTCTGGGAGCAGGCTTTGGATCTTCTGCAATGCGGGGACTGCGGTCACGAGTACACCGGGGACCGCCTCGAATCCTGTCCCTCATGCGGAGGGGACGGTGTGGTGATCGAGCCGGCTGTGCCGGCGAGCCTCGGGCACTGGGTCGTGGCCGCGGCGTGAGCCACCGACATGGTTGGGACGTTCTCCTCTACTGCTACTCGTCGGAGAAAAGGACGATCATGTCATGCCCAAAGGCAGGCTCGTCTGGTTTGATGATCAGACCGGAGAAGGGCTGATTCGTCGTGATGGCCGTGAGTATCCGGTGAGGAGCCCGGACATCGAGACGGCGGCTTGCGTCCCGAACACTCCGGTGCATTTCGATGTTTCGCGTCGTGATGGAGTGAGGTGGGCGGTGAACGTGACCCTCCGACGGGGGACACGTGTCTCGCCTCGCCAGCATCGCTTCGGAGACCTGGCCGGGGCCCATCATCCAGATGAGAAAGGCCATCACCCGCTGACAGACGACCGACCGGGCGTCGACCCCGCATACGAGGGCAGGCCGACAGAGCTTGCCGAGGAATGGGCCCGCCTGGTCGACCTCGGCGACCTGTCGACTCTTCGGCTGCTGTATGCCCCTGAGGCCGTCCTCCGTGAAGGGCGAAAGCGTGTGGTCGGTCGTGACGCCATCATCGAGCACTTGAGAACAAGATTCTCGGGGCTGTCGCCTCAGGCGAGGGTGCTCGGTGGCCGGGACGATGTAGTCGCCGTGGAGTTGAGAGTAGGGGGTCGGAGCATTGTCGTAGAGCTGGAGTTGGCCCACGGCCGAGTGGTAGCTCAGCGGGTTCGACCGGCGTTGCGCCGGCGGCCTAAGTCCGCAAGAGGCAGCGGAAGACTGCATCAAGAGAGGTGAAGCGGGCGCTTCGAGGTCACACCGGAGCGATCAGGCCGTAGTGGCCGTCATAGCGGCGGTAGACGACGTTGCCCCGGTGGTCGGTCGTACTGGCGTAGAAGAGGAACCGCTGGCCGGTGGCTTCGAGCCGGTTGATCGCCTCTTCGACGCTGAGGGCCGGCACCGGATGCGGGGACAACACCACCCTGGCGTCCGTCGGACCGAGTTCCGCATCGGTGGCATGGAGCAGCGTGAGGCGGTAGCTGGCTTCTTCATCTCGCTCGATGAGGGCATCCTGGCTGCTGGTGAGGTCTCTGAAGAGATGGAACTCGTAGTCGAGTTGCTCCATCTCGAATACGGCCTCGTCGGGGGTCAGCTCGTCGATGGCGTAGGTCTTTCTGCGGACCAGCTGCCGTTCGGCCAGGGGACGGTTGTAGTAGTCGGGTCTGCTGGTGGGCAGATCCCCGTGCCGCCACTCACCGGGTGCGGGGACGCCCCGACGCTTGCGGAGGGCTCTTCGCCGTTGCGAGCGATGGTCCAACTTGTCGCGCAGGCGTCGTTGCAGGAGGTCGGTAGCTACGTGTGCAGTCTCAGCGGCGACGTGGGCTCTGACGAGGTCTCCGTCGACGTCGAGCAAGGCCTGTGCAATGGCGGGCCGGGCCCGGGCCGGGTCCGAAGCAAAGGTGAGCTTGACTCGAGCAAGGAGCACCGGCTCACCGATCTTGGCCAACACGGTGCGGACACGATCGCGGGCATACTCGATTTCCTCTTCGGAGACGTCCCCGTGGGCGATGACGGTGATCAACTCCTGGGTCGGTACCCGCTGATTGCCTGTATTTCGATCTTGCCTGTGTCGGTCGGGGCCTCTGTTTCGACGTTTGAATCGCTTTGGCATTGACAGCCTTCCTTCAGGTTCTATATGCCTGTATACGAGTATGGGTGGGCGGCCGCCAGGGCCCGTTGCCCCGACTGTCAGTCATCTTCGACTGCTACCAGGGAACGAAACGCAGTCGCGCAGCGACCAGATCATCGGCGAGCCGGGTCTCGGTCATCACATGCTCGACAGATCCTCCTGCTTCGATAACGGCACGGGATAGCGCTTCGAAAGCCTCAGGCAAGAACCGGGTTTCCGCCCCGCACCGCAGGCAGGTACCTGTCGGCCGGGACAGTGCCCCACAACTGGTGCAGACAGATCCTTCCATAATGGCTCCGTCGTGGATCAGGAGACGTGAGATGGCGTGGCGGCTGGCGGCTTCGAAGACACGATCGACGCCTATGACACCCAGGTCACCCTCCCCGGCCAGCGAATAGACTTCATCGACCTCCCGCGACTCCTCCCGTCGCTCGTAGGACTCCTCCAGCTCGGTGACACGCTTAGTCAGGGCCGCGGGGTTGAGTGTGTGCAGATCGGTGACGAAGGTCTTGGTGAGCTCCTGGACTCTTGGCTCGAGATAAGCCAACAGTGCTTGTGTGGTGTCGTGATGGCCGCCCACCAGCACCAGATCGATGTCTCCTTCCCGTCGCATCCGCCCGACCTGACCGGCTACCTCCCGGAACAGGTGGTTTCGCACCTCCTCACCGTGCTGGCGATGACGGAACTCTTCCAGCCCGTACCATCCAGCGAGGTTGGTCTTGCGGAGCTCCTCGGCTTCGATGATCTGACGGTCGAGGATCTCGCCCATCTCGTAGGAGAAGATCTCTGCCCGGCGCGAGTCGAGGACCACGACGGCGATCTTCCGAAACTCGTCGAGGACCGCCCGGAGAGGCCGGAGATAGGGTGCCGGGCCCACCACCGCGCAGTCCCAGACCCGTCGTGGCAGGGTCAACCGCTCCCTGAGCCCGAGCTCATCACAGATGAAAACTGCCACGCCCGGGTAGGGCAGGCGCTCCAACGCCCCAGCCATGGCCAACACCTGTTCTGTGGCGGCGCGAAGAGCCATCGAAGAGTCGTGGTCGAGATCCCCGGATGCCGCAAGCTTGTCTACGGGATCCATCAGATTCCGGAGGCGAGGTCGTATCGATGGCCACTCTGTCCGGTCGGGATGAAGGGCGAGATACACCGACAAGACCGACGCCGAGGGACTCTCGACCTTCGAAAGCCTGTCCAAGGCCTCTTCCAAAACGCCGACCACTCTGCATCTCCCTCGAAGCTGAAACCCAGCCTCTCAAACGTATCCATGGAATCCCTGCGAGCGGAAGGGTCATTGGTCACCATCGGAGCGGCCATGTATGTCGCGTCTTGTCGGTCAGGGCCGGTCTTAGTTGAGGCCTCGCTTCTTGGACAGGTCACACCAGACATACCCAATCGCGATGGAGGAGCCCCAATTACTCCACCCGACAATCGATGACCACGTTTTCGCCAATAGGGCGGGTGGTGATGTTCAGGTCGAAGAATCGGCCGATTACACCGGCGTTGGTGGTGAAATGACCAGAGGGCTCCAAGGTGAGGAAGGATCCGCCTCTGGACTGCGTCAAGGGAACTAGAAGCTGGTCGGCCAGATGCACCCCTACCGCTACGCCGGAGTCCAAATAGCGGCGTGTCTTCGCCACTGCCCGAGAGGCGACCTCTTCGGCAGGCAGTCCCCTTCTGCCAAATCCGGTCACCACTTCGGTGACCTGTTCGCTCTCCACAACCAAGACGAGAGCATTGCCCGGCCCGTCGGCGTCTATCACCGAGGCTGTCAGGCACTCCTCGGGCCAGTCCAACCCCTCCTCGACCACGGCCAGCTCCCGTTGTGCGATCGAAAGGGGAAGACGGGACACCAGCGCACGGGCCCAGACAGCGCGGATCGCTCCCCGCTCGAGCAAGTCGAGAGGCCTCCAGGTCGCGTTCCCGACCCGGACCCGAAGTCGACCGCCACCGACGGGGTAGAACCCGGGCCTTTCCATGTACAGGGTCAGTTCGGCGCCCATCCGACGCAATAGGGGGGCGAAGCTGAAGTCGATGAATTCGAACGGAGGTGCTCCCTCGTTGTGCGTTCCGCCCTCGATTACGAGCTGGGACTCCCCATCAGCGCTGAGCACCGGGACCAGTACGGT
This sequence comes from Acidimicrobiia bacterium, assembly GCA_035462175.1. GTDB lineage: Bacteria > Actinomycetota > Acidimicrobiia > Spongiisociales > ZC4RG35 > JARDZU01. The sequence continues at coordinate 24,745 of DATHUP010000078.1, read as the reverse complement.
CTGCAGAACGAGCCCCGTGCTTCCGGCGGTTCCGATGTCGAAGTGGTACTCACCGGTCCGAACCTCGCCCGGATCGAATGTCAGGGTCTCCGAACCGAGGAAGGCTCCTTCCGTCTCGGCGCTAGCGACCTCTTCCGCCGCTCTCACCGCGGCGAGGTGTTGGGGCAGCAGGCCGGGTCTGCGACGAGCCGCCCTGATCTTCTCGATGGAAAACGGCACACCGGTGAGAAGCGAGCAGGCCAGGGCGGTCCTGAGAATCTGGCCCCCACCTTCGCCTTCTGAACCGTCTAGCAGGAGCATCCTCGGCTGAATCTGGGCGCCGTCAGCTAGCGTCCCAGATTTGACCGCTTCGGCTTGGTCAACTCCAAGTAGTCGCCAAGCGTCATGGTGATGGTCTCCGTGTGTGTTCCCGCGTTGAAGGTGATCCGTGTGCTGTCCAAACGTTCATCGACCAGTGTCGGGACGTCATAGAGGGCGCCAAAAGGAGGCTCCGCCCCCGTTTCGCAGTCCGGGAAGGACGACGCGAACTCGTCCTCCTCGGCGAGACGCACGTTCTCAGTGCCCAGGGCCTCCCCGGCGTTCTCCAGATCGACCATCTTGTCTCCGGGAATGACAGCCATCACCAGCCGATCGTCGGCCATAAGCATGACCGCCTTCGCCATCTCCTCGCCGGAGACATGCCCGGCCTCGGCCACTTCGCTGGTGGTGTAGGCCGCTGGATGCGTGTGCGTCTGGTAGCTGACACCATGCTCCATCAAGTAGGTACGGACCCGTTCTGCTGACAACTCATCATCTCCTTTGTCACTCCATTTCATTACCGGCGTGTCAGCGGGGACACCAGGGGAGAAAGTCATGTGATGGGGACCGAAACACTGGTCAGGGGTCCTTCTCCCCTACCCGAGTCGGCCACACGTAGACAGGATCACACAGGAGGTGTATTCGTTCTTCACCGACCGGGGGGCGCTGGGTCCAGGTTGGGACCTCGTCCTCTACCGCTCAGGGTGCGGGCAGAAGAGGATTGGAGCATGTCGAAGAGAGTGAATGTCGCGCGTCGTCGCCCACCTGCCGTCGCGACTGAGGCAGGTCAACCCGACCCCTTGCTGGAGCGTGCCCGGGAAGATGCCCAGGGAAGCGAGCTGCTGGAAGCTCCCAAGAGCGGTGCTTCGCTGGAGCAGGCGCGTGAGGCGGCCCAGGGCATCGAGGTGTTCGAGGATCCCGACGCCATCCTGCCGGCGACTGTGCTCAAGGAAGGCTCGCCCGGACACGAGAGCCTGACCGGTGACGGTGCCGGCCTGGGACGGGATGAGGCCGAGCATCGCGAGGAGGATGAGGATTGAGCCGATAGCCAACTCGGCGCAGTGTGATCCACGTCCTCTAGGGGCCGGAAGAAACCGAGGAGTGGCCGAGCCGATGAACCCCTGGCGTGACGCCAGGTGTGGCATTCATCACCTCGTTGGGAAGGGCCGAGGGCGACGGCTGATGATGACTTTCGGCCCTTACCCGGTGCAACATCCGCTGGCTTAATCAACACTAGATCGGTTCTAGGAGGCCGAGATCAGCACTACCAGATTCCTGCTGACTGTCGCTGCAACCTGGGCGATCATCGGCTTGGTTGTGGCATTCGTCATGCGCCGTCGCGGTCATGACTTCCACGAATGGCTCGTGTTGGGTGTTGTCCTGGGGCCGTTGGTGGTGCCATTGGCTGTAGAACGGGCGAGATTCCATTCGACTGGACACCAGCTGGAGGACGGTGAGCCCCACGGAGGCAGATTCGATCTGCTCGCAGGTTTGGACGGCTCTCCTGAGGCCGTTGATGCGCTGCAGACGGCTCTTCGTCTGTTTGGCGGTTGCGTCTCAACGGTGACCATTGTCAAGGTCCTCGACTACGACTCGTTGCGAAGCCCTAGCGGGGCGGAGCGACGGGCCGAAGCTGAGGACATGTTGGTAGCCGCGGCCGGCCGGCTGCCTGTTGACCGGGTCGAGACCAAGATTCTCTTCGGCAGACCGGACCGGGCGATCGCCGAGTATGCGATAAACGCAGGTATTGAGCTGGTTGTGGTGGGATCAAGAGGCCAGGGCGCCTCCGAGGCCCTTTTTGGAAGTGTTACCAGCCGGTTGGTTGGTGGTTGCGGAACGCCCGTCTTAGTGGGCCAGGGACTTGCCGTCCACCGTGCCGAAGCCAGCAGCCAGAAGCGGGATGTCACATCGGTGGCCTGACCCGGACTGATACCACCGCTGGCTTCGGGCGAATCGGGAGCCAGCTTCGAGGATTATGCCGACCAACAACCCGTGCTAGCCAATCGTCTTCACGAGACCCGCCTCCGCACAGCATCAAGTGTCCTCAGCCTCGAGGATCCGGTTCCACCGGCGAGACGAATCCCTCAGGTTTGACCGTTAAGACCGAGCAACGAACGGATCGGAGCATGGTCTCGGCGGTGTTGCCCATGATGAGGCCGCCGAGACCGGTCCGGGCCACGGTACCCATCACGATCAGGTTGATGTGGAGACGGTCCGCCAATTCGGGTAGAACCTTGGCGGCGGCACCCTTGAGTATGTGGGTTTGGCCACCGAGCTTGTCGACACCATAACGTTTGGTCAGTTCGTCGAGCTGGGCATGATGCTCATCTCCGGCAGCCTGCACCATCAGATCTACCTCACGCTCCGGGATCGAGGCGAAGGCGCTGTACCGCAACGTCGATTCACCGAGCAGATCCCAAGCATGGGCCACATGAAGCTCGCCCCCTTCCCGGCGGACGATCGACGTCGCCAACTCCAGTACGAGGTCATTGAGACTGTCCCGCAGCGGATCGTCCGGATCCGGATCGACCAATGCCAACACCCTGAGCTTTCTCGCTCGGCTGGGACACATCACCCAAACCGGTGTCGGGCAGGTGCGCAGCAGCTGCATCACATCGGGGGCCACGCTCCGTGGGCTGCCCTTGGACGAAGGCGACTCACCGACAATCACGACGTCGCAGCTGTGGGTCATTGCATAGCGGATGGTCTCGACGAAGGGTTTGCCCGCCGTCACCTCCACGACTGCATCTTTGATGCCGGCCTTCTCCACCGCCTGGCGAAGTTGTTCGCGTCGGTCGCGCAGCAATAGTTCCTCGAGGTCAACCGACTGGCCTTCGACGCTGACCGTTCTCCGTCTCGGAGAGAGTGGTTCGATCACGTCGAGCACGGTGATTTGCCCGTCGTTTGGCGCGGTCAGCCTCGCGGCGGCCTTGAGCACGGGAACCTCGAGTTGTCCCACGGATGCTGCCACCAGGATGCTCTTGAACCTTTCCATTACGTCCCCGATCCTCGTACACGGTCGAGCAGGGAAGCACTGCTCATCATTGGAAGTTGTCGCCCACCACACACGGCTGGGCATGTTCGACGTCTTGCGTCGAAGACTCCAGGGCAGTCGGAACCAAGTTGGTTCCGTGGCATTATCGAGTGAACCCGGCCTGGCGTGTCGGTCATTTGCCTGTTACTCCCACCAGGCGTGCCGCCTCATTGAGGGTCAGCCCGCTCTTGGGGTCAACCGCGTCGCAGCCACCGTCGACGATGGTGACGATTTGACCGCGAGCCGCTGGGTTCCCGACGAGATGCGGGGCATCGAAGAGCCCGGAGCGGACCACGGCGCCGAGCTGGTTCGGATCGCCGTCGACGGCTCCGGGGAACCTGGTCTCGATCTCGCCGAGGAGTAACCCTGCCTCGTCGATGAGCTGTTCGCTCCTCTTCAGTACTGCTGGGTCTGCGAGCGGGTCGGCGAGTCCGAGTAGCGCGTCGTCGACTATCTGATGAACCACCTCGCAGGCGGTGATCAGTTCGGAGGCTTCGATGGCGTGGTCTGCTTCGGTGTGTCCCACCACATGGATGATGTCAGGGGTGAGGGCCATGGCGGTGCGGGTGGCGGAGGCGAGTTGGCCCAGGGCGCGATCTGGGTTGGGAGGTAGCGAGAACAGTCCAGCTCTCAGCTCGCGGAGGACTGTCACATCAGGGCCGACGTGCTGGTGCACCATGGTGTCCATGGCGTGCATCTTGGCGATGTCCATTGCTGGTGAGATCCCGGCTGGATTGTTGAGCATCATTTGCAGCACGTATGTCCTGACTCCCGCATTGGCCGAGAGGCGGGCGGCCAGTGCGGCTGCGGCCACCTGGAGGGAGTCATGTGCGGCGCGCAGACCCCACTGGTTCTGATCGTTGCGTTCCACCGGGATGCCGCGCGCGGCGTTCCATTCGACCAGCTGCTGGTTCTCGGATATGGCCCCCTCGAGGGTTCTATCGGATCGGCCGTCGAGCTCGGAATACCAGAACACCGGGATTGCGCACCACGCGTTGTGGATTGTGTCGTGTAGAAGCTCGGCCATGGCGACGAGGTCGTTGGTGCCCGAATAGCAGCGCAAGAGAGGGTGATTGCCGACCTGTGCTGCCACGTACAGGGTTCGGAAGTCATCGGCGTTTCGAACCGGCACCCCTCCTGCGCCGTCCTGGGCCGGGTCCATCCGCTCCGGGTGGAAGAAGTGCTCTTGGGCGTTCTGATCCGGTCCGATCGAGACCACATCGACCAGACCGGAACCGGCGATCTGCGCAATCCCCTTCACGGTTCGTTCGAGGTCGGGAAGACCGAAATGGTGGCGGAGCAGCGGCCGTGGCCTCCGCTGTCGCCACCTGGATACCAGGGTGCCCTGATCACCCGACTCGACGAGCCGGGATTGGGCGACTCCGGTCAGCCACTCGTCGACACTGGGGCTATCCACTGCACCGAACACCATCTCGAAGAGCCCCGACCGGCTGGCCACCTCGGCAACCGGTGGCGGACCGCCAAACACCGCCCTGATCCCGGCCAGACCATGACTCTCCAGGGATGAGTTGAGCTCCGCAAGCAAGCGTTCCGCCGCTTCCGGAGTCAGCCGGTAGCTGACCGCGACGAGATCCGGTCGCCTCTCCGCGGCCTCTTCCACCAGACGGTCCACCGATACGGCCGGGCCGAGAAACTCGGTGTGGTAGCCGTTCCGGCGACACGCAGCGAGGAAGTTGAGCACTCCGGTGACGTGAACGCAATCTCCCAGGGCAGCACCGAGGACGAGCCGATCGGTCACGCCCCGTACCCTTCGCTGGCTACCCGACGGATCTCCGTCGGGCTCAGCCCTCCCAACCCGAGGCTTTCGAGGGTGCGACCCCGGCTCCAGTAGTTCGTCTCGTGCACGAGACCGGCGAGATCGATCACCGATTCGATGGCACGCGGGGTGAGGCCGAACCCACGTCCGGCTGATGCCATCGGCACCATGCTCATCGGGACGTCTTCAAGCATGTAGCGGTTGTCCATCGTGGGTGGTGCCGCAATCCCGCGGTAGCCCTCGTTGGCCTGGATCGCCTCGTAGAGATCGCGGCCTTCAGCTCGATAGGCGGACACCAGCCACTCCCGCATGGAACGGACCGAGACGCCGAGCAGCTGGGCCACGGCCATCCGTTCCCGGTCGACCGCCTCCAGCACCCGAGCGACTCCGGGGCTCACCCCGTCGAGATAGAAATCGAACCGGCCCTGAGAGTTCTCGATTCGAGCTGTGTTCAGCAGCGTTATCGCCGGATGCACCACCGCCCCGACATTGGCGAAGCTGGTGTCCAGGGTGCAGTCGGCCGAGGTGAACTGCCGGTACCAGGGCTTGAGACTGGCGATCACGTCACCGGTGAAGGCGCAAGGGATGGCGGCTACCGGGACCGAATGTTTGATCCGCATGATCCGAGACTGGGCAGGCCCCGCACTCCGGGAGGCAAAGATGAAGGTACCCGCCTCTGCCACCACCACCTCCGCCGGGCACTCCTGGCTGCGAAGCTCGTGGAGGAACTCCAGGGCACCGAAGGTTCGTCCCGGATTGAGAACGACCAGCTGACCGTTCCTCAGATGGGGGGCACAAGCACGCGCCAGATCGCGGTGGCCGAAGGCAGGGACACAGACCATCAACAAGGTTGAATCTGCGATCGCCTCCGCGATATCTGATGTCACCAGTCTCAGCTTGCCGAATCCGCTCACCTCGCCTTCCAGTTCGATTCCACCGACAGCGGCGATCTCGGCAACATGGTCGGGGGTCCGGTTCCACAGTGTCACATCGGCACCGAGGCGCGCCAGATCCCCCGCCAGTGCACGTCCCGCGTGACCGGCACCGAGAATGGTTATTGGCCCGTCCATGACCTAGCAACCCAACCGGCAACGCCACTCGGAAGTGTTGGGTCCTGATCCCAGCTGCCTGTCCCAGGGCACTTGAAGTGCTCCATCCGTCATCTGAGCCCCATGTCCGGCTCCAATTAGAAGAGCCCGTAAAGCGGATTCTCTCGACGGCATTGTCCGTGTCGAGTGTTGCCGGTCTCCGACGCTCTAGCCGGTTCTCAGCCGGATTCGATCCAGCTCCCGATTCGCCTCACAGGCTCTTCAGTTTGAATCGTGCCGTGATCAGCGGCCGTTCGGTAGGGCCAAAGGTCACGAACCGCCTCTGACGAATCACCCGGCAACCGGCATCCACGAGAAAGCCTGTCCCCGGCCGAATATCGTCACCGGAATGGTCTGGCGAGCTATCCCGCCGGTGTGCCTTGCCCGGTCGGGACCTTGTTCCCTGGTGGCCGCTAGGGGTTTGGTAGATGCTCGACTCGGATGTTTCGTTACGTTGCACCCTTTTCCGCCTCCCGCACCGCCGGGCTACGAGTGGGAATGAGGTATTCGGTCAAGGGAAGGGTTGGCCATGACCAATAGGCTGAACTCATTCGACTGGATTGCTGAGCCGGTATCCGAGGTGGAACAGAGCCTCGCCACCGGGGAACTGGGCTTGACCGAGGCTGAGGTGGGGCATCGGCTGGAAGAATACGGGCCCAACCTGCTCACCGAGGCGGAACCGCCCAGCATCTGGTCGGTGCTTCTCCACCAGTTCCAAAGTCCTCTCGTCTACATCCTCTTGGTGGCGACCGCGGTCACGGTGGCAATCGAGGAGTACGTCGATGCCGGAGTGATCTTCGTCGTCCTCGGACTCAACGCAGCGATTGGCCTCTTTCAAGAGCGCAAGGCGGAAAACGCGGTGCGCGCCCTGATGGGCCTGGTAGCTCCGAAAGCTCATGTGATCCGCTCGGGCGCCGATGTGGTGGTGGAAAGCAGCGAGCTGGTGCCAGGTGACCTGGTCCTCCTCGAGTCCGGTCAACGAATCCCGGCCGACCTTCGCCTGGTGGGTACCACTGCGCTGGCCGTGGATGAGTCCCTCCTGACCGGCGAGTCGAATCCGGCGCGGAAACAGACCGGTCCACTGCCCCCACATCGTCCCCTCGGAGACCGGACCAACATGGCTTTCACCGGAACGGTGGTGACCTCGGGGCGAGGGCGTGGCTACGTGGTGGCGACGGCCGACCGCACCGAGCTGGGGAAGATCGCCACGCAGATCCGCGAGGAGAAGGAGCCGCCCACTCCGCTTCAGCAGCGTATGGCCCGGTTCGCACGGGTGGTGGGGGTGGCGGTCGCGCTGGCGGCTCTGGTTTCGGTGCCACTGGGGCTGATCCGCGGGGAGTCGCTGTCAGACATGTTTCTGGTCGGAGTGGCGCTGGCGGTCTCAGCAATACCGGAAGGCCTGCCGGTGGTATTCACCATCACCTTGGCGATCGGGGTGCAGCGGATGGCCGACCGCCATGCCATCATCCGGCGTCTTCCGGCGGTGGAGACGCTGGGAAGCATCACCACGATCGGATCGGACAAGACCGGCACGCTCACCACCAACCGGATGACGGTTCAGGAGGTATGGTCGGCCGGGCGGATGTTGGAGCCGGGTGAGGACTCGATGATCACCTCCGAGCCGGTCCGACTCACCCTGTTGGCCGGGGTCCTGACCAACGAAGCGAACCTAACCGTGGTCGAGGACGAGGTTGAAGGTACCGGCGATCCGACCGAGGTCGCTTTGCTGATCTCCGCACACGTTTCCGGCCTTGACGTGGACCACGAGCGCACAGCCTGGTCCTCCACCGGGGAGATCCCCTTCGAACCCGAACGTCGGTATTCGGCGACCCTGCGCACTGGCCGGGACCGTCGTGCGGTGTTCGTCAAGGGAGCCCCAGAGCGGATCTTGGCGATGTGCCACGATATGGCGACAGAAGACGGCATTCGATCGCTAGACCTCGACCAGATCGGCCAGGCGGTCGCGGGCATGGCATCTCGCGGCCTGCGGGTCCTGGCCATGGCCTACGCCGAAGGGGGGGCCAGGCATCTGTCACATGACCCGGATCACCTCACCTTTCTTGGATTGCAGGGGATGATCGACCCTCCACGAGAGGGGGTTAGGGAGGCCGTCGCCGGGTGCCAGCGGAGCGGAATCAGAGTGGTGATGATCACCGGGGATCACGCTGATACCGCCCGCGCCATAGCCACCGATCTCGGAATCTCCTCTTCCACAGGCCGGGTCATCACCGGTGAGGACATGGAGGCCATCGACGACGATCAGTTACGTGCACAGGTCGAGGAAGTGGCCGTATTCGCCCGAGTGTCACCCGAACACAAACTCCGGGTGGTGCGAAGCCTGCAATCCAACGACGAGGTTGTCGCTGTAACCGGGGACGGGGTGAATGACGCCCCTGCCCTCAAGGTGGCAGACGTGGGGGTGGCAATGGGACGCTCGGGCACCGACGTAGCTCGAGAAGCCGCCGACATGGTTCTCGCCGACGACAACTTCGTCAGTATCTACGAGGCAGTCCGCCAAGGCCGGGTCACCTTCGACAACCTCAGGAAGGTGACATTCTTCTTGATATCCAGCGGCGCCGCCGAGATCATCGCCATCCTCACCGCGGTGGCCGCCGGCTGGCCGCTACCGATGCTTCCGGCTCAGATTCTCTGGTTGAACCTGGTGACCAACGGGGTACAAGACATTGCCCTCGCCTTCGAGCCGGCCGAGCCCGGCATCATCAACCGTGCCCCGCGACCCCGCCGGGAGGGAATCGTGTCTCGGGTCCTCTGGCAGCGGACGTTATTGAGCGGGCTGGTTATGGCAGCAGGTACCTTGGCAATGTTCCGCTGGGTTCTCGACTCAACCGGTTCGCTGACCCAAGCCCAGACCGTCGCCCTCACCACCATGGTGATCTTCCAGGCGGTTCATGCCGGCAACGCTCGATCCGAAACGGTATCGGCCTTGCGGATCTCACCCTTTTCGAATCGGATGCTTCTCATCGCGGTGCTAGCGGCCGTCGGTCTGCACGTGGCTGCCCTCCAGCTGCCTTTCACACAGTTCGTGCTCAGGGTCGAACCCATTCCAGCCAACACCTGGATCCCGATCCTTCTCACGAGCCTGACCGTCCTGGTCGTAGTGGAGTTCGAAAAATGGATGAGGAGGCGACACGAAACCCGCAATGTCGTGCAGGGTTAGAAGATCTGGCGACCGGAACGCAGGCCGCACGCGAGGGTTCATGCCTCCACACCCTGGCCCGTCAATCCTCGACCAGCCCGGCTGTGAGGGCGGCAGTCTTGGTTGAGAAGCGCATACTCGACGAAATCGACATTGCTTCCACGAAGGACGTACGAGGCGGTAGCCGTGATGTCGGTGAGTTCGATATCGAAGCCGCGCTGCAAATTCAGATGCTCACGGGCGCGCCGTAGCGTGCGACCATCGTCCGAGCTGCTTCCTCCACCACCTGGAGCGTCTCTTCGTCACTGAGCGACCAGTTACCGTGGACGAGGCGGGGCCAGAAGATGACAGTAGCGATCATGCCAAGGAACTGCGCTGCCGCCACGTCCGGATCATCTACGTTGGCGGTTCCCGCAGCGTTTTCCGCTTGGAAGTAGCGCCTAAGTGCCGCGAGTACGGGCAGCGTGCCGAAATCGAAAGTCCGCTCGCGCAGTTCCGGGAACCTCGGGGACTCGGCGATCACAGTCCGGATCAAGTCCGCCATACGAGGGCGGGACAGCAACTCCGCGTACGCGAGGCCAAGGACAACCAAACCCGCGCGGAAGTCTCCGGACGGCGGGTCTGCAAACTCACTGTCAGGCGTGTCACCCGCCGCGAGCACCGTTGCTTCGAAGAGTTCCGCTTTTGTCGGGAACTGCTTGAACAGAGTCGCCTTTGAGACCCCAGCGCTCTCGGCGACGCGCGCCAGCGAGGTCCGGTCGTAGCCGAACTCGAGGAACAGACCCGTGGCCGCGTCAAGGATCGCCGCACGGTTGGTTGCGGCGACCTGTCGATGGTACGCAGAGAGTCCGCGTGACATGCCCCCAGTATGACATGGAGGTGAGTCGCTTGACTCACGACCCGAGGATTGATACGGTCAGCTAGAGGTGAGTCGGCTGACTCGCCACAAGCAGAAGGAGCCGAACATGGCCAAGCTCATCTACTCTATGATCACCTCGCTTGACGGCTACGCCGAGGCGGTGGAGGGCGACCTCGGCACGGGGGCCGAGGACGAGGAGGTGCACACTTTCATCGGCGACGTCTTCCGCCACGTGGGCACGTTCCTCTACGGCCGGCGGATGTACGAGACGATGGTCTTCTGGGAGACCGTGCACACCGAGCCCGATGTGCCGCCGCACATCCTGCAGTACGCGGACGACTGGAAGGCCGCGGAGAAGGTCGTCTACTCCACGACGCTGGAGTCGGTGTCGAGCGCGAAGACCCGGATCGAGCGGACCTTCGACCCGGACGCGGTTCGCAAGCTCAAGGCCGAGGCCGATCACGACCTCAGCGTCGATGGCCCGAACCTCGCGGCCCAGGCGATCGCTGCCGGGCTGGTGGACGAGTACCACCTCTTCATGACGACGAGCGTTGTGGGTGGCGGCAAGCGGTTCTTCCCCGACGGCGTTCGCCTCGATCTCGACCTGGTCGAGGAGCGTGCCTTCGACAGCGGACTGATCTACGCGCGCTACCGGACCCGCTGAGCTGCACCGGTTGGTGACGGTGCCTGCGGCCGAGGCGGGTGAGACGGTCACGTGGACAGTGGCAGAGCGATCTCCTTGTGTACTCGCCGACCGCCGGCCGTCAGCTCCTCCAGCGCGGCCTTATCGACGAGATCGACTTACACGTCCTGCCTGTGCTGCTTGGCGACGGTATCCGGCTCTACGACAACCCCAGTGGATCGCCCCCGTGCCGCTCAGACTCATCAACGGCGAGCCTATGGGACTCCATTATCAGCGAGTCATCAGCCCGGGGACTTCCACGGTCGTTGGCGACATGAAGGTCACATCGGTAACTGGCCAGCTCATCCCAGACTCCCTCCTCAGCGTCACAATCGATGGCTGCAGTGCGTCGGCTGTGATCGATGCGAAGCACCGGTTCGGCCTTCAAGGAAGCGTTGTGGTATCCGAACGAAGTAAGTACCTGTGGGGCATTCGGAATCACTCATCCCTTGACCAACACGCGGTGGAACAAGTGGTTCTGGTCGCTCCCATGGGCGGCGCTTCAGCAGCGATTCCAAACCTAGGGCGCATCGTCACCATCCATGGCTCACCGAATGGTCCTGCCTCCGCCCGCGTCGGGAGCTAGGAAACGACCTTGAGGAAGGGCTCGTCATTTCGTGGCTTCAGGAGTTGGGCTGGCAGGGTGAGTGCGATCTCGATCTCTGAGCGTGGAAACCCTGAGTCTGATGGCCTGGGGCCTCCCATGACCACAACTAGCGCAGTTGTGCACCAACTGCCGAACTCGGTTCGGATGAACCCCGGGACCAAACGGTTTGCTACACACCCACGACCAATCGTGGCAGTCGCATCTCCTAGCGCGTCTCCGGGCTGCCGTTCCGATGTGTGGGGTGAGGACCACGTTTACGAATCCCGGTGGTGCTCCGAGTTCAGAACGGCATCCGAGCCTGTCAGGCTGTACCCCAGAACTTGTCGATGAGACCGACTTCTCGCAGGAACGCTGCCGACTCCGAGGGCTCTCGACGTTGATAACCCTTATCGAGACGACCGGCGTACCAGCCGCGGGCCAGTGTCCAGAGGGTCTCGACATCCATGACGTAGCCGCGGGATTGACCGTTGCGTCCCAGCCAGTCGTCGATGCAAGACTGCGCGCAAAACAGACGTTGGTTAGAACAGGTGTAGACGACGTCGTCCCACATCCTGGAGGCAGGGACCAGGAAGTGGGCAAGCCATTCGCTTTCTGGTGGCGCCGTCCGATCGACAACCCAGGCTCCAGGGCGCCCGCATGCGGGACATTGTGTGGCGACCAAGACCTTCGAATCAGTAGTGACCAAATGCGGGATGGCAAACGAGTCCCAACAGCAGCCACCCCACCAGAGTGTCTTGGTTCCCATAACCGAGAACCCGAGGGGGATGCTGGAGAAAGGGTGAGCCATGAGGATCGTCGCATCCGAATCGATGACGAGATGACGGTTCTCCGCAAGCAGGCGGATCCCGGCGACGATTTCGTCGATGGTCGCACTCAGCTGGGAGGCGACGTCATCGTGATGAGGGGGAACACCGGTTTCCGCAAACGACCTGTAAATCCTCAGGCGGAGCTCTTCGACATCCATCGCTGGCGACGTTAACCATCGCGCTCGCCACCTCGAGGAGAGCCTCATATGTCTCCCCTAACAAGCGATGTCGAATGGCCGCGGGGTTTGTGGCCCGCGGCCATTCGATCGCACGGGTCAGCCAGACCCCGATCCTTGAGTTCTGAAGATGTACAGACCGCCGTTGCGGTCGGATCCGTAGATCCAGGGCACGTCCGGCTCCTTGTGCACTCCCCAGAAGTCGTGAGGGTTCCCCCCGTTGGAGGCGAGGAACTCCTCCGAATTGTCGAAGTACCTGGCGACCTCCACCGGGTTGTAGGGGTCGGTCACGTCCAGCACCAGCATCCCGTCCCAATACCAGGCGACATAGGCGAAGACCTTGTCATCCTCGGTCTCGACCACCACGTTGTGCACCGAGTAGGTGCCAAGAGGGTCACATTCGGGAATCGGGCTTGCCGCAGCGCTGCAGGCCGTGTCGAACAGTGAGGCCAACACCGGATTCTCAGGATCCGAGTAATCCCAGATCCGGATCCCACCCCAAGGGGTGTCGCCGGTTACGTTGTTGGCTATCACGATCCCGATCGCCCCTGCGGCCTGGGCCGCGCCTAGCTTGCTCGAGAAGGAGCAACCGCCACGACGAACGACCGCGATCTTGTCAGCTGGGTCGTTCAGGTGTGGATCAACGAAGAAGGGGGGATTGTCGGTGCCCGGGACCACGAAATTGGTGGTATCACAGCCTTGGCCCACCCACACGGCCTCGGCCTCGATCGGGCCTGTGTCCGCGAGCTTGGGCTGATTGCCGGCGAGCTCGCTCGCGGGATATACATTCCCGGCGAGAGGGCCCGTGGTGACCTCGATACTGGCTGCATCGAGTATCACCGTGTTCCCGGTTTGACTGCCTTCGAAGTCGTCGCCAGCCGACGTGCTGACGGCTACACCTGGAATTGTGTTCCAGGTTTGCTCACCGAACGTTAGGTTGGTGGGAGGCTGCACCGACACCCATGCGGCGAAGTCTTCCTCCGTCTCCACGACGATCGACCCATCTTCACTGGGCCAAGCGGCGTGGCTGTTCACCTCACCGTCTCGGGAGCCATTGGCCGGGTCCAACGCCACCGAGATCAGTCTGTCGTTGGGCAGGCTGACCGAAGACAGCGAGGCCAGATCGCTGATATCCAGCAGTACCAGCCCGGCATCCCAGTTCGACAGATAGGCATGGGTCCCGTCCGCGGTGATCGTGATGTCATGGAGGAATCGGTTGGCGCTGGCACCGAAGCCATCGATGAGCCACAACGCTGCCTCGAGAACGCGGCTGACATCAACGGTCTCATCTCCGACACCGGGGTCGAGGATTTCCTCAGCACCCCAGGCCGCGGCCAGCGTGGGGTTGGCTGGATCGGTGATGTCGAAGACCATGAACGTGTCGAACGCGGTCTCGGCGACCACTGCGACGTAGTCGTTGCTGCCCTGTGTGAACAGCCACTGGTTGTGGACTCCAACGTCATCGATGCCGCCGAACAGGGCGTCGGAGATCGGGTTCAGCTCGTCGATGGTCACCGAGCCAAGCTTGACCGGGTTGGTCGGATCGTCCACGTCGTAGATCTCGAATCCACCATCACCGTCGCTGCACGACTCGTTGCTCATCACCAGGATCTCACCCGAGTTCATGGTGGCGACCTTGACATCGTTGGTTCGGTCCCCAGGCTCAGACTCGATCACGGTGACAAGGCTGGGCCGGTTCTTGTTGTGCACATCCCAGACCCAGACCCCGGCCTCGGGGTCGGGTGGGCAAGGGCTGTTGAACGTGCCGGTATAGGCAAAACCGTCGTGTGCCCATACGTCGGTGGTGGCGTCCTGGACCAGCCGCTCCCCGCGCCCGCGCAGCTGCAGGTTCTTGATCACCTTGGCAAAGGGGCCGTCGCTCACCAAATCTCCCGTGGTCGCGTCGAGGGACTCGAGCTCCTCGTTCGGATCAGGTCGATCCAAATGCTCTTCACCGTCGAGGTGGTCGGCCCCCGCCGCCGGAGCGAACAGGCTGAGTGCGAGGACCACAGTGAGCAGAGTCTTCCATCGTGCTCGTACCATGTTGGGTCTCCTTGGTCGGTTTGACCGCCAAAGCTCTCCCAGCAGGTTGAACCTACACCAATGGGTGACGATCGTGCCACTTTTTTTCGGCCGCCGTGATCTGTCATCCAAGGGGACTAGTCGGGCCGTTTGGCACAATGGTGGCGTGGCGTCGCAGGGGCCGACATGGAGGGACGATGGCCTCGATTCTGCGTCAGGCTTGGACTTTCTGCGGACCAGTTCTGAGAACTGTTCGAAAGATGGGGTGGGCAGCGACGTTCCCGAGTAGGGGCCGGTGTCCCCGTTTGGCAAGGGCTGGAAGGGGTCGGCTTAGTTGTTCGTGGTTCTCGACGGAGGATGGGTGGGCAGGCTGAGGACGAAGTTCGATCCGTGCCCGGGACCGGCGGAGTAGACGGTGATGTCGCCGCCTTGGAGACGGGCGAGGCTACGGGCGATAGTGAGGCCGATGCCGGTGCCGGGTCCGGCGGAACGGTCGACGCGGTAAAACCGGTCGAACACCAGTGACGCCTGCTCGTCGGTGAGACCCTTTCCGGTGTCGGACACCTCGATCTTTGCCATCTCGGCTTCCAGGAAGGGACGAATCGATACCCGACCACCGGCGGGGGTGTAGGCGAGGGCGTTGCCTACGAGGTTGGTCAGCACCTGAGCAGTCCGATCCCGGTCAGCCACGACTGACAGCGGCGATCCTGCCTCTACGTCGAGGGAGACACCCTTGTCGTCGAACTGGGGGCGAAGGCGCTCGGCTACCTCTGCGGCCAGTTGGCCCAAGTCCAATGGCGCGGCCCGGAGGTCTTCGCGGCCTTCCTCGGCGCGGGAGAGGGCGCTGAGATCCCCGGCGAGACGCTCCAGTCGGGCGGTTTCGTGGATTCCTGCAGCCAGGGTTTCGGGATCGGGCTCGAAAACACCGTCGAGGAGACCCTCCAGGTAGCCCTTGAGTGTTGCCACCGGGGTGCGCAACTCATGGGCCACCTCGGAGATCAGCTGGAGCCGTCGCTGTTCGGTCTCCTCCAACGCCTGGGCCAGAGCGTTGACATCGCTGGCCACCGCCGCCAGCTCCTCTTCCTCGGGGATGGGGACCCGCTCGTGATAAGAGCCGGTGGCGAGACGGCGGGCCACCCGCCGCACCTCATCCAACGGGCGTAACACTCGATACGCCGCGTAGGTGGCGGCAGCCGTGGCCGCGCCGCCGCTGATCAGGGCAGCCCACAGCAGAGCTCGGTTGAAGGCGGAGTTGACTCCTTCCTCCAGCTGGCTGGCTCCGTCCATGTCCATACCGCGCATCATGCCCGCCATCGACCGCAGGTGGTCGTCGACGAACACCGAACCCAGTTGCCGCCCGGCCAGGAGCAAGATGACGACACCTATCGCCACCACAGCCAGATGAGAAAGCAACAGGCGAGCCCGCAGGCTGCCGAATAGGCGCTTCATCGGGGTGTCGCCACCAACCGATAACCCACGCCGCGGACCGTTCCGATAAACCGAGGGTCGGATGCATCGTCACCCAAGACCTTGCGGATGTTGCCGATGTGTACGTCGACTACGCGTTCGGGGCCGAAGTAAGCCCACCCCCAGACTCGCTCCAGTAGCTGGGCTCTGGTGAACACCCGACCCGGGGCCGAGGTCAGGGCGGTGAGTAAATCGAACTCGAGTGCGCTCAGTTCGACATCCCGGCCATCCACACTGACCCGACGACCGGCCAAGTCCAAGGTGATACCTTCGAACTCAATTCGCTCACCGGTCTCAGCCCGGCTTCGGGCCCCTCGCCGCAATACCGCCCTGATACGGGCCACCAGCTCCCGAGGGCTGAACGGTTTGGCGATGTAGTCGTCGGCGCCGATGGTCAAACCGATCACCCGATCCACTTCTTCGGTCCGGGCGGTCAGCATGATCACCGGAGTGTCGGAGAGCCTGCGGGTCTCCTGCAATACGGTGAAACCGTCCGTGCCCGGCAGGCCGACGTCGAGGACCATGAGGTCGGGTGGAGAACTGCGGATCATGGAGAGCGCTTTGTCGCCGTCTATGGCCTCGGCGACCTCGAATCCTTCTGCCTCCAGATAGCGCCGCAGCATCTGCCGCAGTTCGGGTTCGTCGTCGACGACCAGGATCCGCTGTTTGTCCACCCCGTCAATGGTAAGGGTGCCGTCCGATGGGGACGGCACCCTCGACTGTCCGGGATGGTTCACGGTTACCCGGAGGAGCCCATCATGTTCCCGGCTCCCATCATGTTCTGGCTGCCCATCATGTTCCCGGGCTGGACACCGTGTTCATCCATCATCCGGTCCATGTCGCCCATGGCAGCATGCATCCGGTCGTGGTCGGCGGAGTCCATCCACTCGTCGTGGGCGGCCGAGTCCATCCGTCGGTCCATGTCCTCATAGGTCATGCCTTCCTGGTCGTGGAACGGGCATACAGGTGACGACTCGGTTGCCGGTTGCTCGTTCTGTGCCAGGGCGGGGATGGCGGCAAGTCCGAGCATCGCTGCCAGGGCTATGACGATCGTTGTCTTCTTCATCGTGTGTGTCCTTTCACGGATTGGGATTGACTGTCAGTAGCCCGGTCATGCCCGCTTCGGCGTGTCCCGGGTAGCTGCAGAGAAACTGATATGAGCCGGCTCTGTCGACCTCGACGCCGGTCGTGGCCTGGCCACCCGGCCCGACGGCTAGTCGGACGCCGAGATCGGGGATGACCAGGTCGTGAGGAAGATCACCGGCGTTGATCAGGGTGAGATTGACCGCCTCGCCGACCATCACGGTCAGCTCATCGGGTGAGAAGGCAAACTCGGTGGCAGTAACCTCCGTCTCCGAGGCTCCTTCGATCACGTCGCCCGTGGTTTGACCTTCTCCCCACCAGCCCATGTGCCCGTGTCCGAACATTTGACCCGGCCACCTGGCGTCATCGGTGAGCATCGCTTGCACGGCGGGTCCGATCAACGATGCTGCCAGGGCGATGAGCCCGGCGATGAGAATGGCCTTTCTTTGCATGGCTTATCTGACCAGCTGCTGGCGACGGGTGGTGAACTCGTCGGGGTCGAGCTCTCCGCGGGCGAACCTCTCCTCGAGGATCTCTAGGGCAGAGTGCTGCTGGCGAGGGGTCGGCTCTGCGGCTCGACGCACTGCCCAGATCACCAGCAGGATCACACCAATCCAGAACAGTGCCATCCATATGAAGCCGAAACCTCCATAACCCCACATGACGTGGGCTCCTTTCTGTTGCTCTGGCACCAGTCAACGACACCAACGTCAAGGCTTCGCCCTCCCTCAGATCAAGCTTCTGTGAAGAACGAAAAGGCTCGTGACGCAGCGCTGGCCGGGCGTACGGTGCGGCCGTCCGGCCGGATAGGGTCGAGACCGATGGTTGATGGGCAGTTCCCCACGCCGCGGGTCGGATCTCGTGCTTGCGGGTGTCCCGAGCGATTGGGAGCTCCTTCCACCCAGCTGTAACCGGCACAGCCTGACCACTCCAGAATCACTAGGCCACCGCCCCTGACCCTCCAGTCGAGTCGATGTCCTGCCTGCGCTTGGCCCTGGAGTCCCTGTCGTCCTGAGACCAAACCGGAGCTGAGCCCGACGGGGTTGTCCGACGGTGCGTAGTATCAGGCCGAGCCGACCAACCGGCTCGTGAAAGAAGCGGCCAGCGCATGACGGCGAGCGCATGACGTGGATACGTGCATTGCTCCGGGGAGTGCTGGTAGTCGCCTACTTTTTCTTCGGTACGGTGTGGGTGCCTTCGTGGCTGCTCAACCTCGATCCGGTTGCATCATCGCCGAGGGCTCTCGCTGACCTCGTGGCCGTAGCCTCGTGGGCGGTCTTCCTGACCCTGGGGATCGTTGGCCTCCGGTGGGGTCAGCGCAGGGGATGGCTGTGATGGATTCTCTGCAGTTCTTCGACGCGAACATCCCCTGTATGGCGGCGTGCCCGGTCCACACCAACGCCGGTGTGTATGTGGCCGCGGTGGCCGACGGGGACGACGAGCTGGGCTTTTTGACCGCCCGTCTTCCCAACCCGTTCGCCTCGGTGTGTGGACACGTGTGTGCAGCGCCTTGTGAGGAGGCATGTCGACGCGGTGAGATCGACCGTCCCATTGCGATCAGGGCCTTGAAGAGGTTTCTCACCGAGAAGCATGGTGTGGAGGCGGGCGAGGGCTCTATGGTCGATGTGGTTGCTGGTAGCCCACTGGTCGAGCGTCAGGAGAGCATCGGCGTGGTGGGTGGAGGCCCGGCGGGCCTGTCGGCGGCACACGATCTGCGCCGCCTTGGCTACGAGGTGGTTCTCTATGAGGCGGCCGATCGGCTGGGCGGGATGATGGTCCTGGGGATTCCCGAATACCGCCTGGAACGCGACCTGGTGGGGAGAGAGATCGACTTCATCGTCGGCCTCGGGGTGGAGGTCGAGTATGGGTTTCGTCTGGGTCGCGATGCATCCCTCGACGATCTGAGGGATCGCCACGACGCCCTGTTCCTGGCATTCGGGGCGACCGTGGGGCGCGGGTTGGACATCGAAGGCTCCGATGCGGACGGTGTTCTGAGGGCGATCGAGTATCTCCTCAACGTCAATCAGGGTTTCAAGGTCGACGTTGGTGATCGGGTGCTGGTGGTCGGCGGAGGCGACGTGGCCATGGATGCCGCCCGTACTGCGCTGAGATCCGACGCCTATGGGGAGCGACATGTCGGGACGATGACCGAGGCGCTCGATGCGGCACGCACCGCGGCCCGAGCCGGTGCCCGCGAGGTCATCGTCATGTCTCTCGAGTCGCCAGAAGAGATGCCGGCGTCGGAGTTCGAGATCGAGGAGGCTGTCAACGAGGACATCTCCTTCATCCATCGGCGGGGTCCCAATCGGATCATCACCGACTCGGGCAGGGTCGTCGGTGTTGAGACCGTGGCGGTGACCTCGGTGTTCGACGCCGAAGGCCGCTTCGCACCTCATTTCGACGGCAGTGACCTACAGGAGATCGACGTCGACACCGTGATCCTGGCAGTGGGTCAAGCGGTGGACACCGCAGCTCTGGGCGCATCCGGTCTCCGGGTCAGTCGCGGGACGATCGAGGTGGACGAACGCCTCGGGACTTCTCTTCCCATGGTATGGGCCGGTGGGGATGTAGCTCATGGACCCCGAACCTTGATCGAGGCCATTGCCGATGGTCGGCGAGCGGCCGAGGCGATACACAAGTCGTTTGGCGGGTCGTTGGCGACGGCGCGGCCCGGCCAGATGGTCGTCGTCCCCAATTTCCACCGTGACCTCGATGAATACGACCGCATTCCCCGTGTCGAGGTGCCCACCATCCCCAGCGACCGCAGAATCGGGCTGGAGTTGGTGGAGACCGGGTTCACCGAAGAGCAAGCTCGCACCGAGGCCCAGCGGTGTCTGCGGTGTTTCGCCAACATCTTGCTCGACGTCGACAAATGCGTCTTGTGCGCACTTTGCGCCGACGTTTGTCCGGTGGACGTCCTCTCGCTGGTGCCATCAGAAGAGATCGACTCCGAAACGGTAGGAGGCACCGCCCTTCTCCTCGACGAGCGCGCATGTATCCGTTGCGGGCTGTGCATCGAGCGTTGCCCCACCGATGCTCTCTCGATGGGGGTGTGGACCGGGGTTGGAGTGCCGGAGAAGAGCATGGGCAAACAGCTGGTGGAGATCGGCACATGACACCTTGGAAGCGGTTTCGGAGCTCGGTGGTCGGACGGTCGATCTGGCGCACCGCCGATCCGGTGACCGAACGCGACCGTGCTGCCGGCCACTGGGCGAGTTTCCTGCTCCACGTCTACCCGGTGAAGGTCCGACGGCGCGAGCTGACCTTCCGTTACTCGTGGTTCCTGGGCGTGGCCTCCTTCGTGTTGTTCGTCTCGCTCATCGTCTCCGGCGTCTACCTGATGTTCTTCTATGTTCCTTCCCCGGCTTCCGCGTTCGGGACGATTCAGACCATTCAGGTCGATGTGGCCTTCGGCCAGTTCATCCGGAATGTCCACCGGTGGTCAGCTCATCTCATGGTGATCACGGTTGCAGCCCACATGGCCAGGGTCTTCTACCGCGGCGCCTACAAGAGCCCCCGCGAGTTCAACTGGGTCATAGGGGTGGTGCTGCTCTTACTCACTCTCCTGCTTTCGTTCACCGGATACCTCCTGCCCTGGGATCAGCTCGCATACTGGGCGGTGACGGTGGGGACGTCGATGGCGGCGTTCGTTCCCTGGATCGGCGACACTGCTCAGCAGATCCTCCTAGGCGGCGACCAAGTCGGCTCGGCCACCCTGCTCCGGTTCTATGTGCTGCACGTAGCCGTTCTCCCTGCCCTGACAGTGATCGTGGTGACCTTCCATTTCTGGCGCTGGCGCAAGGATTCGATGTTGGACACAACCGAGGAGGCCACTGATGTCGGAACGTGAGCCTCGTGTTGTGGGGGGGAAACGGGTCTTGGGCGTCGTCCCGGCCCGTCCACCGGTCGGGGATCGCAAGGAGCCTCAGGAGGAGGATCTGGTCATGACCTCCCCGCATCTGTTGGTCCGTCACCTCGTAGTAGCCGTGGCAGTGCTGCTCGTGGTCCTGGTGCTGGGGATTCTCTTCGATGCGCCATTGAGGGAGATAGCGAATCCGACACTCACACCAAACCCGGAGAAGGCTCCCTGGTACTTTGCCGCCCTCCAGGAGCTGCTCTCCCATTTCCACCCTCAAGTTGCCGGGGTGCTCGTGCCGACTGCGATCATCATCGGGCTGGTCGTGCTGCCCTATGTCGACCGCAATCCGGAGCGGAGACCGCGGCTGCGCAAGGTCGCGGTCGTTGTCTTCACCGTGTTCATGGTCACCTGGATCGTCTTGACGCTCATCGGGTTCGCATTTCGAGGTCCGAACTGGAGCTGGGTCTGGCCGTGGGAAGAGTGGTACGGAGAGCTATGAGCCGTCTTTTGGGCCGCAGAGAGTTTCTGTCGCGTGTCTGGAAATGGGTGCTCGGTGCCGTGGCGGTCGCCGGGGCGTGGACCACTTGGGATGTGCTCCAACCCAGTCGTGCCGCCGGGGCGGGCCCGGTCCGCACCGTCACTCCCGAACAGATCCCCGATACCGGCGTCCTTGAGGTTCCCGAGATGCGTGGCTATCTCACCAAGGTCGATGGTGACGTCGTTGCGCTCTGGTGGAAGTGCCCTCATCTCGGCTGCAAGGTGCCCTGGTGCGAGACCTCCGGCCAATTCGAGTGCCCTTGCCACGGCTCGGTGTTCAATCGAGTCGGCGAGTACCGGAGGGGACCGGCGCCACGTGGTATGGATCGGTTTGCCACGGTCGGGCTCGACCAGGGTGCTGTGGTCGTGGATACCGCCGACGTGACCTTGGGTGACCCGCCGGGGACAGAGAGCATCAACGAGCCGCCGTCTGGACCCGAGTGCATTCAGGTGACGGGAGAGGGATGATGCCCGAACGTCCCCCGGACCCGGCCGTCGAGCGTTCGACCAGACGATGGATCATTGCCGGGATCGCGCTCACGGCGCTGTTCGCTCTTGCCTTCCCGTTCTACCGGCTGTACGAGCCGTCGGCCCGCGCCGAAGCACGAGAAACCCTCACCGAATCCCTGACCGAGCAGGGTCTCGAGCTGTTCGCAGCAAACTGCTCTTCGTGTCACGGCGACGATGGTCAGGGAGTGGACGCTCCTGCCCTCAATTCTCAGCAGTTCCTGTCAGCTGCGACCGATGACCAGATTGCCTCCCTGATCGCCCACGGTGTGCCCGGTACCGGGATGTCTGCCTATGCCCTCGACTTCGGGGGCTTTTTGACTCTGGAGCAGATCGAGGCGGTGGCCACCTTCATCCGCTCCTGGGAGGAGGACGCGCCGGATCGGCCGGACTGGCGCTCCCCCGAAGGAGGCGAGGGTCACGACGAGGAACCGGCGGATGCCCACGACGAGGAACCGGCGGATGCCCACGAGGAGGAACCGGCGGATGCCCACGAAGAGGAGCCAGCCGACGGCCACGAAGAGGAGCCGGCGGACGGCCACGAGGAGGAGGCCACCACCACGACCTCGCTCGGATCCACCACAACCGAGCCGGAGCCTGAGCTCGACGCAGCGGTGCTGTTCGCCAATACATGCGCCAGGTGCCATGGCGCCGATCTGAGCGGTGACGAGGGCCCGCCGCTCGATGCCACATCTCACTCCACTGGTGAGCCTGATGAACATCTCATAGAAGCCATCAGATTCGGACGTGATGAGATGCCCTCGTTTGCCGATGAGCTGACCGAGGAGCAGATTCTCGCCCTGGTCGCGTACATCCGCGAAGTCCAGGCCGGCGGCTGAGATCCGTATCTGAATCGAACGCCGGCTGCGCCCATCCCTTGCCTGTCCGCTGCTCCAAGCACCCGTGGCACCCCGGACAGACGACCGACCAACTGGGCGGCCAGCGCGCGGGATCGGCCCAGCGGAATCGAACAGGCGCCCGTGTCCCATACCACACAGCCGACGCTCGGAGCAGCCGGGAGACGATCAGTGAGCTGTCTGCGTTCTGGTCACTCGCGTCTCGAAATCACGGCGGCGCCCCCTTGACTTTCCATCCGGCTGGAAGGTGTATCAATGGGGTGGTACCCGTTCTTGAACCAGGTGCCGGCGGCAACCGGTCGAATGAGACAGGCAAATCCAATGCCGAGCAGAAAAGATGGACAGCGTGCGGATCGGCGCGCTCAGAACGTGGCCGGCCTGACGGCCGTCCTGTTCATCGTCTTCACCGCCTACAGGCTGTATGAGGAGGCCATCCCCCGGCTGGTCCGCGCCGAGGAGACGACCTATGAGAACCTGGCGTCGGGATTCTGGTGGCGTCGATGGTGATCGCCGAGGTTCTCGCTGAGTGGTTCGGACCCCTCTGATGGTCCCCGGGGTTGTCGGCGTACCTGAGATCCGCGCCGAGTCTGTGGGACCCGACCTCGCTCATGTCAGGATGGACCTCGAGGTGGCTGGCGGGACGGCGCTGGAGGAGATGGATCGGATCGACGAGGAGGTGCGCAGTCGGGTGCACGATCGAATAGACACTGGTTACTGAGTGATCCAGATAGAGGCGGCGGGCTCACCCGCCGCCCATGAGACAACCGGCGAGCGGGTCGACTCGCTCGTCCCGTGAGAGGAGACATTCCATGCCCCCACACTGTGACACCAAGGACGGCCCTGTCGTACAGGGTGCCCTGCGGGCTTTGGACACCAACAACGTAGACGAGGCGCTGCGTTTCGCCCCCGAGGACGCCGAAGCTGAGATCCGCGCCGCCTTTGCCAAGGCCCTCGCCGCCAGACAGGTGGGGCCTGCGGCGAAAGAGGTGGCCGACACGTTCTTCGCCGAGACCGTGGTCAGGTTGCATCGGGCCGGGGAAGGCGCCCCCTTCACCGGTCTCAAACCGGCCGGGCTCGACGTCGGTCCCATCATTCCGGTGGCGGAACGAGCCATTGACACCGGATCGGCGGAGGAACTGACCACTGTGCTCTCGGACACCCTCCACCATGAGACGAAACGCCGCTTCGAGCACGTGATGGAACTGAAGCGGCAGTCAGACCGGGGGCTATCCGAGTGGCGGGAGTACACGTCAGCCATGCTCGGTCTTCAGGTCTGGTCACACAAGCTCGGGCTGGCCATGAAGGCCGCAGCCCACGAAGGCCACAAGGAACATCACGGGTAGACGCGCGTCCCACCCAAGGGTGACCAGTCGTCTTCGTTGAGGAAGGAACGTGTCGAAGCCTGAAACTAGGGTGCCGGCGGCACGGTAGATCACCGATGGGGTCAGATGAGGCATGGTCAAGTTGGAAGATCTGGGTCGGATGCCTGGTAGTAGCCGGTGACAGGGGCGGGACCGGGACCTCGCCGCATGTCGCCCATCCCTCCGGCTTCCGCTTGAGGCGGCGGTGATGCGGTTCGGGTGGTCCACTAAGCGCCGAAGCCGATGACCACCGTGGTGATGACCAGCGCGACCAGAATCCAGAAACCGGACCGGGTGGCCGTCCACTCGGGTGTTGGCCCAGTCGAAGCGACGCTCCGGTTGGAGCCGGTCGGTCACAGCCCGGCTCCTTCAGCGTCTGGCTGCTGGTGGTGGGTGTCGGTTTCGAATGCCTGTAGAGACCACCGATCGCGGAGGTGCACACCCCAAAGACCCGCTTCACAGCGGGGGGCAGCCGTGTCGTGAGCGGATGCAGGAAAGCTCACAATCCTGAAAGGAGAAGTCTCGTGCACGCTGCTCTGTGAGTCATCGCCGAACTCCTAGCCGCTGTC
>DATHUP010000077.1:0-14132 GCA_035462175.1 Acidimicrobiia bacterium | reverse complement strand
GCATGGAAGTCGGCGGCGGCGGCCGGATCGGTGCGGCAGAGCAGGTCGAATGATTCAGGGGTGAGATGAAGAACCTGGCATTCGGTATCGGTCACGACAGTGGCGGTGCACGGCTCGTTTCGATAGAGGCTGATCTCACCGAGCACGGTTCCCTCGAGGAGGGTCCGGAGCCGAACCTGGCCTCGGTCTCCCCCTTCGAGGAGCACGGTCGCCCGCCCGGACATGATCAGGAAGATCCCGGGGCTGGGGTCGCCTTGTCGCATCAGTTGATGGCCGGGGGGAATGGTGCGGGTCGTCAGGTAGGGGGCTAACGCCTCGGCGAGCCCGTCGGGGAGGGGTCGGTCCGGTCCGGAGCGGGGCCCTGCGTTCTCGAGAATGTGATCCTCGCACCAGGCCATCCCGTGATCGAGGTCGGGCTCCACCCTGACCACGTCGGCGTAGTCGGAGATGAGCTCGGAGAACTGGCCGAGCTGGGTGGCTGTCAGACCGGTGAAGATCAGCATCAGCCCGCGGTCCCGGGCGAGCAGGGCCATCCTCTCGAACAGGTTCACCGCCGAGGAATCCAGACCGGTCACCAGCCGGAAGTCGCAGATCACGAATCGCAGCGATTCGGTCGTCTCCAGGTGAGACTTGACGTGTCGGATGACCCTGCTCGCCGTACCGAAGAAGATGAAGCCCTGGAGTTCCAGGATCAGGACGGAGTCACCCACATCCTGCAGGTAGTCGGCATCGGTGTGGGACCGTTCGATGTTGCTCTGGTGCTCTCGGGCGGTGAGAGAGTGCTTGACGACATCGATCCGGCTGTAACGGACGACGAACAGCGCGATCGCGGCAACGAGGCCGACGGCGACACCGGGGAGGAACCCCACGGTGGCGATGATCGCCACGATTCCCACCATGAGTGCATAGTCGAGGCGTGTCATCCGCCGACGCGAGGTCCACAACCATTCGACCAGGAAATCGACTCCTACGAACAAGAGCAAGCCGCCGATCACGAACTGTGGGAGCATCTCGAGGATGGAACCTCCCAACATCACAACGGCGAGCAACCCGAAGGCGGCAACGACCGCAGGGCCGCGGCGTCTCCCCACCAGTCGCTGGGTGATCAATGTATCGGCCAGATAGAGGTACCCGGGCGGACCGCCCACGGCCGCGGCGGCGACGTTGGCCCAACCCGTCGCCCTGAGCTCGACGCCCATGTCGAGGTCCAGCTTGGTCTCGATTTCCAGTGCACTGATGTAGAGGAGAACTGTTATCGGGACGATGAGAAGGATCGTGACCAGGCTTACCGTCTCGCCGGCGATTGCCCCCCAATCCGCACCGGCCAGGGCATCGGTGACCAGTCCCGGCCACAGGCCGCCATCAGGGAACGGGCCGAGCAGCCACCCTCGTGTCAGCGAAGTGCCCCGGTCGACCCCTGTGATCCAGGTGACGATGTGAAAACCGATCACGCCGCCGGCCAAGAACCCCAGATAGATCCGGGACGCCATCCTCCGACGGGAGGCGATGAAGAACGACGCGGCGAGCGCAACGCCGGGCAGGAAAGTTCCGAGGGAGTCGCCGGTCATCAGGTCGGCGAACGACCCCACACCCAGGATTCCAATCGACCCGGCGAGAATCAGGTAACCCGTCCCCGCGAGAAGGCCACCGATCACCGGGAAGGGCACGAATCTGGCGATCTCACCGAGACCGAAGTAGCCAATGAGGAGAAAGACCATGCCTGTCGCCAGGGAGGTGACGGCGATCATGGCGAGCACGGTGTCTATCGCCTCGGGTCCGACCACCGAGGTTGCGATCGAAGCGGCGCTCAGCCCGAGAATCGCCGCACTGGCGTCCTGAACACCGGCGTAGATGCCGGGGAAGCTGCTGCCGAGGGCGACCACGAAAGCCAGGACCGCCGATCCGACCAGGCTGAACCCGATTCCGATTGGGAGGGCCTCGTCGAGCTCGCCCCGGAAGATCAGCGACGTCAATGCGATGACCAGCAGGGAGTTGACCAGCGCCAGCATCACTCCGGTGAGCAAAGTGGCCGGCAGCCGACCGGGTGTGAAATCGCCCACCAGGCTGGACCAGCGGCTGGTCTCTCGGTGACCTCCAGACATCGGTCGAGTATGCCAGCGCCAGATAGAGCCGGGCGGGCGAACGATTATCAGCGCTGGCAACGGCGCCTTGTTGCCGCGCCTCGACGAGGGCAAGGCGAGCGACCAGGAACGACACCAGGGCCAGGGCCACCCAGGCCGGGATCAGCCCCAGCGCCGGGATGGACGCCAGGAGGACGATCATCATCCACCATCTGACCGCCGGGACCCGGACCCCGGCCAGGGTCAACGCCAGCGCGGTGCCGCCCACGATCAGACAGACACCGAAACCGAGTGCCAGCAATCCCGGGACTGCAAGCGGGTCTTGCGGATGGGCGATCGTCTCCTCGACGCTGATGGCGCAGCCGATCACCCCGAATATCAGGGGAAAGTGGGCGAACGAGTAGACGTCCCGGGCATATCGACCAATCCTCGCCGGGGTCTGCGACCTCATCGTCTCTTCGAGCCGGTCCTTGGCCCACCCGAAGTATGTCCACCACAGGGCACACGAGCCGGCGACCGCGGTGACCGCCACCATGAGCAGCCGCCCGCTCAGCGGCTGGTCGCTCAAAGTGACACCGGCGGCGATGAGGGCCTCGCCGAGCGCGATGATGACGAACAGCCCGTGCCGTTCCGAGAAGTGACCCGAGAACAATCTCCACTCGTTGTGTCCTGCTCGCAGGGCAGCGATTACGTCGAGAATGGCGGCCGCTCCCAGGGCAAGGAATCGACGATCCGGGTGGAGGAACATCGCGGTGAGGATCGCCACCAGGCCGAGGCTGGACATCAGAGTCCAGGTCCGCACACTCCGTGCCCAGACGATGTCACTTCCCGCCAGCCGCCACTGCAGTGAGATGCCGACCATTCGCAGGATCAGGTAGGCCAGCGCAAAGAGCCATCCCCACTCGGTGGCGATCAGGGGCACCGTCACCGCCATCAGGAAGGCGAGGGCCGTCGCCAGCAGAGCTATGAATCGGATCGACCCGTGCTCGGTGTCGGCCTCGTTGAGCGATCAGGTGTATTGGGTCCACGCCCACCAGACGAGCCAGAAGACGATCAATGCGCGGAGCAGACCCGACGCGGTCAGATCGTGGGCCAAGGATGCGGTGACCTGGGTGACGGCGAATACAGAAACCAGATCGAAGAAGAGCTCGACGAAGGTCGCCCCCTGCTCTTCGGTTCCTCGGATGCTGGTCACGCCCGCCGGATCCTAAGGACGCGGCTTCCGCCCTCGGGTCAGGCGGTGGTGGAGGGCTGGCGGGTCGAATCTGCGCCGGAGCGCCAGTTGCCGACCATCCTGTTCAGCGCCCCGAAGTTTGGCGCCCAGCCGACACCAAACACCTTGCCCGCAATGATCGGACCTTCGGGGTTCCAGTATGTGCTCCGCACCCGCCCGATGGTCGGCATGCGGAAGTCGTACGGCACGAGGTCGGCGACCTTTCCATTCCAGGTTCTCTCGTCGGGAGGCTTGCGGAGCTCTTGGATGACTGCGATGACTCCGATGATCGCGAGAGCCAGCTTCCAGTACTTGTTGACCGTAGAGACCCTGCGTTCGTCGTCCATATGCCACCAGGCTAACCCGGACCGCGATTCGTCTCCGCGTCCGGGTCAGCGTCCGGCGCCGTCGAGCAACAACTGAATCCGTTGTTCGAGTTGAGGTGGGATCACCGCATCGGGATCACGGAGGGTGCCGAGACTCTGCTGCGCTCCGACGAGGGCTGCATATAGCGGGGGGCAGGTGGGGCAGACCTCGAGATGGGCTTCGACGAGATGTGCTGTTGCCTCATCCAGTGTGCCATCGAGATAGTCGGAGACGTGTTGTCGGGCGTCCCAGCAGCGCATCGGCACTCCTTCCAATTGCT
This sequence comes from Acidimicrobiia bacterium, assembly GCA_035462175.1. Taxonomy (GTDB): domain Bacteria; phylum Actinomycetota; class Acidimicrobiia; order Spongiisociales; family ZC4RG35; genus JARDZU01. Next base: position 10,192 of record DATHUP010000077.1, on the reverse strand, counting down.
TACGTCGTTCGTGCCCTTCGGCCAATGCGCTGACCAGTGACATCCGACCCCGACGCAGACGTTGTTTGGCGGCGGGTAGCGAGATGTCCTGAACCTCTGCGATCTGTCGAACCGTCCATCCCTCGACATCGTGGAGAATCACCACGACCCGATAGATGAAGGGCAGCCGGGCGAGGCCATCTTCGAGCTCTTCTCGGGTCAGGGTGCGCTCGGCAACAGCCGCCGGGTCGACCGTGTAGGCATCGTCGTGCCAATTCTCCTCCACGTCCTCGACGACGATCTCCCTCGCCGCTCGCCGGGCACGGTCGATCGCCAGATTGTGCAGGATTTGGCGGAGCCACGCGCGTAGCGGAGCCTCCCCTTTGTACTGATCAGAGCGTTCCAGCGCCCGCACGAACGTGTCCTGGACCAGATCAGCAGCCAGGTGCGGATCTCTGGTGATGGTCAAAGCGAAACGGTATAAAGGACCGCTGTGTTCGCCGAGGTCATCAGAGAAGCCACTCACTGTCGGCTGCTCAGACATCTCACTCCTCTCCACGTCGACGCTTCGAATCGTCACTCACGGTCAAGCGGGTCCTACTTGCCGACAGCCGGGACGAGATAGCGAAGACGGCCGATCCAGAGGCCGGCCGTCTCGCCCCACAACCGACCTGCACCATCAGACCGTTGCGGCCGGCTCACGGGACCGCTTGCTATTGGTACTGAACCCGAAGGCGGCGTATATCGGACACCATCCCACCATCCCCGTGGCCAGAGGAACGAACCCGAACACCTTCAAGAAGTCTCCCAATCCTCCTTGAACGGTGCCGCTCCATCCCAGGTACAGCACGACCGCCCCGAGGACGATCCTTGCGATCCGATCCCAACCTGCCTCGTTGGTGAATCTCATTTCCGCTTCTCCTTTCGTCTCTTGAACCGAGTCGCAACAGAGACGAACAGATCGGGCAAAAGGGATACCGGGTTAGCTGAGTTCGGGTTCGGGGGGTCGGGCGCGATGGGCGGTGTAAAGACGTAGGGCACCGACCACACCCTTCAACGCGACGGGCCCGATGTCGACGAACGAGAGCGGACCTCCCGATGCTGCCTCGACCACTTCCTGGCTCACCAGCACCTCGCCCGCCCTGGCGTAGTCGGAGATCCTCGCCGCGACGTTCACGGTCCGGCCAAAGTAGTCGCCCTCTTGGAAGACCACCGGTCCGGCGTGGATGCCGACACGGGCCGGGGGAAGAGCATCATTCGCGGCGCGCTCCACCATGTCGAGAGCGGCCAGGACACCATTGCCCGGATCCGGGAAGTACGACATCACTCCGTCCCCAAGCCATTTGACCGACTCCCCACCGTGTTCCCTTGACGACTGACGGACCAGGACCCTCAACTTCGACGCCAGATCCGCTGCCGCCTCATCACCCCTTTCCTCGGTCAGTCGCGTGTAGCCGGAGAGGTCGAGAAAGCTGACCGCCGGAGGCCGATGTAATCGCTCGTAGAGTCCGGCCGCTTCCAGGGCGTCTTCGATGTTTTCGACGGCGCTCCTTGTCCAGACATATTCCTGCTGTCCCCGGTAGATGGCGAGAAGCGCCTGCTCGAGGAGAGGAGCCATCCGTGATCCGAGCTCGCCCTGAGCATCCAACATCTCGGCCTCGGTCATGCCCGCCTCAAAGAGGGGCACGACGACCTCGGTCCGATACCAGTCCGTCTCCGTCTCTGCGATGCGGCGAAGGCTTTCGGCGTAGACCCGAAGCCACCGTTCGATAGCGATGGGCCGGAACCCTTGGGTCACCTGAAACTCGACCGCCGATATCACCGATAGCTCGGCCTCACGGAGGTAATCGTGTGCACGGGGCTCAGAAAGGCCGAACGCCTCTCGGACCACCATCAGGAGTTCGAGTGGTACACCCTTGGCTTGGCTCACTTCCTGGAATGTGACACCGGCGAGCCCCGCGAACCGATCGAAGGCGCTCATGTCGAGAAAGGAGAAGGAAAGAGCTCCCCTGCCCACGGCCGCGGCCATATCGCCGAGCGGCACGCCGGCCCGTTCCAAGCTCTGAATCCAACGCGCTCTTCGCACATCACCCGACGAGAAGAGGTCTCCACTGTCTGGCTTCAGGATCCCGAGCTCGACCAATCTGTCGACGTACGAGGTGTCGACCCCGGCCCTCCGAGCCACCTCCTCGCGTGAGTGCTCGCTCACACGACGACCGTACTCCCCGAGGCATCGGGCGGAGGAACTCTGTCGTCTCCGCGACTTGGTTGAGATCGACAACAGATGATGAGCGTCGTGCTTTTCGACACGGTATTGCTGATCGGCGCCAAACGAGCACCGACATATCGCGGCCAGCTCGCGCCACAGATCGCACTGTGTCACCGCCGACGAGCCGGCGTTCGCAGATCTACGCGGCGTGACCGTCCACCGTTACCGAACAAATCCCCGAGAACTCGACTTCAGTTCAGGCGAGTTTTGAAATCGACGCGGAGCACAGCGGGTGTGGCCCCGCTCAGGCGACCGCGGCCTTGACCAGCGCCGCGACCTTCTTCTCGACCGCGGGGGTCCATTCGACGATTGCGAAAACGACCGGCCACATCGGGCCCTCGTCGAGCCTGGCTGCATCTTCGAATCCCAGCACCGCGTAGCGGCCGTCGAACTTGGCAGCGGCCTTGAAGAAGCAGACGACCTTGCCGTCGGCGTTGGCGTAGGCGGGCATGCCGTACCAGGTCTTGGGCAGAAGCCCCGGCGCGTTCGTGGTGACGAGTGCGTGTATACGCTCGGCGAGGGAGCGATCGGCATCGGGCATCTCGGCGATCGCGTCGAGAACGGCGCGCTCGTTCTCGGCCTTCTTCTGGCCGCTGCGGCCCTGCGTTTTCAGCTCCTGGGCGCGAGCCTTCATGGCGGCACGCTCCGCCTCTGTGAAACCGTCAACACCGGACCTCTTCGTGGTGCTCATCTCTGACCTCCTATGTGCGTCACCATTGAAACTACGGGGTATGCGGGAGGATCGCTTCTCCAATCCTGCTCGATCGCGCCGTGGGCCGAGCGGCGGTGGCTGCGGATCACCCGTCTTTGGGGTTGGGTTCGAGAATGGTGACACTTCCGCCTGCCTCGAGCACCTCGGAGACGAGCTGTTGAGTGCCACCGGGTCCGTCACCACCGCTGCCGTCCCAAAGGAACACACCGTGAACGGTTCCGCCCGGCCGGCGGGCGGCCTCGAGCATCCGAAGGTTGTTGGCGGTATGTGGGTCTTCCAGGCGGAGCATTTCGTCGTCGGGGCCGACCACATTCACCATCGGGTCGGTGACCACCCGGTGGAACGAGGCGACCCACTCGTCGCCCGCAAAACGCACCGACTCGTCCAGGAACTCTTCTACCGGGCGCGGAAGGAAAGCCTGTAGGGCTCGGCCGGTCTTCAGCCATTCCTCGGCAAACAGGAGATCCCCACCACAGGCCAGCCCGGACACCGCCCGTTCCTCGGGGTCGTCGATAAGCCAGATGACTTCGGCGATTTGCCGCCGCACCTGCGGGACGCGGTCGGGCGGGAAGCGTGGCTCTGTGCGATCGGGGGCATCAACCATGTGCCCGGAGAACAAGACGGCCGCCACGGACGAAGCACCCATCACGAGCCGCCGGTGATCTCGATCATCTGACCACCCTCTGTCCCGAGGACGAGAACCGAGTCCGTCGAATTTGTGGACGTCTCGAATCCCACCATGCCACTGGCTGCTTGACCGGGGACGACGTCGTCACGATTGCCTGCGATCGGTGTGAAGCAGATTGGGTCGGTCGCAAAGCCATCGACCAGCAGCGCCTGGAATGACGAAGAGCTGAAGTAGAGGCCCCGCTGGTTGCAGCTCGTCGTGGTCTCGTTGCGGGCCTCGACCTCGAGGACCACCAGCCAATTAGATCCCGAAGCCGTGGAGTTTGCCTTTGACACGGTGTAGCGAATCGACCTTTCGTCGGAGGTGTCGATCGCGGTGGCTTGGGGCCCGACCTCCACGCTGGTCAACGGCACGTCGGGATCCCACTCGCATGTCGGCGTTGCGCCGCTGTCTGTGCTTGCCAGCCCACGCCAGACCAGGCCGCCGGCGATGGCCAACACGACGAACCCGACGGACCAGGGAAGGAGACGACGGCGTGAAGCCACCAGGTCCTTGCCTTCGAGACGACGGATCAGCATCTCGACGTCATGGGCCCAGGTCTCGTCGTGAAGCTCGAATGCCTGGCGACGGACCAGCGTCACCAGGTCAGAGGGCAGCTCCTCTTCTGATGGGAGAGTCGCACTGCCGACCAGCACCGGCACCACCGGGTTGCTGGAGGCGAGCGCGGAACGCACCTCGGAGCGAACGTGGTCGTTCGGGTCGTCGAGACGCCGCCGGCCGACGGTGTCCTCGGCGCCGAGCCAGTTGGGCCCAATGACCACAAGTGAGACGTCACTGCCGGCGATGGCCCGACTCACCTGGTCGACGAAGTCGGTCCCGACCGCGATCGCGGCCACATCCATGAAGACGTTGCGAGGACCAAGCCGGCTGACGAGAGCGTCATTGAGCCGCCCGGCCCGCCCCGCTGTGTCGTCCCTGCGGTAGCTGAGGAAGACCCTCAATACGCCTCTCCTCGCCCTCAGCCGGAATGCATCAGGAGCAAGGCTGCGGTGACACCGTCGATCTTGCCGGTCGTCGCCAGCCCGAAGGTCTCTTGAAAACGACCCACCCAATCGGCGGTCTCGGAGCCAAAGTCGCCGTCGGCGCCGTGTTTGGGCAGCGCCTCCGGGTTCCAGACGAGTAGGCACTCCTGGAACCGCTTCACTCCGGGGCCACCGCTTCCTTTCGACAACACCATCTCGTCCTCCTCCACATCACTCGCCTGGACGTCGATGGGCCCGTCCGGCTTCCCGCCCGGGACCGTCGACCAGTCCACCACCACCCCGGTCGGCCCCTGGTCCAGTTGGAAATGCATCCGGTCGGGTGTGCCCCAGTTCCCACCCCACGACCAGACCCGCGCCCCTTTGGGGTTTCGGATCGCCAGCGCCGCCTCCACGTGAACCCACTTCAGTTTCCCGGAGAAGGGCTGACCCTCCGTGTAGGGGTTGTCGTCAGGGTCGATGTCCACCGCGATCCCGGCGGAGTGCAATGACCGCTGGTTGGTGCCTGCGATGAGCCGGCAGTTGTATGCCCAGCACGATCTCGGTGCGTATCCGGCCGATCGAAGCGATTGCTCCAGGGCGCGATAGGCATCGATGGCCGGCACCGGCACTCCTCCGATCCTCTTTCCGAAGAAGGCGACATCCGCGTAGTCCCCGCCACCTCGCCGGCACATCCAGTCGCCCCACAGTCTGCGCAACGTCGAGGTGGTCGCCTCGAACACCAGCTCGGGGTCCTGGCTCTCCGCATCCCCTTCGGGGTCGAGGAACTCGGCGGGGATGGTCTCATCCGCCATTTCGGGCATATTCCTCTCGTATCGCCTGGATCGTGATCCCCTCGTTGGCCTGATAGGTGGCGGAGGGGTCGTCGAGCCGGCGCATCTTGGAGTCCCCGGCATGATGCACCGCCATCAGCTGCCATGCCTGGTTGAACACCGGGCTACCCGAGCTGCCTCCCTCGGTGGGGGCGGTGTAGTGCACCTTGAACATCTCGGAGTCGTAGGCGAGAAGATCGTTGCCCCGGATCGAGAACTTGAGCCCCCCGCCCGCCGGATGTCCGATGACGTAGACATAGGCGCCTTCGGTGACCGGCTGGAGTATCTGGGCGACCTCGATGGGCTGGGTGATGACGGCCTCGGGCCCGGCGTAGCGGAGAAACGTCACGTCACAGGTGCCCGGCGGCGAGCTCCACAGACACTCGAAGCCGGTGAGGACCAGAGCCGACCCGTCGACGCCCTTGGTCACGTCGAACACAGCACGGGCCTCGCCGGGAAGGAGCTTTCCCACTCCCGGCTCGGGGCTGCAGACATGGGCATTGGTCACCAGGACCGGCGTCTCCCCGAAGTCGGGGTGGATCAGACTGCCCTTCACCAGGAATCCGGTGCCCCAGGGCTCACCCGAGGCATCGGTGATCTTGGCCACCGACTCGGCACAGTGCAGACCCCGCATCAGATGGTTGTATCCCACGGGTAGCGCGGTCCCGAAGATCTTCTCCAGTTGCTGGGGCGACTCGGGAAGCTCGACATCTGCTCTGCCGCCGAGATGGAGCTTCTGATCGGCGATAGCGACGAGGAGGGGGTGATGCGGCTCCAGCTGCCAGATCTCGGTCAACTGCCGGCGCAGGCTCTCCAGCTCGAAGGCGCCGACACTCCGGCTGGCGGCCAGTTGCTCTGCGGCGGCCACCGCTTGCTCGAGCGCATTCGGATCGTCTCCCGAGGCGAGCAGTGCCTCGATCTCGGTGGCACGGTGCCAAACCTGACGCACCTCGGGGTCGGTCTTCCTCACCTCTTCGAGGATGGTCGTGGTCAGAGATCGGGTGTCGACCGCGTCGGGCACCATCGTTCCGTCCCGGGCGGCGCGGCAGCTTAGGGCCAGCAGGTTGATCCCGTGCCAGGCCGGATTGGTGCCGCCCCCGTAGGCGAAGCGGTAGGCGTCGATGGCGGCCAGCAGATCCTCGGGTCTGCCCCCGATGGCGAAACGTTGTTTGCGGATGCGGCCCAGTAGCCCAAGGGCCTCCCCTCGCTCCGTGGCGCTGTCGGCCACCTCGAGCAGCTCGTTGCAGGCGAGCTCGGCCGCATGCAGGGCACCGGATTCGATGAGGACCTGGCAATAGCGACGACGACCGGTGCTGGTGATGGAGCCCACCGCGATCGTGGCGTCGGCGATGGCGATGGCATGGGGGAACTGGCGGTGTCGCTGCAACAGCTCCAGCACTTCGTCGATCTGGGTCGAGTCGAGCGCACCGCTCCAGACCCTGGCCTCTATCTCGGCGACGGCCCCGGTGATGTCGTCGGGTTTGCCGGCGTCGAGGCTTGCGGTCAGCCGCTCACCGAGTGGGAAATCGAGAAATGACATCCCTCAAAGACCGAGCCCTCTACGCACCGCCTCCTGGACGACCGGCTGGCGGAAATACTTGCCCGATGGATGGCGGAACAGCCCGCCGTTGTTCACCGCCTCGTCTCTCACTGCACTGGCCTTTTTGCGTTTGTAGTCGTTGGCGATGAACGGGTCGGCGACACAGACCGGGTCGATGGTGTCGGCCACGTTCACCCAGTTGGGCAGACCGTCGGGATATCCGTCGTCCTTCGACCATTCCGGTCGCATGTTGTGCTGGATCTCGGACATGCCGAGTGGTGTGCCGAGGGTGATGAGCATGTCGACTTTCTTGGTGTCGGCCACCCGCTTGATGCAGTCGTAGGCGATGACCGTGCCGAGACTGTGGGCCACCACGACGTGAGGCCCGTCGTCGACGGCGGCCAGGTCGCCGACGAACCGGTTCCTCACCTCATCGCGCACTTCGTAGGTGGAGCCCGATCGCGGGGAGTGACTGGTGTTGAACAGATAGTGGTGGACGTCGCGGAGCAGGACCTTCATCAAAGGCCGTTTGATGAACCATGGAAGCGGGACCGCCTCCAGAGCCGATGCTGCGGCCACCCTGGCCTCGGCGCCCGGCGACGGCGAGACCGCCTGATCGGGAGGGCCTGCCTCGGGTGCTTGGGGCTCGTCGGGGTGGTCGAGGTCGTAGTTTTCGATCATCGACTCGAGGAATTCCTTCTCGGCACCGCCGGCCTCTTCGATGTAGGACTCGTCGATCTCGGTGAGGGCGCCGGGCTCGATCCCCTCATATTCGATCGACTCCTGGCCCGAACCACCGGCGTCGGTGGCTGCGGCGTACATGACGTCGGCCCAGTAGACCATCGACGAGGTGACCCCGTAGACGTCGAGATCGACACCGTCGCCCCCGTCCGCCAGGTCCCTCTTCCAGACGGCGAGCAGCCGATCGGGCGACGGTTGGTTCATGATGCCGTGAACGAAGGTGATGTGGCCCATCGAGTCCCCTTTCCGGCGCCGAGGCTACGCGCTCGAGACCCGACGTGGCGCTTCAGCCGCCCGAAGTAGTGCTGGTGGTGTCGTCGATCACGCCTTCGTAGAAGTAGGTCTCGTCGCTATCGAAATCGGAAAAGAAGTCGAGATCCGCGCTGGGTATCTCCGAGCATCCCCCTATCCGGTCCCCTGCAGCCGTGAAGTTCTCGATCACATAGGCCTTCAGCCCGGCTGTCCCGTCGAAGGGGCTCCCACCGGCGCAATCCACTCTCACGGTTCCGGACAGGCCGCCGATGTCGATCTCGACCTGAGAGGAGTCAGCAGTGCCGTCCACCCGAATTCCTTCGGTCGTGTCGAACACCAGCACGAAGCGGTTCCGAGCGCCGGTGAATTCCAGACTCGTCGGGATCGGGGGGTCGAACCACCGCTCGGGCTCACCCTGCCTGGGACCGATGCCTGACACGTTGAAGTCGACGTCATTGGGTCCCGGCTGCACCGGGAATCCGCCGACGATGCACGTCGCCTCGCCATCCTTCGGCAGCGGGGCACCGAGCTCACACACATCGGCGCCGAGGGGCGAGCCGACTTCGAAACCGGAGATGTCGAGATCCGTCAGCATCGCATTGAGACGATCGACATTGGTGATATCGAAACGGACCCAATAGGACGGTCCGGAGAGCGTCGGGGCCGAATCGGGATTGCCGGCCGGGAACCACGGACCGTCACGAGTTTCTCCCACCGACACCCCAACCAGCAGACGCGGGTCATCTCCCGTGGCGAAGGCGAAGGCGATCTGGGCGATGATGGGCGGCAGTGTGTCCGGGGTGCCGGTGGTGCCCGTCCCGTCGAGGGTGGTCTGCGGCTGTGTCGTCGAACCCGACTGTGTCGAGGTCGATGTCCCGGGAACGCTGGTCGAGGTGGTCGTTGAAGACGTGGCAGAAGACCCGGCGTCACCACCGCAGGCGGCAACCATGAGCAGCGCGACCGCTGTCGATTTGGCGGAATGGTTCATCCCCGACTTCCATCGCCGATTGGCCACCCACCCTACGCCTCGTCACGGTGCGGCGCAGTCGATCGGTTCCACAGGCTCCCCGGTCAGGTCTTCCGCCGCACGGAGGTAGGTCTCGGCCAGGTCGGGCTGGTCGAGCTGGCAAAGGTGGATGGCGGCCAGGGAGAGATAGAAGCCGCGTTTGCGGATGGGATTCACCGTGGTTTCGACCGCGGTGTTGAACTCGGCGAGGGCCGCCGGCTGATCCCCGTTCAGCAGGTGGTAGATACCGAGGGAGAAATGGGCCTCCGCCTCCAAATCGCGCAGTCTGGTCTCGCCAGAGACGTCGGCGATGACGGCTTCGATGATCTCCCTGGCCTGGTCACGACGGTCAACGCCGTACAGGGTGAGACACTCGTAGATCTTTCCGATCTCCAGCCGGGCCCGTTCGGGGAGAAAGGCGAGAGGCGGCGCCGGGAGGTCGATCAGCACCTCGAACTGGCGGATGGCATCCTCCAAACCGGCCACGTCTCCCTCCCCGGTTCCTCCACAGAGCGATCCCCTCGATCGCTGGAACCCGACCTCGGCCGCTCCGAAGCGGGCCCGGGAGTACTCGGGGTCGAGGTCGAGCGCCCGGGTGAAGTAGTCGTCGGCGGCGTCGAGGTCGTTCTGCAGACCGCTGACATTGCCGAGCAGACTCAAGACGACCTCCCGCCCGTTGATGCGACCGGCCGAGCTGGGCCAGGAGGCCTCCGCTTCGGTGAACAGCTCCTGGGCTTCGGCATATTCGTTGAGTTGGTAGTGGCTGAGCCCGATGGCGAGTTGGGTGAGGGCGATGATCTTCGGCTCGAGGAAACGGGATGCGGCCTGGCTCAAGGCGATCGGGTCGGTGGTGGCAAGCTGCACACTGTCGAGCGGGTAGATCCCGGCCAGCTCCTCAGCGCCGGTCAGACCCCGACTCGACAAGTAGAACTCCGCAGACAGGTTGGACAGGCCTTCGAGGATCTCGAGGGTCCCGTAGACCACCACGTCTGCACCGACCTGATCGGCCAGGTCGGCGGCGGCTTCGGCTCGGCTTTCGGGAGTGTCGCCGGCCAGGTCTCCCACCTCGCCCGGCCCGGCCACTTCGATGTTCACATCGGTCACACCTCCGAGCGTGATGGCGATCTGCTCGAACAGCGCCTGGGAGATACGGGTGCCGGAGGTCTGATCAGTGGCCGAGAACTCCGGCACCACCACGTTGAAATCACCACCG
>DATHUP010000076.1:0-9221 GCA_035462175.1 Acidimicrobiia bacterium | reverse complement strand
AGTCTAGAACTGACGGACCTTGGTTACATCTCGGTTTCTCCGAATCGGATAGGAGAACGATGACCGAGAGAGAACAGCAGCGGCTGGTGAACCATCGTCTGGCGGTGATCCGCCATGCCGAGGAGGTGACCGGCAACGTGGCTCAGACTTGCCGCTATTTCGGGATCACCCGGCAGACCTTCTACCGGTGGCTCCGCAGGTATGAGGAGAAGGGTGTGGAGGGTCTGAGGGACAAGTCCTCCCGTCCTCACCACTGCCCGCATGAGACCAGCGCCGAGGTCGTCGGCAAGATCATCTACCTGAGGCAGAACTACCACTTCGGGCCGGCGAAGATCTCGATGTATCTGAAGCGCTACCACGACATCGACGTGTCCACGTCTGGGGTGTGGCGGATACTGAAACGCCTCGAGCTGAACCGGCTGCCCAGCTCACAACGTCACAAGACTTACGAGAAGCGGTGGAAGCGGTATGAGAAACCCCAGCCGGGCCACCGGGTCCAAGTCGACGTCAAGTTCATCACCCCGGTCGGTGCTGCCGGCAAGAAGTTCTATCAATTCACCGCCATCGACGACTGCACCCGACTTCGAGTCCTCAGGGTGTTTCCGAGATGCAATCAGAAGACCGCCATCCAGTTCCTCGAGTGGGGAGCGGCAAGAAACCCGGCCTCCGATATACCAGACCGCCGGGTGGAGGACCGCACCCATCTCGAGGAGGATTGACTCAATGGTCCTGACCATCGAAGAGAAGGAGATACCGAAGTGACTGCTACACCGAGAAACGGGTATAGGACTATCAGCACGATCTTGTTCATAGTCGCAGCCGGCCTTTTGGCGGCCACGGTCGCTCTGGGCTGGTTGTACGGAACCCACAGAAGCCCCGACGGCTATGTCACCAGCCAGACCGCAACCGTGTCGTCCGACGGCTACGCCATCGCTTCGACCGACATCGACTTTGAGGCGCTACCCGACGAGTGGATTCCCTCCAACTTCCTGGGGACATTCCGTGTCGAAGCCGAGTCGCACGGAGAAACACCCCTATTCATCGGTGTCGGCCCCTCCGAGGAGGTCGCCGCATATCTGGCGGATGTCGAGCACACCGAAGTGACCAGATTCGGGAGCAGCGGACTCGTCTCGTCTATCGAGCACGCCGGCTCCGCGCCTCCCCAGCCACCGGCAAGCCTCGGATTCTGGACAGTCAACACACAGGGACAAGGCCTCCAGACGCTGGACTGGGAGCCTGAATCGGGAGCATGGACGCTGGTGATCATGAACTCCGATGGTGGCTCCGGCGTCGAGATCTCAACGTCGGTGGGTGTCAACACCCCCTGGATCATGATTGGATTGGTGATCCTCGGGCTGATGACCCTCTTCACCGCCATTGGCGCCGTGATTCTCGCCGTGGTCGCTTCGAGGCGCCCGGCCCCTACTGACGCAACCGAGCCGACATCGACCCAACCGGCACCACTATCGGGCTGAGCCCACACGCTGTCGACAGAGAGAGTCCTTGCGACCCTTTGACGAGAGCCAAACATCGAAGGAGGATTGGCATGTCGGATTCACCACTCTCTCGGTTTGCAGCGCCCATAGCCATCGTCGGCGGCGCTCTGGTCGTCGTCACGCGACTGGTGAGCCTGACCGTCCCGACCGAGGTTGGACTTCTGAAGGCGTACGTCCTGACTGCTACGCATGCAATCAATAGCGTTGCATCGATCGTGGCTTTCGCGCTGCTGGCCCTTGCCCTCGTCGCGGCGTATGACCGCGAAGCGCGCCCTGCCGGCACGCTGGGCGTCGTCGCTTTCGGCGCGGCGATCGTCGGCACGGTGTTCATGGCCGGGGACTGGTGGTTCGAGGCGTTCGCCGTGCCACGGATCGCGGAGGTCGCTCCTCAGGTGATGGACACCTTCGTCGGCGGCCGGCTGCTCATGGGTGGCCTATTGAGCTTCGCGCTCTTCGGGTTGGGTTGGGCCCTGTTCGGCATCGCCAGCCTGCGTGCTCGCGTCTTTCCAGCCGCTATCTCGGTTGCGATCCTCGCTGGTGGCCTCCTGTCTGGCGTCCCCATCGGCATCGCCTACCTGACGGGCGGCGTAATCCTTGGTCTGGCCATGGTGTGGCTAGGCGCGTGGATGGTGCGGACGACCGCGGCCGCCACCGCGACTGGCGAGCAAGTCGAGGCCCGATGAACGCGGGATTCTCTCGCTGCTGAACGTAGCCGTCACTGGCAGCACCTGGGCTCAACGACGAGGCGAGACAGAAGCTGGCCCGGCCCCTTGGTGGAGCTGACGGGACTCGAACACCCGAAGAGGACTGTCTTCGGGGTCAATAGGGAGGCTGGAAACCATTGGCCCAGCCTCATCGGTGCAGAAGCCGAGTCTCCGGTGACTCGGTTGGTGATGGACCCGACACACCGGCCTGGACCTCTCGAACGGTCGAATCTCGGCACCTGACTGGCGGTGGCACCAAAGCAGCAGCGAGGCTCAGAGCGAGATCGCACGGGCGAAGAAGCCGCGGCTTGAGGCTCTCCGACAACGCCCTGACCAGGGCAAACAGTGGAGCTGACGGGATTTGAACCCGTGACCCCCTCGTTGCGAAAGATGCGGACAAAACCCTCTGACCAGGGGAAACAGTCTCCGCCTCGGGGTTTGTGGGGCGGCTGTGGAGCGAGGGACGTGAGATCTCGCGAGACATCGTGAGACGTGGTGAAACGCAGTGGCTCTTGCTTGTCAACCCGCTTTCGGGTTTGTCGTGTCCTAGATCACTGATGGCTCTTCGCAGTCGGTGGTCGTGAGCTCATCAGCCATACCTAGCAGGTCAGCGATCAGGTCAGAGCCTCGACCGATTGGTCCACACGAGTGCGGCGCAACCCAACGACCTGCAGCATGGCGAACACAGCAACTGCCGTGCTCACCACTCCTAGCGCCCACACCCCCTCGCCTCCCACTCTCCGGCGCTCAGACCGTTTGAGGGTCGGGCAGCTCCGAGCCTCCGTTGCCGAACGACGTGTGGCGGTTCTCGAAATCACTGGTGACCGTGTCGACGAAGTCGGCAAGGGCCCGCGTCTGTTTCCTCCTGAAGATCGGTGCCATGGTCCGCAGTGTCGCTCGCACCCACGGAGGTCGATCCTTCAGTCCGCCGAGGTCGGAGCTCAGTTGAGTCCCGTTTGGTGTCTCTCTCAGGGTGTAAATGACCGTCATGATTCCCATCCACGAGTCGGAGAAACCATCCTTGGTGACGATCTTGGTGAAGGGCTTCCATTCGACGATTCGTTGCGGTGTTAGACGGTCGCCGTGGTAGCACTGATATGCGCTTCCCACCCCCACTCTCCCACCTACAAGGTCCTTGACCTCTTGCCTCGTACTACCGATCAGGATGTTTCGATACAGCGGTGAAGCCATGTAATCCCAGACGACGGCCGGGGGCATCGGGAGATCCGCCTCCATGGTGAACCACACGTTTGATGGGTCAAGGGTTATCTCTTCTTCATCATCCGAGTGATATACGTCAGCCAGATCCTGTACGTAGGTCCTCACCACCCCGAAGTCGGCGACGTCCTCGTCATGTGGTACCAGACCCGTAACGGCCTCGAATCCCAGCCGCTGCGACGCCGGTTCCGTGTACAGACAGTAGGCGGAGATCCCCAGCCGCTCGACGACCGTGTTCTTCAACAGACGATGCACCAGATTCACAGCAGGTCCTAACAGCTCGTCATAGGTGCCGACCTTCTGGACCACGAATGAACCGAAGTGGATGACGAACTTGAGGTCCAATGACGACACGTTGGCGCATGCGTTGCATTGACAAGTGTTGTTCAGCACCATCGAGTCGATGGCACGGCGGAAGGCAACATACGTGGCCTCAATGAGGTCGAGAAACGTCCTCCCGTCGGTGAACGCGTTCTCGAACGCGTAGGAGAACACCGCGTCCCCCTCCAGCTTGGAGATCCTCATCGGCGGGCCGGCGTGATCGACCAGCACCCCGAGCAGGTCGGTGAGCGTCCCCCGAGCATGCTCGAGCTCGGAGGCGTTCAGATACCCCGTGTACCCGGTGATATCGGCCACACACAGAAACGCCTGCTGCTCAGAGGACATTGAGGCTCGAACCCTACGCGGTCGACAGAGAACGCTCCGGAGACGGGTTCAGATAGCGCCACCCTGACGGTTGGCTCACCCCACACCAAGACCAAGCATTGGTGAGGTGGAGCGAGAAAGCACCTCGCAAGAAAGAGGTGCCTCGAACCCGGAGTGTTGTGGGCCGTCTGTGGAGCGCGAGACTCCTGATCCCGAATCGAGCGAGCCGGGAGGGCGAACAGAAATCGCCCTGACCAGGGCGATTTGTGGAGCTGACGGGATTCGAACCCGTGATCCCCTCGTTGCGAAACATGCGGTCAAAACCTTCTGACCAGGGGAAAGAGTTCCACTTTAAGTTGTATGGCGCGGCTGTGGAACGAGCCTCGTGAGCCGTGGTGAGACGTGACCCATCTTCAGACTTGGCATTCGCGGGTCCTAGACGAGCATCAGGCTGTGGTCGGTTCGTAGTTGCGGAGGAAGCTGAGCACGGCCGCGACACGTCGGTTGACCGAGGAGTCAGCTGGGTCGAAGCGGCAGGGGTCTCCTCGGCCGAGCCCACCTTCGCGTCGGCTTCAGGGACCCGCTTCGCCGCCCGGGCCACCATCGCCGGGCACTCGGGTCGATGCCCGCGACCCGGGCACCTGTTCGGGCGGCATGCTGCAACGCCGCCCCCAGCCCGCAGCCGACATCAAGTAATCGGTCCGTTTTGCCAAGGTCGGCGTGTTCGACGATGGCTTCGTTGCTCGACAGATTCCGGTTGAAGCGAGTACAGCCATGATTTCAGAGGCGACCATTGCTCGACTTCGGGGCTGTTCACGACCGGCCGCAGAGTAGGGCGACGTTCGATCTGCGTTCAGCCCCGCACCGGATCGATGACCTCCTCGATGACCAGGGCATGGGTGGGGCAAGCGATCACAATCTCGCGCAGGGTGTCCTCGTCGACCGTGGAAAGGTCTAGCACCTCTGGTTTGAGGAAGTCTCCCTTGCGCCACTGGAATGCGGTGGGTGCCAGGGTGATGCAGGTTCCCGCCCCGATGCAGCGCCTCCGGTCGATGACCACCTTCACTGCCATGTGACGCCCGCCTTGATCGCATACTCGATGGCCTCGCTCTCAGAGGCGACTCCCAACTTGGCCAGGAGATCGTCGACCGGGCTGGGGCCGTCGCCGCCCTTCGATCCGGCGGTCCCCGATGTCACGGCGCGCAACAGCTCGAGGTCCTCGTCGGTGAACTCGACGCCCTCACCGGGCGCCTGTTCGACTTGTGTGGGATCGAATCCGACTATCTCGGCGGTCTCACGCTGGATCGGATTGGCGAACCACTTCTCCCTCAGGTGTGGGTCGGCCATGAACGCGCTCACGTAGCTGAGCCCGCCAATGATCTCCTCGGTGAGGTCGGCGGCCTCGGGCTGGCCTCCCCGGATCAGGGTCCGGGCCCCGGTCCAAAGTATGGGGACCAGGTAGAGGAGGTGGGTCTCCCCGTGGAAGCTGCGGGCGTTGCGGGCCTCGTCGGCGGCGGTGTCGGCGTCTCCCTCTGACTCGGCGACCAGTGCCAGCGCAGCATGTGCCAGCGCCGCGTAGGGGGTCTCGCCCTGGAGGTGCCGGGCCATCTCCAGGGTCTCCTGGGCAGTTTCTCTCGCCCTCTGGAAGAGTGACTCGTCACCCCCGAACACCGCGATCCGGGCGTATTCGAAGGCGAGGTTGGCCAGCGCCCGACAGGCCTCCCCGACGTTCGCCGGCCCGGCCAGGTCGAAGGCGCGCCGGTAGTGGCGGGTCATCGCCTCCACGTCGTCACGCGACGCGGCGTGGGCGCCGCGCCACATCTCGAGCCGGCGGGCCATCTGCGTCGAGGCGACCGCCATCGCGGCGTTGACGGCCCGTTCGAGCCAGGCGGCGCATTCGTTGCTCCCGCCGACCTGGAGACAGGTCATTGCGACACCCCCTGCCGACAGCGCTTCGAGCCACCGGTCGCCCAGGGCCCGGGCTGCATCGAACGCCTCACGACCCCGCTCGAGGGCGAGGCCGGGCTGCAGGTTGAGCCGGGCGTAAGTGTGGATGCCGTAGAGCATGTGTGCGTCGTCGATTGCCGACTGACTGTCGGTTACATCCGATTTACGGCTGTGGTGGAGTGCCCTGACGTGTTCGATCCGCCCGGCCATGCCCTGGGCGCTCGGGTCGGCGATGTGCGCGTACGCCATAGTGATCAGCGCCGACATGGATCCCTGTCTGTCGCCGATCTCCTCGTAGATCTTGAAAGCTTGCTCGGCCAATGCCTTGACGCCGGCGAACAGCTCGGGTGCCTGCATCACGATTGCGATGTCGGGAACTCCCGCCTCTTGGAGCTCGATCGCCGCCCGCTTCACCCGCCCGGCCTCGAGGACGGAAAGCTCGCGCAGGGCGTCGGCCTCTGTGGAGCGCGACCCGATCTCGCGGGCGATCTCGAGGGCGCGGTTGAAGGGCTCCTCGGCCTCGTCGACATCGACCTCGACCGGGGCCATGTACGCCTCACCGATCGGTGAATGGCTCAATGCCTGTCCCAGCTCGAGACAGGCGGCCAGCTCGAGTGCTCTGTCGCCTGCGGCTTCGGCGGCGCTGCGCACCGAGCGAGCCAGCTCGGCGGCGAGCTCGAAGTCCTCCGCAACCCGCGCCACAGAGGCCTTGCGCAGCTTGAGTTCGGCGT
Organism: Acidimicrobiia bacterium; assembly: GCA_035462175.1. Lineage (GTDB taxonomy): Bacteria > Actinomycetota > Acidimicrobiia > Spongiisociales > ZC4RG35 > JARDZU01. Next base: position 2,480 of record DATHUP010000076.1, on the reverse strand, counting down.
CGAGTGAAGGTGAGGCGATTGCGGCGGCGAGAGCGGTCATCTCGGCCAGATTGGCCATTCGCTCCACGTCGCGGTCGAGGACCGCGAGGGCGTCGTCCTTGATCCGGAGCATCTCGATGCGGCGTCCCGGGTCGGAGGCTGCGGTGAGGGTGCTGTCGATGAGACGGACCGCCTCCTCCGGGGCCGACATCGCCAGCGCCGCCTCGGCGGCCCGGACTCCGCTGGTTACCGCCAGCTCCTGGTTGCCGGCTTCGAGGGCGTGATGGGCCAGCATCGACAGGTTCTCGGTGCCTTCCTCTTCGGCGAGTATCTGGGCGAGAGCGCCGTGGACGGCCCGGCGCCGCTGGCGGGGGATCGAGGCGAGCAGGGAGGCGCGGATCTGGTCGTGGGAGAAGGAGTAGTCGTAGTCCGAGCCCGGTCGCTCCTCGGTGAGCAGCCCGAGGTCGATGGCGTTCTGCAGGTACTCGGCCACCTCGAAGTCGGGCATGGTCGTCTCGTCGACCCGGCCCAGCACCTCGCTCATGTCGGCCAGGCGGAAGCGCCGTCCCAGGATTCCGGCGTCGGCGAGATGCGACCGGCATTCGCTGGTGAGCTGGGCGAGGCGCCGCTCCACCAGGGTTTGGATCGACGAAGGCACCGTCGGACCGCTGAGCTTGGTCATGGTCCAGGTGCCGTCGATGAGCTGCAGCGCCTCCGCCTCCCGGTAGGCCCGAGCGAGCTCTTCGATGAAAAAGGGCACCCCTTCGGAGCGGGCGTGGAGACTGTCGACCGTCGATGTCTCCAGGGCACCGCCGAGCAGATACTCCAACAACTCCTCGCTCTGCCGCAGGTTGAGGCGCTGCAGGCGGAGCACCTGGGTGACATGCATCCGGTCGAGGTCGGCGATCAGCTTCGACACCCCGCCGCTGGCCGAGTCGGAGTAGGGCCGCAGGCTGATGAGGAGGAGCATCGGAGCCGAGCCCATGGTCCGGACCAGGTACCTGATCAGCTGGATACTGTCGTCGTCTGCCCACTGCAGGTCGTCGAGCATGAGGAGGAGGGGGCGTTCCTTGGTGAGGGCGAGGAGGGTGGCGGCCACCTCGTCGAACTTGCGCAGCATCTGCTCTTGGGGGGAAAGGCCCTCGAGACGGGGGCTCCGGCCGGAGATGGCCTCCTGTGCCCGGTCGAGCGGCTCCATCGCCATGGCCTCCCGGGCGATGGCGGCCATCGACGGTGAGGTCAGCAGGCTGCGGAAGAGGAGGAACGGCCCGCGAAGCTCCTCGTCGGCGATCACCTCGAGTACCCAGAACGGCGATTCCGCCTCGTTTGCCAGCCCGGCGGCGGCGTCGAGCATCCTCGTCTTGCCGATCCCGGCTTCTCCCTCGAGGACCACCGCCCGTAGTCCAGCCATCGGTGCGACCGCCAGCTGCTGGGCGATCACCTCCAGCTCCTGCGCCCTTCCCACCACGGGACCCTGGGCCCGGGCTGCCTGTGTATCAAACGCCGCCGCTGAGGCGGCACGGGTCGCCCTCGTCACCCTTGGCTCGCCGCCTGCCTTGTCCCGCCACAACACCTCATAGAGACGCCACCGATCGGGAAACCCCTTCAGCCAGAACAGACCGCGGTCGACGGTCCGCACGTCACCAAGCGAGCCGGCCAGGTCCTGGACCACCTGGGAGACAAGGATCTGGCCGCCCTGGGCGGCTGCGGCGACCCGCGCCGCGGCGTGTACGGCGGTGCCGTGGGCGTCGCCCGCCGACTGGGTGACGTCGCCGCTGTTGAGACCTATTCGCACCGAGAGGGTCATGTCGGGGTTTGCCTGATTGTGTTCCTCGATGGCCCGCTGGATGGAGACGGCGGTCTGGATGGCCTGGTTGGCGGAGGTGAACAACGCCATGAACCCGTCGCCAAGTGACTTGGTCTCGACCGCCCCGGCGATCTCCAGCAGGGAGCGGACTAGGTCGTCGTGGAGCCTGATGATCTCGTTGGCGACGACGTCCCCGACTCTCATCCTCAAGTCGGTGGAGCCCTCTAGATCCGTGAACAGGATCGTGAAAGTCCCCTGGACCGACGTCGCCCCCGCCTCGCTCAGTTGGAATCCTTCAAAGCCGCATCAAGATACCCGGGTAGGCCACTGTGCGCGGGCTGACATGGGACCCTGCTCATCAAAGCCGGCGTCCCCGTCAAGGTCGGGTCAGAGCGACTCGGTCATGGGAATCCGGCGTTCACCACTGCTCGCGTATCCCAAGTGCCCTCCAACCAGGGCCCACGAAGCACCTTGGTTGCCGGTGTCAACGGATCGAACTCTCTCACGGTGACCATGGCTTCGGGCAGAATCGGTAGCTGGAGAAATCATCTCTCCGAAATGGGCTTGAGCACCTCGCAAGGTGCGAGGTGCTCACAATGCGCATCGGTGTGGAACACCTGTGGAGCCTCAGGCGACATGATCGTGCAAACTGCGTGCCTTCGAGCTCCCCGAATTGCCCTGACCAGGGTTGTGC
>DATHUP010000075.1:0-48857 GCA_035462175.1 Acidimicrobiia bacterium | reverse complement strand
CCACGAGATGTTGGGCCCACGGGAACGACTTCGTCACGTCGGTGGCGAGGTCGGGGTCGCTGTAGGTGAAATGAAGGGGACCGGAGAAGCCAGATCGCCGGTGAGACAAGAGTGTCGACCGCTCCCTCTCGAAGGGGGCTGTGCCGGCGACGCCGAACCCGACAGCCCCGTGCTGGGTGGCGATCGCCGATAGCTTTTCCGTCAACGACCCGCTCACGACCACATTCTGGTCTATCGGATCTCGCCTTCGCTCACTGCGGAGGCTGCAGGCTGTCCGTCACCCTTCCACCACGATGCTCCCGGTCATGGAGGGATGGATCTTGCAGAAGTAGGTGAAGGTTCCCGCCTCGTCGAGGGTGAAGGAGAACTCGCTGCCCGAGGCCAGGGTGTCCGAATCCCAGGCTTGGTCGTCGGAGGTCGCGGTGTGAGAAACCGAGTCTGAGTTCTCCCAGGTGACCGTGGTGCCCACCGGCACCGTGAGCGTGTCGGGGCTGAAGGCGAAGTCGACTATCTCCACCCGCTCCTCGGCACCGCCGCCGCTTTCGGCCGTCGTGGCGGACCCGCCGTCGTCCGAGCCGCATGCCGCCAAGCCCAGGGCGAGACCGGTCACCAGAATGAGAACACGTTTCATGGTTGCTCCTCTTTTGTCTCCCGAGCAGTACGACATCGGGGCCTGTTGGGTTCGCGCTCACGGGAAGAACACCACAGGTCTCGAGCAGAGGGCCCGATGTGACGGGCCCCCTGCTGCATTCGAACCGGCTGAGCCGTGAACGTATCAGCCGACGGTCACCTCCACTGGTATGACCGCGACGTCACCGGCGTCATCGACACCGGGCCCGTCGATCGTCTCGTCCGGCGGGAAGAACTCGTACTCCCCGTTGTCGTTGATGTCGATGTGGACCATCGGCCACAGGGTCCCCGACTCGGTGAGCGGCTCGTCCAGCGTCACTGTGACATCCGTCGACTCGCCGGCCGGGAGCAGGTCGGAGTGGCCCACCACCGGACCCGGCGATCCGGCGTCATCGCCGTGGACCGCGATGAATCCGGGGGCGGGGAGTGTCACCGACGCCACCACGATGGTGGTCCCATCCGACTCCTGAGCCTCGGCGTTGAGGGCCGAAGGCGCTGTTGGCGGACCTTCGGCCTCCGTCGCCGAGGTCGTGGGCTCGGCCTCGGCCGCGGTGGTGATAGTTGCCTCCGTCTCTGCGTCGCATGCCGCGACAACCATGGCGAGCACCGCCGTCACCGCGATCAGGTACTTGCTCTTCAAGTGACTCCTCCTCAAGTGGGGCACCCCCTATACGAATGTGAACCAGGTCCGGTTCGATTGATGGTCACCCGCCCGTAGATTGGGGGTCCGCAAGCCGCCCATGCCCGAACAACACGACTACATCGAACTGGCCAACCACGTCGCCATCCCCCCCATCGGCTTTGGGACGTGGCCCATCCCCGACCGGAAGGTGGAGCCGATGGTCGCGGCGGCGATCGAGGCCGGATACCGGCTCATCGACACTGCCGCGTTGTACGAGAACGAAGGCGGCGTCGGACGCGGGATCAGAGCTGCCACCGTCGACCGGTCAGAGGTGTTCGTGACCACCAAGTTGAGCCAGCAGTCGCACGGCCGTGAGGAAGCGCAACGGGCCTTTGCAGCCAGTGCGTCCCGTCTCGGCCTCGACTACCTCGACTTGTTCCTCATCCACTGGCCCAATCCGGACCTGAACCGATATGTCGATGCATGGCGGGGGATGATCGATCTACTGGATCAGGAGAAGGTCCGGGCGATCGGGGTCTCCAACTTCAAGCCCGCTCATCTGTCGCGGCTGATCGACGAGACCGGCGTCGCTCCCCACGTCAACCAGATACAGCTCAATCCGTGGATACCCCGTCTCGCCGAGCGCGAGTACCACGCCGCCCACGACATCGTCACCGAGTCATGGGCCCCGATCGGAAAGGGCGGCGGCCTTCTCGACGACCCGGTGATCACCGGTTTAGCGGAGAAACGAGACCGGACTCCGGCTCAGATCGTGATTCGCTGGCACCTGCAGCTCGGTCTGATCCCGATCCCGAAGACCGCCAATCCCGACCGTCTCGTCGAGAACCTGGACGTGTTCGGGTTCAGCCTGACCGCCGACGAGATCGAGCTGTTGACGGGCCTCGACCGGGGCGGGCAGGGCGTGGTCGATTCGGATCACACGGGACTCTGACCTGTCCGGTCCCACGGCTCCATGTGAGCCGGGTCACACGATGCCGAGGTTGGCATCCTCCTTCAACGCCCAGGCCGCCTCGGCCTCCTTCTCCATGTGCTCGAGCCGTTGGTAGTAGTCGGGGAACTCACGGAGATGGCCGAGTGCGATCTTTGCGGTGAGCACCGGGTCGTCGCCGGTGACGTCGAGGTCGGGATACCTGGTGCCGTGCTCCAACTCCACGTCCATGCCCGCCAACACGTCATCGAGGTCGAACAATTCGTCGGAGATCTGGATACCGATCGCGGTGACTGCCTTCGCTGCGTCTTCGAGATTGAACATGCGCCGCTCCTTTCACCGCCAGGTTGCATCTGCCCGCAGCCTGCGGGTAAGGGGCCTTCGGCCCTTTCCCGCTGGAGCGATTTCGAGCCTGAGAGCTGGATCTGCTCGTCAGGTGCCTATGTCGCGGATGTTGAACCGGGGCAGGGCGAGAGCGAGAACGACTACCCCGACCAGGGGCATCCACACGAAGATGGGGCGGAAGCCGCCGCCGACCGGACCGCTCTCCAGTGCATGGTAGATCGGCGAGATCACGTCGAATCGCTCCACAGCGTCGACGAACTTCCCCGCCGCAAACAACACGTACCCGGCCACGGCGACACCCGAGGCCACACCGGTGGCCAGAGCCTTGCTCCCGGTGAGCAGCCCGATGGCCATTGCCATGAGACCGTGTTCCAGACCGAGCAGCGTCACCGCGAGCATCCCCGCAGCCAGCTCCCCAACCGGGACTCCCGCATCGACCACCAGACCACTCAGCCAGAGAAAGGCGAAGATCACCAAGCCGAGGATCACGATGGACACGATCAGGGCGGCCGCCTTGTGCAGGGCGAATCGGAGTCTCGAGATCGAGGTGACCAGGACCAGCTCCAGCCTGCCCCCCTCCTCCTCGCCGGCGACCAGGGCCGCGCCGCGGGTGATGCCGAAGATGAGGAACAATCCCGGAAGGAGGAAGCTGAACAGCTCGGCGTTGAGGAATCCGGCCCCCGACGTCATGGCGTCGATGTTGAACAGCTCCTTCATCGCCTCGGGATACCCGGCCAGGAACTGGTCGAGGTCCGGCATCTCCTTTATCGACGGCCACAGGAACATCATCAACGCCGCGATCAAACCGGTGGCCAGCCCCCACACCACGAGCCGGCGTCGCTCGTCGCGCATCTGCTTGAGGAACACGTTCTGGAACATTCAGGCCTCCTCCCCATAGAAGCTGAGGAAGACCTGCTCCAGACCGGCCTCGACGGTCCTGATGTTGCTGATGCCGTGGGGAGCGGCGACCCGGATCAACTCTGCGGTGGAACCCTCGACCTCGAGCAGGACGGAGGTTTGGTCGAACTGGACGTCCCTCACCCCGTGAACCATTCGCAGAGCGTCGATGGGGACGTCCCCGTCGAAGGTGATCTCGAGCCGACGAAGCGCCTTTGCCCGGAGATTCTCCACCGATTCGACGATCACCAGCCGCCCTTCCCTGAGGATGCCCACCGAGTCGGCGACCGCCTCCACCTCGGCCAGGACGTGGGAGGAGAGGAACACGGTTCGTCCTTCGTTGCGGGCCTCGCGGACCATGGCCAGGAACTCACGTTGCACAAGCGGGTCGAGGCCCGAGGAAGGCTCGTCGAGGATCAACAACTGAGGGCGATGCATGAACGCCTGGGCCAAACCCACCTTCTGTCGGTTCCCGTGGGACAACGAGCCGATCTTCCTGCCCGGGTTCAACCCGAGCCGATCGCAGAGCTCGACCATGTGAGCCCGATCGACGTCACCGCGCAGGTTCGCCAGGTAGGTGAGATACTGCTCCCCGGTCAGGTCTGGATAGGCGACGAAATCCCCGGGCAGGTATCCGACCTTGCCCTGGACCCGCTCCCGATTCGACTCCACGTCGAGACCGAGGACGGAGCCCGACCCACCACTGGGACGGATCTGTCCAACGAGGAGGCGGATCGTTGTCGTCTTCCCCGCCCCATTTGGGCCGAGGTAGCCGAAGACGACTCCCCTGGGAACCGTGAGGTCGAGACGCTCCAGACCTACCGTCCTCCCGTAGGTCTTGGAGAGGGCCCGGGTACGGATCGCGACATCTTGCGGCTCGACGCCGACCCGGTCGCCGGCGGTTGCGGTTTTCAGGGTCGAGGTGCTCCTTGCGTCCACGGGACCATGTCTACGTCCCACGATCGGGAGCTACCAGGGGCGAAAGCCTCATGAGTATCGGCCCCGGGGGAATCGCACGCCCGCCTTCCTGCGACTTCTCCGCCGGGTAATGCAGCAAACCTGAGCGGTACAAGCTCAGATATGGAATAGCGTCGTCGTCGGCGTTGTTGCACTGGTCTCGCCAGGAATCAAAGGAAACACGGTCAACATGCCCGACACGGCCCAACTCACGCTTCCCGTCCTCCCCCTCCACAACGGCGTGGTCTTCCCCCACATGGTTGTGACCATCCGCATCGAGACCGGGGAGGGCAAAACCGCACTCGCCGCCGCCACCAAGTCCGACGGTCGTCTCCTCCTGGTCCCCCGTCTCGAAGGCCGCTATGCCGCGGTGGGCACGATCGCCGAGGTCCAGCAGACCGACAACGAGGGGAACGTCGTCGTCTCCGGGGTTTCCCGGGCCCGAGTCGGAGCGGGGTCGGTCGACGAGACCGGGGCGCTCTGGGTCGAGGCGGAGTCGTTCCCCGAAGTGGACATCCTCGATGACGAGCTGGAGGCCCTGGTCGCCGAGTACCGGGCTGTGGTCAGCGCCGTTCTCGAGAATCGGGGCATGTCCGGCGTCGCCGAGCGTCTCCTCGATGTCGACAACGCATCCCGTCTCGCCGACCTCGCGGTCTACTCCCCCGACCTCTCCCTGGATCAGAAGGTGGAGCTGTTGGAGGCGCTCGACATTCGGCAGCGCCTCGGCAAGCTCCTGGTATGGATGCGCGAGGTCCTGGCCGACCTGGAGCTGCGGCGCAAGGTCCGCGACGAGGCAGCAGAGCAGATCGAGAAAGGGCAGAAGGACTACATCCTCCGCCAGCAGATGGAGGCGATCCGCAAGGAATTGGGCGAGGAAGGCGATGTCGCCTCCGAGTACCGGGCCAAGCTCGCCGAGAGGGAGCTCCCCGAGAAGGTGACCGAGGCGATCGAGCGGGAGATCGGCCGTCTGGAGAGGATGAGCGAGCAGTCCCCGGAGCACTCCTGGATCCGCACCTGGCTCGACACCATGTTCGAGCTGCCCTGGGGTACATCCTCCGAGGATCGGCTCGACCTCGACGAGGCGTGGACGGTGCTCGACGCCGACCACACCGGTCTGCACGACGTGAAAGAGCGGATCGTCGAGCATCTCGCGGTGCGCAAGCTCAGGGCGGAGCGTGGCCTCAGCGATGGAGAGGACCGCAGCACCGGCACCATTCTCCTTCTGGTCGGCCCGCCCGGAGTGGGCAAGACCTCACTGGGCGAGTCTGTGGCGCGAGCCCTGGGTCGCAAGTTCGTCCGGGTCGCCCTGGGCGGGATCAGGGACGAAGCCGAGATCCGCGGCCACCGCCGGACCTACGTCGGGGCCCGACCGGGTCGGATCGCCCGGGCACTGACCGAGGCCGAGACGATGAACCCCGTGTTCCTATTGGACGAGATGGACAAAGTGGGTGCCGACTGGCGGGGTGACCCCTCGTCGGCCTTGCTCGAAGTGCTCGACCCGGCCCAGAACCACACCTTCCGTGACCATTATCTCGAGGTCGATCTCGACCTCTCCCAGGTCCTCTTCATCGCCACGGCCAACGTCCTGGAGACGATCCCCGGGCCGCTGCTCGACCGGACGGAAGTGATCAGCATCGACGGGTACACCGATGCTGAGAAGGTGGAGATAGCCCGCGACCATCTGCTCCCCCGCCAGCTCCGTGTTGCCGGCCTCGAGCCGGAGGAGCTCGAGGTCACCGAGTCGGCGCTGGCCGCCATCGTCGACCGATACACGCGAGAAGCCGGGGTGAGGAACCTGGAGCGGGAGCTGGGCAAGCTGGCCCGGAAGGTGGCCACCGAGGTTGCGAAGAACTCCGGATCGGAGCCGGTCGTCGTCGAAGAGCCCCGGGTGAGGGACTACCTGGGCAAGCCCAAGGTGTGGAAGGACGAAGCTTCGGATCGCACCGACGTCCCGGGGGTGGCTACCGGTCTGGCCGTCACCGGCGCCGGAGGCGACGTGTTGTTCATCGAGGCCAGTGCAATGGATGGCGAGCCCGGCCTCACCCTCACCGGCCAGCTCGGCGATGTGATGAAGGAGTCGGCCCGAATCGCTCTCTCCTATGTCGAGGCCCATGCCGACGAGTTGGGCATCGCTCCGGAGTCGATGACCCGGAGATACCACGTGCACGTCCCCGCCGGCGCAATTCCCAAGGACGGCCCCTCGGCCGGTGTGGCCATGCTCACCGCAATGGTCTCTCTCCTCACCAATCGCAAGGTGAAGGACACGGTGGCCATGACCGGGGAGATCACCCTTCAGGGCAAGGTGCTGCCCATAGGCGGGGTCAAGCAGAAGGTCCTCGCCGCCCACCGAGCCGGTCTGAAGGAAGTCATCGTGCCCCGTCGCAATGAGGCCGACCTCGACGACGTGCCGGACAGGGTGCGCGAGGAGATGAGCTTCATAATCGCCGACACCGTCGGCGACGTGCTCGAGGCATCACTGCGCAACTGACCCTGCCGGGCCTCAGGGGGACCGGATTGGGGAGCGTCTAGCCGGCGGAAGTGTGTCTCGCCGGGTTGGTGCCGCGCTCGCCCGGCCGGGCGAACCTGGACCTGTCCACTTCGCTATCCATGTCCGAGAGGAAGTGCACACTGACGTGACCACACAACTCACAAACCACACGCTCCACGCCGGTGCTGCTCGCCGATACGGTGACCGTGTGACGACAGCGACTTTGCCGCCAAGCACGACTCCATGCACGCATGACTACTCGAAGCCTCCGAGGTTGATTCCCACCCCGACAGCATGATCGATCGCGCCGTCGCGGCCATAGGCCGGCCGACTCAGTCGCTCAGACTCAGGTGACCAACTGGTCGATCGTGCATTGGTCGGGCCGCTTGTCGGTGCGGAGCCCCTTGAACGAAGGAGCACGAAGACGACCAGCCGATGTGACCTGGCGATATTCGACCGTGGCCACCAGCCGCGGCGGGACCCAGCGCACCTTGCGCAGCTCGGTCGCCGACCCCAGCGTCTCCGGGCTGAAAGGCGTCTCCCCCTCCCCCAGCTTCTCCAGACGACCGAGGGTCTCGGCAAGCGTGCCTTGGGTGAAGCCTGTGCCCACCTGTCCCACATATCGCAGCTCGCCGTCATCGTACAACGCCATCACCAGAGATCCGATGGTGCCGACCCGGTTACCCGACCCCTCCGACCAGCCCACGATCACGACATCTGCGTCGTCTTTCGTCTTTATCTTGATCCAGTCCCGGGACCGCTCGCCGGGCAGGTAGGTCGAGCCGAATCTCTTGGCCACGATCCCTTCGAGCCGCTGTTCGGCGGCCGCCTCGTACAACGCCACCCCCTCCCCAGACGTCGCCGGCGATATCTGGACGAAGTCCGACGGAACCAACACCGCCTCGAGTCGCTCTCGTCGATCCTGGTAGGTCGCAGAGGTGAGATCGCGTTCGTCGAGATAGAGGAGATCGAAGGCGAGGAAAGTGACCGGGATCTGACGGGAGAGACGCTCCACCTGGGCGGGATCGCGGACGTGCATCCTTCTCTGCAGCAGTTGGAACGAGGGTGTCCCTTCCTCGAATGCGACGATCTCCCCATCTACCATCGAATCGAGTGCGGCCATCTGCTGATGGAGCCGATGCAGCTCCGGATAGGCGATGGTGATGTCGTTCCGGTTCCTCGATATCAGCGTCGTGGAGCCTTCATCGCATATGGCGATTGCCCTCACCCCGTCCCATTTCGGCTCGAAGGCCCAGTCCGGGTCGTCGAATGGTTCGCCACCCGAGGTGGCCAGCATGGGCTGGGGGTCCGGTCGCGGCTCCGGCGGGGAGCGGCTTTCCTCGGAGAGGATCGCCAGCCATTGGTCCCTCCCGTCCTGCTCGCCGGTGTGGACCAGGTGCCACACTCCCTGCTGCCGATCACCTTCCAGACGCACTGTGAGCCGCTCCTCGTTGCGATCGACGATCTCGTAGGTGCCGGTGTCGAAGATGCGGACGTCCCCTGCCCCGTAGTTGCCTTCCGGTATGTCACCTGAGAAGTCGAGATACTCGATCGGGTGGTCTTCGGTCCGGATGGCGAGTGATTTGCGGCCTCGTTCCCTGGGCAGGCGCTTGGGAACGGCCCACGAGACGAGGACCGGGATCGAGCCGTTGAACATCTCCAGCCGCACATCGTGGTGGAACGCGGTGGCGTGATGCTGTTGGATCACGAAGCGCTCACCCGCCGGGGCGGTCAGAGGGTCGACGTCGCCGGACACCTCCGCGCCGGGAGGCTCGGGGGTCGTCCCGGCCCGCCGCTTGCGCTCGTATTCGGTTTCGGCCATGGGCAGCCGAGCTTACGGACCAGTCATCGTCGAGAACGAGGGACGATTCCCACAGCGATACTGTCTGTTCTCTCGGGAGGATGCGTGCCAGTCAAGAGTTATGACGTGATCGTCGTGGGAGTCGGTGCGATGGGGAGCGCCGCCCTCTATCACCTGGCCCGACGCGGACTGTCCGTGCTCGGACTGGAGCAGTTCGACATCCCGAACGACCAGGGCTCGTCGCATGGCGTCAATCGCATCTTTCGTCTCGCCTATTACGAGGACCCGGGTTATGTCCCCCTGATGCGCCGAGCCCGCGATCTGTGGCTGGACCTGGAGGCGACGGCCGGTGAGAAGCTGGTCCATGTCACCGGTTCGATCGACGCCGGGCCGGGCGACGGCGACGTATTCACCGGCTCGCTCGAGTCATGCGCGGTCCACCGGCTCGAGCACGAGGTGCTCGACAGCGCCACCCTCGCCGCCCGCTTTCCCGGCTACCGGTTGCCCGAGGACACTATGAGCGTGTTCCAGCCCGGCGGTGGGTTCCTGCTCTCCGAACGCGGCATTGTCGCTCACGTCCTGGCCGCCCTTGCCCACGGGGCCGAGGTGCACGCCCGCGAAACGGTTCGGGAGTGGCAGGCCACGGCGGGGGGCGGCATCAGAGTGAAGACGAATCGGGGGATACACGAGACAAGCCGTCTCGTGGTGACCGCAGGCGCCTGGTCAGGTGGCCTGTTTCCGGGACTGGCCCATCTCGCCGTTCCCGAGCGACAGGTGCTCGCCTGGTTCCAGCCATCTCGTCCCGCGCTGTTCACACCTGACCGCTTCCCGGTCTTCAACCTGGCCGTGCCCGAGGGTCGGTACTACGGCTTACCGGTGTTCGGGATACCCGGGTTCAAGATCGGCCGCTACCACCACCTGGAGGAGACGACCAGCCCGGAGGCGATGAATCGTGCGGTGAACGAGCGCGACGAGCAAATCCTCCGGGCTGCGGTCAGTCGTTACTTCCCGGACGCGGACGGGCCCATCATGACCTTCAAGACCTGTCTGTTCACCAACTCACCCGATGAGCATTTCATCGTCGACGTTCTGCCGGATCAGCCCGAGGTGATCCTCGCCGCCGGGTTCTCCGGTCACGGGTTCAAGTTCGCTTCTGTGATCGGCGAGGTCTTGGCCGACCTGACCCAGGACGGCCAGACCCGGCACTACATCTCGATGTTCGCCCTCGACCGGTTTCAGCGAGAGGGCTAGCCCAGCACCAGATCGACCACGATGGCGGCATGATCGGAGCCGCGCACCGGCTCCACCATCGTCTTCACCACCCGCGCCCCCCGGCCGAAGACATGGTCGATACGGAGCACCCGTGGCCATCCGGGACGCCAACCCCAGGTGGGCGCGGCCCTGGTGTCGTTCTCTTCGGCGGCTGCAGCCACGAGGTCGTCCCATCTCTGCGCCAACCGCCGGTACACCGGCCAGGCAGGAGAGGCGTTCATGTCGCCGGCGAGTACGAACACCTCGTCTTCGCCCACGAACTCGTCGGCCCATTCGAACAGGGCATCGAGTTGGCGACCCCGGATCCGCACCGAGCGCCACCAGGGCGGTGTGACCGCGTTCCGCATGTGGACACTGGCGATGACGACCCGGTGTCCCCCGATCTGAAGCCGGGCCCATATACCGCGCCTCCAGGGAAGAGGTATCTCGCCGAACTCGGCCGGGAGGCGGCTGGCGACCCCGTGGCCCCGGTGGTCGAGAGCCGGCCGCAGCCGGTGATGAGGAAACCGGTCGGCGAGCACCTCGGCCGCGTCCGGCCCCAGCTCCTGGGTGGCGATCAGATCAGGTTCGATGAGATCGAGCACCCGGCTCAGGTCTTCGGCCTCGGCCCGTCCGTTGAGCAGGTTGGCGGTCATGAGACGGAATGGTCTCTCCTCCATTCGCCGGCACGCTAACCGAAGGAACACCAGCGATTACCTTGCTGCGGCGCTCGACACAAAGTGATTTGCACTACTGCGATAGTGTTAATTAGGTTGCCCTAACAACTACTGAAAGGATGTCTTGCCAGTGCGACGCTCGCTCGTGATTCTGTCCGTTCTCGGAGTCGCCCTCGCCTCCTGCGCTGACGCCGCTGATTCCGGGACCACGACGACCCCGCCTCCTGGATCAAACTCCAACTCGCCGACTGAAGAAGGCAATACCACGGTGGGCGCCCCGGTCGAGGAGCTGATCGTCTACTCGGGCCGCAACGAGAACTTCGTCTCCCCCGTTGTCGATGCCTTCACCGAGGCCACCGGCGTCGAGGTCAGTGTTCGCTACGGCGATGGGACCAGTGACCTGGCCGCCACCCTGCTCAACGAAGGAGACACGACGGACGCCGACGTGTTCTGGGCCCAGGACCCGGCGTGGATCGGCGTGATCGGCGACGAGGGGCTCCTGGCAGATCTACCCACAGACATCCTGGAGCTCGTCTCCGATGCCTATCGGGACGCCGACGACCGCTGGGTGGGTGTCACCGCCCGCACCCGAGTCCTCGTCTACAACCCCGACCTGGTGTCCGAAGACGAGTTGCCGCAGAGTGTCTCCGAGCTCACCGAACCGGAATGGAACGGGCGACTGGGCATCGCTCCGGGGAACGCCTCGTTCATCGCCTTCGTATCCGCGATGGAGCTGGTCGAAGGTCCCAAGTCCACGCTGGCGTGGCTCGAGGGGATAGCGTCCAACGGGGTGCGGACCTACGAAGGAAACGGTGCGATAGTCGACGCGGTGATCGCCGGGGACCTGGATGCCGGGCTGGTCAACCACTACTACCTGTTGCAGAGGATCGCCGATCAGGGAGAAGTCTCCGCCCGCAACCACTTCTTCGCCCCAGGTGACACCGGGTCGCTGGTCATGGCCACGGGAGCCGGGGCGCTCGCCCCGTCGGACAACCAGGAGGCGGCATACGAGTTCATCCGCCATCTGCTCTCGACCGAGTCACAGGAGCACTTCTCGGTGAACCTTTTCGAGTACGGGCTCATCGACGGCGCGCCCACACCCGAAGGTCAGGTCCCGCTCTCCGAGCTCGCCGGGCCCGACATGAACCTTTCCGATCTCGCCGACCACCTCGATTCCTCCGTAGACCTGATCGCGCAGGCCGGGCTGAGCTGATGATCGCACCCACCGGGGTGTTCCCGGTGAAGGAAATGCCACAGGAGGGCAGGCGCACCGCCTCCCCCCTCCTGTGGACTCTCGGTGTGGCCGCGGTGGTGCCGGCGGCCATACCGATCGGCTATCTGATCTGGACCGTGGTCCGGCCCGGTGGGTTCGACGCAGGCGGCTTCAGCGCCGAGCGCCTGCTCGGCCTGCTCGCGGCCACCACCCTTCTCACCGTCGCCGTCACCGTGACCACGGCGTTCCTGGGTCTGGCCACGGCCTGGGTCACCACCCGGACCGACCTCCCCGGCGCCAGGATATGGTCGACGCTGGTCACCCTCCCTCTCGTCATCCCCTCCTACGTGGGGGCGATGACGATGCTGGCCGCTTCGGGCAACAACGGGATGATCTCCCAGTTGCTCGCCTCCCTCGGCCTGCCCACTCTTCCGGTGTTCCAGGGCTTCTGGGCGGCCTGGGCCGCGCTGAGCCTTTGGAACTTCTCGTTCGTCCATCTGCTCACGGTTCCGGTGTTGAGACGTCTCGACCCGGCCCTCGAGGAGGTCTCCCGCGGCCTCGGGGCGGGGCGATGGAGAACCATGGGGACGATCGTGTTGCCCCAACTCCGCCCCGCGCTCGCCTCCAGCTCGCTGCTGGTCGCCCTCTATGTGATCTCGGAGTTCGGAGCCGTTTCCATGCTCCGCTACGAGACCTTCACCCGCGCCATCTACACCCAATTCGGGGGCCGGCCCGACCCCACGCCAGCCCTCTTCCTGGCCGGGCTACTGGTCATCGGAGCGCTCTTCGTGGTGCTGGTCCAGCAACGTGCCCGGGGCAAGGTCGCGCTCTACTCCAACCGGCCGAGCCGATCGGTGACGACGGTCCATCTCGGACGATGGGGCAGGGCAGGGGCGTTGGGCTTCTTGGGGGCGTTGGTGACTCTGGCCCTGGCCATCCCAATCGCCACACTGGCCTGGTGGGCGGTGCGGGGAGTGGCTTTGGGTAACTCTCCGCTTTCGGTTCTGCCTCATGCCATGAGATCGCTCTCGGTCTCGGCGGTGGCCGCGATCGTGATCGTCGTCGCCGCCATCCCGGTCTCGATCCTCGCGGTGCGATTTCCGGGGAAACGGAGCCGCGCCCTCGAATCGACGGCATGGCTCACCTATTCGCTCCCCCATCTCGCCATCGGGCTCGGGTTCCTGGTGCTGTCCGTGCGAATAGCCCGGCCCATCTACCAGACCCTGGTGCTGCTCGTCATCGCCTACCTGGCGATGTTCCTACCCCAGGCCATGGCGTCACTGGAAGCCGGTCTGCGCCGGATCGGGCCCCATCTGGAAGAAGCCTCCCGCAGCCTGGGCGTGGGCGGCTGGCCGACGCTGCGCAGGGTCACGATCCCTTTGATCCGGCGCTCGGTACTGGCCGGAGCTGCATTGGTCTTCCTTTCTGTGATGAAGGAGCTCCCGGCAACACTTCTGCTTCGACCCACCGAATTCGACACCCTGGCGGTCCGAATCTGGGGTGCGACCTCCGAGCTCTTCTACACCCAGGCCAGCTTCGCATCGTTGACCCTGATCGCCGTCTCGTTCGTGCCGCTCTACCTATTCGTTGCCCGCGACCTGCATCAGTGACCCGGGCGGGATCGCCTTCCTGGTTCGGATTCAGCGTGTCAGGGAAAGGTCCACAAAAGTTGCTTCGGTTGGTGGTGCAATGTGCCGAGTGTTCTCTTTGTGATGACAGCTGCTGATACCAAGGTCACTGTGGTGCGAGGTTCGGGGACCCTCGTGGCCTCGGTCGTGGGCCGAACCTCGATCGGTGAGCTCACTGCCAACTGCGAGCATGGCGACGAGATCGACCGTGGCGAGTTCGACATCGGTCCCGCGGGCAAGGCGATCAGATGGCGTGTCCTGTTCTGTGACCCGTGCTGGGAGCATTTCCGGCATCACCAGGAAGTGATCGATTTGCGCTACTTCGAGAGCTCCCCGGCCGAACCGGCGACGGAGCGGACGGCTCAGCGGCCCATCTGAGGCCTCAGCTGTCCAATCTTCCGTCGGCCAGGTCCGCCCAGAGGGCGTTGACCGAGTCGGAGAGATAGACCACGCTGGCACTTCCCGCCCAACCGCTCGAGCCGGGGGCAACCACGTTCGGCATGGTGTCGAGATCGGAGCCGATGATCAGCGCAGCGAACGTGAGAAGTTGCTCGGCCCCGAGATCGGTCAGCATCCAGGGCTCGCCCAACTCCATGAGTCGCGGAATCGCACCGTACCCCTTGATCCGCAGGTTCTTGGCCGCATCGATCAGGATCAGCCCCTGATTCGCCGAGCGGGTGAAGTCCCCATTGGCAAAGACCTTTCGAGCCCGGGCGAAGGCGAGAGCCTCAGGGCCGTTGACGTACTGCACCCCGGGTTCGAAATCTGCTCCAGAGGCTGCATCGCGGATCGCGTAGGGCACGACCAGATCGATGCCCCCCAGGACATTTCCCAAGAGCTCCTGGAACCCGAGGAACCCGGTCAGCACATAACCCTCGAGGGGAAGACCGGTGAGATCACGGAACGTCTGCATCATGCCCTCGGGGCCGTGATCGGCCAGTGATGCGTTGATCTTTCGAGACCCGCCACCCGCAACGGGCACGAAGGAGTCACGGGGCACACCGACGATGCCGCCGCCGCCGGCACCATCCAAGCCGATGATGTGGATGCTGTCGGCCCGGCTGGTGACGACCTCCTCCCAGGGGCGGGCGTCCGAGCCGACCACGGCCACCAGACGCGGGGTCGGGCCGTAGTAGGCGGGCAGGGACAGGTTGGGCCAGTTGCCCCCGACGATCTTCCAGCCAGGCTCCTCATAGACCGCCAGGAATAGGTCGCCTTCCATCTCGACCGTGGCCACACCCTGGCCCTTGAAGAGCCCGACCGACGCCACACCGGCACGAGGTGTCTCGGTTGGCGTCGGGGTAATCCCGGTCAACACCTGCTCAGGGGCGCGTGGCGGCTCGGAGTCGGCTCCGCTGGCATAGTCGTAGAAAGCTTCGATCACGGTCACCAACTCGGGTGGGGCGTTCTCGATCGTGACCGGCGGGATGGTGGTTGTCGTGGTGCCGACCGTGGTTGTGGTCGTCGGCAACGTGGAAGTGGTGGTCGTCTCCACGACCTGCTGTTCACAGGCGGCGACCAGCATGGCGACGAGCAGCAGCAAAGAGAGACGTCGAAACATGGTTGACCTCGGACAGATTGTCGGATCGCCCTCCCGTGACCCGACGACACCATAACTGCCGCCGGAGCCAACGGGCGCCGCGACGGCAGATGGTCAGTCCCTCCCGGCGCGGAGGGTGAGAAGAAACACGCTTCTCCTCTGCCCCCGCGTGTAGGTCAGTGTGCCTCCCATCAGCTCCGCGAGCTGACGTGAGATGGCCAGACCTATCCCGACCGACCCGGGCCGCCCCGGAGTTTGATGACCACGATGGTATGGCTCGAATACCTTGTCCCACTCATGTCGGGGGAGCCCGGGCCCGTCATCGGCGACGGCGACGAGAACCCGGTTGTCGACCTTCGAGATGTGGATCGTCACAACCGAGCCCCCGTATCGCTCGGCATTGGTCAGCAGGTTTCGCACGATCTGACGCAGTCGGGTCGGATCGCCTAGGGCACGGATCGGAGCGGGCCCGGACTCGACGGTGACGTCGGTAGTGAACGAGCCCCCGGCTCTCAGGGTCGTGGCAATCTGAGTCACTACGTCGAAGGTGGTGTTGGCCACCTCGATCTGACCCATGTCGGCTCGAGCTGCGACGAGGAGGTCCTCGACCAGGTCGGCCACCTCTTGGGAGTGCTGGACGATCGAGGCGACCATCAACCGCCGGTCGTCCTCCTCCAGGGTCGGATCGTCTTCGAGGATTCGGGAGAACCCGAGGATGGCGGTGAGGGGCGTCCGGATTTCGTGGCTCACAGAGGCGAGGAACTGATTCTTGGCACGAACCAGATCGCTCATGCGGCGCTCTTCGTTGCGATGTGAGGTGACGTCGATCAGAGTGAGCACGGCCCTCGAGAAATCTGGCTCGCCGTCGATGACGGGCGCGGCCAGGATCGACTCGGCGTCGTAGGTCTGGCCGTCGAATGTCGACGCCGTATAGGCGGCATGGGCCTCCGGCTCACCATTCCATACCGCCTCCAGCTGGGTCAGCCATCCCTTTTCGGCGCCTACGTTGACGATCATCGGGTCGATGGGCCCGATCAACTCGTCGAGAGGAAGACCGACTACCGCCACGGCTGCCGGGTTGGCGGCCACGATCCTGATCATCGGGACGATGGCACGTATCGCCTCGATGTCGTCTCCTAGGTAATCCCTGAGATCTGACACGCCCTCGGCGCGGAGGCCATCCATCCACTCAACCAGTTCCGAATAGTCCTGCTCCATGATCGGGATCGGGGAGATCCGAAACAGGTTCTCGAAGCTCGACCATCCCCGCATGGCATCGACGGTGCCGGCATGCGAAGGCTCCTTGGGGCGGATCCGCCGCTCCGCACCGCTCCGGGCTCCGGTGTCGTCCACGGCCCGGCCGCCCACCAGGAATTCTCGATGCGTTTCGGGCATTACCTCATGTCATCGGCAATTCCCGTCTTCTTGTTGAGAGTACCTTCCCGTCATGCAACAGCCGTTGGAGATGATCATCCTGAGGCAGCTCGCCAGCTACCTCACCATCCCCATGTGGATGATGGACGACGCGGGCGACCTCATCTTCTACAACGAGCCTGCCGAGGAGCTGCTCGGAGTGCAGTTCGACGACGTCGGGCCGATCCGGGCGGAGCAGCTCGTCGGCATGTGGCAGGTCACCGACCTCGACGGGGAGCTCCTCCCCGAGGCCGACTTCCCCGTGGTAGCCGCCCTCACCCGTCAGGTGGCCGGCCACCGGGCGCTCCGCTTCCAGGGCAGGGACGGGGAGTGGCGGGCTGTCGAGGTCACCGCAATACCGATCGAGGGCCAGGGAAAGCGATTCCTCGGCGTCCTCGCCACCTTCTGGGAGGTGGAGAGCTGAAGGTCAAGTTGTGCGGGACTCGTGGCTCGATTGCCAGCCCGGGTGCGGCCACCGCTCTCTACGGGGGCGACACCTCGGCGGTCGAGGTCACCTCGAGCGGTGGCCGGGTCCTCTTCCTCGACGCCGGATCCGGTATCCGGGGCCTGGGTGAGGATGCGGACGGCATGGGGCGCGTCGACGTGCTCCTCACCCACCTCCACATGGACCACATCCTCGGCCTTCCCTTCTTCACGCCCCTGCTCGACCCCGAGGTCGAGGTTCACATATGGGGGCCGATCTCGACCACCAAGACGGTCCAGGAGCGGCTCAGCCGGTACCTCTCACCACCGTTGTTCCCGGTCAGGGTGAGGGATCTGCCCAGCGTCACCTTTCACGACGTGCCCCCCGGGGTCTTCGAGCTCGAGTCGATCAAGGTCACCGCCGACTTGATCTGCCATCCCGGCCCCACCCTCGGCTATCGCCTCGAGGATTCCGACTCGGCGATCGCCTATCTCCCCGACCATGAGCCGGCATTGTGCTCGACGGACTTCCCCGGCCCACCCGAGTGGACCTCGGGATATGACCTGGCACACGAAGCCGACCTGTTGATCCACGACTCCCAGTACACCGACGAGGAGTACGTGGAGCGGGTGGGATGGGGGCACAGCTCCTACAGCCACTTACTCGACTTCGCCCGCCTCACCGAGGTTCGTTCCCTGGCCACCTTCCATCACGACCCGTCCCACGACGACGACACCTTGAACGGGATGCACGACTGGCTCGAGGCCCGCGCCGAGGGGCTTGCGGTCGTCCGGGGCACACACGGTGTCGTCATCGATGTCTGAGACGCCTCAACCGGTCAGGAAGCCACGCACGGTGTCGATGGTGTCGGCCTCCTCGGGGACCTTGTCGTCTCGGTATCGCTTGACCCGGGCGAAACGAAGGGCGACGCCTCCGGGGTATCGCGTGCTCCGCTGCACACCGTCGAAATCGATCTCGTAGACGACTCTCGGCTCGAGATAGACGATGTGACCGCTCCTGTGGGACTCGATCTCGAGGAAATGCTCGGTCTGCCAGGCCAGCATCTCGTCGGTGAGGCCCTTGAAGGTCTTTCCCAACATCACGTACCCACCCTCCTCGTCCCGAGCCCCGAGGTGGAGGTTGGACAGCCAGCCTTCCCGCCGCCCCGACCCCCATTCGGCGGCGAGCACCACCAGGTCGAGCGTGTGGGTCGGCTTGACCTTGAGCCATCCCGATCCGCGGCGACCGGCCTCGTAGGGCTGGTCGAGGTCCTTGACCACCACACCCTCGTAGCCGGCGGCGACGGCGTCGTCGAAGAACCGGTCGGCCTCGTCGGGATCCCCGGTCACGATCGACCCGACCAGGGAATGGGGAGGCAGGACGCCGGCTAGGGCCCGGCGCCGATCGGCGAGGGGAAGATCGATGAGGTCGGCTCCGTCCAGATGGAGACAGTCGAAGAAGACGGCTGTGAGCGGAGCCGCTCCTTCCGATCCCTCCGACCCGAAACGACTCATGGAATCCTGGAACTGCTCCGGCCCGGAGGGCCCGAAGAGCAGGGCCTCACCGTCGAGGATGAACGAGGTGGCAGGGAATGCATGCACCGCGGTCACCACTTCGGGGACGCCCTCTGTGATGTCACGCAGGTTCCGGGTGTAGACGGCGATCCGGTCTCCCTCGCGATGCACCTGGATCCGGGCGCCATCCAACTTCCACTCCACCGCTGCCCGGCCCAGCGTCCCCACTGCCTCGCCGGCACTCACGGCAGTCTTGGCCAACATTGGTTGCACGGCCGTGAAGACGCTGAGGCGGGACACGCCCAGGGCGTCGGGCCCGTCGGCAAGGGCCCGGGCGGCCACCGCCACCAGGTCTCCCTCGAGCATCGCCGCCCGCCTCACGCTCGTGGCGGGCACATCCAGGGCGGCGGCTACCGCATCGGCCATGATGCCTTCCAGAGCACCCTGGCGAAGATTGCGCAGGATGAGACCGCGGAGAAAGTCCTGTTCGGCACCGGTGGCCCTGGCCAGCAGGTCGGTGAGCAGGTCCTCACGACGATTCTTGGAGCCCGGGCCAGAAGTGGCGGCGAGGGCTTCGAGGACGGAGTCCACCTCGAGGACCTCGAGCTCGGGCCGGTCGACCGGAGGAACTTCGACTCCGTACACGGTGGCCCACCCCACCCCAAGCCTTCTCTGCCGGGGCTTGCCGGTCAGATATGAGACGGCCACCGGCGCCTCCGCCGGCTCCAGCCGGCGGAGTGTGCCGGCGAGCACATCGATCTTGCTCGACCTCGACCGGGTCGCGGAGACAGCCTGGGAGACGTCGACGATGTCGGTCAGGAGCACGACGTCGAGAGTAAGTGCCCCGGTTCAGGATCGAAAGCGGTCGAAGGGCTCGAGCTCGATGCCCGCCTCATCCAGTGATCGCTGCACCGACTCCGCCGCCGAGGCCAGATCGACCTGCTCGGCATCGGCCCAAGGCGCCGCGTCGAGCCGATCCTCGATGTCGGGAAGACGGACCTGGTCAGGGGCCACCGAGACCAACTCCACCCAGTCCAATGGGACCGCCACCGGCGCCCCGGGCCTGGGGCGCAGCGACCACGGGACCACAGATGTCGAGCGAGGGGTGTTGCGCATCCAGTCGACGAAGACCCGGTCACCACGGTCGGCTTTGCGGAATGCGAGAGTCATGAGATCGTCGTGTGCGGCGGCGGCCAGTGCCGAGGTGCCCCGGGCAATCAGGCCGACCGTCTCGATGTCGAGCGAAGACTCGAGGGGTGCTCGCAGGTGATAACCCTTCGACCCCGATGTCATGAGCAGCGTGGGGATCCCGTATTGGTCGAGGATCGAGCGCATCTCCTCGGCCGCGGCCCGGACCAGGTCGACCCGGTCTGATGGTGGGTCGAGATCCCATATCGCCCAATCGGGATGGGTCTCGTCGTCGACCCGGACCGGTGGGACGTGAAATGTGATCACTCCGAGGTTGGCGAAAAAGGCTATCCCGTCTGCCGAATCGACCACCGGGTAAACCGTGGTGCCCCCGTCCTCCTTGGGCACCTCGTAGCGCCCGATCAGCTCCTCAGGAGCATGATCGGGGACGTTCTTCTGCATGAAGCCCTGGCCCCCGATGCCGCGGGGGAACCTCTCCACGCTCAGCGCCCGCCCTTCGATGAAGGGGAGCATCCGCTCGGCGACCCGCTCGTAGTAGGCCACGACCTCGCCTTTTGTGATCCCATCGTCGGGAAACACGATTCGATCGGCGTTGCTGACCTCCACCAGGTCAAGCCTCTTCGGGTATGACGATCCAGAGCACTATGTAGACGAGGACCTGGGTGCCGGGGAGGATCAGGGAGAGAATGAACAGAAGCCGCATGGTCCCGCGACTCATCCCGAAACGATCGGCGAGACCGGCGGCAACGCCGGCGATCATCCGACCCTCCTTGGGCCTGACCAGACGGGGAACGGGCTGATTCGTCATCGTCCAAACCATAGGTCCCCCCGGTGGGAAACGATCGAGAGGCGACCCTCGCCTCAGCGCCAATCGACCTGATACACCTGCACCGGGTCCTTGATGCCTTTCAACTCAACGGTCCGGCCCTCGGACAACGGGAAGCGGAGCGTGTCTCCGGCCTCCACCGCGTCCTGGGAGATGACGATCTCTTCGGGGCCGGCCACCGCCGCCACCCTCGCCGCCAGATGCACCCCCTGGCCCCGATAGTCGCCGCCGTCGACGCTGGCCTCGGCAACGTGCAGCCCGATGCGGACCGACGGTGCGAACCCGTGATCCTCACGGTGCTCGGCGAGACGACGTTGGATCGCCACCGCCGCCCCGACGCCGTCGGCGACACTCTCGAAGCTGACGAAGAAGCCGTCTCCGGTGTGATTCACCTCGACCCCGCTATGGGAGGCGAACACCGCCCGCAACGCCCGGTCATGCCAGGCGAGCAGCGACTCCCAA
The DNA here is from genome assembly GCA_035462175.1 of Acidimicrobiia bacterium. Lineage (GTDB taxonomy): Bacteria > Actinomycetota > Acidimicrobiia > Spongiisociales > ZC4RG35 > JARDZU01. Next base: position 28,071 of record DATHUP010000075.1, on the reverse strand, counting down.
GCATTGTCCCCGATGAGCCCGATCAGGTCGGTGGAGGTCACGATGTCGGTGAACATGAAGGTCTTGGTGACCCGTTCCCGGGGCGTCGAAGCAGGTTCCAGGTCGTGGAGCAGCTCGTCGACCCGGCGCAGGTCGGGGGCAGCGCCGAGCCTTTCGAAGATGGTACGGGAGGCCCCCAACTCCATCCGGGCGAGGGCGGGCTCACCGCCGGCAAGGTGGGCCTGGCCGATGAGCATGCGTGCCCGGGCGGTCTCGTATGGAAACTCCAGATCGCGCCAAAGACGCCACGCCCGGTCGAGCTCGCTCACGGCTTCGGCGAAGTCGCCCTGATGTAGGGCGATCTCCCCTTGTGCCGTCGAGGCCATAGCGGCAAACGCCGGCCGATCGAAGTCACCGGCGATGGCCTGCATCTCCCTCGCCGCATCCTGGGCCGTCACCACGTCGCCTCGTGCCAGTGCAATCTGGACCTGCGCCGGCAGCAAGCGGACCCGGTTGAGCAAGTCCCTCTGCGGTCCGGTGTTCCCCGCTCCTTCGGTCAGAAGCCTTTTCAGCGAGCGTGCCGCCTCCTCGACCTCACCCCGGGCGAGTTGGAGCAGCGCCATCCCGGGCTGGGGCTCGAAGCCGACCTCGTATGCCCTGGCAAATGCGGCCTCGGCACCGGGGAGATCCCCCATGAGGAGCCGGATCTCGCCGACTTCGTAGTGGGCCAGACCCACACCGTCGAAGATGCGATAGCGCTCGAGCTCCTCACAGGCGTCTCGTGCCTCCTCCTCGGCTTCGCTCCAAGCTCCTTTGAGACGTTTCAACTCGGCCCGGTGAACCCGGCACACCCCGGGGTAGCCGCCCACGGAATGCTGGGCCATCCATCGATCGGCTTCCTCGGTCCACTCCCCGGCCCTACCGAAGTCGGCCAGACTGCGGCAGGCGGAGATGGTCAGGCAGTACACGTTGCTCGCCGTGCGCAAGCTCAGGTTCCCCGAGAGGGCGGATGCGGACGCCTCATCGATGAGGGTAAGACCCTCCTGCCACTTGCCTCCAGAGAGCAGGGCGACGCCTTTGAAGGCGAGCGTCTCGTTCTCGACGTCGCGATTGTTGGTCCTTCGCGCGATGGCCAGGGTCTCGTCGGCAAGGCCGATCGCCGCCTCTATGTCATCACGATGCAGGAGTGCCTCGGCCAGGTCGAACATCTTCATGTAGGCATGGACCGGGGACTCGGGGAGGCCTTCGAGCAATCGCGACGCCTTTGCCCTCCACCCGGAGGCGATGGAGAAGGCGAGACGACGCATGGCGAAATAGGAGAGGAGGGCGGCAACGTTGGCCGCCTCGGTGACATGGCCCGATTCGACGTACCCGGTGTAGGCGCGCTCCAAAGCCTGGATCGACTCGTCGGGGTGACCGGCCCACCAGGCCGCATCGGCCAACAGCTCGAGGTCTTGTGGGGACAGGCTGGCATCCTTGTCCAACTCGGCCAGCGTCTCCCACGCCTCCTTCCAGGCCCGACGCGAAATCGCGTCACGTCCAGATTCGAGTGTCTGCACCACGATTCCACCTCTCCGCAAGCGGCCCCAGCCTACCGGGGCGAGGATCCCGCGGCGGCCGTTGCCCGCACTCTCACAGCTGCTTTCGCGCCTCGGTCTCCTCGTCGACGATCTTCCCGGTGGGCTCGAAGCCGTGGCGGAGATAGAAGGGCCTGGGCGAGCCCCTTCCCTCCTCCCAGCTGGTGAGGAGGGTGCCGTCCCCCATTCCTCGGCACTCCTCGGCGACCAGCTCGAGCACCCTTCCGCCGATCCCGCGTCGCTGGTGGAGACGGTCGATGAGGAGACGCCACAGGTAGGGCTCGGGATGATGCTCGGTGCGGAGGGCGAGCATGACGAACCCGACGAACTCCTCGTCTGCGACCACCGCCCGCATCCAGGGCACAACCGGTGCCCCGTCGACCACCTCGGGGAACAGGGCGTCGGCAAACGACCAGCACATCGGGGCGACGAAGGCCTCTTGGGTCTTGTGGGTGGCCAGCTTGGAGACGATCCTCTCGTTCTCCGGGGTGACTTCGACAAGGCCGACCGCCTCGGGCGGGTGCCGGGGTCGATCACGCCAGGTCTCCCAATCGGGGCGGGTCATCCCGTAGATCCAGTCGTCGGAGACCTCGTCTCCCAGCCAGAACGACGACCTGGTGTGCCCCTCGAAGAGAAGCCCGCACCGCTCGAGCACCATGGCCGAGGCCACGTTGTCGGGGTGGAGCATGCCGAAGACGCGGGTCACGCCCAGCTGGTCGAAGAGGTATTCGATGAGGGCTTCGAGCGCCTCGGTGGCATAGCCCTTGCCCCAGTGCTCCCTGGCCAGCGTGTAACCCACTTCGGCGGTGCGCCCCTGCCAGGTGAGATGAAGGGCGAGATCGCCGAGGACCTCGCCGGTCTCGCCATCGGCAACCACCGCCATCCACCACTCGTCATTGCTCGGGCCTTCCATCGCCACCAAACCAGAAACCAGCTTCTCCGCCCGCTGCAACGGATAGGGAAGCTCCCAGTTCTGGAGCCGGGCCACCTCCGGGTCGTTGCGCCGCGCCGCCAGACCGGCGGTGTCGTCGAGGACGAAAGGCCGAACGAGAAGACGGTCGGTGCGGATCGGGGTGAACACCGGGCGGATTCAACCAGGGGACAGTCCCGGAGAAGGATCGATTTTCGTTCCGGGGGCTGGCCCTCCCGGTACTGTCCGACCGACTAGGAGGTCATATGCGTGTGCAAACCGGTCAGCTGGTGGCGCTCGGATACGGGGCCTACGTCCGCTCCGACGAAGTCACCGCGGTGGAGCCGATCACCGAAGGACGCGGGCCGGGGCGCAGATCCCTGGTCTGGGTGCGGGGCGTGAACGATCCGATGGTGGCCTCACGGGCCCACGGATCCATCGTCGACGACCTGGTCACCCCGGCCGACGAGGCGGCGCGCATGAAGGCGCAGCGTTCGGTGCTGAACAAGATGACCTCGGTCCTGGACAAGGTCTCTCCGGGAATCCGGCGTCTCCTCGCCGAGGAGTCCGGGACCGACATCGACGATCTCCTGGCCGAGGCCGGCCGGGTCCTCGGCTAACGCCTTTTCCTCGACGCTCAACCCGCCGCGACCAGACGGATCACGGGGATGACCCGCGGCGTCTTGGTCTGATAGTCGGCGAATTGGGGCGCTTGGCTCACCACCACCGTCTCCCAGATGCGGTCCCGCTCCTCACCCACCACGGGCATTGCGGTCGCCTCATACAGGTCGGCGTCACGCCGCACCCACACCTTGGGATCGGCCAGGAGATTGAGGTACCAGTCGGGATGTTCGGGCGCCCCGGCGAAGGACGCGGCCACCACCAGGTCGTCACCGACCTCGAAGAAGCGGAGTGGGGTGCGTCTGATCTGACCCGACGTTCGCCCGGTGGTGTAGAGGAGGATCAAGTGGCCGGCGGCCGGGTGATCGACCGCAGCCCCATTGCTCTCCAGATACTGGCGCACATGCTCGGCGGCGAACGGCCGAGCCGGGTCGACGGCACGATCCTCGATGGTCATTCAGATCTCTCCGCTCTCGATACGGAGCGGGCACGCTACCAGCGCGTGTCGGGCCGGCCCGAGATGTCGCCTACTCGGCGAGCAGGTCGAGCAGCTGGTCGCCGTAGGCGTCGAGCTTGGCCGGTCCGATACCCGGAATCTCGAGCAAGGCGGTCTCGGTCGTCGGTCGCAGAGCGGCGATGGCCTCCAGGGTGCGGTCGTTGAACACCACGTAGGCGGGCACACCTTGGGCCTTGGCCTGTCCCAACCGCCACAACTTCAACCGTTCGATGAGCCCGGCGTCAACCGGTCCGCCTCCCGGGGTCAGTCGACCCGAGACACCGGCCTTTGTCACCTTCTCCCCCCAAGGCAGGGCCATCACCGCCCCGGTCTCGGCAAGCTTGACCAGGGCGCCGGTGGTGAGGATCTCGTCGACCGTTCCCTCGTAGCCGCCGGTGATCGTGATCTGGTCCCCGACCGTCACGAAGACGGCGTCGGCCGGGAGCCGGCTCGGTGTCAGATCGCTTCGTGCCTTCGACGGCTCGGGCTCCACAGGAGCGGTTCCATTCATCTCGGCGAGGAAGCGGGAGGGCCGGGCCCCGTCTGCGAGGACCGTCACCGAGACCCGGCCCCGGGTCAGAGCGACATGGAAGACCCGACGCTCCTCTTCGATGTCGTCGGACAGCTCGTGGGGCATCGAGCCGCTGTCGGCCCCGAACACCAGCACGTGGTCCCACTCCAGCCCTTTGACCCGATGCACCGTGGACAGGGTGACCCCGGTAGGGGTGGCCGGGCTGGACAGTTGCTCACGCAGCCAACCTTCGAATTCGGCCGGGCCCGGGCCCAGCGCCGCGACCCGGCGCAATGCGGTGAGATCGTCGCCCTGCGCGGCCCGGTCGGCCCGGGTCCGTCCAGCATCGAGGGCCGCCGCCGCCCGGTCGAGCCCGATGTGGGTAGCGAGCACGTCGAGCAGACGCGGTGTCGACGTGCTGGCCTCCGAGGCGTAGACGATGTCGTCGCACAGCTCCGCCCATCGGTCGGCGCGTCGCCCGTCGAGACCTTCGCCCAACTCGGCCAACTGGTGCAGTGAGAACGGCCCGCGACGTCGCCCGATCAACTCTCCGAACAACCGGGTGATCCCCCGACCGGGCCGTCGGATGATCTCGAACAGGTCGTTGCGGCTCATCTGTTCGGGATCGACGGCGATCCGGATCCAGCCCAGAGCGGCGCGGAGCAAGGTGCGGTCGAGGATGCCCGGCGTCAACGGGCTGTGGAACGGAATCTGACGCATGGACAGTGCGACATGGACCGGGAGCAGGCTGGAATTGACCCGGGAGAGGACCGCCACGGCAGACGGTTCCACCCCCGACCCGATGAGCGATGCGATGCGGTCGGCCCCGACCTCGCCCAGCTGGTCGCCCGGTGCGGTGAGAACCTCCAGGCCGTCAACCCCTGAATCGGAATGGATCGTCTTCTGTACCCGCCGACGGTTGTAGCCGAGCAGGGTGGTCGCCACCTCGACCACGTCGGCGGGGCAGCGGTAGTTGACCTCGAGCGCATGGACCGCGGCGCCGGGGAACAGCTCTTCGAAGTCGATGAGATACCCGGGATCGGCTCCGGCGTAGCCGTAGATCACCTGGTCATCGTCCCCCACCCCGAACACGTTCAACCCTGGCCCGGCGACCAGACGGATGAGGAGCAAGTAGGCAGGGGTCAGGTCCTGGAACTCGTCGACGAGGAGGTGCCGGCACTGCGTCTGCCAGTGAGCCCGGAGATCAGGGAGCCGGCAGAGAGCTTCGATGGCCCCGTAGATCTGCTCGGCATGATCGGCCTCGCCGCTGCGCTCCAGACCCTCCCGGTACCGGCGGAACGTCTCGGCGAACCCGGGCACGTCGTCACGGTCAACCTCGACCAGATCGGGATGACGGAGCCCGATCCGGACCTCGTCCAAGGCTTCCAGGTAGGGGCCGATCACATCGGTGTTGGCCCGGGGCGGCGCGGTGGCGATGGGCTCCAGACGTCGTCGCTGTTCCCTCTCGTCGATGAGACGCAGACCGGGTTTGGCCATGCGCAGGATCTCCCAGCCCAAGGAATGGATGGTGCGAACGTTGAGCCGCCTCCCTTCGGGGAGTCGCTCCACCATCTCCTCTGCCGCCCGCCGGTTGTAGGCGAGTGCGGTCAACACCTCCGGCTCGATCCCCCTGTCTTCGACCAGATGACGCACCCGGGCGGTCAGCACCCGGGTCTTCCCCGAACCGGCCGGTGCGATGATGCGGGCCGGGCCTACCAGATGTGACACCGCCTCCAGCTGGTCCGGAGCCAACTCCAGCGATGGCGCCTTGGTCCCCGGGACGGGGGTATCCCGACCCAGGTCGACCGTCTCGTGATGGATCACGACCTCGTCGAGATAGAGGGGCTGGCGGGGACCGCCGTCGACCCAGACCGGCGTGCCGTCGGCGCGAGTCACATCGGCCGGCCCGCCCAGGGTGAGGTCGAGACGCGCCGCCGCTTTGTGACCCCACCACCACACCGGTGAATCGGCGCGGGCGTCATAGGAGTTATGCCATACCGCCTTGACCAGTCGCTCCTTGGGGAAGGTGAAGAGGCCGCCCAGCTCATAGGGCGGAGCATCGCTGGTCTCAGGTGTGGCCAGGTCTTCGGGGGCGAGGTCGAGCTCGAATACGGTTGGCGTCCTCTGCACATAGCGGCGCTGCACGTCGTCGACCGTCGCCGCCAGCCGGTCCTCGTCGGCGAGGAGGGCGTGATCGATGCGGATCCGATCGGCATCGGCCCATGCGGGAGGAGGCGGCGCCCCGAGCCCCACCACTACAGACCGACCGAGTTGGGCTGGGCCCGGAGCCGTCACACCCCGACCTTAGGAGAGGTGTGTGATGGATTCCCTCTGGGCCAGTTCACGAGCAGGGTCGCGCGGCTGGAGCATCAATCCGACGGCCACCAGCACCGCACCCAAAACGAGAAAGCCGATGTCCCATACCAGAGGCGCGGCGGCTTCGGGTCTGACCCTGTGGATCCCGAGCAGGTGGTGGTTGACGGCCCCCTCGATCATGTTGAACACTCCCCACCCAACCAGCATCCAGCCGAGCAGGGTTCGCCACCGCCATGTCCAGCCGCCATTCCGGGCGGTGTTCCACAGCCAGGCGATGCCTCCCAAGACGAACAGCCAAGTGGCGGCGTGGAACAGGCCGTCCGCGAGGACATTCGCCTGCAGGCCGCCCAGATTCGTCGGTGGATAACGCTCGGTCTCGCTGAGCATGTGATGCCACTGGAGGACCTGGTGCAGCACGATCCCGTCGACGAACCCGCCCAACCCGACACCGAGGACGACCCCCGGGCCACGTATCGATCGGATTGGGACTCGAGTGGGACGGGGGTAGGCGACGCCGGTTGAGCTCACCCAACTTCCTTTCGAAAGGAAAGGCCTTTACCCCGTCGACCATGAAAGGAAACAGAAGTCCGATCCGCGGGCTGAACCCGTATATTGCCGCTCGATGCAGACCTTTCTCTTCACCGACATCGAGGGGAGTACGCGTCTCTGGGAGGAGCACACCGACGATATGGCAACGGCGCTGGCCCGCCACGATGCCATCCTCAGCGAGGCAGTCGACCGGGCCGGGGGCAAGGTGGTGAAGACGACCGGCGACGGCCTTCTCGCCGTGTTCGACTCGGTGACCGAGACCTTGGCCGCCACTATCGACGCCCAGCGGAGCCTTCTCGCCGAGACCTGGGGCCCGACCGGTCCTCTCCGGGTGCGGATGGGTGTGCATGCCGGGGAGACCGAGAGCCGCGGCGGCGACTACTTCGGGCCGGCGATGAACCGGGCCGCCCGGGTCATGGCCGCCGGGCACGGTGGTCAGGTGTTGCTCTCCGCCGCCGCCGCCGGCCTCTCCGACGGTCGGCTTCCCTCTGGTGCCCAGTTGAGGGATCTGGGCATGCACCGTCTCAAGGATCTGACCCTGCCCGAGCATCTCTACCAGCTGGTCCACGAGGACATAGGTGCCGAGTTCCCCGCACCGGTGACCCTCGACGCCAGACCGAACAACCTCCCCGTCCAGACCACCGAGTTCCTCGGCCGCAGCAACGAGCTGGCTGCCATCCAGGTCATGCTGGAGTCGCCGAGCACGAGACTGTTGACCATCTCCGGGCCGGGTGGCGCGGGCAAGACCAGTCTCGGCCTCCAGGTCGCCGCCGAGCAGATGGACCGGTTCCGCGACGGCGTCTTCTTCGTCGACCTGTCGGCCGAGAGAGACCCGGATGCCGCCTACGAGACCGTCGTGCGCACTCTCGACCTCCCCGTGTCGGGAGGCGACCCGCTCCAGATCCTGAAGAGCAGGCTGCGCGACCAGCAGATGCTGCTCGTCCTGGACAATTTCGAGCAGGTCACCGCGGCCGCGGTCGGACTCTCCGAGTTGCTCCAACACGCCCCCGGGTTGAAGATCGTCGTCACCAGTCGGGAGACGCTCCGGGTCCGCGCCGAGCATGTGTTCCCCGTTCCCCCGCTCTCACTTCCCCACCCCAAGGACCCCACCGCGTCCATCGCCGAGGCGGAAGCGGTACAGCTGTTCGCCGAGCGGGCTCGGGCGGTTCGACCCGGGTTCGCGGTCGTCGACGAGAACGCAGCGGTGATCGCCGAGATCTGCCTTCGTCTCGACGGTCTCCCCCTCGCCATCGAACTGGCCGCGGCCCGTCTCAACGTGTTCACGCCATCGGACCTCCTCGATCGGCTCCGGGAGCGACTCGACGTCCTGGGTGCCGGTGGCCGGGACCTACCCGACCGGCAGCGAACCCTCTGGGGCGCGATCGGTTGGAGCTACGAGCTGCTCGACGAAAACGAGCGCGACCTGTTCGAGTTGATGTCGGTGTTCTCATCGACCGATCTCCCCGCGTTGGAGTCGGTGACGAGCTCGGCACTCGGCGCCGGGCTCGTACTCGACCCTCTCGCCTCACTGGTCGACAAGAGCCTGATACGAAGCGAGGACGACGGCACCTCGCAACGGTTCTCGATGCTGCTGATGATCAAGGAGTACGCCGAGACCAGCCTCGCCGACTCTCCGGAGCGCGAGCAGGCGGTGCGGCGGGCCCACGCCCTCTACTTCTCCGAGTTCGGCCGGAGCCTCCAGGAGCGTCTCCGTGGCGCCGACCGTGAGTCGGCAGTCGACGATCTTCAGTCAGAGATCGGCAACCTGAGGACCGCTTGGCGGTACTGGGTCGATCAAGGTGATCTGGAACAGGTGTTCAACCTCATCGACGGGCTGTGGGCCCTGCATGAGGCCAAGGGCTGGTATCACGCCGCCATCGAGCTCGCCTCCGATGCTCTCGAGGTGCTGGCCAAGGCCGAGCCTTCACCTGAGCTGGCCGCCGAGGAGCTGACCCTGCGCACCAGTCTGGCCCGGGCGCTGATGGCGGTGCACGGGTATGGGGTCGAAGTGGAGGAGGCGTTCAAAAGGGCCCTCGAGATCTCGCAGACCGTCGGGACGACGGCGCAACGGTTCCCGGTGCTTCGGGCCCTTGCCACCTACTACATGAGCATCGCCGACTTCGACCAGGGCATGGAATACGGGCGACAGCTGCTCGCGCTCGGGAAACGGGAGGGCGATGAGACGATATTGATCGAGGGTCACTACGTGTTGGGCGCCGCCACCGCCTTCGCCGGCGACCTCGACACCGGTCTCCCCCACCTCGACACTGCGATCGAGCTCCACGATCCCCGGGTCCACGGCTCGGCCCGGTTCCGTCTCGGGCCCAACACCGGCGTGGTGGCCCGGACCGCGTCGGGACTCATCCTGTGGCAGTGCGGTGCCCTAGAGCGGTCGGTCGCCCGCCTGGCCGAGTCACTGCAGGTGGCGCGTGACATCGGCCACCCGTACAGCATCGCCTACGCCCTCTATCACAACGGCTTCCTGGCGTTGAATAGAAACCGGTTCGAAGAGGCGATCGAGAGGGCGCACGAGCTGGCCGTGGTGGCTGAGGAGAACGACTACCTGGTGTGGAAGACACTGAGCACCGTTCTCGAAGGAGTGTCTCTCACCGCCCTCGGCCAGGTCGAGGAGGGTTTGGCCATGACCGAGACCGGAATCGACCTCTACGAGGGGCTGACCACACCGCCGGTGTTCTGGCCCCTGATTCTCAGCCTTCGCGCCCTGGTCCATGCCCTGGCCGGCCGGCCTGAACGGGCCCTGATCCTGATCGACGAGGCGATCGAGTTCGGGGAAGCGGAACAGGTCGTGTCACCCGAGTTCCGTTTCCTCAAGGGTGACTTCCTCCGGATGCTGGCCTCGACCGACTCCGGGCTCGTCGAGGAGGAGTACCTGGCCGGGATTCGTGGGGCAGGCGAGGGAGGGCTCCGCCTTCTCGAGCTCCAGGGTCTCACCAGGTTGGTCGGGCTTCGTCGAGAGCTGGGGCACTCACCCGACGGGAGTGAGGAGCTGGCCGCCCAATACGCCACCTTCACCGAAGGTCTCGACGAGCACCCACTGGTCGAGGCGAGAGGTCTCTTGGGTTGACCGCGATCATCCGAGCAGCGCTTCGGACAGCTCCCGGTAGGCCTCCAGGGGATCGTCCCCGAGGACCTGGATCGCGACATGGTCGGCTCCTGCTTCGCGGTGAGCGACCAGGCGGGCGGCAACACTGTACACGGTGCCGTGCAGCACCAGCGCGTCGACCAGCCGATCACTCCCCCCGTCGACGAGGTCGGCCTCAGACCACCCCTCGCGCAGCAGGTTGTTCCGGTAGTTCACCCGGTCGAGATACCTGCTGACCACGTTTCGTCCCGCCGAACGGGCCCGGCCCGGGTCGGTGTCGAGCACCACCTTGTGCTCGGGCGCCAGGAGGGCCCTGGGCCCCATCACCCCACGCGCATATTCGGTGTGACGGGGGGTGGTCAGATAGGGGTGGGCGCCGACTGTTCTCTCGGCGGCGAGGGCCAGGGCCTTCGGCCCCAATGCCGCCAGCACCACGTCCTCTCCGGGCACGCCGGCTTCGTCGAGTCCGTCGAGGTAGTCCACCATCTTCTCGATTGGTCTTTGGTACTGCTCGATCGCCTCCCGATGCCCGATGCCGACACCCAGCAAGAAGCGTCCCGGATGCTTGGCCTCGATCCGTCGATACGACTCACCGACGGTGGCCGACTCGTCCCGCCACATGTTGACGATCCCCGTGGCGATCGGTATCCGGTCGGTGGCGTCGAGCAGCGTCTCCACGACAGCAAGGTCGCCCCCGGGCGAGCCCCCGAGCCAGATCGCCCCGAACCCGAGCGCTTCGACCTGCTCGGCGAGCTCCGGGGTGAACCCCCTCGCCATGCGCCACACACCAAACGCTCCGATCTCGACTCTCATCGACCTCTCTTCATCGGTGGTGTTGCTTTCTAGCGTTCAGGCGCCTCCCATCCAAGGTCGATCAGACCTGAGGGCTGGGACCCGCGTAGCTTTGTCCGCGACAACAGATGAGACTCAAGCCCCGACTTCTCGACAGCTTCACCGCGGTGGTGGACACGATCCTCCCCGCCGTCCCCGGAGACGGACCGGTGTGGACCACGCCCGGGCGCGAACTCGGATTGGCCGATCGGCTCCCCCGTGTCTTCGAGTCACTGCCCCATGACCATGACCGCAGACAGCTGAAGCAGGTCCTCGGCCTTCTCGGCTCGAGGGCCGGCGGCATGGTCCTGTTCGGCCGGGCGGAAGCGTTCACCGCCATGTCGCAAACGCGGCGGGCAGACGCCTTTCGGTCGATGGAGAACAGTCCGGTGGCAAAGGTCCGCCAGGGGGCCCGCGCCTTGAAGACGCTCACGGCTCTGCTCTGGGTGACCAGTGAGTACCCGGCGACCCCTCCTGCCCCGTGGACCGAGATGGGCTACCCGGGCCCGAACGGGCCACCTCCGCCGGTAGCCAAGCCGATTCGGGTGGAGACGATCACGGGCGACACCGACCTCGACGCCGACGTCGTGGTGGTCGGGTCGGGAGCCGGGGGCGGGACCGCCGCCGGCGTTCTCGCCTCGGCCGGTCTGTCGGTGATCGTCATGGAGCAGGGCGGGTATCGCAACGAAGCCGACTTCAGCCACCTGGAGGCCGACGCATACCGCTCCATGTACCTGAACGGCGCCCTCGGGGCCTCCGCCGACGGGAGCATCCTGATGCTGGCCGGCGCCACCCTCGGCGGGGGCACCGTCATCAACTACACGACATCCTTCCCCACGCCCGATGGGATCCGGGCGGAGTGGGACCGGGCCGCCGGGTTCGACCAGGTCTTCACCGGCGAGGGATTCGAGGCCTCGACCGCCGCGGTGCAGGCCAGATTCGAGGTGAACCGGGAAAACGGCTCACCGTCGAACCGGGACCGTCTGATGGAGAAGGCGCTTCGTGGTCTGGGCTGGCATGTCGACGAAATGCCCCGCAATGCGGCCGGCTGCACCGAAGAGGAGTGCGGGTACTGCACCATGGGCTGCAGGATCGGGGCGAAACGCTCCACCCTGACCACCTACCTCCAGGACGCCGCCGCCGCCAGGGCCCGGATCATCACTGGGGCCGACGTGCGTTTGGTCGAGACGGAGCAGGGGCGGGCGACCGGGGTCATCGCCCGGGTCGGGGAGCACAGGATGCGGGCCAGGGCGAAAACGGTGGTGCTGGCCGCCGGAGCGCTCAACACTCCCGCCGTGTTGCTCCGCAGCGATATCGGTGGCGCCGCCGCCGGCCGCTACCTCCGGGTTCATCCCGTCACTGCGCTGTGGGGGAGGTTCGACGAGATGGTCCAGCCGTGGACCGGCATCCTGCAGAGCCGCTACAGCGACCAGTTCGCCGATCTGGACGGGCAAGGGCACGGGTTCAAGTTCGAGACGGCTCCGGTCCACCCACTCTTCCCTTCCGCCTTCATCGGATGGGAGGACGGCGCCTCGTTCAAACGTGACGTCCTCGGGTTGGGACATATCAACGTGGCCGGGATCCTGCTCCGCGATCGCGATCACGGCCGGGTGGTGGTTAGAAAGGACGGAAGTCCGGTCTGGAAGTACCGGATCTCCGAGTTCGACCAGGGCAATGTTCGGGTGGGAGTGCAGCGGGCGGCGGAGCTGTTGGCCGAGTCCGGCGCCCGGGAGGTGATCACCTCTTCGGTCAGACCGGTCCGCTGGATACCGGGCAGTGGCTCCCTCGAGGCCTTCATGGAGGAGGCCGACGCCATCGGGTACGGGCCGAACCGGACCTCCTACTTCTCATTTCATCAGATGGGCACAGCGCGCATGGGCTCCGATCCGGAGACTTCGGTGGTCGGCGCCGACAACGAGACCCACGACATCAAGGGTCTATTCGTGATGGACGGATCGTGTTTCCCCACAGCCTCGGGGGTGAACCCGATGTTGACCATCGCCGCCATCGCCCACCGCGGCGCCACCATCCTCGCCGAGAAGATCGGCTGAGGACCGGGCCGCGAGGGAAACCAAACCGACCGGTACTCAAGAACATCGATTCATCAAACCGGGAGCTGCGCCGTCCGGTCAAAGCGTTGCGATACGGGTGCCGGACTCGAAGGACTCGATGGACGCATAGGCCAATTGCAGCGCTCTTCGCCCGGCCCGGGCGTGGATTGGGGGCTCCTCACCTGTGGTGAATGCAGCGAGCAGATCGTCGAGATGCCGATCGAACATCTCGTGGAACGCACGGTCGCCGTCGTTGAAGTAGCCCGCTTCCCACACCCTGGACTCCTCGTCGCCGGCCCTGCTGAACACGAAACGACGGACCGTGTCCTCGACCAGCAGCCGACCCCTCGTGCCATTGACCTCGAGGTAGTGGGTGTTCGGGTAGGCATACGAGGAGTCGTAGCTGCCGACCAGGCTCCCGACCGCGCCGGAGGTGAACCGGACGGCGATCGCCATGGTCGAGTTGCCATGTCCGGTGAGGTTGTCGACCATCTGCGCCATCACGCTCTCGATCGGGCCGCACAGATACTCGAGCATGTCGAAGCCGTGGCACTGAGTCTCGATCAGATTGGCCTGAGAGTGGGTGCTGGTCCCGACCTCGCCTCCGAAGCGCCAGGTGGCGAAGACCGGTTGTCCCATCTGACCGCTCTCGATCGCCGCCCTGGCCCGGCGCACCGGGACGGCATAACGATGGTTGAAGTTGATGGCGAAGAAGAGCGAGCGCTCTTCCGCGCCCGCCAGGAGCCGGTCCGCCTCTTCGAGATCGAAGACCAAGGGCTTTTCGACGAGCAAGGGAAAACCGGCCTCGATTGTCTCCATAGTCGTTTCGAAATGTCCCTCGTTGGGCAGGCACAACGACACGAGGTCGGGTGCCTGGTCTTCGAACATCCGGTGAAGGTCGAGATAGGGCGTGGTCCCAAACTCGGAGGCACGCCGCTCCGTCTTGGCCTTCGTTCGCCCGACAACGGCGACAAGGTCGGTGTCGTTGCGCAGGCTGAACAATCTCGCGTGCTCCCGGCCCCACCACTCTCCGGTTCCCACCACCGCCACTCGCACCTTCTCATCCATGTCCAGGACCTTTGCTCGATCGGTCGGGCCACGCGGCCCTCAGCTCTGCTGCAGCCCGCTCCGGTTCGACATCGTTGATGAAGGCGCCCGCGGCGGACTCGCTCGACGCCAGGTACTTCAGTTTGCCCGGAGCACGCCGCGGCGAGACGATCTCGATGCGGAGGTGGGCCAGGTCGCGCATCTGGTTGACCGGAGCCTGAAAGACGGTGGACAGATAGGGGATCGGCTCGCCGAACAGCCCGTCGAATGCCGCGATCACGTCGGCCTGCAGGCGGAGGAACGCGCCGCGCTCCTCCCGCGACAGGTCGGCCAAGTCCGTCACGTGTCTTCGGGGCTGGATGTGGGCCTCATATGGCCACCGGGCTGCCGAAGGGACGAAGGCGACGAATCCGGCTGTCTCGCTAACGATTCTTCGCTCGTCGTCGAGCTCCGCGTCGAGAACTGCGCAGAACAGACATCGACCATGGCTCGCTCGGAACCGCCCTGCCGACTCGAGGGCGCGTCTCGGCTTCGGGGGAATGAATGGATAGGCGTAGATCTGACCATGCGGATGGTGCAGTGTGACTCCGACATCGGACCCTCTGTTCTCGAAGACCAGGATATATTCGACCCCTGGCAGCTCGGATAGGGCCACGGTCCGATCGACGATGGAATCGGCGATCGTGGTCAGACGCTCGTCCGACAGGTAAGAGAACGAGGTCTCATGATCACTACTGAAACAGATGACCTCGCACTTGCCCACGCTGCTGGCGACCCGCAGGAGGTCGGTACCCCGAGTTGCAGCCGGCGCCGAGGTCAACGAAGGGAATCGATTCTCGAAAACGACCACGTCGTAGTCGGCTGCCGGGATCTCGGTGACGTTGCCGGGCGTGCTGGGGCATAGTGGGCACTCGGCGGGTGGAGGTAGGTGTGTCCGCTCCTGGCGGTGTGATGCGACGATCACCCACTCCTCCTGCAATGGGTCGAAGCGCAGCTCGGAGTCATTGGAGAAAGCTGCCAGAGCGCGGGTGTCCACCTCAGGGTGATCCCTACCGGCCTTGTCGTCGAAATAGAACAGCGAGCGCCCATCGGCGAGGCGGGTGATGGTCTTGGACGCCGAGCGTGTGTCGACCATGGTCTACATGACCTCCCCGGACCTGCGGAGCTCGCGCCTGGCGAATAGGCTCTGAGCCGACACGACGATCATCAGGAAGGCCCCGCTGGCGACCAGCTGGTAGTACGAGCTCAGGGTGCCGATCTGATTGATCAAGTTCTCGATCACGCCGAGCAGGAGGACACCGGCAAGGGTCCCGGTCAGTCTCCCATAGCCGCCCGTCAGCAGAGTGCCCCCGATCACGACTGCGGCGATCGCCTTCAACTCGAGGCCGGCACCGATCGTGGACAGGCCAGAGGATGATCGGGCTGCGACGAGAAGCCCGGACACGCCGCAGAGAAGGCCCGTCAAGGTGTACAGAGCCACCTTCACTCGAACAACCCGCACGCCCATCAGCAGGGCTGCCTCCTCGGAGCCGCCGATGGCGTATGTGGAGAAGCCGAAGCGTGTCCTGTAGAGCAGGACCATTCCCAACACGAGCACGACCAGGGCGATCCAGGCGGGAAGACCGACTCCCAGGAAGGTGGATTGGCCAATGGCCGTCACCCACTCGCCATCCGGGATGAGGTGGGTCGTGTTGCCGTTGTCGGAAACCTTGAACGCAAGGCCCCGGGCGAACAGCAGGCCGGCAAGCGTGACGATGAACGGCGGCATGCGGCCCCTACCGATGAGCAGCCCCTGGGTCAGCCCGATGAGCGTGCAGACCGCAAGGGGCACGACTATCGCGGGAATCGAGCCCCAACGAGCCGCATAGGCGGTCAGGACGGCTCCCAGCGCCAGCATCGAGCCCACGGAGAGATCGATTCCCCCGCTGATGATGACAAGAGTCATTCCGACCGCGATGATCAGCAGGAACGAGCTCGCGACCGCCATGCTGGCGAAGTTCCTCGCACTCAGGAACGTGTCGCCAAAGGCGATGGCACCGGCGGCCATGACTACGAGCAGCACCGGGATTGCTGGGGTTCGGCGCAGATACGTCAGAGCCCCTGGCACCAGAGCCCTCTCATCCATCTGGGAGCCTCTCGGAGGGGGCGCCGGCGGGCGGGACACGTCGAGGGCGCTCATCGCGGGCCACGCTCTCGCTGGAAGTAGACGGCGGCGATGATGATCGCCGCCTGAACCATCCTCGCGTCCGAATCCGAGAGGTCATGCCTGATCAGGGTCGAGAACACGAGCTGCATCAAAATCGCCCCCGCCACGGTGCCGAGCACCCGGACTCTGCCCCCGCTGAGCGGGGTCCCTCCCACGACGACTGCCGTGATGGCGCTGAGCTCGATGAGAAGCCCCACGAAGCTCGGGTCGGCGGCAGCCGACCGTGCTGTGACCAGGACTCCGGCAAACGCGGCGAATACGGCACAGAGGACGTAGACCACTACCAACACACGGCGGACCGGAAGACCCGCACCAAGCGCCGCTTTGGGATTCCCACCGATGGCGACGAGGTTCCGCCCGAACTGGGTTCGCCTGATCAGCACAGCGGTCATCAGGGCCAGCACCCCGGCAAGAAGCGCTGCGATCGGCACACCCCAGAGCCGGTTCTGTCCGATTCCGGCCAAAGTCGGGTCGAATAGCTCGACGAGACGCCCATTGGTGAACGCCAGCGCCACCCCCCGGCCGGCCACGAACAGACCGAGGGAGGCGATGATGGGTTGGATGCCGAGGAAGGCCACGAGCGAGCCATTCAGCAGCCCGGCAACCGTCCCCGCCACAACCGCGAACATGATGGCCAGCCATGGGTTCTGATCGACGAAGATTGCGATCATGGAAGCCGCCAGAGCCATGACTGCTCCTACCGACAAATCGATTCCTCCGGTCCCGATCACGAGCGCCATTCCCAGGGCGACGATCAGGATCGGAGACACCTGGACCAGTTGGAGTTGGACGTTGCGCAACGTCGCAAAATTGGGCGTCGCGATGAGGTTGAACAGCACCACCGCAAGCAGGGCCAGGTAGACGCCTTTCTCGCGGACGACTTGCCTTGCCCGGCTCGTGCCCACGACCTGCGATGAGCTCGCGACTGCCGTCACGACGATGCTCCACTGGGCGAATAACCGACGTCGGCATGGGCGATGAGATCCAGCACCGCGTCTTCGCTTATGTCGTCCCCTGCCAACTCTCCGACGACGACTCCTTCCTTGAGGACGAAGACCCGGTTGGATCCCTCGATCACGTCTTCGAGCTCGGATGAGATGAGGATCACGGCCAGGCCATCGGTCGCCAGCTCATCGATCAGACGCTGGATCTCGGCCTTGGCCCCGACGTCGATTCCCCTCGTAGGCTCGTCGAGCAGCACCACATCGGGGTCGTTGCAGAGCAGTCGGGCCAGCAGGACCTTCTGTTGGTTGCCTCCCGATAGCTGGGCAACGCTCTGGTCCATGTCGGTGACCTTGATCTGGAGACGCTCTACATACTCGCCAACCAGTGATTCAACCTTGGAGTTCGAGACGAACCCCCATCTCGCCACCGAGCGACCGGCGGCGAGGGTGATGTTGTCCTTGACCGACATCGTCGGGACGATGCCGTCGGCCTTCCGGTCCTCGGGGAGCAGGCCCACCCCCCGGGACACCGCAGCGGCAGGGGACCCGGCTTTCAGCGGTGTCCCATTCACCTCGATTCTGCCTCCATCGAGGCGGAGCAGGCCGAAGATGCCCTGGACCGTCTCGCTGCGACCGGACCCGAGGAGACCAGCCAAACCCACCACCTCTCCTGCTCGGACGTCGACAGACACACCGGAGAGGACTCGATAGCGAGTGAGTTCGGAGGCGGCCAACACCTGCTCGGCGCCGACACGTCTGCCCTCGATCTGGAAGGCAGTCTTGCCAGATGCCCGAACCTCCTGGACCTCCCTCCCCAGCATGGTCGCGACCAGCTCGAGGCGGGTGATGTCGGCCACGGGCCCGGTGTGGACGCGCCTGCCATCGCGTAGGACGGTCACCTGGTCACAGAGCTCGAAGACCTCATCCAGGTCATGGCTGACATAGACGAGCGCCACGCCGTCATCGCGGAGTATTCGGATGACCCGGAACAACTGCTCGACCTCAGTGGGCTCCAGTGACGAAGTCGGCTCGTCGAGGATCACCACTTTGGCGTCCGTGGACACGGCTCGCACGATCGCGATCATCTGTTGTACGGCAACGCCAACAGATCCGAGTGGTCGTCGCTCGTCCACGGCTATCCCGTATCGCGCGAGAAGATCTGCGGCCTCGGCATTCATCCTCTTGACGTCGACGAGACCCCACTTGCGCAGAGGTTCCCTGCCGAGAAGAAGGTTCTGCGCAATGCTCATGAAGGGTTCGAGGTTGATCTCCTGGAAGGTGGTGCTGATCCCTGCTTCCCAGGCCTCCCTCGGTCCACTGAACGCGATCGACTCGCCGTTGAGCGTCATCGCACCCTCGTCGGCGGGGTACACCCCGTTGATCACCTTGATGAGTGTCGACTTGCCTGCCCCGTTCTCGCCGACGAGGGCGTGGACCTCTCCCGGGTATATGTCGAGCGAGACGGCGTCGAGGGCGGTAACCCCGGGGAACCGTTTGGTGAGGTCGATCGCTTGAAGCGTCGGGTCGCCACGGGTCACAGGAGTCACCGCCCTCGATCGTCTATGAGGTTCCGAAAGCTCTCTCGTGTAATTCTGGCCTAGTACGCGTTCGGCAACTCGGCCTCGGCGTTGTCCTTCGTGTACTCCTTGTCAGAGATGATGGTCACCTCCGGCACGCCTTCTCCGTTGTAGAAGAGGTCTAGAGCCCGGAATGCAAGTGGCCCGAATCGTGGATTGGACTCGATGACACCGGAAATCCAACCGTCGACGATGCCCTGGACGGCTCCTTGGGTGCCGTCGATGGTGATGATGGCGACGTCACCCGGTGCGTAGCCGGCGGCCTGTAGCGCGGCGACGGCTCCGAGCGCCATCTCGTCGTTATGGGCATAGATCGCGGTGATCTCTGGGTTGCTCGTGATGAGCTGTTCCGTGACGGTCTGTCCCAGAGCACGCTCATAGTTGGCTGCCTGCTGGGCGACGATCTCCAGACCGGACCCCTCGGCTTCGAGCTGCTCGAGGAAGCCCTGGTTTCGATCTGTGGTGACGTTTACTCCCGGGGCACCGAGGAGGATGGCGACATTCCCTTCATCACCCGTCTCCCGGATCATCGCGTCGGCGGCGCGCCGACCCTGCTCCACGAAGTCGGAGCCGACCCATCCGATGTAATCGGTGCAGGCCGTCTTGGTGGTCAGCAATCGGTCGATGGTCATGATCGGAACGCCTGCCTCCTTGGCATAGTCGAGCGCCGGGTCCAGACCTTCTGAGTTCAACGGCGAGATGATGAGAGCGTCGGCTCCCTGATCGACCATGCTCTGGATGTCTGAGATCTCCTTGTTCAGGTCGGACTCGGCGTTGGTGGTGATCAGCTCGACACCAAGCCGCTCGGCCTCGGCCCTGATCGACTCGGTCTCGGCGATCCGGAACGGATTGGCCTCACGCTCGGACTGAGCGAACCCGATCAACGCGTCCTGCAGGTTCACATGCTCGACTCCACCGTTGTAGTCGGTGTAGACGCAGCTGTCGCCTTCGGTCCGGCTCACCTGCTGGGCAGCCTCATCTGTCTCCAGACCGCCCGCCTGAGTGGTCTCCGTTGGTCCCGCATCCGCTGTTGTGGCCGGGGCGGCAGTTGTCGCTGGGGCCTCCGTAGTCCCAGGTGTCTGTGTTGTCGTGGTATCGCCTCCCTCACTGCCGCACGCAGCGACGGTAAGGGCGAATACCACCAGCAACGCAAGGGGTTTAGCCGTCGGTCGGTGGTGTCGCATGGATGTTCCTCCTCCAGTTCTCATGCGCCAGGCATTCCAGTTCGTCCAAATTCGAACGGAACTTACCAATTACAATCGAAACCGTTTCAACCTTGATCAGCATCGTCAACCAGTTTCCGCGAGCGAGTCACTTTTCTGGTAGGCCACAAGACGCGTTCCTGCCCTATGGCGCCATTGGTCTACAATCTGGCAAACTGTTCAGTTCTGATAGAACTTCTTCATAAACGATCAGATACGATAGGATGGAGACGATGATTCCGGCCGAGAGACGAAGACTGATCCTGTCGAGAACCAGGGAGGCAGGTGTGGTGTCGACACAGTCGCTCGTCGACGAACTCGGGGTCTCCGCCCTCACCGTCAGGAGGGACTTGAAGAGGATGGCGGACGAGGGTCTGCTGGTCAGGACCAGAGGTGGCGCCTCCATTCGGGATTCACTCGCGCGAGAGCTGAGCTATCTGGAGAAGACCGCTGAAGCACACGACGAGAAGGTGGCTATCGCCGCGGCGGCCGCCACCCTCATCGATGCCGGCGACTCGATCATCCTCGGACCCGGCACTTCGACGCTGGAGCTGGCGAATCAGATAAAGCTGGTCCCTGAGCTCACGGTGGTCACCAACTCGCTCCTCGTCATCGACGCGCTTATGAACGTCTCGAGTATCCAGGTGGAGGCTACGGCGGGCTCGTTGCGGCGGTCGATCCGCGCGTTGGTCGGACCGCTCACCGAGGAGAGCCTCCGCTCCCTCCGGGTCAACAAGGTCTTCATGTCCGGCAACGGCGTGTCTCGACGCCGGGGTTTGACCACCCCTGAGGTGACAGTGGCCTCATCCGACCGCGCCCTGGCACAGGCGGGCGAGCGGAGAATTGTGCTGGCCGATTACACCAAAATCGGCAAGGACACGATGTGGCAGACCATCAGCGTCGACGGCATCGACGTCCTCGTCACTGATGACAAGGCTGACCATGCCGAGATCGAGGGGCTTCGTCGCGATGGAGTTGAGGTCATCATCGCGGGTAGCCCCGGTCCTGTCCTCAGCCGGTGAACAAGAGCAGGGTGTGGATGGCGATGCCGACCAGGCCGCCGACCACGGTGCCGTTGATCCGCACGAACTGGAGGTCCCGGCCCAACTGCAGTTCGAGACGATGCGAGATCTCGGTGGGATCCCATCCGGCCACGGTGGTCTCGATGAGCCCGATCACTTCTTCGTCCCACTGCTGGGCGAGACGCTCGGTGGACGCGGCGATCCATCCGTCGATCCTCATCCGGAGCGGGGAGTCTTCGAGCAGGCGGCGGGCCCACCACTGGATCAGCTCGGCCAGTCTCTTCTCCAGCTCGGAGCCGGGCTGACCGGCGGCCCGATCGAGGCTGTCGTGGACCAGTTGCCACTGCGACTCGATCGCCGCCGCCAGCTCAGATGAGTCCAGGATGCGCAGCTTGGTCTCCTCGATGCGCAGAGCCAGGTCGGCCGAGTTGCGCAGATCGTCGGCCAGCTTGGCCAGCATCCGCTGGATGTCCGAACGTACGGGGTGATTCGGGTCGGCGGCTACGTCCTCGACCAGGACCCGGAACGAGGCGATGATCCGCTCGAAGATGATCTCCTCGGCCCAGCCGGGAACCCACCAGGGGGCGGACCGGGCGAAGCTCTCCCGAAAGTAGGGCATGTTGTCGACGAGGACGACCTCGATCCCGCGCAGGGTCGCTTCGATCGACTCGTGGGCCCGGCTCCCTTTGAGCCAGGCGTCGGCAACCAGTGAGAGGATCGGGGTGACCGGGGTCTGCCGCATCCAGTCGAGCGAGGTCTGGGTCACCACCGAGGCGACACGCTCGTCGTCGAGGGACCTGGCGATTGTGGCTGCGGTCTCGATGCTGCGCCGGGCGGCCAGGGCCGAGTGGTCGGGCGAGTCGAGCCAGCTGGCCAACCGCCCGGCTATCCCCGCGTTGGTTATCCACTGGTGGAGATTGGTCGGGTCGAGGAAGTTCTGTTGCACGAACTCCGCCAGACCGCGGCCGATCTCGTCCTTGCTGCGAGGGATGAGGGCGGTGTGCGGGATGGGGATGCCAAGTGGGTGGCGGAACAGGGCGGTGACGGCGAACCAGTCGGCGATGCCGCCGATCAGGGCGGCCTCGGAGGCCGCCCTGATGTACCCGTAGACCCCTCCTTCGGGGCCGACGAAGTGGCTGACCAGAAAGACGATCAGGGCGCCGAGCAGGAACCCGTTGGCGCGTCGCTTCCAGCGGCGCAGCTCGTGGACCCGTCGTTCCTCGTAGCTGGCGTCAGATCCCAACGAGGGGCCGGAAGCCGTCGTCACCTCGAACAGCGTAAGCGGGCGCCTCGCAAAGCTTGGGCGGGGCTGCCGTCGTAGAGTCCGAAGCCATGTCATCTGAAATCGAACTGCGCACCCTCGACGGCGACGAGTTGAGTCTCGATCCGGCCGCGCTGGCCGCCATACCCGAGGGCAGTCGGCTTCGACCCGGCGACCCCGGGTACGAAGACGCCACCCTGATCTGGAACGGGTTGATCGACAAGCAGCCGGCGCTGGTGATCCAACCCGCCGACGCCAGCGAAGTGGTGGCTGCGGTCAACCTGGCCCGCGAGCACCGTCTCCTGCTCTCGATCAAAGGCGGCGGTCACAACATCGCCGGTCTCTCCCTCGCCGATCGGGGAGTCACGCTCGACATGTCCCGGATGCGAGCCGTCGATGTGGACCGGGACAGGATGCAGGTCCGGGTCGGACCGGGATGCATCCTCCGCGAGGTCGATCGGGTGACCCAGGAGAAAGGGCTGGCCACCATGCTCGGCTTCGTGTCGGAGACCGGTGTGGCCGGTCTCACCCTGGGTGGCGGCTTCGGCTACATGTCGCGGAGATTCGGCTACACCGTCGACAACCTGGTCGAAGTGGAGCTCGTCACCGCCGACGGTCAGCTGAGAAGGGTAAGCCATGACTCCGAGCCCGACCTGTTCTGGGCGTTGCGTGGCGGAGGGGGCAACTTCGGGGTGGTGACCGAGTTCACCTACGTCCTTCATGAGGTGGGGCCCCAGATCACGGGTGGTCTCATCGCCTGGCCGGCCGAGGATCACGGCGAAGACGTGCTCGGTCTCTACCGGGAGATGACGGCGAGCGCACCCCGAGAGCTCACCCTGGTCACCACCATGCGGCTGGCACCGCCCGCCCCATTCATCCCGGAGCAATGGCATGGCAAACCGATGGTCGCCCTAATCGCCTGCCACACAGGTGATCCTGATCGGGCGGCCCGGGACCTGGCCCCGATCAAGGGGTTCGGCAAGCCCATCGCCGATCAGATCGTGCTCAAGACCTACGTGGAGCAGCAGTCGATGCTGGACCCGACCCAGCCCAAAGGAGCCCACTACTACTGGAAGACCGAGTTCATCCCCCGCTTGGACGACGACTACCTGGAAACGGTCCGGGCCACCGCCGGGGAGATCGAGTCTCCGATGTCACAGGTCTTCGCATTCCACCTGGAAGGCGCGGTCAACGAGCATGCGGAGGACGACGGAGCGGTGGGCAACCGAGATGCCGCCTTCGTCACCGGCGCCGCCGGAGCCTGGCCCAGCGACGATCCCAGGGGGGAGGACCATCACGCCTGGGCCCGTGCCA
Source organism: Acidimicrobiia bacterium (assembly GCA_035462175.1). GTDB lineage: Bacteria > Actinomycetota > Acidimicrobiia > Spongiisociales > ZC4RG35 > JARDZU01. The sequence goes on along the minus strand of DATHUP010000075.1, from coordinate 4,554 downwards.
CCTGGGAGCGGATCCGCCCCTTCTCCACCGGAGGCAACTACGTCAACTTCCAGACCATGGACGACGATGTGGGCCGCATCGAAGATTCCTACCGGGGCAACTACGAGCGGCTGCGCCGGATAAAGGCCGATTACGACCCGGAGAACCTGTTCCGGGTCAACCGCAACCTGACTCCGGTCTGATCTGTCGCACACAGCTATGTTCTGCGGGCCATGGCACTGAGCAAGAGTCAGCTGGAGATCCTCGACGAGGTGAAGAGGGTGGTCATCGAGACCCGATCGAGCGATCGCGTCATCGGCACCATCATCTGGGTGGTGGTCGATGACGGCGATGTGTTCGTCCGGTCGGTCCGGGGCGATGGGGGCAAGTGGTATCAGCGGGCCCTGGCCGACCCGGAAGTGGCACTGCGGGCGGGCGACGACCGGCTCTCCTTGCGCGCCGTGCCCGCCGCCGACGCCGAATCGGTGGAACGGGTCTCGGAGGCGTTGCGGCGCAAATACAATCCGGGCGGGTCTCTCGACTCCATGCTCCTGCCCGAGGTGCTGGGAACCACCCTCCGCCTCGACCCGGTTTAGACCGGGACGCGGCCCGAGCTCAGCCCTGCAGACCCAACTCCGCCCTGAGCTCGTCCAGCTTGGCGTCGGCCTGGGTGGTGTTGATCGCTTGACGCAGCTCGGCTTCGGCTCCTTCGGGGGTGGCCTCGCGCAGCTCGGCCTTGGCCATGGCCTCGGCCTTGCGCTGCTCGATCTTGGTCTCGACCTGCTCGAGGCTGGGCATGTCGTCGCTGACCCCGGCTGACATCGACTCGACCGCGGAGTTGACCGACTCCTGCATCTTTGCCTGCTGCAGCGTGCCCAACATCTCCATGCGCTTCGCAGAGAGCTCCTGGAGGTTCATTGCGTTGGTCTGCACTGCCTTCTTGGCCGCCTCGGCCTGACCCAATGCCACCTCGTACTGCTGCTTGAGCGAGGTGACGCTGTTCTCCGAGGCCTGAAGCTTCATCGCCAGGGATTGGGCCGCCTGGGTCCACTTGGTCACCGCCGCCTGGTCCCCGGCCTTGCCCGCCTCGTCGGACTTGAGCAGGGCCTGCTTGGCCATCTCCTTTGCCTCGCCGACGTCGCTCGCCGCTCGCTCGATCTGGCTCTCCAAGGTGGTCTTGTGGGCGATCACCTTGGCCGCCTGGTTCCTCAGCTCCTGGTCTCGCCGCCGCGCCTCGTCGATGGCCGACTGGATCTCGATCTCGGGGTCCATGGCACTCTCGGCGGTTTGCTTGAACCAGGACCGGATATAGGCCCATAGCCGCTTGAACATGTTTCTCCTTTGGGGAAGATCAGGTCGCGCGAAGTGTAGGCCGGGGCGTGCAGGTAGCGCCCGATGTCAGCGGCGGCGACCGCCGCCCCGGATTCGGCCAATGCCACCACCGAGCCGCATTCCCCCGCCCCGCATTCGGCCGCCACCGCCGCCACCCCCGCGCATCGGGCCACCAAACCCACCCGGTGTCCCTCCCCACCCTCCGCCGCCGCGGCCGGACATGGCCAGGAGGGCCCACAGGGCGGTCATCAGATCGCTGCCGGCGTAGGAGCTCTGCCGCTCGGGCCTCCGCCCGTAGCTGCCCTCTGGGATCTCTGTTGGAGCCGGACCGGGCTGCCGGGCCGGCGGTTTGGGCTCCGGTGGCTTGGGCTTCTCGGGAACCGGCTTGCCGTCGAGAAGGGCTTCGGCGACGTCGAGCTCCCAGATGGCGACATCGAGATCGCGGACCACGTCGAGCATCTCTGCCGGTCCCGGGTCCTTCTCGGTCCTGGCCAGCGCCTCGGCGTAGGTGGCGGAAGCGCTCTGGTAGTGGGACTTGACCTCCGCATTGTCGGAGAGCTCAACCTCGTGCTCCATCTCGATGATGTCGTTGGCCACCTCGGCCAGCTTGGCCTTCGCCATCGCTTTCACCTTCTCCAGCTCCGAGCCGGCCATCTCCGCCCGCTTCTTCCAGCTGTTTCTCATCGCCGAGAAGATGAGCAGGGCTCCTCCCGCGATCACCACCAGCCAGATCCACCCAGAGCCCCCTCCCCCGTCGGCCGGCTCTTCGCCCCCGGGTGAGGGGACGATCCCGGCCCCGGTCAGCTCGGAGATGAACAGCTCGACCACCTGGTCGTCGCTCCCGCCGTCAAGGGAAGCGTCGATCGCGGCGTTCATCTCGTCGACGCCCCACGCTGTGCCGTCGCCGGCGAAACCAACCGTTTCCGGGGCGATAGTGACGACGTAGCCGGAACCGAGCCGGTCGAGGACCGAGTCGGAGAAGGTTGGGGCCCCGCCCGCCGGCTCCTCGGAGAGCACCACCAGATAGAGACGACCGCCGTCGGCGCGGCCTTCGAATACGGCGTCGCTGACTACCGCTTCGCTGGCCGTGGACCCAGCCTCGATGTAGTAGCCGTTGTCCTCGAGCTCGGGGACGACCTGATCGGGGCTCGCGGCGACGAGGAGAAGACTGGCGGCGACTACGAGGAGACGTTTCATCCAATGCCGAGGGTAGCGACGGCCCGAAGTCATCTTCCCGTCGCCGCTGGCACGTGATCAATGCCGGCGGTCGACTTAGCGGACCGGGGCGGTAGGGTCATCGCAGGCGCACAAGCGGCACCCGACAACCGAGGTTTGGCATGGAGACCGAAGAGGAGCGTTCCGACCGGCACGAGCAGGATCGCAAGGACGACAGCGACCGACACGAACGCGAGCGCAAAGAGGAACACGAGCGTCACGAGCGGGAGCGCAAGGAAGAGCACGAGCGTCATGCCGAGGAGGCCGGCGAGGTCTAGGCGCCGGGGCCTGGCGTGGCCGTGGGGCGCCCGATCCCTTCCCTCGAACGCATCTGGGGTGCCGCGATGCGGTCCCCTGGGATCAACCATCCACGTTTCCCCTTGGGTGTCTGGCTGGCAGCAGGCGGAGCCACCGCCCTGTTGCTCGCGGTGTCGGGACGATACGGTTTCCACCGCGACGAGCTCTACTTCGTCATCGCCGGTCGACGACTCGACTGGGGTTATGTCGACCAGCCGGCTCTGACCCCATTGGTGGCACGGGCCTCGGAGTCACTGTTCGGAACCTCGCCAACAGCTCTCCGCATCCTTCCCGCCCTGGCGGTCGGAGTGGTTGCACTACTTGGGGCCTCGATGGCACGACGTTTTGGCGGGGGACGCACCGCCCAGGTGTTCGCCGCCTTCGCCGCCGGGTGGTCGGGAGTCATGTTGGGAGTTGGTCATCTGCTCAGCACCGCCGTCTTCGACTTCCTGTTCTGGACGCTGGCACTGTGGTTCCTAGTCGGGATCCTGGACGGAGCCGATCCGCGATGGTGGCTGGGGCTGGGAGTCGTCATCGGGATCGGGATCGAGAACAAGCACACCATCGGGTTTCTCGCCGTCGCCATCCTGATCGGCTTGCTACTCACCGATCGTCGCCGTCTGTTGGCCGCCCCCATGCCCTGGTTGGGAGTTGTCATAGCTGTGATCCTGGCGCTGCCCAATCTTCTCTGGCAGGCCGCCCACCAGTGGCCTCAGCTCGAAATGGCATCAGCTCTTGCCGCACGCGGTGACGGGCCGTTGGCCTTTGTCCTGCAACAGCCGTTCCTGCTCTCGATCGCCCTGGTCGTGCCGGTGGCGACGGGTTGGTGGTGGCTGGCCCGCGCCGAAGAGGCACGACGTTGGCGACCGATCGCGGTGATCTACGTGCTTCTCTTCGTCACCTTCCTCGTCGTCGGGGGCAAGGCCTACTACCTCGCCCCGATGTACACGGTCCTGGCCGCCGCCGGGTCGATCTGGTTCGAGAGGCTTTCCGCCGCGACGCGCCGGTGGGTGGGGGTGTTGACGGCCGGGTCGATCGCCTTCGGTCTGTTCATCGCCCTTCCTCTGCTCCCGCCGCAAGCCTCGGGGACCCTGGACTTCACCGGGGAGCTGGCGGAGACCGTTGGTTGGCCCGAGCTCGTCGATCAGGTAGCCGAAGTGCACGACGGCATACCCGAAGGGCAACGCGCAGCTGCCGTTGTCTTCACCGGCTCCTACGGGGAAGCCGGCGCCATCGACGTACTCGGGAGCGATGCCGGGCTGCCACCGGCTTCCAGCGCGCACAACAACTACTGGCTGTGGGGCCCACCTCCGGGAGGCGGTCCCATCATCGGAGTAGGCCAGGTGGGTGACGTGCTCACTGTCATCTGTCCCGAGTTGGACCAGGTGGGGATCATCGACAACCCTTACGGCGTGGACAACGAGGAGGCAGGCCTCCCGTTGTGGCTGTGCCTGGAGCCGACCGGCGCCCTGGCCGACATCTGGGGACTCATCCGCCACTACAACTGAGCCTGATCAGGGGGCTCGGGGGTCGACGGTGTATTTGAGGCCGAGTGGGCTGGTCCACTGGTATGCGCCGGTTTGCAGCTTTTCGAGGTTCCAGCCGGCGTGTTTGAGCTGGTGGTCGTGTCGGCATAGTGGTTCGAGGTTGTCTTCTTCGGTGGGGCCGCCTTCGGTCCAGGCTTGTCGGTGGTCGAGGTCTGAGTTGCGGGCGGGCATCCGACAGCCGGGG
>DATHUP010000074.1:0-62916 GCA_035462175.1 Acidimicrobiia bacterium | reverse complement strand
GAACCCACGACCTCAGCGTCCCGAACGCTGCGCGCTACCAAACTGCGCCACGTCCCGATTGAGCGAAATCCTAGGCGTTGTGTCGGGGCTAGCCCATTCGGGCCAATCGACAAACCTCCCTATTCACTAGGCCATCGCTATAACCTGGCAAGTGCAGGCATCGCGCCTGCGCCTGAGGAAGATGACTGCCTACGACGCACGGCTTCGGCTGAGCTGGACCGAGGGCGAGCCGATCGATGTCCTGATCGATCTCACCGAGGATCGGATCACCATGAGGTCAGGGGACGTCGAAGTAGCCGACTGGGCCCTGGACGAAGTCGGCATCTCGCCACATCTCGACGGCTTTCACATCCGCGTCGAGGGTGAGGAGCTGATCCTGAACGTCTCCGAGGACGCCCGCTTCGCACTGGACCTCGGGCTTCGCGACGCCCCACCACTGCTGCGGCGTCGCATGTCGGCCCTGCTCCGCTCCGACCACTGAGGATGGTCTAGACCAGCAATTCGGCGATCTGGACCGCGTTGAGGGCGGCCCCTTTGCGGAGGTTGTCGCCGACCACCCAGAGGTTGATCCCGCCCGGCTCGCCGATGGTGGGGCGGATGCGGCCGACGAGCACATTGTCGATCCCGGCCGAATCGAGGGGGGTTGGGACCTTGTCCGACCACACCTCGACCCCCGGCGCCGAGCTCAACACCTCGGCGGCCTCGTCGGGGTCGATCGGCCGCTGGAAGCGAAGCGTGGCGGCGACACCATGACCGACGAGGACCGGGACTCGGACGCAGGTCGGCTCCACTCTCAGATCCGGGATGTCGAGGATCTTCCTCGACTCGTTGACCAGCTTCCACTCCTCGTCGGTGTAGCCCTGCTCGGTCTCCGATCCGGCGAAGGGCAGCACGTTGAACCCGATGGGCCGGGCATACAACGACGGCCGCGGGTCCTGCCATCCCCCGATCATCAGGGCGTCGAGATCGGGACGGAGCAGATCGGTCTGCTCGATGAGCTCGACCACCCCCTGCTGCCCCGAGCCGGAGACCGACTGGTAGGAGGTGGCCACCATGCTGGTGAGGCCGGCGGCTCGATGAAGGGGGCCGGCCGCCATCATCAGGGTCATCGTGGTGCAATTGGGATTGGCGATGATGCCGCGATGTGCCGACGCGGCGGCGTCGTTCACCCCGGCCACCACCAGAGGGACATCCGGGTCCATGCGGAACGCCGACGAGTTGTCGATGACCACGGCCCCGGCCTCGGCGAACCGGGGGGCGTGAGCCCGGGACCGATCTCCACCTGCGGAGAAGAGGGCTATGTCGATCCCGGAGGGATCGGCCGAAGTCAGGTCCCCGACCTCGACCTGACCCCACTTGGTCTCGATGAGGGAGCCCGCGGATCGCTCCGATGCCAGGAGACGGAGCGAGCCGAGCGGGAAACTCCGCGACTCGAGAATCGCCCGCATGGTGCGGCCGACGGCGCCGGTGGCCCCGACCACTGCGACCACCCGATCGCTCACGCTCCCACCTCCTCGTCGACAGAAGGCGGGTTGAATTCCGTGTGCAGGGACCGCACCGCATCGTCCACCTGGTCGGCCCGGACCACGCAGGAGATCCGGATCGTGGAGGTGGAGATCATCTCGATGTTGATGCCGGCCGAGGCCAGAGTCTCGAAGACACGAGCGGCGACGCCCGGGTGAGACTTCATTCCTGCCCCGACCAGGGACACCTTGGCTATGTCGGCGTCGACATCGACCGACTCGGCATCGATCTCCCCGGCCACCTGCTTCGCGATGCGCTCGGCGTCGACCAGCTTGGCCCGGGGCACGGTGAAGCTGATGTCGGTACTCCCGTCGTGAGAGACGTTCTGGACGATCATGTCGACGTTGACCCCCGCCTCGGCGAGTGCCCCGAACAGCGAAGCGGCGACACCGGGACGGTCGGGGACCCGGTTCACGGTCACCTTCGCCTCGGACCGGTCGTGGGCGATCCCGCTGACGATCGCTTGTTCCATCGGCGACTCCCGCACCCAGGTGCCATCACCGTCGTGGAATGACGACCGGACGTGGATGGGGATGTCGAAGCGGCGTCCGAACTCGACGGCGCGCGACATGAGGACTCCGGCGCCACCTGCGGAGAGCTCCAGCATCTCGTCGAAGGGAACCTCCTCGAGCTTCTTGGCATCGGGCACGATCCTCGGATCGGCGGTGAAGACCCCGTCGACGTCGGTGTAGATCTCGACGCTGTGCGCCCCCAGAGCGGCGGCCAGGGCCACCGCGGTCGCGTCCGACCCGCCTCGTCCCAGGGTGGTGATCTCCTTCGACTCGGGATCCACGCCCTGGAACCCGGCGACGATGACGACTCGACCCGCGGCGAGACTGTCACTTACCCGGGTTCCCCTGATGTCGAGGATCTTGGCGGAACCGTGCGAGGAGTCGGTCAGGATCCCCGCCTGCGACCCGGTGTAGCTGACCGCCGGTATCCCCCGTGAGTTGAGGTTGATCGCCAGCAGGGCCATGGAGATCCTCTCCCCGGCGCTCAGCAGCATGTCCATCTCCCGGGGCGAGGGGTCGTCGCTCACCTCGGCGGCGAGAGACACCAGCTGATCGGTGGTCTGGCCCATGGCCGAGACCACGACGACGACGTCGTGACCCTCCCTCCGCGTCGATTCGACCCGATCGGCCACGGCTTTGATCCGGGCCGGGTCGGCCAGCGAGGTGCCACCGAACTTTTGGACGACTATCGACATGACCCGCACAGTTTGGAACGTTTCCCGCCGAAACACGAACACCGTATGAGGATTGGACGGGGGCGATGCCTAGAGTCGCTCCGCCATGACAGACAGACGCCGGCGTCAAAAGGAGCAGCGCGCCGCCAAGAGACAGGCCGAGAAGAAGCAACAGGCCCGCAAGGAGCTGGGGCGTCGTCTGGGGACCGCATTCGTCTTCGGTGTGGTGGTGGTTGCGATCTTCACCGTCGGCACCATATTCGGAGGGGACGAGGGCCAGCTCCCCGGCAGCTACGAGGGGTTCCGCAACCAGCCGACCGCTTGCGGGGCCGACACACCCGATCCGGAGCCCGTGCTCGCCTTTCCCGCCCCCGAGCGTCAGGCCGACGTCACTCCGGAGGCGACAGTGACGGCCACGCTGGAGACGTCCTGTGGCGACATTGTGATCGAGCTCGACTCCGCCGGATACCCCCAGACGGCCAACTCTTTCGTTTTCCTCGCTCGAGAGGGGTTCTTCGACGGGCAGGTCATCCATCGAATCGTCGAAGACTTCAGGATCTTCTCAGGTGACCCCGAGGCCAATGGCAGTGGTGGCCCGGGATACAGGATCGCCGACGAATTCCCCGCCGACGACTTCGTCTACACCCCGGGCATGGTGGTGATGGACAACGTGGGCAAAGGCACCACCGGGAGCCAGTTCTTCATCCTCATCGGGGACTCGGCGGCGGCACTCAACCCGCAGTTCAACCTGCTCGGCGAGATCGTCTCCGGACAGGAGGCTCTCGACCTCATCGCCGGCGTCGACACGGTGGTCCGGCCGAGCTCCCGGGAGCGGAGTCTTCCCGTGGAGACGGTCTACATCGAGACTGTCACCGTCGAAGTGACCGGTTCTTGACGGTAGGGCACGGCATCATCGTGGGCTGAGAACCACATGGCCGTCGACCTCCACACCCATTCCACCGCCTCCGACGGTTCCGACCGGCCCTCCGTCCTCGTCGACAAGGCGCTCGAACTCGGCCTGACCGCCCTGGCCCTCACCGACCACGACACGTTGGAAGGGGTGGAGGAGGCACGAGCTGCGGCGGCGGAAACGGACTTGGAGCTGATACCGGGGACCGAGCTCTCCCTGGATCACCGAGGGGCAATGCACCTCGTCGTCCTCTGGCTCGAGCCGGGACCGGGGCCGCTGCAGGACCGGCTCACCTCCATCCAACACGGACGTAACGTCCGTAACCAGGCGATCGTCGAGCTGCTCGATGGGTTGGGCATGCCGGTCAGCATCGAGGAGGTGGCCGAGGAGTCGGGATCGGGATCGGTAGGGCGGCCACACATTGCCGCGGTCATGATGCGAAAGGGCTACGTGCAGTCGGTGGCGGAGGCGTTCGACCTCTGGCTCGGAGCGGGCCGACCTGCCTACGCCGGTCGAGCCCGTTTGACACCCGAGGAGGCGATCGGTCTCACCCTCGACTCGGGAGCGGTCCCGATCCTGGCCCACCCCCACACCGTGGGCATCAATCGGGCTGAGGAGATGGCCGACCTGCTCGACAGGCTGCGCGGAGCCGGCCTGGTCGGCCTGGAGGCTGCCTGCTCCGGATATCGCCGTCATGAGCGTGAGGGGTATGCCGATCTGGCGCGTCGCTTCGGCCTGGTCGCCACAGGGGGGAGCGATTATCACGGTCGCTACAAGCCCGGGCTCGAGCTCGGCATCGGGTACGGCGATCTCCTGGTGCCGGAGACGGTCCTCGACCGGCTCCGCGTCTATCGAAGGGCGGTGGCGTGAGCCGCCCACTGAAGATGGGCACTGCCGCCGGTGTCGTAGCCGCCAGCGTCCTCCTCTCCCGGCTCCTCGCCCTCGGTCGGGAGTCCATCCTCGCAACCCTGATCGGGATCGACGAGGAAGGCGATCTCTACCGACAGGCCTTTCTCATCCCCGACCTGCTCAACTACCTGCTCGCCGGGGCCTATCTCACCATCACGCTCATCCCCATCCTGAGCCGACATCTGGAACGGGGCGACCCCGAGTCGGCGAGCCGGGCATTCACCTCGGTGTTCCGGTTCGTGGGTTTGTCGATCGTCGGGTTGACCGTGGTGATGTGGGTCGCCGCCGGGCCCCTGGTCTCGCTGATCTTCCCCGAAGTACCCGACCCGGATCGCCTGGTGTCCCTGACCCGCCTGGTGCTCCCCGCCCAGGTGTTCCTGGTCATGGGAGCGCTGCTCATGGCGGTGCAGTACACCCACCGCCGATTCCTGTTACCCGCCCTGGCCCCCATCGTCTACAACCTCGGCATCATCGTCGGTGGCCTGATCGGGGCTGCGGCCGGCGAGGCGGGGCCGGAGGGATTCCTCTGGGGGGCGGTGATCGGGTCGGCTCTGGGGAACTTCGCCCTGCAGTGGGCGGGGGCCCGGTCGACCGGCACCTGGCTGACCGCGTTGCTCCGAGGCGAGTCGTCGGTGAGGGAGTACCTGACCCTCGCCCTGCCCCTCATGTTGGGCCAGTCGGTGGCGGTGCTCGACGAGCAGTTCGTCCGCTGGTTCGGCCAAGTGGAGGAGGGCGCCACCGCCGCCCTCAGCTTCGCCCGCCAGCTCGGTATGGTGCCGATCGGTGTCATCGCCCAGGCCGCCGGCGTCGCCGCCTTCCCCTTTCTCGCCCGTCTCGCCGCAGGTGACGACGAGGAGGGTCTGATTCGGGCCACGGGGCGGGCGGCCCGCAACACGGTGTTCGTGGCAGCCGCCGCAACCGCCGCCCTCGTCGTCCTCGCCCGGCCCCTGGTCCGTCTCCTCTACCAACACGGGAGGTTCACCGAGGAGAACGCAGAGGTCGTGGCCGGCCTCCTCGTCGTCTACGCCTTCTCCATCCCCGCCTGGGGGCTGCATCAGATCCTCTCCCGGCACTTCTACGCCAAACGCCTGATGTGGCGGGTGGTCCTCATCGGGACCGCGGGGACTCTCGTCGCCATCCCGGTCTGGCTCGGTCTCTACGAGGTAATGGGTGTCGACGGCTTCGCCCTCGCCTCCACCCTGGTCATGACGGCCTATGCCCTCGCGCTTCTCGTCACCTGGGGCCTGGACGCGGGCTGGGGCCCGGTGCGGGCGTTGGTTCCGTCGGTACTGCGCGGCCTCGCCGCGGCAGCCGTTGCCGCCCTTCTGGCATATCCCCTGGTGAGGGTGCTTTTCGACGAGGAGCGGCTGTCACTGCTCGAAGGGCTGGCCGCCACCGCTCTCGGCGGGGTGACCACAGTGGCCGCCTTCCTCGGGGTGGCCTATCTGCTCCGGGCGCCGGAGCTGCGCGATTTGCTGCGACGAGGCTGAACCAGGGGTCAGACCGGTCGGGGCAGGTCCCGGGGCATGTTGGGCTCTTCGGGACGCCCGGCCAGCATCCAAGGGGGTAGGACGCGCGAGTTCGGTGGCGGGCCCTTGCGGGCGATCCGCTCCTCCTCGGCGATCCGGTCGAGGACGACGGCGATGACCGCCGCCTCGAACTCCCCGGGGCGACCTCTGATCTCGACACCTTCAATCATCGGGCAACTCCACGAGCTCGATCAAGGCACCAGCCAGGTCGGCCGGGTGTACAAAGGCGATACGGGTACCCCGCCCCCCGGGGCGGGAGGACTCGTCGACGAGGCGGGCTCCCTCTTCCTCGAGATGGGCCAGTGCCGCCTCGATGGAGGCGACCGCGAACGCGACATGGTGCAGACCCTCGCCCCGGCTCCCCAGAAATCGGCCCACCGGCGTGTCCGGCCCCAGCGGCTGCAGAAGCTGGATGAACGAACCCCCGACCGGAATCATCGCCTCTTCCACGCCCTGGGCCTCGACGATCTCCCGATACAGAGGCTCGACGCGATATCGAGACCGATAGCCGTCGAGCGCGGTGTCCAGGTCATTGACCGCGATGCCGACGTGGTCCAGGTTGAGCAGTTTCACGATAGGGAGGCTATTGGCCCGGACCGGTAGCATCCAGTCGGAGGAGGTCTCTTTCGTGAGCAATCCAGTCATCACCGGGATCGCCCGAACCCCGATCGGCAAGTACGGCGGCTCGCTGGCGCCACTCCGGGCCGTCGAGCTGGGGGGCGCCGCCATCGCCTCCGCCGTCGAGCGGAGCGGGCTCGACCCCACTGCGATCGACGAGGTCCTCTTCGGTCACGTCCTCCAGGCCGGGGAGGGGCAGATCACGGCGCGTCAGGCCGCGGTGCGGGGTGGACTGCCCATGAATGTCCCCTCGGTGACGATCAACAAGGTGTGTCTCTCCGGCATGTCCGCCATCGGCCTCGCCGAACGCGGGATCCGGGCGGGAGACGCCAAGTTCGTCATGACCGGCGGCATGGAGAGCATGTCAAACGCGCCTCACCTGGTGAGAGAGATGCGCTGGGGGGTGCGCATCGGCAATGCCGAGATGGTCGACGTCATGCAGCACGACGGTCTCTTCTGCGCCTTCGACCAGTGCACCATGGGTGAGTCGTCCGATCACAAGAACCAACGTCTCGGGATCGGCCGCGCCGAACAGGACGAGTGGGCGGCCCGGAGCCACCAGCGCGCCGAGGAGGCCACGGCCAACGGGGCATTCGCCGAGGAGATAGTCCCCGTGGCGGTCCCGCAGCGGAAGGGCGACGATGTCCAAGTCGACCGCGACGACGGTATCCGGCCCGGGGCGACGGTCAAAGGGCTCGGTTCCCTCAGCCCCGCGTTCGTCACCGGTGGCACTATCACCGCCGGAAACGCCTCCCAGATCTCCGACGGCGCAGCCGCCCTGCTCGTCGCCGATCGTGACGCCGCCGAGGCGTCGGGGGCGCAGATAATCGCCGAGATACTTGCCTACGGGCAGATCGGGGGCGGTGACGCCACCCTCCACGAGCGGCCGGCAGAAGCCCTGTCCGTCGCCTTGAAGAAGGCAGGTCTCGATGTCTCCGACCTCGACCTGGTCGAGATCAACGAGGCGTTCGCCGCCGTCGCCCTCTGGTCGGCGCGGATGCTCGATATCCCGGCGAGCAAGGTCAACGTCCACGGGGGCGCCGTCGCCCTTGGGCATCCGCTAGGAGCAACCGGGGCCCGTCTCGTAGTCACGCTGATCAGCGCCCTACGCGCCCGCGGAGGCGGGGTCGGAGCGGCGACGCTCTGCGGGGGCGGAGGACAGGGCGACGCCATCATCGTCAAGGTGGTGTGATGGCAGAGCCCGTCGAGAGAAACCTCGGTCTCGAGATGGTTCGCGTCACCGAGACTGCGGCCATGGGAGCGGCCCGGTGGCTGGGACGTGGAGACAAGGAAGCAGCCGACCAGGCAGCCGTCGACGGCATGCGGCTCCACCTCGCCACCCTGGACATCGACGGTCTGGTCGTCATCGGTGAAGGCGAGAAAGATTCGGCGCCGATGCTGTTCAACGGTGAGCGGGTCGGGACCGGGACAGGCCTCGTCGTCGACGTTGCGGTCGACCCGGTCGACGGGACCACCCTCACCGCCTCGGGCATTCCCGGTGCGATTGCAGTCATCGCATTGAGTGAGGGACGCGGGTCGATGTACGCACCGGGCTCCCTGGTCTACATGGACAAGATCGCGGTAGGGCCGGAAGCTGCGGGTGTCATCGATCTCGAGGCTCCAATCGAGCACAACCTACGGCAGGTGGCCAAGGCGAAGCGTAAAGACGTCAACGATCTTCGGGTCCTCATTCTCGACCGAGCCCGAAATGAGGAGTACGTCGACGGAGTCCGCCAGGCGGGAGCACGCATCTCGCTGATCGGGGACGGCGACGTGGCCGGAGCCATCGCTACGGCCCAGGACGAAACCGCGGCAGATGTCCTACTCGGCATTGGTGGATCTCCCGAAGCTGTGATCGCGGCAGGCGCTCTGCTCTGCATGGGTGGGGAGATCCAGTGCAAGCTCTGGCCCCGCGACGACAGTGAGCGGCAGGAGGCGATCGACACCGGCCTCGACCTCGATCAAGTCATGACCACCAAGGATCTCGTCAGCTCCGACAATGTCTTCTTTGCGGCCACAGGAGTCACCGGTGGTGACTACCTGCGGGCGGTGGAATTCCGGCGCGAAGAGCACGTCGTCACCCACTCGGTGATCATGAGGTCGAAGACCGGGTCGATTCGTTACATGACCGCCACCCACAATCTCGCCCGCCTCAGCGAGATCTCGGCCCAGACCCTCGACTGAGCTGTCACGTAGGTGGTTATGGGGAGACGATCGACACCAGGTCGAAGACAATCCCAACACCAAGCAGAGCGATCACGACCGCGATGAACCACGTGTAAGCCCAACGGGCGCGGTGATCGGCGATCCAGAAGCGCCGGACCCCGGAGACACCCATCAAGATGGCCGTGAAGGAGAGAGCGATGGCGAGCGGGGCGCCGACGGTCTCGACCAATCCGACGAACGGGGCCAGGATCGGGACCAGGAGGTAGGTGATGGTGCACCGGATCCCTGAGATGACGATGGCCGTGGTCGTCGAGCGCCGCGCTCCGAGGATGGCTCCCTTGTCCACCTCATCGCCGACGCGGAGCAAACTTCGCATGAAACGGTCGGTGGCGGCCCCCTCCGGGTCGAGCTGACTGGTGGCGCTAATCGCCGGCTCCCGAAGCCGATGGTGTCGCCGCGGGGTTGCCGAGCACCGATGCCGACACCGACTCGGCCGCCCGCCGTCCCGAGGCGATGCATTCGTTGAGACCGACCCCGTACAGGGCGGCGCCGGCCAGGGCCAGCCCGGGTCGTGCCGCCAGCATCGACTCGACACGAGCGACCCTGTCGAGATGACCCACCGTGTACTTGTGCAAACCGTCCTCCCAGACGTGGGCCCACGACCGGACCGGTCGGGCAGCGATCCCGACCAATGTCTCCAATTCCTCGATGGCCACGGCCCTCACCCGGTCCTGGGCGGCCCGGGCCAGGACCTGGCCGCCCGGCCCTCCCACGAACACACGGAGCAGGGTGAAGGAAGGATCGGGAACCCGTCCCCCCCATTTCCGGGACAGGTACGAGACGCCGATGACGCGACGACGGGCGGCGGCCGGGACCACGAACCCCGTGCCCGACAATGCGGGCAGCTCGCCGGTGCGGTAGGCGAGGGTGACGGCGGCCGTAGCCACCTGCTCGATACCTCCGATCAGTCGGGCGGCCTCAGGCTCCATTCCCGAGAGCAGGGTCGAGGTGACACGGCTTGGGGTGGCCAGGATCACGGCGCGAGCCCTGATGTCGTTTCCGTCGCTCGAGGTCACCCGGTACCCGCCATCGCCATTTTCGGCAACGGAGGTCACCGCCACTCCGGTCCGGATCTCCTGTGGCTCCAGGCCATCGGAGAGGGCCGTGATCAGCCGGCCCATGCCCTGCCTCAGGCTGGCGAAATGACTGAGCCCGCTTCTGGCGCCGACCCGGGCGGCCGCCCGTGCGGCGAGGATGAGACTTCGATGCTTGCGCTCCATCTCGAGGAACCGGGGAAAGCTGGCCCGGACACTCATGGTGGCCGGCTCTGCGGCGTGGATGCCGGCGACCAACGGCTCGGCGATGCGATCGAGAGCCTCACGCCCGAGACGACGGGTGACGAAAGACTCGAGGCTCTCGTCGTCGCCGCCCGTGGCCTGGCGGGGAAGCACCAAATCGGCCAGCACCCGGGCCTTGCCCCTCCATGAGAGTAACGACGAGCCGAGCAGCGGCCCGAGCCGCGAGGGAACCATGAGGAGGAATCCCCCGGGAAGGGGATGCAGCCCCCCCTGCCACCAGACGTAGGCTCCACCGGCGTCGGGGCCAACGGGGATGACCTCATCGGCCAGACCCAGCTCCTCGGCCAGCTCGAGGACGTGGGCCTTACCGGCGACGAAGCTGTCCGGGCCACCCTCGACCAGAAAACCGTCGTCGTGGTCGGTGACTACCACGCCCCCGAGGCGGGCAGACTTCTCGATCAGGCGCACATCGGCGCCGGCGGACTTCAACCGGCGTGCGGCGACCAGACCGCTGATCCCGCCTCCGACCACGACCGCGTCGGCCCTCACGACGGCTTCGACCACGCAGCGGTGTCGATCACCAGGTCTGCAAGGGCCGCGATCAAGCCCGGGTGATCGTTGAGACATCGGCATCGATGGAACTCGAGACCGAGCGAGACGGCTGCACCCCGATGTTCGACATCGTTGTCGTAGAGAGTCTCCACGTGATCGGAGATGAAGCCGATCGGGTCGACCAGCACCGTGCTGGATCCGGCGGCGGCAAGTTGCTCCATGACTTCTTCGACGGAGGGCCCCAACCAGGGCTCGCGGGCCGCGGCGCTGACACTCTGATAGGCCAGATGCCAGTCACCAAGCCCGAGACGGGCTGCCACCGCACCGGCCGTCTCGGCAAGCTGGTCGGCGTAGGGGTCGCCCTGCTCGATCATTCTCATGGGAAGGCTATGGGCGGCGAAGACGACCGGGGTGCCCGCCGGTGCCCGGTTCAGGGCCTCGGCCAGCATGTCGGCCAGGGCATCCACATAGGCCGGGGCGAGGTTCCAGTCGGGGCCGAAGTGCAGTCGGACCCGACTCCCTTCGAAGACAGCCTCGACTGCTGCCTCATAGGCATCGGTGGACACCTCGCAGCGATAGGGAGCGAGACTGATCACGACCAGCTCCTCGACCCCGTCCGCCTTGATCTGTTCCGCCGCTTCCTCGATCGTGGGCCGTGCATGAAGCATCCCGACGTGGACATCGGCCCCGAGCCCCCGCCTGCCCAGCTCCTCGGCGACGAGCACCGCCTGACGCCGCGTCGTGGCGGGTAGTGGCGAACCGCCGCCGATTGCCTCATACCGTCCGATGACCGAAGGGATGACATGCTCCGGCGGGACCCGGCCCAGCACGCTCTCGACGAATCGTGGAACCTGATCCAGGCTTTCCGGGCCGCCGAACCCGGCGAGAAGCACGGTGAGCTGACTGTCACTCACCGAGCCACCCCCTGAGGTCCTCTGTTTGAAGACGACGCCCCACGTAGAAAGGCCCGAACTCGGCGAAGCGGGCGCTGACCTCGTCGAAGCGCATCTCGTAGATCAGCTTCTTGAACTGAATCGGGTCGTCCGCGAAGAGAGTCACCCCCCATTCCCAGTCGTCGAGCCCTATGGAGCCGGTGACGATCTGGCTCACCTTGCCCGCGTAACGCCGACCTGTCCGCCCGTGGGCCCGCATCAGCTCGCCACGCTCGGGAGCTTCGAGGCTGTACCAGTTGTCTGCCCCTTCCCGCTTCTTGTTCATCGGGTAGAAGCAGAGGTACTGGCTGTGGTCGGGAATCTCTGGGTAGAGCCGGGACTGCATATAGGGGCTGTCCTCGACGTTGCCGGTCGTGCCCTCAGGAGCCCCGTGCCGGCTGACCTCGATCACCGAGAGATAGGAGTAGGGGCGGGTGGTGTACATGGCCAGCAGCGTCTGGTCGAAGGCCCGCTCCAGAGCATGGAGCTGGCCCATGTCGGGGCGAAGATGGAAGAGGAGGAGATCGGCTTTGTGACCGATGACGGTGTAGCCGAGGCTACGCCCGGCCGGGGCGTCCTCCACCTGCTGGAAAGAGCCGAGGAGGTCGGTTGCCTCGGCGAGGGCCTTCTCTCGCTCCGTTGCGTCGAGTCGGCCCCAGGCGCTCTGGTCGATCCGGCGAAAGTCGTGGAAGGCGAACCAACCCTCGAGAGTCTCGGGAGCCGTCATCGCACTGCCCCGCTCACTCTCGACATTCCCTCGGTCGGCTCGGCACTGCCAACGACGGTCTCGACCATGGCTTGCACGTTCTCGAGCGGGGTGTCGGGAAGCACCCCGTGGCCGAGGTTGAACACGTGCCCGGGCCGGCCCGCCGCCTCCTCTAGGACACGATTGGTACCGGCGCGTACCGTGTTCGGGTCGGAGAGAAGCAAAGCCGGGTCGAGGTTGCCCTGTACGACTTGGTCCTCCCCAAGCCGGCTCCAGCAGTCCCCGAGCGGGAGTCGCCAGTCCACGCCGTATCCGGTGGCGCCGATCCGCGGGAGCAGGTCGAGCAGATGGGAGGCGGCCGGGGCGAAGTAGATGGTGGGCACTTCCAGCCCGGCCAGGGCCTGACGGGCGGCCGGCATGGCCCACTCCTCGAATTGCTCTCGGGACAACAACCCGGCCCAGGTGTCGAAGAGTTGTACCACCTGGGCGCCGGCGTCGATCTGCAGCTCCAGGTAGGTGCGCATTCCCCGGGCGAGAACACCCAGCGCGGCAGTCGGGTCGTCACCGTGGAAGACCCTGCGGAAACGGGGGAAATGCTGGGATCCTCCTCCCTCCAGCAGATAGGCGAGGAGGGTGGCCGGCCCACCGGCGAAACCGACCAACGCGACGTCGAGAGGGAGTTCCGCGCCCACCTTTTCTATCGTCTCGCTAAGGAAACCGAGCCTCGCCGGCTCGAGATCACCCAGTTCGGCCACGTCCTCGAGACTTAGCGGTGAGAGTATGGGACCGGGGGTGAACTCGATTGGGATGCCCATGGCATCGAACGGGGTCATGATGTCGGCGAAGACGATGGCGGCGTCGAGGGGGAAGCGGCGCAGGGGCTGGAGTGTGATCTCGGCGGCAAGGGCCGGGGTGCGCATCGCCTCGTCGAAACTGTGGCGGGACCGCAGCTCGCGGTACTCGGGGAGATAGCGGCCCGCCTGACGCATGAACCAGACCGGAGGCCGATCGAGAGGCTGGCGGTCCAGGGCGGCGAGCAGCCTGCTCACACCGCCTCCTCGATGGCATCGGACAGCACGTCGAGCACGGTGTCGAAGGTCTCACCGAGATGTGACTCCATCAGGAACCAGGCCTCGAATGGGGAGGGGGGCAACAGGACCCCTCTGCTCAGGGCGGCGTGGAAGAAGCGGCCAAACAGCTCCTGATCGAGCCCGGACAGGTCGTCCCAGCTCCGGGCCTGGTCTATGCCGATGAACAGACCCGCCATCCCCCCGATGTGGTTGACCACCCCGGGCACGCCGGCCCGGGCCAGCGCGGAGCCGAGCCGGTTCTCCAACCGGTCTCCGGCACGGTCGAAGTCCTGATAGAGATCTGGGTGGTCCGCCAGGTAGCGGAGTGTGGCCAACCCGGCCGCGGTGACTATGGGGTTGCCCGCCAGAGTGCCCGCCTGATAGACCGGCCCGTCGGGAGCGATCAGCCGCATGAGATCCGCCCGGCCGCCATAGGCGGCGGCCGGTGTCCCACCGGCCACGACCTTCCCCAGAGCGGTGAGATCGGGGGTCACCCCGTACCGTTCCTGGGCGCCTCCGAGAGCCACCCTGAACCCGGTCATCACCTCGTCGAAGATGAGAAGTGCCCCGTGGGTGTCGCAGAGACCGCGCAGACCGGGAAGGAACCCGGGGTCGGGGATGACACACCCCATGTTTCCGGCCACCGGCTCCACGATGACCGCTGCCACCGTCCCGTCGCCGAGCATCTCCGACACCGACTCCAGGTCGTTGTATCTGGCCACCCGGGTGTCGGCCACGGTGCCCGGCGGGACACCCGGGCTCGACGGCGTTCCGAACGTGGCCAGCCCCGATCCAGCTTTCACCAGAAAGGCGTCGGCATGACCGTGGTAGCAACCCTCGAACTTCACTACCGTCGGGCGGCCGGTAGCGGCCCTGGCCAGACGCAATGTGGAGGCGGTTGCCTCGGTGCCTGAGTTGACCATGCGCACCACTTCCACCGAAGGGACGAGGGCACAGATGATCTCGGCCAGCTCGACTTCGGCGGTGGTGGACACTCCAAACGACGTGCCGCGGGCGACAACCTCGCGGACCGGCTCGACGATCTCAGGGCGGGCGTGCCCCAGGATCAGCGCTCCCCACGAGGCGATGAGGTCGATCAACTCGTTGCCCTCGACCGTCCGCAACCGGGCACCGTGCCCGGATTCGACGAAAGGTGGGGCTCCGCCTACCGACCGGAAGGCCCGCACCGGAGAATTGACCCCGCCTGGCATCACATCGACGGCCCGGCTTTGCCACTCCCGGGTCGTCTGCTTCGGCGAGACCCGGGCGCTCATTCGGTCTCCTCGATGAGCCGGGCGGCGTCGAGGGCGAAGTAGGTGAGCACGATCCCGGCCCCGGCCCGGACGATGCCGGTGAGAGACTCGATGATCACCCGGTCACGCTCGATCCATCCCTTCGCCGCGGCTGCCTCGATCATGGCCATCTCCCCCGACACCTGGTAGGCCACAACCGGGACGTCGACGGTCTCTCTGACCGCCCTGACCACGTCGAGATAGGGGCCGGCCGGTTTGACCATCACCAGGTCGGCACCCTCGTCGACATCGAGCGATGCCTCCCGGATCGCCTCCCGCACGTTGGCCGGGTCCATCTGATGGGAGCGGCGATCGCCGAAGGCCGGAGTGGACCCAGCCGCGTCACGAAATGGGCCGTAGTAGGCGGAGGCGTACTTGACCGCGTAGGAGCAGATCACGGTGTCGCTGTGCCCCCGCTCGTCGAGAGCGGACCGGATCGCCCCGACCCGTCCATCCATCATGTCGGACGGGGCCACCACCTCGGCACCGGCGTCCGCGTAGATCGTGGCAGCCCGGGCGAGCAGGGGGAGGGCGGAGTCGTTGTCGACCACTTCTCCGCGCAGCGGTCCGCAGTGCCCATGGCTGGTGTACTCGCAGAGACAGACGTCGGCCCAGCGGATCAGATCGGGAGCCGCCGTCGACACCGCCTCGATCGCTCGGGGAACCGGGCCCGATGGATCCCAGGCGCTCGACCCGATCTCGTCCTTGTGATCCGGGACGCCGAAGAAGAGGAGTCCTCCGATCCCTGCCGCCTCTGCCTCCTTGGCGAGCAGGGTCACCTGGTCGACCGAAAGCTGGGCATGACCCGGCATCGACTCGATGGGACGTCTCACCCCTTCTCCCGGTACAACGAATACGGGTAGCACGAAGCGGGCGGGATCGAGTCGGGTCTCGGCCACTGCCCGACGCATCGCGCTGCTCATGCGGAGCCGCCGGGGCCGGACGACGGGAAAGCCACTCACACGGAGACCTCCATGTAGGACCTAAGCGCCCGAGCCAATGAGTGGTGGCTGGGCTCGGGGGCGATGACTTCAGGCATCCGATGTCGAGCCACCGCAGTCCGGGTCGTGGGCCCGATCACACCGACGACAACACCGTCGAAGTCCCTGGCCAGGAGCCATCCGGTGACGGCTGAAGGTGAGGCGAACACTACGGCATGCACCGGGGTCGAGTCCGGGGCGACCGGGACCGCGCGGTATATCTCCTGCTCCTCGAGGTCCGATACCAGACTGCGCAGACATGCCACCAAACCGGGATCGGTCCCGGCGGCGTGAGGGAAGACGACCCTCGCCGCGCTCAAGACATCGGCCGCCCCAGCCAACAGACCGGCAAGACCGGACCGTCCGGTGACGACCACCCGGCCGCCGGCGGTTTCGACCGCCGCTGCCGAGGTGGCTCCGACGGTGACGACCCCGGTGGGTGGCATCCCACCCTCGGGCCAGAGCAGTTCGACGGTGCGGGGCGAGGTGATCAGCATCAGATCGGCATGTGATGCCGCTTCACGGGCGCGGGACAGGACTCCTTCGGCGTCCACCACGACATCCACGCATGGAACAGGCACCGGCTCCAACCCGACGCAGAGGTACTCAGAAGCCACCGAGTCGAAACGGTCGGTGGTGATCGCGACCCGGGTCACAGACCCAGCTCCTTCCTGGCCCCGGCCACGACCGCCTCGCCATCGTCGCCGACCACCACCGTTTGGCGCGGTCCCCGCTCGTCGGAGACGAAAGCGTCCAAGCGCATCCTTCCCTCCTCCCAGGTGGCGAGCACGCCCAAGGCAGACCGGCAACCTGCACCGGTCTGCGCGAGCAGGTCCCGCTCCGCCATGAGCAGAGACCGAAGCCGAGCATCGTCGAGCACTCCTGCCATCGCCGCCGCCTCGGATCCGGGGCGGGCCTCGACGGCGAGGGCACCCTGACCCGGCGCCGGCACCATCTCCTCCACGGCGAGACGCTGTGAGATCATCTCGGATCGCCCCAGCCGCACCAGCCCCGCCTCGGCGAGCACAGCGGCGTCGACCTCTCCGGCTTCGATCTTGCGAAGACGAGTGTCCACGTTTCCTCGTAGCTCTGTGGTACGGATCCCGGGGCGTTGACGGGCAAGTTGGGCCGATCGGCGCGGGCTGCCGGTGCCGACGACCGCCTCCTCGGGGAGGTCTACGAGGGACGAGCCCACCATCACGTCGAACGGTGAGGCGCGCTCGGGAAAGGCGGCCAACACCAGGTCTCCCGACCCGTTGACCGGGAGATCCTTCAGCGAGTGCACCGCGAGGTCGGCCCGGCCGTCGTTGACCGCCTGCTGCACCGCTCGCACGAAGGCCCCAAGCTCGGTGAGAGTGGCAATGGAGCCGCGCTGGTCGCGGTCTCCGGCGGTATCGATCTCGACCAGGCGAACCGACAGGTTGGGGACGACGGTCTGGAGCAGGTCGGCCACCCTCCGGCTCTGAGCCATGGCCAAGGAAGAACGGCGGGTTGCGACTCGGACCTCAGGCATCATCCACCCCGAAGGCTTCGGCCACGGCTTCGATCGCATCCGGCCCGCCGGCTTTGGATCCGACAAAAGAGATGGGGCGGTGCAGAACTCGACGAGCAACGGTGTGCGCCAACTGGCGAAGGACCGACTCCGGGTCCTCGGCTACGGCGAGTCGGTTGGCAAAGCGGCGCACCTCTTCGTCGACGGCCCTCTCCGCTTGGTCGACCATGGCGTTGATGATCGAGCCCACGCGGTCCGGAGCGGTGATACGCCTCCAGGCGTCATCGGCCTCCGTGTTGAGAGCTTGCTCTGCCTCGGGCGAGAGCAGGCCGCCGACCGACTTGGCCAGATCGTCGACACCGAGATAGGAGACATGATCGGTCTCAGGGAGTCGGCTGAAGGCGGGCGGCATGCCCAGGTCGACGAGCAACAAAGGCTGGCTCCGACGGGCGAGGGCTTGGACGATGACCTGCTCGGAGAACAACGTTTTCCCACCGGGAACGGTCGAAATCACCGCCGGGTAGGTCGCCAGGGCATAGGGAACCCTCTCCCACGGGTTGGCCGAGCCGTCTGCGATCGCACCAGGACGACGAGCGAAAACCGAGACTTCGGCGTCGGAAAGGTGCTGCGCCGCGGCGCGGGCCATGACCCCACCGCCGAGGATCGCCACCCGCGGTGCCGATGCCACGGCTTCGGCGGCCACGGAGGCCAACGATCCCAGTGGCGCCGGGTCGAGGAACCGTCTGGTTGTCCGCCCCACACCCACCGCCGACTCGAGGATTCTGGCGAGATCTCCTCCTCCGTCAGACGATCGGGTGATGCCGGCCACCGCCTGGCGGAACTGGCTCAACACCTCGGTCTCCCCGACAACGGGGGACTCGAGGCCGGCGGCAATGCGGCAGAGGTGGAGGAAGAGATCCCGATCGGTGCGGGTCACGGCCAGCCCCGACATCGAGTGATCTCCGTAGAGAGAGGTGAGCAGGTCGGGTGCCACGTCCGGGCCACCGGCCCAGACGATCTCGACGCGAAGGCAGGTGGAGAGCAGGAAGACTCGATGACCGTCCGCCGCCGCCCGACGTTGGGCGTCGTGATACGACCCAGCCGCGAACGACAAGGGCGCGCGCCGATCCGCGGCGACCGCAGGGTGCGCGTACGACAGTCCGGTCAGGCGTGACACGCCGTCTTGGTCCTGCCAGTCGTCGCCATGGCGAGACAACATAAGCCCCCGATCGGCCGACAGCGAGTCGACAACGATCCGACGCAGAGTCGGATCGAAGCTCCTCTCCTACCCGCTCAGACCGGATCGGCGCCAGATGCGGGTCACCCAACCAGCGGCGATCACCACCGCGGCGACACCGGCCACCCTGACCAGGACACCGGTCGCCTCCGCCCCCTCGACCAGCACCGCCATTGTCTGCACCAGCGCCGCGGCCAGCACCGCTGTGGTCAGGGCCCTGGTGAGGACGAGAACGGGATCGGCGGGGCGGCTGCGAAAGACGAACGAGGCGCCGGCCAACTCGACCATCAGCACGATGAGCAGAGCCTGTGCCCACAGCGGCGGGAAGCTCTCGACGTCGAACCCCGACATCACCGCGGAGCGAATCACGAAAGACACCGCGGCTCCGGCCACCGCCCCCCGGTAGCCGACGACCAGACCGAAGGCGAGGACCCCCGCCCCCACCCACCCGATCAGCAAGACCAGCCCCGAGGCCTGCGAAGGCGGAACGGTCACAGCCATCAATACCGCCGCCACCACCGCGGTGAAGGCGCTCAGGCGAGCCGGCGCCACGATGTCCTCATCTCGTCGAGCCGGGCCAGGGGTACGTCGGCGGGGTCGATCGTGCGCCATACGACCACCGGGATCCCCTCGCCGGCGAGTCGGTCGCGCAGACGGTCCCGCTCCATCGACCATATCCGCCTGCCCAGCGATCTCGCCTGGCCGGTTGCCGGCGGCAGGGCCGGGTCGACGTCGAGGGCGACCACGGACACGTCAATACCGGATCGTCGCAGGGTGTGCATCAACCCGGCGAGGCTCGGGTCCATGAGAGTGGTGAGGGCAATCACCATCGACGGGCGGCGCGCCGCCCTGATCACGGCGCGCTCGGCTGCCTCCCAGATGACCTCACCCGGCGTGACGCCCATGAGTTGCTCCAGAAGCCGACGGCGGTGCAACTCACCCATGCCGGGGTAGACCCATCGGCACAAACCGTCGAGGGTGATCAGCCCGAGGCGATGACGTCTTCTCGAATGGGCGTGCAAGAGGGCGGCTGCCATGCGCACCGAGCGATCGACCAAGGTGACCAACTCCGTCCCGGTCTCGATCTGGGCGTCGACGAGGAGCAGCACATCACCATTCCGCTCCGGGTGCCTCTCGTTGACCCAGAGCTCGTCGGACCGTGAGGACACCCGCCAGTTGACCGAACGCGGGTCGTCGCCGTGACGGAACTGTCTCAGATCGGCGAATTCCGAGCCGCTGCCTCGATGTCTGGAAACCAGGTCGCCCACGTGGAGGTTGGTCTCGAGGGGAGACAGAAGGGTTCTCAACGTCGCCTCGGCGGGCAGCGCCAGCATCGAGTGACGCTCCGGAGTCTCGAGACGCAGGTCGAACATCCCGAGGGGGGAGTCGGTATAGAGGCTGATCGGGCCGACCGCGGCTCTCCCCCAGGTCGTCGCCACCGCAGTGACCGCGATCTCGGCGACCTCCCGGATGCCTGCGAGGGACACGGTGCTCACCCCAACCGCACGAGCCCCGGTCACATCGGTGATCTCCAATCCGGCCAGCCCTAGATCGACATAGGTGCGCCCGATCGGTTGACCAACCGAGATACGGACGGTGAACTCGACCTCCTCCCCTTCGACGGTGGACGTGGGGATGTCGTGGGCAGTCAACTTCACCCCCGGCGCGGCGCCACCGGCCAGACCGATGACGGCCAGCACCAGCAGTGCCACCCCGATCAACGCGGGAGTGGGGTCTCCGACCGCCAGCGCCGCTGCCAGCCCGACGATCCCCGCCGTCACGTAGGCGCGCAGGCTGGGACTGGGAATGGCGGTCACGGCATTCGATCGGTGGGGACCGCCGGAGGCGTGGGCACCTGGTCGAGCACCTCGGCCACGACTCGCTCCTCGCTCAGCTCCTGCGCCCAGAATTCGGGGCGAAGGATCAACCGATGGGCCAGAGCCGGCATCGCCACCGCCTGGACGTCGTCGGGCAGGACGAATGCCCTGCCCTCGATGGCGGCCTTCGACCTGGCCAGCTTCATCAGCGCCAGCGAGCCGCGCGGGCTCGACCCGACCCGGACCCGGCCCGAGCTCCGGGTGGCGGCGACCAGGTCGATGATGTACTTGCCCACCGACTCGGAGACGTGGATCTTCTCAACCATGGCTTGCATGGCGCGAAGGGTGGGGCGGTCGATGACCTGATCCAGGTCGACGTCGTCGGAGCCGCGCAGGGCCCGACTCTCGAGGATCTGCCACTCCGCCTCCCGATCGGGGTACCCGAGGCGGACCCTCGCCAGGAACCGGTCGATCTGCGCCTCGGGAAGAGGGTAGGTGCCCTCGTATTCGATCGGGTTCTGGGTGGCGATCACCAGGAACGGCGGGGGGAGCTCCCTGGTGACCCCGTCCGCGGTGACCTGGCGCTCCTGCATGGCTTCAAGCAAGGCTGACTGGGTCTTGGCCGGGGCGCGGTTGATCTCGTCGGCGAGGAGGAGATTGGAGAAGACCGGCCCGGGCCTGAACTCGGGGCTCCCTGTCTCGGGGCTCATCACCAATGACCCGGTTATGTCCATCGGCATCAGGTCCGGGGTGAACTGGACCCGACTGAACTCGAGATCGGCCGCCGCGGCGAACGACTTGGCCAGGAGCGTCTTGGCCAGACCGGGAAGGTCCTCGATCAGCACATGCCCGTCGGCGAGGAGCGCCATTAACACCAGCTCCAGCGCCTCCCGCTTGCCCAGCACTGCTTTCTCCACCTCGTCGAGAACAAGGGTGGCGAGCTCGCCCACCCGCTCTGCCTCGATGGAGGGGGCAGTCACATCCCCTCCAGTCTCGCCACGATCGTCTCCAACAGCTCCGGCGACGGAGGCTCCCTTTTCGGGGTGGCCAGCCACGACCATTCCTCATCTCCCAGAGCCGCTACCGCCTTCGGCGAGGAGAAGTCGATTCCCTGACGCTGCAACCGGTGCGTGGCGATTCGCTCCAGACTGGGCTGCAGCCTCCGCTCGGGGCCGAGATGACCGGATATGGCGTCGATCACGCTGAGCTCCATCGAGGCGACCGCCCGGGGGAGGCGTCTCGGCTCGCGCGGCGTCAGATCGAACAGAGGAGGGTCGGCTGGAGCGAGCACTCCGGGGAGGCCACGAATCTGCCAGATGACGACACCGACGAGGAGAAGCTCCCAAACCAGCAGCTCCTGGGTGCTGTCCAGTTGTGTCAGGGCCGCGCCCGTCGCGGTCGCCACCAACACGGCCTGGGCCAAGAGTCGGCTCATATGCCGATCCCCGCATGAAGACGTGCGGCCGATCGCTCGGCGGCACCGGCATCCGACTCTGTCGGCGGCGTGATCCCGAATCGCGCCCTGGAATGTTGCCCCACCAGTTGGCGCACCTCGTCGGGGTCCAGACCGAGCTCCAGTCCGGCCCGCCACGCATGCCTGGCCGTGGTCTCGGCCCCGGCGCGTGGTCGCCCGACCGCGGCCAGCCGATCCTCGAAGTCTTCGTAGGCGGCGAGGATCCGTGACCTGGGATCGTCACCCAATGCCCGCGGCCCGTCCGGTCCGGGGTCGGCCGTTGGTACGGCGCCGACCACCTCATCCACCCCCGGTGAGAAGTCCGGGGGGACGGCCCTGACCGAGAGGCCGATCCTGGTCAGCGCTGCGGCCAGTATCGCGGCGAGCAGGACGCTGAACAGCCAGCCACCGGCCACGCCCACCCGGTCGTCACCAAGCACCTCGGTGGCGGAGTCGGCCGCCGCCGCGCCTTCGTCCAGGAGAGCCTCGGCCGCAGGGCGCAACCACCTGACGATCACAACGAAGAGCAGCAGGCCGACGACGATGCCGAGGATACTGCGTCGTCTCCCCAGCTCGCGGGTATCGCTCTGCCTCAGACCCAGGGCGAACAGCACCACTCCCAACACGGCCAGGACCACCAGGATCCAAGCGATGACCGGGCCCAGGTCTAGATCGGGACGGAACTCGAAGTCGAAGACCGGCTCCCCCTCACTTCCACCCGGTAGGGAACGGGCAGCCACCGCGACCACAAATCCCAGTGCGAAGACCGCAGCCGAGGCAGTGAGCATGGAGAGGACACGACGGCGACGACTCACACGCCGGCCTCCAGTGTCTCGCCCTCGGCCAGGCGAACGGCGAGGTCGAGGGCGTCGCCCAGGGAGTATGCGACCGGGGCGCCCAGCGCGTGCAAGACATCGAGATGATGGGAGCCTCCGTCGTAGAGCACGATCCCGGCGCCCACCCCCCGGGCGGCCATGGCGTCGTCGGGCGTGTCGCCGATGAGGAGGACAGTCGTCGGCTCCTTCTGGAGTGATTCGAGATGGGTGGCGAGATGATCGGCCTTCAAACCCCCGGTGTTGCTGCGGATCCCGTCGACCGAGACGAACCTGTCGGCGATTCCGTGGGATGAGACGATCTCGAGCAGGTGGTCGTGTATGGACATCGAGAGCAGGGATTGGGACCAGCCCAACTCGACCACACGGTCGATCGCATCCCGAGCACCAAGCGTCAAGGTGGCCCGCTCTACCCGGGCGTAGTACTCGTCATGGAATGACTTATTCAGCTCATCCCATTCCATGTCGGAGATGGGACGGCCGAACAAGGAGTCGTAGAACCCTCTCACCGGACGGGTGAAGTGGTCCCGGTACCCGTCGTGGTCGATCGACGGCACCCCGAACCGAGCCGTTCCCACATTGAGCGATTCGACCACGATGTCGAGGTCGTCGAGGAGGGTCCCGTTCCAATCCCAAACGATGTGAAGGGGGCGCACCATCGCAAGGTTAAGGGAGATGCGAGGCCGGTGGCCCGGGCCTGCGGCCTAGAGCTCCATCCTCCCGGCGAGGGCGCGGCCGAGGGTCAGCTCGTCGGCGTAGTCGAGATCTCCCCCGACGGGGAGCCCGGAGGCGAGACGTGTCACCTTGACCCCGAGCGGCTTCAACTCCCGAGCGAGATACATGGCGGTGGCATCGCCTTCGATGGTCGGGTTGGTCGCCACGATCAACTCCTTGATCTCTTCACGGCCGATCCGCTCCCGCAGCTCGTCGATCCGCAGTTGACCGGGCCCGACGCCGTTGATCGGCGACAGCGAACCGCCCAGGACGTGATAGCGGCCGCGGAACTCCTGGGTGCGCTCGACCACAACGATGTCCTGGGGGCGCTCGACCACGCACACCAGGGAGGTGTCGCGCCGTGTGTCGCGGCAGATGGCACATTCCTCTCCGGCGGCCACGTTGAAGCACCGCTCGCACAAAGTCACCTGGTCCCTCATGTCGTTGATGGCAGAGGCGAGGCGCCGGGCATCGGCTTCCTCCACGCTGAGGAGATGAAAGGCGAGACGTTGTGCCGTCTTCTGCCCGATGCCGGGTAGACGGGCCATCTCGTCGATGAGACGCTGGACCGGCCCCTCGAACATCAACCGAGAAGGCCGCCGAGATCGAGACCCCCGGTGAGCCCTCCCAGCTCGTCGGAAGCCGCGGTGGAGGCAGCTTCCAGGGCCCGTCTCACCGCGGCGACCACCAGGTCCTGCAGCATTTCGACCTCGTCCGGGTCGACGACGTCGGGAGAGATCGAGATGTCGACCAGTTCTTGGGCACCGGTCACGGTGGCCACCACCATCCCGCCGCCGGCGCTCCCCTCGAAGGTCCGGGTGGCGAGCTCCTTCTGGGCGGCGGCGAGCTGCTCTTGCATCTTCTGCGCCTGGGCTACGAGCTGATTGATCTCTGGGCGGTTCATCGGTCCTCACGGTAGCCAACAGGAGGTGGGAACCAGGCGCCTGGCGCCTTGCACCTACTCTTCGATCACCTCGGCGCCGAGCTCGGAGGCGAGGAGGGAGGTGGGATCCGCCGCCGCCTCGGGCCGCTCCTCGAGCTGGCTCATGTCGATGGTTTGATCTCCGTCACCGTCGTCAACCCCCTCGCGAAGGCCGAATCTCACCCGCACCGGCCCGCCGAGCAGGTCACCGGCGCGGGTGGCGACGATGGCCGCGACCGCGTCGTCCTCCTGAAGCGACTGGAGATGGAAACCGTGAGGGACCTCCAGCACGATGACGTTGCCTTCGACGGCGGCGGGGACCGCCTCGCGGAAGAAGGCCCATCTCCTCGCGCCCAGCACGTCCCGCAACGATCCGAAGAGACCGGGCCACACCTTCTGCAACTGGTCGAAGGACACATCGATTGCCGGGGCCTCCATCTCCTGCTGCGCCGCGGGCTCCTCTTTGCCTTGACCCACGGTGGCCGCAGCCGGCGCGGCAGCAGCCGGCGCGACTGGGGGGGCCGGGGGAGCAGCCTGCTGGGGCTGGGCGGCCTCGCCCTTCGCCGCGGGAGCGGCTATCGGAGGGACCGGATCGGGCTTCCCCAGTCGCCTCTCTATCCGCTCGACCCTCGAGAGCACCGCCTCGGGGTCACTCGCGGTCTCGGGACGGGTGAGCTTGATCAGCGCCAGCTCGGTCATCAGTCTCTCCTCGCGTCCCTCGCGTAGACGAACCAGGGCATCTCCCAACAGGTCGACCGCCCGTAGGACGTCGGTGCCGCTGATGGCCTGGGCTGCCTTGCGCCACGACTCGTAGACCTCGGCCGGCTCATCGGCGATCTCGGCGAGGTTGGGCGCGTAGTGGGCCAGGAAAGCACCACGGAAGAAGGCCACGGACTCGGCGACGAATCTTCTCAGGTCGACACCGTCGGCGGCCAGTTCGGCTATCAGCTCCAGGGCCGACTTGGCATCCTGGGTCGCAACCGAGTCGACCAGCCGCATGAACGCCTCGGAGTCGGCCAGCCCGAGAGCGCGTCTCACCCCGCCCACGTCCACCGAGCCGGCACCGAGAGCGGCCACCTGCTCCAGGAGCGACAACGAGTCGCGCACCGATCCCCCGGCATGTCGGGCGATGGCGATCAGTGCCTGTGGCTCGGTCTTGTAGCTCTCCCGCTCGGCGATGAGGCTGAGATGTCCCGCCAGCTCCTCGATCGGGACCGGATGGAAGTCGAACCTCTGGCTCCTGGACCGGATGGTGTCGAGGAGCTTGTACGGCTCGGTGGTTGCGAGCAC
Organism: Acidimicrobiia bacterium; assembly: GCA_035462175.1. Classification (GTDB taxonomy): domain Bacteria; phylum Actinomycetota; class Acidimicrobiia; order Spongiisociales; family ZC4RG35; genus JARDZU01. Next base: position 37,486 of record DATHUP010000074.1, on the reverse strand, counting down.
GAAATAGACGTGCCGCGGCGGCTCTTCCAGCGTCTTGAGCAGGGCGTTCCCGGCGGCTTTGGACAGCATGTGCGCCTCGTCGAGCACGAACACCCGATTGGAAGTCGCCGACGAGGCAACCGTCGTCACGCTCACCTTGATGTCACGGATGTCGTCGACGGAGTTGTGCGAGGCGGCATCGAGCTCGAGAACATCGAGGGAAGACCCCTCGGTGATGGCGACACAGCTCGAGCAGACATTGCACGGTGAGCCGTCGGAGCCTCGATTCTCGCAGTTCAGCGCCTTGGCAAGGATGCGAGCTGTGGTCGTCTTTCCGGTGCCCCTTGGCCCGGTGAAGAGATAGGCGTGTGCGACGCGACCGTCGGCTACCTCGCGGGAAAGGGTGGTGGTGACATGCCCCTGACCGATGACATCGTCGAAGGTCTGGGGCCGGTACTTGCGGTATAGGGCCTGGTACTCCACCGGCGTCTACGGTAATCAGTAGTCGGTTGTCAGTAGTCAGTACTCAGCAGTCAGCCAGTCCGATTACTGATTACCGACTACTGATCACTGGTTCTTTCCCTTCGGTTATCCGGCGGTTGCGTCGATACTGCCCAGGTGACCCAACCGCTCACCGAAGAGCCATCCACCGCTGCCGTCTCCACCCCGCCCGCAGTATGGGCGAAAGGACTGGTCCGCAAGTTTGGAAAGACCGTCGCAGTAGACCAGGTCGACCTGGCGATCAGGGCCGGCGAGTTCTACGGCCTTCTCGGACAGAACGGAGCCGGGAAGACCACCACGATTAAGAGCATCGTTGGTCTGCTTCGCCCCAACGCCGGGACGGTGGGGATCGGCGAGTTCGACACATGGCAGAGCCCCACCGAGGTCAAGGCGCGCATTGGCGTTCTACCCGAGGAGTTCAACCTCTACGAACGTCTCACCGGAGCCGAGCTGCTCGACTTCACCGCGGCCATGCACGGGCTGGATCGTCACGAGGCATCGCGACGCCGCAACGAGCTCCTCGACATGCTCGACCTCATCGACGCCGGGTCGAAGCTGGTGGGCGACTACTCGAGAGGGATGCGCAAGAAAGTCGCTCTCGGGGCGGCGATCATCCATCGACCCCCGGTCCTATTCCTCGACGAGCCCTTCGAAGGAGTCGACGCGGTTTCGGCGCGGCTCATCCGCAGCCTCCTGCAACAGGCCGCCCAGGGAGGGACCACCATCGTTTTCTCCTCTCATGAGATGCATCTGGTCGAGAAGCTCTGCACCAGGATCGGGATCATGGTGGCTGGCCGTCTCACCATCGAGGAGACCCCGGACGGGCTGTGCCGGCGAATGGGCGTCGACAATGTCGAAGATGCCTTCATCTCCGCGGTGGGAGGGCGGACACCGGACTCGTCGTGGTACGCCGGCTAGTGCTCTGGCCACTGACATTGGCGGCGAGAACGTAGTGGTCGGGGCACTCATCGGGCTGAAGGCCCGGCTCACCTGGAACGGGTTCCGCAGCGACCGCCAGCGACGAATCGGCCTCCCCGTAGCCACAGTCATGCTCGGCTGGGCCGGGATCTGGCTGGCACGTTCGCATTATCAGACCATCGTTTCGCTCCGCGACACGGATCCGGCGGCGCTCCCCGAGTACTTGGCCTGGTCCGCCCTCTTTGCCTTCCTGGTCTGGGTGACTCTCCCTGTGATCATCTTCCCCCTGGACGAGAACCTCGATCCCCAGCAGCTCGCCACACTGCCCCTCTCACCCACCAAAATGGTGACCGGTCTCAGCGCCGCCAGCTTCGTGGCCCCGTCGACGATCGTTCCCCTGTGCCTGGTGGTGGCCAACGCGGCCGCGCTCGGAGGGGCGTGGTGGATGGCCATCCCGTCCTCCCTGGTCTTTCTCGGGTTGCTCGCGGTCGCCGGGCTCCTCTTCTCGTCCACCATCTCGGCGATCCTGCGCACACGTCGGGGACGCGACATCGCCACCTTCATCGTGCTCGGGCTGGCCGCCGGGTCCTTCTTCACCTACCGCTCGGTCAGCGACACCGTCGGCGAGCTCGGGATCGGCAGGGCGGCTGCGGCCACCCCGATCATGGACTGGTGGGCCCTGCTCCCGCCGGTGGCGGCGCAGAAGGCTCTTCTCGCCGCCGTCGAAGGCGAAGCGGCCGCAGCAGGTCTCGCGCTCGTCGTGGCGGTGGTCGGTCTCGGCGTCATCGCCCTTCTCTGGCGCGGGCTGCTCGGGTGGCTGCTAACCACACCTGTGCAGCAGAGCAGGCCCGCATTGCGAGCCCGAAGGTGGGGGATGACCGTCGGCCCCTGGGGCGTGATCCCGACCATGGCTCGCAAGGAGCTTCGGTTCTATGTCCGCGATCCCCGCCAGAGACTGGTGTGGACGGGCACCGTCATCTTCGTCGGGCTGGCCATCGGGGGCGCCGTGATGAACGCCACCGGCTTCTTCGACCTCCGGGAACGGGCGTGGGCTCCGCTGGTGGCCCCGGTGTTGGTCCTCTTCGTCGGTCTTCCCATAGCCCTCAACCTGTTCGGGTGGGAGCGCAACGCCGCCAGCTATCTGTTCGTGCTGCCCCCCAAGACCCATCAGATCTTGCTCGGGAAGAACCTGGCAGTCGCCACCGCCCTCGTGGTAGAGACCACCCTTCTCACACTCGGCCTCGCCGTTTTCACCGGTCAATGGAGCTGGATCTGGCTGGTGGTGCCGCTGACCGTGGCGGCGATCGGATGTCAATTGGCGGTGGGAAACATCGTCTCCGTCCTGACTCCGCTGCGACTGCCGCGTGAAGGCACCGATGTGTTCGCCCAATCGACCGAGCAGGGCTGTCTGGCCATCGTCAGCCAGACGGTCTCGTTCTTCGCCATCGGATTCCTGCTGGTGCCCCCCGCTTCGGCTGTGGTTCTCGCGGTGGAGTTCGGCCAGGCCCTCGCCCCGTGGACAGCGGCGGTGATCGCAGTCGCATGGGGGCTTGCCCTCTACGCGGTGTCGCTCTACGTCTCCAGCCGATTGTTGAGGCGCCGGATGCCCGAAGTCCTCGCCTGGGTCCAGGTGGTCTGAGGCAGATCGGGCGCGCCCGGGACATCTAGCGTGGGATCGATGACGGCCCATGATCCAACAGGTCTCCCCGCAGGTCTGCCGGTTCCCACCGACGACGGCGCGGCCAACCATCTTCCCGGTCTGGGCCTGCCACCGGTGCCCCTCCCCTCCACTGGCGGCGATGAGATCGACCTGGCCGAGGCGAGCAACGGCCGAACCGTAGTGGTCTTCTGCTATCCGAAGACGGGACGACCTGGCGTCGAGATGCCGGCCGGCTGGGACGACATCCCCGGCGCGCGCGGATGCACTCCCGAGGCATGTGCCTTTCGCGACCTGAAAGCAGATTTCGACGAGCTGGGCGCCGGGCTGTATGGCCTCTCCACCCAGACTCCCGACTACCAGCGGGAGGCTGTCGAGCGGCTTGGCCTCTCCTATGCCCTGCTCAGCGACGCCGGGCTCCGGCTGACCAGGGCATTGCGGCTCCCCGTGATGAACATCGCCGGTGAGACCCTGATCCGACGCACGACGCTGATTCTGCGCGACGGGCGGATCGAGTCGGTCTTCTATCCCGTTTTCCCGCCCGACGGCCACGCCGCCGAAGTCCTGGTCCGTCTGCGCGGTGGCTGGGTAGCTTTTCGCCGCCGGCCAGAGCGAAAGGAAGCCTTCGAATGGTGACTCTCTCCTCGATGCAAGAAGAGCTCTCCAGTCAGGACAGGTGGGACTTCTCCGACCTGTCTGCCTTCTACATCAACACCACGTTGAAGAAGTCGCCCGAGCTATCGAACACCCAGGGCCTGATGGACATCTCGGCCGAGATCATGCGACGTCAGGGAGTGAAGGTGGACATGATCCGGGCCACCGACTTCGACATCGCCCCGGGAGTCTGGCCGGACATGACCGAGCACGGATGGGACTCCGATGACTGGCCCGCGATCTCGGAGCGGGTCATGGCGGCGGACATCCTGGTGATCGGGACCCCGATCTGGCTGGGTGAGAAATCCTCGATCTGCACCAAGGTGATCGAGCGTCTCTACGGCAACTCGAGCCAGCTCAACGAGGTCGGGCAATACGCCTACTACGGGCGGGTGGGCGGTTGCCTGGTGACGGGCAATGAGGACGGGATCAAGCATTGCTCGATGAACATCCTCTACTCCCTGCAGCACCTGGGGTTTGTCATACCCCCACAGGCCGACGCCGGCTGGATTGGGGAGGCCGGCCCGGGGCCCTCCTATCTCGACCCGGATTCGGGAGGGCCCGAGAACGACTTCACCAACCGCAATACGACGTTCATGACGTGGAATCTGATGCATCTGGCCCGGATGCTGAAGGACGCCGGGGGGGTGCCGGCCCATGGCAATCAGCGCGCCGCTTGGGACGCCGGCTGCCGCTTCGACCTCCCCAACCCGGAGCACCGCTGAAGGGCGACTGCCGCGAACCTGAGGTTCCACGTAACGGATACGCCACGAACTCTCTCGAGTTCGCCAACTTCCCGATCAAGCTGGGGAACTCGAGAGGCCTCGTTGCATATATGCAACGTGGAACCTCAGGTTGAGATCGCCCCGACCGTCGCTGAAAGGGTGTCAACCGGTAGGACAGGCCCAACGCTCGTCGATCTCCACCTCACCACCGGCGCCCGGCGGCGGAAAGGGCGAGCGGAAGGTGAACGCGGCCGGGGTCGGACCGTCGCGGCGGAGGATGGCGAGACGTTGCTTGGCCTCCATCACGCTGGGGCGGTGACCTGCTTCCACCCACCAGAGGACCGTGGAGGAATCCACCATGCGCTCGAACCATTCACGACGCCGGATCATCACTCTCCGGTGGTCGGATCGGTAGACAAAGGCGACCAGGTCGTCGACGGACTCCCAAACGCTCATGTTGACCAGCAGCATGTCGTCTTCGAATGCTCTGATCGCAGTGGCGTCGCCATCTTCGGTCTGCAGCCTCCACACGAAGCCTTGTGCATCGTCGGCCAGGGCGTTCACGGGCTCCAGGGCCTCGACGAACTCGACGAGCATCGGCGAGTCGAGGGGGGCACGTAGCCGAGCGACGTTGAGTTGGGCCAGATGGTGTTCCACGGCCGTCGACACTACCGAGGCCGAACTCGAGAGGGCTGGTTGCATATATGCAACGGGGAACCTCAGGTTCGGGCAAACCACTACCCCCGTCGCCCCACCACCCGGGCCACCCCGGCCCAGCCGAGGATGGTCCAGGCGATCAGGATAATGAGGGAGGCGGCGACGTCGGCAGCGAGACCTTCGGTGAGGCTGCTCCGGATCAGGTTGGACATGTGGAAGAAGGGAAGGACCCGATGCGCCGTCTCCGCCCAATCAGGGAACCGCTCGATCGGGATGACGATGGGCGAGAAGAGAAGGACGAGGAAGATCACCACGTTGGTGATCAGGTTGGTCATCCTCGGCTCGGGTATGGCCACAGCCATCCCATAGCCGACCGAGCTGGCCATCAATGAGGCGAGGAAGGCGAAGGGGACAACCGCCCAGGAGATCTCGAGCGTGACGTCGAACTGCCACGCCGCCAAGAAGGTGGAAAGGGCGGCGATGGGCATGGCGATGAAGGTGAACACGGTGAAGGTGGCCGCCACCGGGGCCAACCGGGGTACCGGCAACGACCAGGTGAAGTCGTAGGTCCCCCTGGCCTTCTCCTGGATGACCAGGATCGGCACCATCACGAATCCGACCGGGATGAGCGAGAGCGCCGGTATGCCCGAAACCAGGAACGCGGCCGCCAGCGGATCCAGTGATCCCAGATAGAACTTGTACATGATGGCTGCGCCGATTCCGAGCAGGATCTGTGTGAAGATGATGCCGCCGAACAGGACCTTCTGCTGGATGAGGACCCAGCGGATCATGGAGAGGTAGCTGGCCCACCAGTAACCCCACCCCCTGCGCAACGATGTCTCCATGGTCGTGCCCGTCATTTCCGACGCCCGACGACGAGAGCGGTCGCGACGGCCGCGGCGAGTGTCCAACCAAAAACGATCCCAAACGACGCCCACATCCCGTCGCCCGGGCCCTCGGTTAGCCCGCCCCGCACGATCACCCCCATGTGGTAGAAGGGCAAGACCCGGTGGACCGACCCGAGCCAGGTGGGCAGGTTCTCGATGGGGTAGGTGATGGGGGTGAACCCCAGGATGCCGAAGGCGAAGACCTGGGAGACAAGTTGGGTGATGCTGGTCCTGTCGATGGCGTGAGCCACGGCCGAGCCGATGAGGGTGCCGCAGGTGAGGGCGAGGACGACGGCAGGGGCGATGGTCCACGAAAGACTGAAGTCGAGATCGAGGCGCCAGTCGGCGATGAGCAGCGCCGCCACCATCGAGGGGATGCCGATTACCGCGTTGAGCATCACCCAGGCGGTGACGTTCGCCGACCTCGGCACCGGAAGGGACCAACTGAAGTCGTAGGTCCCGGCGTCTTTCTCGCTGGCGATGAGCTGAGGAGCCACCACCACCCCGGCCAAGATCAGGGCGATGATGGAGGCACCGGTCCCCAGGAACAGGGCTGCCTCAGGCGTGATCTCCTCGAAGAAGAAGCTGATGCCGACCGAGAAACCCGACGCGATCAGCATCTGCACCACCACGAACACAGGGAGCAGGAGACGCATCGAGGTGAGGTACCAGCGGAGCATGGCGCCGAGACTCTCGAACCAGTAGGAGGGACCGGAGCGGACGGCCCCCATAACTGCGGCGGAGGCCACGGTCATGTCGCCACTTCCATCGCCCCGTTGACCGAGGTGTGGCCGGTGAGTCTGATGTAGGCGTCCTCCAGTGTCGTGGCGGCCAGTGCGTACTCCTCGGCCAGCCCGTCGGCCATGGCCTGCCTCGCCCAGGTGATGCCGTCACCGGCCCGGTCCTCGTCGATCATCGCCATCAGGTTGTTGCCGACCCGGGAATGGTCCCTGACCATCGAGGGAAGCTCAGGAGTGGCCGTTCCGGGGACCATCATCAGCTGGAGACGGAGCCGGCCCCGATCCGCCACCTTGAGCGACGACGGGGTGCCTTCCGCCACCACCTCGCCCTCGGAGATGACGGCGAGACGGTCTACCGACTTCTCCGCCTCCAAGACGTTGTGGGTGACCAGGAAGACGGCGGCACCCATCTGCCCCAGCAGTCGGATTTGCTCCCAGAGAAGACGACGCCGCAACGGGTCGACGTCGTTGGTGGGCTCGTCCAGGATCACCACCCTTCCCGGCACCACGGTGGCCATGATGAACCCGACCAGCCGCCGCACCCCGCCCGAGAGCTTGGTCCCGAGGGTGTCGCGCCACTCCCTGATCTGGAGCGCGTCGATCAGCTCCTCACATCGTTCGTCCGTGGCGGATTTGGACCCGCCCCGAATCCGCCCGGTGAGCCGCACCGCCTCGTGAACCTTGAACGACTCGATCGGCATCGTCGCTTGAGGCAGGTAGGAGCAGAGTTGCCGTGCGGCATCGGGATCGGCCACCAGATCGTGCTGTCCGAGATGCAGCAAACCGGTGTCCGGCTTGAGAAGCCCGATCACCTGCTTGACGAAGGTCGATTTGCCCGCCCCGTTGGGACCGAGAAGCCCGTACACCTCGCCGGGGCGGACCTCGATCGAGACATCCCGATTGGCGAAGGTCTTGCCACCGTCATAGCTCTTGGTGACGCCCTCCGCCCTGAACACCCAGTCGTTCACAGCTTCTCTCCTTTCACTGGGCCGACCATGGGGAAGAAGACGAAGGAGAAGGCGTACTCCTCCTCTTCTCGATCCTCGTGCTCACGCATCTCTTCGACGATCGCATCGATCAGTTCGACGATCCTCAACGCGCTCTTCCTGCTCATCGGCACCACGGAGCGGCCGAGTGCGCCATCCGGCGCGACGCTCCCGCCGCCGTCCGCTCCGACGGCCCCGAGCAAGGCAGCCGTGGCATCGAGTCGGGCGCCGTCGAGCACCATCCCGATCGCCGCCCTGACCACCCGATCCTTGTCCTCGCTCTTCTCCAGCAGGCCACGCACCGGGGCGAAGTCGCCGGCCACCGTGCGGTAGACCCGCTGCAGCATCGCCCCGCTCTTTCGCGTCTCCACCACCTCGATGACCCCAACCTCCTGGAGCAGATTGAGGTGGTAGTAGAGGCGAGTCACCGGCACTTCGAGACTCTGCGCCAGGTCGCGAGCGGTGGCGGGCTCGATCAGCTGGTGCAGGATTCTGAGCCGCATCGGGTTGTTGAGGACCTCGAGCACCCGCACGTCCTCGATCTCGAACGTCTCTCGCTGCGGTCGCATCCTGCCGGTTTAATTCAAATCGGCTGAACGTTCAAGCGATTTGAATAATGCCTCGTGTCCTGAATGTTCAGGAGATCGCTCCCGGATTCGAACGCCATCCCAGGCGCCGAGATGCGAAATGTGACGTGTGTCCTTACCCTGCCGCCAGCCCATGGGAGATCATCGGCCGAGAGATCAGGTCGCGCCCGACCCCACCCCCCCGTCGCCTCACATCGGGACCTGGGCCCGGCTCCTTCTCGCCGTCCTCTTCCTCTACATTTTCCTGGTCGGGATCAAGGCGCTGGAGAAGGGAATCGGCTCCCTCGGCGCCGGATTGGTGGACGATGTGTTCGCCACCGTCGCCCACCCGCTCGCCGGTCTCGCCGCCGGGGTCCTCGCCACCGTGCTGGTCCAGTCGTCTTCGGTGACGACCTCGACCATCGTGGGATTGGTCGGCGCCGGCGTGCTCGGCATCGAGACGGCCGTGCCGATGGTGATGGGAGCGAACATCGGGACCACCGTCACCGGCACCCTCGCCGCTCTCGGCCACGTCCGTCAGAACGCATTCTTCCGTCGCGCCTTCGCCGCCGCCACCGTTCATGACTACTTCAACATCCTCGCCGTCATCGCCCTCTTCCCTCTGGAGGTCGCGTTCGGGGTGGTGAGCCGGATCGCCATCGGGTTGGCCTCACTGTTCGACGGGCTGCTCCCAGGGGTGAGCGACGACCCCGGACCTGTGAAGCGCGCTATCGAGACTCCGGTCGATGCCATCACCGAAATGTTCCAGAGCCTCGGATGGGGGCGGGCAGCCGGCAGCATCCTGATCGGGATCGGTGTCGTGCTGATCTTTCTCTCGTTGTGGCAGATCACCACCCAGATGCGATGGGTGGTATCGGGGCAGATCGAAGCGGCGATCAACCGGATCCTGGGCAAGGGGGCCGGGGCGGGTGCGATGATGGTCGGGCTCCTCCTCACCGTGGCCGTGCAGAGCTCCAGTATCACCACCTCGATGATGGTGCCGCTGGCCGCAGCCGGCGTCCTCACCCTCTCCACGGTCTACCCGGTGTCACTCGGGGCCAATGTCGGGACGACGATCACCGCACTTCTGGCATCGGTGGCAGCAGACAACCCGGACGCCCTGGTGGTGGCCCTCGCCCACACCACCTTCAACCTGCTCGGCATCCTGATCTTCTACCCCATCCCGATGCTGAGACGGATCCCGGTGGCGATCGCCGAATGGACCGCGGAAGTTGGGGCGCGAAAGCGCGGTCTCATCGCCGTCTACATCACCGGCATGTTCTTTGTCCTCCCCATCGTCATATTGTTGATCACCTGAGGAGTAGCCAATGTTCTCCCTGTTCCGGGACGCCCAACAACTGGAAAACGTCGAGACCCAGCTGGTGGGGATGCTGGAGACCTGCTCCCGCATGTTCGAACTGGCGGTGGGTGCGCTGATGCGAACCTCCGATCCGGCCGCGGTCGCCGACGAGATCTTCGCCCTGGACAAGGAGCTGAACCGCACCGAGCGGGAGATCAGACGCGAGCTGCTGGTTCATGGCTCGGTGTGGGGAGCGGAGGTCGACTACGGGCTGATGCTGGCCTACATGTCCGTGGCCAAGGACGTGGAGAGAGTGGGCGACTACTGCAAGAACCTGTGGAACCTGGCCGATCTAGGAGTCGACTTCTCCGCCGGGCCGGACCGGAACGAGATCCAAGAGCATTTCCGTGAAGTGGCCGAGTTGATCGTGGTCACCACCAAGGTGTTCCGGGACCAGGAGGAGAGCGCGGTGCACGAGCTCATCCCCGAGATCAAAGAGGACGAGAAGCACTACGACGACCACATGGCCCGGTTCATACGCTCCGACGAGCCGGGGACCTTCGCCGCTCCGCGGGCCATCCTCTACCGCTACATCAAGCGAATCTCGGCCCATCTCTCCAACCTGCTCACCTCGCTGGTGATGCCTGTCGACCGTCTGGACTTCTACAAGAAGTCGAAGGCGATCGACGCCGATTGACCTTGCGGCGTCGATGAGGCTCGGCATCGATCTCGACGGCGTGGTGGCCGACTTCACCAAAGGGTGGGTCGACTTCTACAACCGGGACTTCGGAGCCGAGCTCAACACCGAGCAGGTCGACCGCTGGGACGGGCTCACCGCCATCACCCACTTCGACGACATGGATGCCTTTTGGCGGTGGTGCTCGGATCTGGACGGCCGCTCCTTGTTCTGGCATCTGGAGCCCTTCCCAGGGGCGATCGAGGCCCTGCACCGGCTCGTCGAGGAAGGACACGAGATCGTGATCCTCACCACGAAGCCGACCTTTGCGGTAGAGGACACACACGAGTGGATCGCCGCCCAGGGCATCCCCACCAAGGAGATCCACATCCTGGAGAAGAAGTGGCTCGTCGACTGCGACGTCTACCTCGACGACGGGCCCAACGTGCTGCCCGGGTTGGTCGCCCATCGACCCGACCGGCTCGTCTGTCGCTACGTCCGCCCCTGGAATCGGCCCATCTTGGGAGCCGTGGACGTGGAGGATTTCGACGAATTTCGCGCCCTGGTGGCGCGGGTGGAATCACCTGACACCATCTGATTAGGGTCCGGGGGCGCGGACCGGGGTCTTCGCGCCTTCCTGGGAGTCCCAATTAGGAGAGAACATGAAGAAGAGAGCCCTTTGGGCTTGTCTCGTCGTAATGGCCCTCATCGCAGCCGCCTGTGGCGGAGGCGAGGGAGGCGAGGCCGACGACACCACGACGACAGCCGCAGCCGAGGAGCCGACAACCACGGCCGCGCCAGAAGCAACCACCACGACGGCGATGGCCGAGGCCGAGTTGGGGTCGCCGGACAGGCCCATCCAGGTCCTGTTCGTGCCCTCGGTCGACGCACAGGTGATCGTCTCAGGTGGCGACGTCATGAAGGCTGCACTCGAAGAGGCGACCGGTCTCAGCTTCGAGGTCAGCGTCCCGACGTCTTATGCCGCCACCATCGAGGAGATGTGCGCCGCACCCGAAGACACCATGGGGTTCATACCCGGATTCGGCTACGTGCTGGCCAATAACCTGTGCGGTGTCGACGTCGCCTTCAAGGCGGTTCGCTTCGGATACGGCGTGTATTGGGCCCAGATCCTGGTGCCCCGAGACAGTGATATCGCCAGCGTCGAGGATCTCGACGGACTGTCATGGGCGTTCCCGGATGTGAACTCCACCTCCGGATACCTGGTCCCGTTGGTCCAGCTCGACGAAGCAGGCGTGAGCGCCGGGGAGCCGGTCGAGACTGGTGGCCATCCCAACGCCGCGCTCGCCGTCTATCGGGGCGATGCGGACTTCGGAACCACCTTCTTCAGCCCGCCGCTGATCCTCGACGGTGACCCTTGGCAGATCGGTGACGAACCCGACGTGCCCGAGGACCTCTTGGACTCATGCGCCCCGGATGAGGAGGGCGATCTGTTCTGCGGTGAGAACTTCAGAGTGCTCGATGCACGAGCCAGTGCGACCGAGGAAGCCCCGGACATCGTTCAGCAAGTCCGGATCCTCGACATCTCACCTGAGATCCCGAATGACACCCTGTCCTTCGGCCCTGACTTCCCTGCCGAGCTGCGGGCACAGATCGAGGAGGCGTTGTTGGCCTTCGCCGCCGAGTGCGAGGACAACGACGATTGTGCCTGGAACGACTCGATCGGAAACCAGGACTTCTATGGATGGACCGGTATCGAGCCGGCCACCGACGCCGAGTACGACGAGCTGCGCAAGGTCGTCGACACGGCCGGGATCGATCTGGAAGACCTCTAGATCGACTCCGATTGATTGGAGGGGGCGCCAAGGCGCCCCCTCCTACACTCCCCTCGGAGGCAAATGCTCCAGGTTGAGCACCTGACCAAGGTCTACGACGACGGGACGATCGCCCTTCGCGACGTTTCCTTCGAGGTCGCCGAGGGCCAGTTCCTCGCCATCATCGGCCTGTCCGGGTCGGGCAAGTCGACCTTGCTCCGCTGTATCAACCGTCTCATCGATCCCACCGAGGGCCGCATCCTGTGGAAGGGGGAGGACATCACCGCCGCCTCCGAGGAGGAGATGCGACGCATCCGGCGTCGGATCGGCATGGTGTTCCAGAACTTCAACCTCGTGCACCGTTCCCGCGTGATCACCAACGTGCTCGCCGGCAGGCTCGGATACACCAGCCCCGCTCTGGCCCTGGCCAACCGGTTCTCCAGAAGCGACCGTGAGCGCGCCCTGGCGCAGCTGGCGCGATTCGGGCTCGAGGGGAAGGACCAGAACCGAACCGAGGAGCTGAGCGGGGGACAGCAGCAGCGGGTGGGCATCGCCCGGGCCATGATGCAAGACCCGGAGATGATCCTCGCCGACGAGCCGGTGGCCAGCCTCGACCCGGTGTTGGCCCACTCGATCATGCAGTACCTGGAGGACATCAATCGCAGCGACGGGGTCACCGTGTTGTGCAGCCTGCATTTCCTCGACCTGGTCCATCGCTACGGGCAACGGGTGATCGCACTGAACGAAGGCCGCGTCGTCTTCGAGGGTCTGCCGTCGGAGATCGACGACGCCATGTTCAAGGACATTTACGGGCAGGAGGCGGAACGGGTTGGCTGAGCGCGATACCCGTGCCGAGGAGAAGGAACCGGACACCCCGGAACAGCCTCGTCGGCGGAGGCGGCTTCGGAGTCTCTGGCTCTTCGTCGGCCTCCTCGTCGGCTTCGTCATCTACGCCTACGGCTTCCAGGTGACCGAGGTCAGTCTGGACAAGATCACCAACGAGACCCGTCAGACGCAGTTGTTCCGGGTCATCCGCGCCCTGGCCCAACCGGATCTCATCACATACGAAGTGGAATCGACCGCCATCGACCTCGACTACATGGTCCCCTGCCCGGCCGGCGGCTTCGAACCCGAGCCCGTGGAAGGCGAGGCCACTTTCACTGTCGACCCGCCCTGTGCCGAACCCAGGGAGGTGGTGACCATCTCAGGCTCGGGGTTCAGGGCCAACGACTCGGTCCAGGTCTTCTTCGTCCCGCCCAATGGGACAGAGCTCAGGTTGGCCAATGTGCGCACCGATCCCGAAGGTTCTTTCCAGATCGACGCCCGTCTCTCCAACCGGCCGGACACCGAGGTGCAGACGGTGAGGGTGAAGAGCCGACTCAACGTGGGCTCCATCTTCGACCCCGTCTATGTGGAAAGAGGGGACGGCGAACCGCTTCGCTCCCCACGCTGGTCACAAAACGCGGTGCAGACCCTCGATCTCATCATCGAGACCGTGTTCCTCGCCCTGCTCGCCACCACCCTCGGCACGCTGATCGCCATGCCCCTCTCCTTCTTCGCCGCCCGCAACCTGATGCGCGACGTCCGCATGCCCGCACTGCAACTCGGTCTCGCCGTAGCCGGGGTCCCCCTAGGGCTCTACATCGGGCTGTTCGTGTCCAGGGAGTCTCGGCGTCTCATCGAGACGCTCCCCGACTCTGCTTGGCTCCAGGTCGCGGTCGCATTGGCGGCCGGAGTGGTGGTGGCAAGGCTGATCCCGATCGCAGTCCCGGTGCCGGGGTCGAACGTCACCCGGACGGCTCGTATCGCGGCCGGAGTGGCCGCGGCCGCGGTGAGCCTGATCGCCGCACAGGCCGTCGTTCGCTTCTCCCAGATCGGCGGGGCCTGGGCGGCGGCGCGACTCGGCGTGTTCGACTTCATCGGCGAATTCGTCGTATTGCTGGGGCAGATCCTGGGGGCAGCCTTCGATGCGTTCGCCGCCCTCGGCCTCGCCGGCGTCCTCGCCTACATGGGCAGCCGACTGGGGTACCGGCTCGGACGTCGGGTCACCGGTGGGCTCAATCGGGTGCTTTCCATCCTCGCCGGAGCGGTGGCCGGGGCACTCCTCGCCATGGCCGTGGGCCAGGTGTTGGCCTGGCTCTACCAGATCGTCGACACACAGAGAACCGTGGTCATCCCCGCGGTAGTGGGAGCCGTGCTCGGGGCGGCCCTGGCCTGGCGCAGCTCGTACAAGGGACCGATCGGCGTCGGTCTCGCCGTCTACTACACGGCGCGCACCGTCTTCAATGCCCTGCGCTCGATCGAGGCGCTGGTCCTCGCCCTCGTCTTCGTCATCTGGGTGGGTTTGGGCCCGTTCGCCGGCGCTCTCGCCCTGGCCCTGCACACCATCGCCGCCAATGCCAAGTTGTACTCGGAGCAGGTGGAGAGCATCAATGCCGGCCCTGTCGAGGCGGTGCGTGCGACGGGAGCAACACGGCTCCAGACCGTGGTCTACGCGGTGGTGCCTCAGATCGTGGCTCCCTACATCTCGTTCACCATGTACCGCTGGGACATCAACGTCAGGTTCTCCACCATCATCGGCTTCGTCGGCGGTGGCGGGATCGGCTTCCTCCTCCAACAGAACATCGGTCTGCTCGACTACCGGGCGGCGGCGGCCCAGATGCTGGCCATCGCCATCGTCGTGTCGACGATGGACTGGGCCAGCTCGCGCCTCCGCGAGCGGTTCGTCTGATGCCGTGTGCACATGGCCACCGTGGCGGTGGGTGCATGCACACGCCATGCTGAGACGGGACCGTCGAGAACGGGAGCGACTGGAGCACGAGCTGCTGGCTCCGGCGGCCACGAAGTCGGATCAGTCGGAGGGCCGGGCCGAGCCGGAGGAACCCGACGAGTTCCGCACCGCCTTCGAGCGGGACCGCGATCGGATCGTGCACAGCAAGGCGTTCCGCCGGTTGAAGCACAAGACGCAGGTGTTCCTCAACCCCGACGGCGACCACTTCGTGACCCGGATGACACACACCATCCAGGTGACCCAGGTGGGCAGGGCCATGGCCCGGGCGCTCGGGCTCAACGAGGACCTGACCGAGGCCATCTGCCTCGGCCACGATGTCGGCCACTCCCCGTTCGGGCACACCGGCGAGGAGGCGCTCACACCCTTCGTCGAAGGCGAATGGCTTCACTCGGCTCACGGGGTGCGCACCCTGTCGCTCATCGAGCCGCAGAACCTGAGCGCAGAAGTGTTGGACGGGATCCGGGCCCACTCCTGGCGCATCGACCCACCGCCGCGGACCCCCGAAGGCCGGTTGTGCCGCTTCGCCGACCGCATCGCCTACCTGACCCACGATGTGGCCGATGCGCTCAGGGCAAACGTGCTCGAGTACCACGAGATCCCGACCCGTGTGCTGACCACGTTCGGCGCCACGTCGCGGGAATGGATCGGGTCCCTGGCCACCTCGGTAATCGAAACCAGCCACGCATCCGGGGAGGTGGAGATGAACCCCCTCGACCTGGAGGTGATGGAAGAGCTGAGAGCCTTCATGTTCTCCCGGGTCTACCTGAGCCCGGAGAGTGAGGCCCAAAAGCAGAAGGCGATCATGGTCATCCAGGATCTGGTCCGGTGGTTCACCGACCACCCGCAAGACGTACCCGACTCGGCCACCACCACCACCGCTGGGCCATTGGAACGCGCCATCGACTACGTCGCCGGAATGACCGACCGCTTCGCCCTCCACACCCACGACCGGCTCTTCCGCCCCAGCCTCCTCGACTGATCCTGCGGTCAGAGTCGAAGCGGGTCGAGAAGGCGAAGGATGCGCCTGCCCCTGGCTCAGCCCCTATCGCCTCTGCCCTGGCCCGACGGGCCTGTCTCGCCCGCCGTAGCTGCGTGACCCGCCGCTCCTGGTCCCCGAGAACGGGCTCGTCGGGGGGCCATGTCCGAGATCGGGCCCAGAGGGCGAGCGGTGAGCAGGTCGTCGCATCCCCCTCGGAGCACATGAGCGTCGTCGAGATGGGAGTCGGTGAAGACGGGCACGGCCGAGGTCTTCCCGATCCCTGCCTCGCCTCGAACCAGGACCGCACGCCCGGCACCCTCTCGGGCGTCGGTCAGAAGGTGGTCCAGGCGCTGCAGAACCTCGTCACGTTCCAGGAGCTGCATGCCCCGACGATGGTACCGAGGGGTCGTGCCGCCAGCCTGCGGGGAGCCTCCTATCCTCTTGCGCCATGCTGGCGCTCACCGACCTGCACAAGCAATACGGCGACGTGGCGGCGCTGTCCGGATGCACGTTTCAGGTCGACCGAGGGCGGATGCTCGGCTTTCTCGGGCCCAATGGAGCGGGCAAGACCACCGCGATGCGCACCATATTCGGCCTCGTCACCGCCGATTCGGGCCAGGTCACCTGGGACGGCGAGCCGATCACCATGGAGCAGAAGCGGCGTTTCGGGTACATGCCGGAACAACGAGGCCTCTACCCGAAGATGAAGGCACACGACCAGCTGACCTACCTCGGACGTCTACGTGGGATGGAGCAGAAAGAAGCGGCCGCCTCGGCCGACCGATGGCTGGAGCGATTCGGCCTCGCCGAGAGACGCCTCGACCGGGTGGAAGTCTTGTCGCATGGGAACCAGCAACGGGTCCAGCTGGCGGCCGCGCTGGTGCACGACCCCGAGCTGCTCGTACTAGATGAGCCGTTCAGCGGTCTCGATCCCATCGCCACCGAGACCATGGCCGACATCCTGAGGGAGGAGACGGCAAAGGGCAAGGCCGTCGTCTTCTCCTCCCATCAACTCGACCTGGTCGAGGACATCTGCGAGGAGGTAGCGATCATCAATGCGGGGAGGATCGTGGTCGAGGGCAACGTGCGCCGCCTGAAGGACGCCGCCCCGATCCGGCATCTCGAGCTCGAGTTGGACGGCGAGGTCGGCGATCTGTTCGACACCCTCGAGGACGTGCGCCAGATCCGCTCCGCCGACGGCAGCCACACTCTGATCATCGACGCCGGCAGCGACATCCGCGGATTCCTCGCCCGTGCCCAGCAGGTGGGCAGGGTGCGCCACTTCACTTATACCAGCCCCTCGCTCTCCGACCTGTTCCGGGAGGCGGTGCGATGAGCTCCTTCAAGACGGTGTGGCGGATCGCCTTGCGTGAGATCCGAGAGCACGGCCGTTCCAGGGCCTTCCTGATCACGACCGCTCTCACCTTTCTCCTGGTGGCGGGTTTGGTGGTGGTCCCCGGTCTCATCGGTGGCGGCACCTCCGAGTACACGGTGGGAGGTGTCGGCGAGGGCAACGAGTCGATCGTGGCCTCGGCCGAGCTGTTGGGGAATGCCTCCGACGAGCCCGATGTCGAGCCCTCGGTGGCAATAGAGCTTCGGCCATTCGAAGACCGGGGCTCGGCCGAGGCGATCATGGAGGAGGGGGAGCTCGACGCGATCCTCATCAACGGGCAGGAGGTCATTGTCGAGAGCGTGGGCGGGTTCGGGGACTCGGCGGTGCTCAGCCTGCTCCAACGGGGGGCGGCATCGGTCGAACTGGAGGGGATCGTCACCGAGTCGGGACAGGCAGCAGCCGATGTGATCGAGGTGATGACCTCGGATCCGTTGGAGACCACGACCTTGTCCGGGCCGGAGGCCGGTGACGAGACCCGGGGAGCCGTTGCCTACGCCGGGCTCCTGTTGCTCTACATGGCGGTCTTGCTCTACGGGAATTGGATGCTCTCGGGGGTCACCGAGGAGAAATCGAACCGGGTGGTCGAGGTCCTCCTGTCCAGTGTCAAGCCCTGGCAGCTGCTTGCCGGGAAGATCAGCGGTATCGGGCTGCTCGGGATCGGGCAATTCGCCGGCACCATCCTCGTCGCGGTGGTCGCGGTCCAGTTGTCGAATGTGGTCGAGCTCCCGAGCCTCGACGTGGCCACCGTCGCCAACCTGATCGTATGGTTCGTTCTCGGCTTCCTCCTCTTCGCGGTCATGTATGGAGCCGCCGGGTCCCTGGTCAGCAGGATGGAAGATGCCCAGAACGTGGCGTTTCCCATGTCCATGATTGCCGTCGCCGGGTTCTTCGTGTCGATCGCCGCCCTCTCAGATCCCGACGGCCCTGCCGCCGTGATCGGGACCCTCATCCCGTTGACCGCCCCATTCGTGGTGCCGGTGCGGGCCGCCCTGGGCTCGATCCCGACCTGGCAGTATGTCCTCGCCGTCGTCCTCACCCTGGGAGCCATCGTCGGGCTCGTCTTCGTCGCGGGCCGGATCTACGCCGGTGGTCTCCTCCGCTTCGGGACCCGAGTCAAGCTGAGAGACGCCTGGCGCTCTGCCGGGACCTGAACTCCCGGTGCGCCACTAGCGTCGGGGCGAAATGGCCTATGACACAATCCTCGCCTCACGGGTCCGCGACATCCTCGGTGACAACCCCGAGATCGGAGAGCGGGAGATGTTCGGCGGCATCGCCTTCCTTCTCTCCGGAAACATGGCGGTCGGTGTCTCGAAGGACGAGCTCATGGTCCGCATCGATCGCGACGAGTACGACGAGGCGTTGGCCAAGCCTGGAGTGAGGGCCTTCGACATGACAGGCCGCCCGATGAGGGGATGGATCCTGGTGGCGCCGGAGGCAACAGCCGAGCCTGCCGACCTGCAGCAGTGGGTCGAGACCGGCCTCGACTTCGCCGCCACGCTCCCACCCAAATAGGCTCCCGACGTGGGGTACCAGCATCTCGAGATCGAGCGCGACGGTCACATCGCATTTCTCTGGCTCGACCGCCCCGAGAAGCGAAATGCCCTCTCCTGGGACATGTGGGAGGACATCCCGGCGGCCATGGCCGAGCTCGACGCCGACGACTCGGCAAGGGTGGTCATCCTGGCCGGGCGGGGGCCTGCCTTCACGGTCGGGATCGACATCGAGCTTCTGGCCTCGATGCAGCCGGCGGGACCGTCCCCGGCATCTTCCAACATGGAGCTGTACCAGCTGATCAGACGGATGCAGGACACTGCCAGCTGCCTCTCCTACTCCCCCAAACCGGTCATCGCTGCCGTACATGGCTACTGCCTCGGGGCTGGTCTCGACCTGATCACTGCCTGTGACATCCGCCTCGCCGCCGAGGACGCCATCTTCTCAATCAGGGAGACCCGGATGGGTCTCGTCGCCGACATAGGTACCCTGCAGCGGCTGCCGGCCATAGTCGGACCGGGGCACACCGCCGAGCTCGCCTTTACCGGACGTGACATCGACTCCGCACAGGCAATGGCCATCGGGCTGATCAACGGGATTCAGCCCGACTCGGCGGCCACCGTGGAGGCGGCGAAGGAGTTGGCCGCGGAGATCGCAGACAACTCTCCTCTCGTGGTTCGTGGGATCAAACGTGTCCTGGCCGCCAACGACGGCAGAACCGTGGAACAGGCGCTGGACTATGTGGCCCAGTGGAATGCCTCCTACCTGATCTCCGACGACCTGATGGAGGCGGTCGCCGCCTTCACAGAGAAGCGGAAACCCGACTTCACCGGCCATTGATGAGCCTGCGCCCAGCTGTTCTCGTAGCAGCCACAACTGTCATGGCCATCGCCGCATGTGGCGGGGACCAGGGAGAGCCGATCACGAGCCTGGAGGCAACCACCACGACCACCACGACCACGACCACGACCACGGCCATTTCCACCTCGACCACGGTCAACGGTGTCTCCACGACGACACAGCCCGCAACCACCACAACCGGAGCGGGTGGCCTGCCCGGCGACCCGATCGACTTCGGCCCGGCTGCGGGCGATGTCCTGGCCGTGATCGGCGTCGCTCACGACGACGTGCTCAACCTGAGGGCGGCTCCCGGCGCCGACCAGGAGATCCTGGCCGGGATCCCACCACTGCACGCTGAGCTGGTTGCCCAGGGCCGGACCCGGGAGCTGCACCGGTCGTTCTGGATCGAGGTCGAGTACCAGAGCACTACCGGCTGGGTGAGCCTGAGCTTCGTCGGGTACCTGGGCGACACGTTCGATGCCACCTCTGCCATCGTCGACGAGTTGGGCGAACGCCCTTCGGCACCGACGATGCTCGAGCTGGGAGAGAGTGTCGCCGGCGTGCTCGCCTCCGTGGAACCGCCCTCCGAGCTGGTGGTCACGGTCGCCCCGAGAGATGGGGACCCGGGCGAGTTGACCATCGACGTCATCGGGCTCGGCGACGATGCGGTGAGAGGGCTGAGGGCACACGTGTTCGGCAGCCCGGACAACGGCAGTTTCATGCTGGACACGGTCGAGGTCACCTCCCTGTGCGGAAGAGGCGTCACTTCGGAAGGGTCCTGCATCTGACTCCTTGCCGGGGCGGGGAAGAGGTAGTCCCCGGGCAGCTGAGGTCTTCCGGCCCCCGACGTAGGGTCCTTCTCCCCTCGTGCACTTTTTCACAAGGGTCGATGATGCCCATAGAAGGCAGTTAGCTCGTAGGAATAGGAGGCATCAATGACTGCTATAGACCGTGAGAGGTTGGCCTCTCAGCAAGAAGCCGCCCCTCGACGCAAGTCGACTCTTCTTCTCACAGCCGGGATCCTGGCGCTCGTCGTCGGGTTCGGGTCGTTTGCGGGAGGCATCTTCGGCGCCTGGTACACATGGGACCAGGCCGTGGCACAGGACGTGACCACCCCCGACGATGCCTTTTTCCCGGAAACCCCGGTGAGGGGACCTTTCTCGATGTGGGCACAGTCCGACATCATCACGTACCACCAGCTCGATAACACCGAGGGTCTGTATTACGCACAGATGCCTCGTGAGATCCCACAGCTGGATGAGAACGGCGCAGCCGTCCTCGACGAGAACGGGGAAGAGGTGATGGTTCCCAATGAGGCGAGGGCTTCATGGTTCAACGCAACCACCTTGACCACGGCTCTCGGCCTCGGGATCGTCGCCTACGCACTGTCTGCCTTTGCGGTGGTCGTCGGGCTGACGCTGATGGTGACCGGTTATGTGTTCCTACAGATCCGCAAGAGGGCCGTCCTTCTCTAGATCGACGAGTTCTGCGGATCGAATCGGGCCCCCGACAAGGGGGCCCGATTTCATGTGTCAGCGATCGCGTCTCAGCAGCGTCCGCAGTGCCGAATTCTTCCAAAGATTGGACATCTGGTTCCACTGCCTCTTCTTGTCCACCAGCACGACGCTGGCGTCGATCGCCGGCTCGGTGACGCCGAAGTGCCCCGCGACCCGGGTCAGGGTATGGGTCCAGATCTTGTCCTCGAGTCTCGAGGTGTAGATCTTGAAGCTCGCCTCGTAGAGCGGATCGTTGGCCCGGACCAGGAGGTGGACCCTGGTCACGGTCACCCCGTCGTCGTCCTCGTGGGCACTGAAGGTGATGATCGATGCCCAGGGATGCCCCTCAGGGGTCATATATGACCAAGAGCGCTCGTCGGCATAGATCACACGCACACCGGTGGTGATCTTGGCCGGGCCTTTCCCCCCTCCAATCACCGCGATCTCCCCAGGTGCGATCCCCCCGGCCGGGGCGTAGAACCTGTTCGACGGGTACCAGAACTCGCCGAAGTTCGCCTTCCATGCGGCGATCACCTCTTCAGGGGTGGGACCCGGTATCCGAACCTCATACGTCTTCTGCCAGAGCCGGCCGAAGCCCTGGAGCGGCCCCATGGGGCGCCGGCCCTCCACATTTCCCTTGCGTGCGCCTTCGGCGACGTCTCCGACATGGAAGGCGTCGACCGGCGCTGCCCAACTCTCTGTGTTCCTCGGCTCGGTCAACTCGGTCCTTTCTCCGATGAGCCCATCCGAGCAGCGGGGCGTTCCGCCATCGTTACGGCCCCGGCGCCATCGGCGATGCCGATCGGTCACTATCTCGTAACGGCTATCGGGCACAATCAGGACCGATGCCCCAATATGACGTAGTGGTGGTCGGTGCCGGACCGAACGGACTGTCCGCCGCGGCGGAGCTGTCTCGCAACGGGCGACGCGTACTGGTCGTGGAGCAGGCCGACGAGATCGGCGGAGGCACCAGAACCGAGGAACTGACCCTCCCCGGTTTCGCCCACGACATCTGCTCGGCGATCCACCCGCTCGGGGTGGCTTCGCCTTTCTTCCGGGACCTCGGTCTGGATGTGGACTGGGTCCACCCCCCCATCCCGCTGTCCCATCCTCTCGGAAACGGCAAGGCAGGCGTCGTGTTGCGCGACGTCGGGGCCACCGCGG
Organism: Acidimicrobiia bacterium; assembly: GCA_035462175.1. GTDB lineage: Bacteria > Actinomycetota > Acidimicrobiia > Spongiisociales > ZC4RG35 > JARDZU01. Next base: position 15,314 of record DATHUP010000074.1, on the reverse strand, counting down.
CGCGTTTTGGCCAGGATTCGGAGCGCTACATGCGGATCTTCCAACCTCTGGTCGCCGCCGCCGATGCGGTGATGGAGGACTTCCTCGGGCCGATGACCCTGGTCCCGGGCAACCCGGGCAGCTTTGTGAGGCTGGCCACCCGTGGCGCCCTTCCCGCCTCGGTCATCGCTTCGGGATTCACAACGGCCGAAGCGAGGGGCGTCCTGGCCGGCCTCGCCGCGCACGCCATCGCACCTTTCTCTTCCCCGCTGACCGGGGGGGTCGCTCTCCTCTTCGCGGTCGCCGCCCACGCCTACGGCTGGCCCATGGTGCGCGGCGGGTCACAGCGTGTCGCCGAGAGCCTGGCGAAGGTCATAGTCGACCGGGGCGGGACAATCGAGACCGGCCGAATGATCCTGTCTCTCGACGACATCCCGCCGGCTCGGGCCGTTGTTCTCGACGTCATGCCTCGGTCGGCGATCCGCATCGGCGGCGAGCGGGTCAGCCCCAGGGACCGGCGCCGCCTCTCGGCGTGGAAGGCCGGGCCCGCTGTGTTCAAGATCGACTGGGCCCTCGACGGGCCTGTCCCCTGGAGCGACGATTCGAGCCCGCAAGCCGGAACGGTTCATGTCGGTGGGTCATGGGAGGAGGTGGCCCGTGCCGAGGACACGGTTCATTCCGGCGGCCATCCCGAGCGCCCCTTCGTCCTCGTGGCACAGCAATCCCGATTCGACCCCACCCGGGCCCCGGCGGGTAAGGAGACCGCATGGGGTTATTGCCACGTCCCCCCCGGCTCGGACGTCGATATGACCGAGGCCGTCGAGTCCCAGATCGAGAGATTCGCCCCGGGCTTTCGGGATCTGATCATCGGACGGAACACCATGAACGCCACACAGTTCGAGGCACACAACCCAAACTACATCCGGGGCGACATCGCCGGAGGTGGCTTCGGGCTCAGAAAGGTGTTCCAACTCGGCTCCACCGCCCCCTATCAGATCGGCGACGGCCTCTACCTCTGCTCCTCGGCGACACCACCCGGAGCGGGAGTGCACGGCATGTGCGGGTACTACGCGGCGCGCGCCGTGCTCAAGAGTTGACTCACCTGGTTCAAGGCCGGATCCATACCGACACCGCCGCCGGTTGCATCGTCTCCGCGACCACGTCACGCCAACCGTCCGACAGCTCGGTCGCGTCGACCCGGTCACGGAGCGAGTCCGCAAACGCGTCCATCACCTTCTGGGCGTCGTAACGAGCCCGGTTGAAACGACGGTCGATCCAGACCTGGACCCGCCGCCGCACCGGGTTGAACAAGGCGGCCACCGCCAGGGTCGAGGCGGCGACAGCCAGGTCGGACTCGGCGGGAAGGAACGACGTGATCAGGGTCACCGCCCCGACGAAGATCGAGCCCAACAAGCCGACGACCAGCAGATAGGTGACCGTCCTCGAGACGATGCGGTCGATCTCGTAGAGCCGGTAACGGAGCACCGACAATCCAATGGCGACGGGCACGGCGAGGACGGCCATGCCCCACAACACGTCCCAGGCCAGCCTCGGGATCGGAGTCAGATCGGCGAGGGTCTCCTGGGCCACCGTGGCCAGGATCAGGCTCACCACCGCGAAGGCGAACCATTTCAGCTGGAGACGTTCGACGCCTCGTGCGCGAATGAAGCGGATTACCAGAGACGTCGTGGAAAGCACGATGAACACGATCAGAACCATGTATCCCACTGTGGAGAGGTCGCCGTATTCGGGATTGGGCACACCCGCTATCCCGATGGGGTTGTCCACCCAGACCTCACAATCGCCACCAGGCGCGGGCTCGACGCACAACGACTCGGCGACGAGATAACTGGCGGTGATGAGGCCCATCGGGACGGCTAGCCAGCCCAGGAATCGCCATCTCGGCGTCACCGGGCGACCGGTGGGAAACCAATAGACGAGGAGGCCGAGGAGTACGAACCAGGAGAGCCACAAGGCCCCGCCCACGGCCAGAGCAATCGCGCTCTCTTCGTCGGCCGAACCGGCAACCCCGCTGACGAACAAGGAGAGGCCAATGGCGGCCATCACCCAGCCGATCCGGTTCCCATCGGTCCGGTACAGGATCAAAGCGCCCACCAGGGTGAACGCCGCGGCCGACAAGCCCAATTCGATTCCCTCTCCAGCAACACCCTCGAGGGCAATCACGACAACACAACCGGCGCCAATGAGCAAGATCAGCAGAGGCGCCATCTTGGCGGGACGACGCGATCGCCCGCTCGCTTCGAACCTCCGCCCCGCGCTGATCCTCGTCGAGCCGGGCTCCAGTCCGTCCATTGCTCGCAGTCTCAGATCGCGTCGAGTGCAGCCTTCTCGTCGTCGAATATCTCGATGGCCTCGTCGAGACGGGTGAGAGAGAAGATCTGGCGATAGTGATCGGTCAGACCGAACGCCATGAGCCGGTGCCCGCTGCGCTGCGCCCGGATCAGTGTTGTGACCAACAGGCCGATGCCGCCGCTGTTCATGTAGTCGAGCCCTTCGAAGTTGAGCACCACCGCGTCGACACCTCCGCGTGATGCCTCCTCATGGGCGTTCGAGATCTCCTTCTCGGAGAAGGCGGTTATCTCTCCGACGATGTCGATCATCCGGACTCGCGGCGTCGCCTCCCGGACGGTCATCGTCACGTTCGCTGTTGGCATTTCCCTCTCCTCACCCGGCTGCAGCCGCAGCCGTCTCATCGTCGTAGATGGTCATGAAGTCGGCAAGACGCGTGATGTTGAACACCTCGCGGTAGTGGTCGGTGAGACCAAAGGCGGCGACCACACGATCTTCGGCTCGGGCCATGGCCAGGATCCCCACGATCACGGCGATGCCGGTGGAGTTGATGTAGTCGACCCCTCTGAAGTCCAGCAGCACCCGGCCGGACACCGAGGTCGCCTCCTCGTAAGCGGCCTCCAACGCCTCTTTGGCCGCACGATTCACCGTTCCCGTCATGACCACCACCGCTCCCCGGTCCGACGTCGTCACGGTCGCTTCGAACAAACTCTCCATCAGGCGGCTCCTTCCCGATTCATGATGAGCTCGATCGTGTGGGCCCCTCCCCCGCTCGTCGACCGAACTTCATCGACCATCTGCTCGACGAGGAAGAGCCCCCAGCCCCGTGGGGTTTGCTCGCCGGCCAGCTTGGCCTCCAGGTCCGGTGTCATCGCCTCGGGGATCGGTTTGTCCCCTCCCTGATCGGTGACACGGACGCTGATGCTCTCCTCCGTTGCGCTCACCTCCACGCCGACCTCCAGCTCGGGGCGGTTCTCATTTCCGTGCTCCATCGCGTTCATCACGGTCTCCCCAACCGCAGTCTTGAGCCGTTCGAGCCGACTTGGGTCGAGGCCGAGCGGGACGACCACGGCCGTAACTCTGTCGATGGCAATCCGCTCATTGCCCTCTTCGCTTGCCACGGTGAAAGTGTCGAGGATGAGACCGGACTCTTCGAAGGTCTGCGCCGAATCCTGTGCCGAGGAGGTTCGCCTCACCACCACCAGGGTGATGTCGTCCTCCTGTTCGACGTCGGCACCGGTGAACTCCTCCAGGTCCCTGACGACGGCGGCCACCATGTCACCATTCGACGGCTTCCGCGCCACCCGGCTCATCAACCTGGAGAACCCGTACATCTCGCCGTCAGGGTCGTGCGCCTCGGTGATCCCATCGCTGGTCAAGACCATCACCTCGCCCGAGGCCATGGAGTATCTCTTCTCGTCATAGGGCATCGCCGGCATCAACCCGAGTGGCATTCCGGTGGCTCGCAGCTCGATGACACCGTCGGCCGTCCGCACGTAGGGCAGGTTGTGCCCGGCATTGGCGAAGACCAGCTCACCGGCCTCCGTGTCGATGATGGCGTAGAGGCAGGTCACGAACATCGCAGGTGGTATCTCGGGGACGAGGGCGTCGTTGACGTCGGCGAGCACCGCTGCTGGCGATGTGTGTCGTTGGGCTGCGGCCCGCAGCATCGATCGACATGTGGCCATGACCAACGCTGCGGGGACGCCCTTGTCGGTCACGTCGCCGATGACCACGCCGAGCCGCCCGTCATCGAGGGCGATGAAGTCGTAGAAGTCGCCGCCGACGGCGCGCGCCGGGCGGTAGAAGGCATCCACATGCCAACCCGGGATGGCCGGAAGCTCCTTGGGAAGCAGGGTTTGTTGGATCAAGGCGGCGACCTGGAGCTCCTGCTGAATCCGCTCCCTCTCCTCTGCCTCGGCCTGCTGCTCCCGGACCAGCTGAGCCACCTTCATCGCCGGCGCCACCTGTGAGGCGAGGCTGCCGAGAAGACGTCGGTCGTCAGTCGAATACGGTTGATCGGAGAGACGGGGCCCGAGGTAGAGGGCGCCAAGCAACTCGCCCTGACCGATCAGCGGCACGATCAACTCCACACCGGCAGCACGGATGGAATCGAGAGCCTCGGACTCGAGCTCTAGGTCCTTCAATCCGATAGGTCCACCCGAGGACAAGAGAAGTGTCTCCAGCGGATCGCCCGGCGGGACCGGAATCGCCTCGATCAGCCTGGTCTTCGACTCCGGTGTCGGGGCCGGCGGAGCGTTCGAAGCCTCCCTTTCGGTCCTGCGTCGTCTCATCACCTGAACCATGACCCCGTTTCTATGGATGCACCGTTTCGAAATCGTTACGAGCGCTCCGTATCGAACGTTTCGAGCGGATCTGCGGAACGAACAGGCTCATCGTCGCTTCACCCATACCCCGTTCCGTCGAAGTCGAGACTGGCGCCGGGGAGCGTGTACGAAGCTACGGCCAGTACCAGCATGAGGGCGACCCAGAGCACAACCACGAAACGGGCTAGCTGTCGGATGGTCACTCCTCCCTGACCCAGACCGCCACCGATGCCGGTTGCATCGTCTCGGCCACAACTCCGACCCAGCCATCAACCACCCCATCATGGTCCAGCCGGCCCTGCAGCGACCCGGCGAAGCGCTCCATCACCCGTTGCGCGTCGTAACGGGCCCGGTTGAACCGCCGGTCCACCCACTCCTGTACCCGCCTCCGCAGCGGGTTGAAAAGTGCGGCCACCGCCAGCGTCGACCCGGCCACGGCCAGAGGTGATTCGGCGGGGAACACCGAGCCCAGCGTGGTCACGACGGCGAAGAAGAGCGCACCCAACAGGGCAACGACCAGCAGGTAACCGACGGTCCGGGAGATGATCCGGTCGATCTCATACAGGCGGTAACGAAGGACGCCGATCGCCACTGCCACCGGAATGGCACCCACAGAAAGGGCGAAGAGCAGGTCGATGACGCCTCCTGCCTGATTTGCGGGGATCGCCAGTGCTGCATACACCAACCCGAAGAGCGCCACGGCAAAGAGCAGCCATTTGAACTGTTGTCGCTCGACGCTCGACGCCCTGCGGAATCGGATGACGAACGCCGACACCGAGGCGATGGTGAGCAGGAGCAAAGCCGCGGTCCAGATTGGCTCGAAGGGGCCATTGAAGAACTCTTCCTCGACGAAGCCGATCGGATTGGGGACCGACCACACCACGGTCTCGTCGAGCAGCACGACCAATTCTCGGGAGAAGGCGACCAGGCCGACCATCGTGGCGATCATCGCCAGCTCCAACCAGACAGTCCATCGCCACCGCCGGGAGAGCAGCCGACCCGAAGGAAAGGTCAGCAGCAGGTGGAACAGGGGGAAGATGAGCAGGATCCACGACCAACCGGTGAACCACACCGCCAGCCAGAGCAAAGGCCTGGCAACGACCGGGGCCGGGTCCATGTCGACAAGCGCCCTGAAGGGCAGGTCGCTCAGCGGAACGCTGAGCCCGGGGATCATCAGCAGCCATCCGATCACGTTGCGCGGCTGTCGGGAGACGATGATGGCGCCAGAGACGACGAACATCGACAGAGAGGAACCCCATATCGCGAACTCCACGCGATCGAGCGTCGAGTCACCGGAGAGACCCGTCTCGAACTCGAGCCAGCCAGTCACCCCGATGGCGATGAGGGTTACCGCGGTGACCGCCCACACCAGGAGGGCGCCACGGTTGCGGCGAGTTGCGTCGTGCCCGGGCCTCCGAGGGTCGGTCACTTCCGGCCTTTAACCCATACCGCCACAGAAGCAGGTTGCATCGTGCCCACCACCGCACCCAACCACTGCTCCCGGACCGACTCGGGGTCGATCTCGTCTCGCATCGACGCCGAGAGGTGGTCGAGCACCCGCTGGGCGTCATAGCGAGACCGATTGAAGCGACGGTCGACCCAATCCTGAACTCGCCTCCGCAGCGGATTGAACAATGCGGCCACCGCCAAGGTGGATCCTGCGACGGCGAGCGGTGATTCCGCAGGCATCACCGAGGTGAGCAGAGTGACGGCAGCCACCCAGACCACGGCCAACGAGCCCACCACGAGCACGTAGCCGATGGTGCGGGAGAGGATCCGGTCGATCTCGTAGAGGCGGTATCTGATCACGGCTACCCCGATGGAGACCGGGATGCCAAGCGCACCGAGAAACCAGACCAGCTCGGCCGGGGAGTCATCGGGAACGAACTGGGCCGCTGAAGAGACGACGAGGAAGAGCGAACCGCCCAACATCAACCAGCGGAACTGCTGACGTTCGACGCCCGAGCTTCGCCGGCCCCTGATGATGAGACGGGCCAGCGCTCCGAGCGCGAGCATGACGATCAGGCCGAAGCCCGACTCGTCGGTGATCCGGGTCAGAAAGGACAACTCGGGCACGGCCAGCGGATTGTCCAGCCCCGTGTCGACGAGTGGTTCCGGGCTGATCAGGAACCCGAGCAGAGCCCAGGCTCCGACCACGACTACAGCCCTTCCCAGCAGAGTCTCCGGGCGTCCCGCATAGCCTCCACTCGGAAAGGTGTTGAGCACAGTCACGATGAGCAACCAGGGCGCGATGCCGAGCACCGTGTAGACGAGCTCGACCCAGGCGGCAACGGTGGGGCCGACATCGAGCACCATCGATTGCAGGCCGAAGGCGAGCCCCCACGTGACCCCGATCGCCTGACAGAACATCCCGATCCGATTACCCGGCCGTCGGATGAGCACCATCCAGCCGGCGAGTGGCCAGGCCAGCCATGAGACCGGCCAAAGACTGTCGCTCGTGCCGGCGAGCGGGCCACGGAGGCTCCCCAAGACGATCCCGACCATTGAAGCTGCCGCGGTCACCGTGATCAGCCAACCACGAGTGGCCTGTCCCGGCACAACTGCCGGCTTCTCACTGGTGCTCATCACCTCGTCACGCTCTCCCGCCGATGATCTTCTCCGATCTCACATTTTGCCTCCCCGTCGTTACGGAAGCGCAACGGGGTAGGCCCTTTCCGATCGTTCCGAACCTTCGAATCCTCGCTGGGCCGTAACGAGCGCTATGTTGACCCACCCGATGCTGGTAGTGAATCTGCTTGGCCCACCCGAAGCCCTGCTCGAGGGCGAGCCGATCCAAGTCGACACCAGGAAAGCGATAGCCCTACTCGCCTATCTCGTGGTCGAGAAGACCGCGACCCGGGACACGCTCGCCGCCCTGCTCTGGGCCGACTCCTCCCAGGAGCGGGCGAGGGCCACCCTGCGTCGGACCCTCTCCGCGCTACGCGCCGCAACCGGGAACGAGTTGATCGTCGCCGACCGCAGTGTGGTGGCGCTTGGGGGAGGCGTGTCCTCCGACGTCGACTCGATCGTCGTCGAGTTGGACGCGACCGGCAGTCACGACCATGGAACAGACGAGGTGTGCTCCCGTTGCATCCCACACCTCCGTCGCGCCACCGATTCATACCGGGGCGAGTTCCTCCAGGGCTTCTCTGTGAAGTCGTCAGCAGAATTCGAAGATTGGACGAGAAGTGTCGCCGAGTCGATGAGGATCCGGATTGGCGAGGTCTTCGACCGACTCGGCACCGCCCTCGCCGCCAACGGTGAATATCCGGCCGCTATCTCCGCGATCACACGCTGGATCGGACTCGACCCGCTCCACGAGCCGGCGCATCGGCTCCTGATGCTGCTCTGCGCCTGGGCCGGGGACCGTCCCGGGGCGATAGCTGCCTACCGCAACTGCGTCGCCATCTTCGACCAAGAGCTGGGCGTTGCCCCGCTGGAGGAGACGACCGAGCTCTATGAGGCGATTCTGGATGAGGACCTCCCGCCCGCACCTGGGCTGCGACGACGTATCAAGGCCGACAAGCCACAGCGACGACCCGCTCCCTCCGACCTGATCGACCGGGTTTCCGAGCTCGAGGCACTCCACGAAGCACTCGATGGCAGCGAGCAGGGAGGCCAGCTCCTGGCCGTGACCGGTGCACCATGGATGGGCAAGACCCGGCTTCTCGACGAGTTGGCTGCCGAGGCCTCCCACCGTGGGCTCCTTGTTCTCGTTGGCCGCGCCTTTCGCATGGAGCAGACGCTGCCCTATGGAGTGGTCACCCAGGTCCTCCGCTCCGCAGTCCCCCATTTGGCCGACGATGATGCCAGGGTCCCGCAATGGGCCCTCGCCGAGATCGGAAGACTGTTGCCGGAGATCGGCACGGGACCTGCCGAACCGGTGCAAGATCGTTTCGGTGAGTTGAGGCTCCTCGAGTCGATTCACTTGGTCATTTCGGGCTTGGCCGCAACGCGGCCTCTGCTGATGGTGCTCGACGACCTGCAATGGATGGACCACGGCTCGTCCGCGGTCTTCTCTTATCTCGCCCGTCGCCTCTCGGGGATCTCGATGCTCCTCGTCGTCGCCGCCAGGGCCGGGGACGATCTGCTGCCGACGACGGCCGAGATGGTGGATAACGCAGATCAAACTATCTCGATCGGCCCCCTGACCACCCTCCAGCTGACCCCGTTGGTCGGTGACGAGGCGGCGGCCAGCCGACTTCGCGAAGAAACCGGAGGCGTGCCCCTGCTGGTCTCGGAGGCCATGACGACCGAGCGTGATCATGCCCTTCCAACGCCGGGGATGGCCCGTTACATGGAGGCCCGACTCGCCGAGGTTGGAAGCCTGGGCCGCCAGATCCTGACTGCGGCAGCGGTACTGAACGGTCTGTGCGACGCCGGCCTGCTCAGGGAGACCAGCGGCAGGAGCGAGGAGGAAGTGGTCGAAGCAGTCGAGGAGCTGGTCGAGGCCGGCCTGCTCCGGGAGATGCCCGAATCTGACGCCCTCGGCTTCACCCTGGACGCCCTGGAACGGGTCACCTACGAGTCGACGTCGCTGGTGAGGAAGCGTCTCCTCCATCGACGGGCCGCCCGTGCGATGTCGGATAGGGGTCACGCCCGAACCGACGCACGCCTCGCCGCAGCCATCGCGGCACAACACGGAGCCGCAGGAGATCCGGAGGCGGCGGCGTGGTACCGGTTGGCGGGTGATCTGGCGCGGGCCATGTACGCCAACGACTCGGCCCGAGGGTTCTTCGAGGCGTCACTGGCCCTGGATCACCCCGACGTAGCGGCGCTTCGCCTCGCCATCGGAGAGCTCGCCATGGTCGCCGGGGACTACGCCGGGGCACGGCGCGAGCTGACGCTCGCTGCAGCCCACGCCGGTTCCGACTTGCTTGGCACCATCGAGCACCGGACCGGCGAGGTGGAGCGGCTCCTCGGACGTTTCGAGATCGCGGAGGAGCATTTCCAGCGGGCGATCGAGAGTCACCCTGCCCCGGCCGTCGTCTATTCCGACTGGGCCCTGCTGGCCCATCGCACCGGCGACCCCGAGAAGGCGACCGATCTGGCGGCCAAGGCGATGGCAACCGCCGAAGGTGAAGGTGACCCCGGTCAACTCTCCCGGGTCCGCAACATTCTCGCCGTTGTCACCCCCGATCGTGGCCACGCCCTCGAACACGTCGAGGAGGCACTCCGATTCGCCGGCGACGACGCGATGTTGCGGATGGCCGCCCTGAACAACAAAGCCTCTCTCATCTCGGACGGCGGAGACGAAGACGCGGCGACCGCGCACGTCAAGGAAGCGATCGCCATAGCCGAGCGCACAGGGCATCGGCACCGGGAGGCTGCCCTATGGAATCACCTCGCCGACCTTCATCATCGGTCGGGGAGGGAGAGCGATGCCCGAGAGAGCCTCAACCGGGCAGTGGCGCTCTTCGCCGACATCGACGCCGGGGACTTCGAACCTGAGCTCTGGCTGCTCTCCAGATGGTGAGTGGTAACGGGGTCGCAACGTGTCGCAGGGCATCCTGTCGGCCATGAGCACTAGCCGATCTCGCTTCGACGTGCTCCTTCGACTCGTCGCAACCCTGCTCGCACTGGCGTCGGCCGTCGTTCTCGTGACCGCAGCTCTCCGCTCAGACGGCTGGGCCCTCTCATGGCTCGGTTTCCCGCTGGTGGGAGCCATCATCGTCAACTCGAGGCCACGAACGCCTGGAGAATCGGAAGTGGGAGCCACGCCGGACAACATGGAGGCGCTCGAGTCGGGCGAGTTGCAGGGCCCACCGCACTTCACTGAGGGGATTACGGAGGAGTTCACCGTCGAGGGGTGACCCATCCCTGTCCCGCTGCAATGGCGTCACCCCCTGGTGATGCCATTGCGCCGCCGAGGGCGACACGGTCGCTAAAGGATTCGCCTTTGGCTGCCGAAACAATTGGCATCATGACCGTCTCCACCATCACCGCCCTCGACGAGTGGGCAGCCCACCCGATTGGGAAGGTGGCTCGTATCGCCATCGCGGTGCTCGGATCGGCGTCGGCCATCCTCGTCCTGATGGTGGCCACGATGAACAGCCACGCCGCCTGGACCCTGGTCCTGCTCGGAGTGGCCCTCGCGGCAACCTCCATTCGAGCCGCGGCAAGACCCAGCGTGATCCGGCTCACCACCCTGGTGGCGGTGATGGTCGCCATCCCCTACGTCGGGCAACTCATCTGAAGACCTGAGCGAGGGGCCACAACGGCCCCGGCGCCCTGCGCACACGGCCACCGGCTAACGGTGGCCGTTGTGTTTTCGGTCAGGCGCCGTGGCCGTGGGGGTAAACCCCTATTGGCCCGGCCGCCCGATCTGCACATGATGGGCTTCAGGGAACTTCAGGGCAGCTCGTCCCTCGAAGCGACAATGGGGACCACGAAGGGGGGCCGCATCGGCGGTCCCCCTTCTTAGATCTGGAACCAGGCACATTCAACAGGCACCCATCACCAGGACAACTCCCGACGCCGGCCCGCTAGCTTTCGACGCCATGACCAGCTTCTCCAAGCGGGGCAGCGGAGGTCTCGAAGCCACCCTGCGGCGGATGGTTGTCGTCTTCCGTTTCCTCGGCCTTGCATGGATGCTGATCCTGGTCGCAGTCACCCTGCTCAGGGATCCACCGCCGCAGGTTTGGATTGTCTGGGGATCGGTGGGGCTGGCCTTGGCCTGGACGCTTCTCACCTGGCTGGTGGCCAAGACCCAGCCCCGGTTCATGGCCGGTTGGTTGTGGTTTGGCTTCGACACGATGGCCATGCTGGCCATCGGCGCCGCTTCGGTCGCGTCGGGGGCCGAAGAGCTGTTCCACGGCGGGCTGCCCCTGTCCCTGGTCTTCACCGGAGCCCTTCTCGGCGGGCTACCCGGATCGCTGATCGCGGCGGTGCTGCTCGGCATCGAGCAGTTCCTCGTCCACGTCATCGCCGATCTGGGCGCGGTGCGGGCGGCGGGCAGCGTCATCTTCTTCGTGGTTGGCGCGATCGTCGGGTGGACCTTCGACAAGCTGCGTGACTACGACCTCGCCCGGCAGGAGGCACAGGACGAACTGGCCCGGGAGCAGGCAGCGGTGGTTCTCCACGAAGAGAGAGCGGTCCTGGCTGACCGCCTCCACGACTCGGTGCTCCAGACGCTTCATGCGATCCGCATGGGAGCCGATGATCCCAGCCAGTCGAGATACCTGGCCCGGCGGCAGGAACGTGAGCTGCGGCGGAACATCGAGGAGTGGCGATCCGAGTTCAGGGAGAGTTTCAGAGCCAGGCTGCTCTCGGTAAGAGACGAGGTCGAGGACACTCATCGAGTGGAGATAGATGCCGTGATCCGTGACGACGCCCAGATCAACCCGAGCCTGGCCGCCGCCATCGAGGCAGCGCGCGAAGCCATGGCCAACGCCGCCAAGCATTCGGGGTCGAGCAACATCTCCTTGTACTCCGAGTTCGCCAACGGCGAGGCGCACATCCATGTCAGGGACAGCGGGTCTGGCTTCGTCGACGATTCCCAGAAGAACCGGGTGCGGGAACGGCTGGCGCGCCGGGTGGAGGGCGTCGGCGGCCTGATCGAGATCGACACCGCCCCCGAGTCGGGGACCGAGATCAAGATAAGGGTCGAGAAGTGACCGATCGACTTCGCCTCATCATCGTCGACGACCACGACGTGGTCAGGGCCGGGATGCGCGCGATACTCGAGCCCTCGTTCGACATCGTCGGTGAGGCCGACAACGTGGACAGCGCCATCGAGTTGATCACGGAGCGCCTGCCCGACCTGGTGGTCCTCGACGTGAAGCTGCCCGGCGGAGGCGGGGCAGCGGTGATCCCGGCTGTGCGCCGGGACTTCCCCGACATCCGGTTCATGGCCCTCACCGTTTCGACCTCCAAGGAGGACGTGGCCCGACTTCTCGACGCCGGGGTCGACGGATACATCACCAAGACCACTCTCGGCGCCGACCTTCCCGATCTGGTGCGACAGACCTACGTCGGCGCCCGGCCCGTCTCACCCGACGTCGCCGCCTATCTCCTCGACATCGACGAGGACATCAGCGGGGAGACCGCTATCTCCAGACTGACTCCCAGGGAACGAGAGGTGGTCAATCTGATCGCCCGCGGCTACACCTACCGCGCCAGCGCCGAGCGCCTCGGGATCACGGTGAAGACCCTCGAGAACCACATGGCCCACATCTTCGGCAAGCTCAGCGTGGCCAGCCGTCATGAGTTGACCGCCCTGGCCTACGAGGAGGGATACGTCCGTCCCGACGACGAGCGCTGAGCCAGGGGGCCCCTGGGGGTTTTCCCCCATTTCCACGTAGCCAGGATCGGTGTATTCATACGGTGGGTGGGATAGAGGACCTTCCTCCCGGAGCCACATCCCGGAGGGGAGAAGGGAGCAATCCAGGCTTTTTCGAAAGCCAGCAAGCCCCCGTCGAGAGACGGGGGCTTGTCAACGCCGCGATGCTCAGAACTGGACGGCAGCCGCCGCCCAATGGAACCCGGCGCCGAAGGCAGTGAGGACGACCAGGTCGCCTTCCTTGATCCGCCCGCTCTCGACTCCCTCCCACATGGCGAAGGGCACCGTTGCCGACCCTGTGTTCCCGTATTCGTGAACGTTGACGTAGACCCGATCCTCGTCGACTCCGAGCTTCCTGCGCACCGCATCGATGATCCTGAGGTTGGCCTGATGGGGAATCACCAGATCGACCTCGCCCACCGTCTTCCCGATCCGCTGCAAGACCTCCTCGACTGCGCCGCTCATCCGATGCACCGCTTCGATGAACACACGGCGACCGTCCATCACCAACCGGTTGTATTCACCGGATTCGAGGGTGCGACGGTTGAACGGGTTGCGGGTGCCCCCGGCGCCGAGGGTGAGGATGCCGGCGGCAGAACCGTCGGTGCCGGTGATCACATCCAGGATTCGGGCGCGCCCGGGGCCGGGACCGAGCACGACCGCCCCGGCCGCATCACCGAACAGGACCGCGGTGGATCGGTCGGTCCAGTCGATGAGCCGTGTGATCAACTCGACACCGACCACCAACACCTGCCTCGGGCTGAAGGCGATCCGGGACCGGGCCACGTCGAGTGCCTGGACGAAGCCGGCGCAGCCCGAGCCACCAAGGTCGTAGGTCGGGATGTTGCGGCATCCGAGCAGGTCCTGGAGGAGTGCCGCCGTGTCGGGTGTGTACATCTCGGGGGTGTCGGTGGCGACGATGATCTCGTCGACGTCGTCCGGTGTGAGACCGGCGTCCTTGATCGCAATCCCCGCCGCGTTGGCGGCGAGGGTCAGTGTCGACTCGTCGTCGGCCGCGATCCGTCGTCGCTTGATCCCGGTCCGTTGAGTGATCCACTCGTCCGAAGTGTCGACCAGTCCGGCCCAATCCTCGTTGCTCATCACCCGCTCCGGGACATAGCCACCGAACCCGAGGAAAAACGTCATCGCCTGAGGTTACGTCCGCGACCGGCAACCTGAGGTTCTACGTAACGCATTTGATACAAACGCTCTCGAGTTCGCCCCCCGACCGGCGATTGGAGGGCGCGGTGGAGCCGAGAACAAGCCCAGGCGCCGCCGAACTCGAGAGAGTTCGTTGCATATCCGTTACGGGGAACCTCAGGTTGGTCGTAGGCGGCTCCGGGCTATCTTCTCTGGACCGGACCCGGAGGGCCCCCTGGCAGTGAGCAGTAGACCGGTTTGGCTGGGAAAGGACGTGATCGGTGGCGTCCCCAGCCAGCCACGGCCGGATCGGGAGGCTCCGCCGCATTGGCGGCTCGATGCGGTGTTCGCCACCAACCGCCCCCATCATCTGGCCGCCAGCCCGGACGGTTCCACACTCGCCTTCGTCCTCGACTACGAGGGAACGTCGGACATCTGGTCCATCGACGTATCCGACGGGGCGGCCATGACCCGGCTCACCACCGACCGAAGCCTGGTCGCCCACTGGGAAGACTCGGCGCCCGTCTGGTCCCCGGACGGGACGATGCTCGCATACAACAACGAGGGGCATGTCCAACTCGTCGCAGCCCGGGGAGGCGCCCCACGCCGGCTCACAGCCGGCTCCGCCGGGGCGTGGCTCGATGACGGGCGACTCGTGGTCACGGTGGAACGGGACCGTCGCACACGTCTCGCCGTGGTATCCGTCGACGATCCCTGGCCCGTCCCTCTGGGACCGAAGAACGGCAGTGTCGGTCGACCTCGCGTCGCGGATAGTGGACGCCTCGTCGCTGCCCACTGGCCGAGAAACGACCTGAGTCGCAGTGACATCGTGGTCGTTGAGCCCGACGGGTCGTGGACGACACTGGTCGGTCATCCCGAACGACGGGCGGCCAACCACACCATTCGAGGTGACCGGGTCGCCTATACCCTCGACGACGGGGATTGGGCCGGCGTCTTCCTCACCGACATCGAAGGAGGCGACCACACGAAGCTGGCCGGGGTACCCGGTGACTTCTCCGACCTGCTCTGGGACTCGGAGGGCCTGTTTGCCCTCTGCACCTCGAAGGGGAGGAGCGATCTGGTCCGGATCGGCCTCGACGGGGCGGTGGAGACCCTGGCCGAAGGAGGGACTTGGAGCTATCCCGTCACCACGGCTCGAGGCACGATGGCAACCCACGAGTCCGCCACCTCTCCCCCGGCGATAATGGCGATCCGACCGGGCGATGCCCCCGTCAGGGTCTACGAGGGGGCGCCGGCATCGATCCGGACCGCGCCCT
>DATHUP010000073.1:0-99401 GCA_035462175.1 Acidimicrobiia bacterium | reverse complement strand
TCTCGCGCCTGACTCTCCTGGCCGGGGGCGCCGTTGGGAACTGCTCGTACCACCATGGAGGTGGTGCACCGCAATAAGGACCGTGATGCCATCCATAGCAACAACCCACATCACACCTCCTAGATCCGACGCTATAGGCCGGAGTTCGCAGTTTCTAGAGCACAAAGTCCATCGGCCACCAGCCACTCAACACTGCTCGCACGAGCAGTCTCGCCTGGGACGTGAACTCGGCACTTTCTCTTCTTCGCCCTGCTCCAGTGATCCCAACCGGGCACAGCTTTGCGACCTCAGCTGCCCCAGAACACCTCGGGATTGAGGATCCGGGCCGGGTCGAAGGCTTCCTTGATCCGACGGTTGACGGCGAGGGTGGCCGGATCGGTGCTGGCGCGCCACCAGGCCGACTTGGCCACGCCGATCCCGTGCTCGCTGGCGATCACCCCGTCCATCTCGACGACGACCCGCAACACCCGATCCACGACCGTCTCCGGATCGGGGTTGCCCACGACGTTGACATGGAAGTTGCCCTCCGCCAGATGCCCATACAGGAAGACCTGACCCTCCAGCCCCAGGCTCTCCACGGCAGCGGCGAACTCGTCCAAACGACCCAGGGGCACGGCCACGTCGAGTTTCACCGGCACCCCGATCTGGTTGACGGTCTCGGTGATCTGCTCGCGGTAGGCCCACAGCCGCCGATCGACAACGGCTTCCACGCTGTCCGGGACCTCCGGGGTCGCCCTGGTCTCGACCAGGATGTAGAAGGGATGGTCGCCAGAGAGTGGGCGGGGCAACCGGCGATGCCCGATCACCGCCTCCAGAGAGAACCGGTCGAAGAACTCGAGGGCGTTTGACCCCGGACCGAGAAAGTCCAACCCCTCACTGAGGTGTTCCACCCCGATCAGGATCACCATCGGCTCCACTTCGAGACGAGGAAGGAGCCGGAGGCGGGCGGCGGTGATGATCCCCAGGGTGCCCTCGCTCCCCACCATCAGCTGGAAGGGGTCGGGGCCGGTGCTCTCCTTGGCCACGCCGCCCAGACGGGAGGCCACGGTCCCGTCGGCGAACACCACCTCCAGACCGAGCACCTGACGACGGGTGTCTCCGTTGGCCACCACGTTCATCCCGCCGGCGTTGGTGGCGATGGTGCCACCGATCGTCGCCGAGTCACGAGAAGCGAGATCGACCCCATACTCGAGGCCGGCCCGGCGGGCATGGGCATGGAGAGCCGCGACGGTGACCCCGGCGCCCACCGTGACCTCATGCCGCTGCTCGTCGACCGGCCCGAGCCGATCGAGACGAAGCAACGAGAAGACCACCTCCCCTTGGTGGGGGATCGAGCCACCGACCAGGCCGGTGTTGCCGCCCTGGGGGACGAGCGGCAGCGAGTGCTCGTGGCAGATCCGCACCACCTCTTGCACCTCTTCGACAGATCCCGGCCGTACCACCGCCCGTGTGTGCCCAGTCCACCGGCCCGTCCAATCGCGCACGTACCCGGCGATCATGTCGGAGTCGGTGAGCACGTGCTCGGGGCCCAGGACTTCGCGAAAACGGCCGAGGGCACCGTCGAGAGGGGTCACCTCGGCAGGAATCAGCGCACCCCGACCAGGAACCAGGTCTCCATCGGTCCCTTGCCTTTCACGTCCACCACACCTCTGGGCTCACAGACGAAGTCGTCCTTGACCAGGTCGTAGGTGCTCGGGCTCAGCTGGATCCTCCCAGGTAGGCCGTGGGACTCCATCCGGCTGGCCGTGTTGACGGTGTCTCCCCACACGTCGTACTGGAACTTGGCCTTTCCGATGACACCCGCCACGGCGGGGCCTGAGCTGATCCCGAGACGGAAGACCAGAGGTCGTGTCGCCAGACCACCGGTAGGTGAGGCGTAGCCCACCATGTCGAGCGCCATCCGGGCCAGGGCGTGAGCATGGTCCTCCCGGGGGACCGGTACGCCGGAGGCGACCATGTAGCTGTCTCCTATGGTGCGGATCTTCTCCAACCCATACCGGTCGACCAGCGAGTCGAAGTAGGAGAACACCTCGTTGAGGATCCCAACCAGCTCTTCGGGAGCCAGGTCCTGAGAGAGTGGGGTGAAGCCGACCACATCGGCGAAGAGAACCGTTATCGCCGGAAACCGCGTGGCGATGATCTGGTCGTCCTCTTTCAGGATCTGGGCGATCTCCTTGGGCAGAACGTTGAGCAGGAGTCGCTCCGACTTGTCCTGCTCGACGTGGAGCAACTCCAAGGCGTGGTCTTTCTGGCCGACGAAATAGTGGAGGGCGAAGAAGGCGACTCCGGAGGCACCGAGAACGTTCGCCACGAAGAAGGCTGCGACAACCCACTCGGGCAGATTGTTGTCGGTGGGGCGAGAGGCCTGGATCACCTGGGCGGCGAGGACCAAGGCGATGTAACCCAGGAACCAGTTCAGGGCCTGGCGCCGGCCCCACATGGCCAACGCGCCGAGCGGAGCCAGCAGCGACCAGATGATCACGGCGCTGCCGTCGGCGAATCCGCCCAGCGCCAGCTGGAGCATGAAAGGAAGGAGGAGGATCAGGAAGAGCTGGGTGAAGCGAAACACCCGGTATCGCCCGGTGACGGCGAAGCCGAGCAGGCTCACGCCCACACCCAACGCGTACGTCCAGGGGATGGAGGCCGCCAGCGGCTCGTCGAAGACGAAGTAGAGCGCCCCCCAGAGAAGTGCGGTCAAGCCCACGACCGTCGACACCGCGACCAGAACCCGCTTCTGGATCCGGATCTCCAATGTGTCAGCCGGATCGTCGCCGATCCGCGCGACGAGATTGACCACCCGCGCCCACATGGATTCGACTCTATGCGATCGGGTACCGGTCCGAGCCGTCACCTAAGTCACGACTTGGCGGTAGTTTCACGAGACGCGATGACTGAGTTCCACTACGAGCCGCTGACCTATCTCGACGCATCGTTTCTCGCCCTGGAAACACGCAACAGTCACATGCACGTGGCCGGGGTAGCCCTCTTCGACGCCGCCCCTCTCAAAGCCGACGACGGCGGCATCGACATCGGCCGGATCCGCTCACATGTCGAGTCCAAGCTGCAATACATACCGCGCTACCGGCAGAGGCTCGACTGGGTCCCGTTCGACCGGCGTCCGGTCTGGGTCGACGACGAGCACTTCGCCCTCGAGTACCACCTGCGCCACTCTTCGCTTCCCCGCCCCGGGACCGAGGCCCAGCTCAAGCAACTCGCCGGACGGATCGTCTCGGCCCCGTTGGACAGGCACAAGCCGCTCTGGGAGCTCTGGGTCGTCGAAGGTGTAGAAGACGACCGATTCGCCATCATCGCCAAGATCCACCACTGCATGATCGACGGCATCTCGGGGGTGGACCTGACCACGATCTTGCTCGATGTGGCCCCCACCGCCGGCGTGGAGGAGCCCGAGCCGTGGGTGCCCAGACCCGCCCCCAGCCCTTCGCAGCTTGCCGTCGCCGAGGCCGGCCGGCTGACCAGGCGTCTCGTCGACAGTCTCTCCAGCCTGTCCGAGACGGTCAAAGAGGGGGTTGCCCTCACCGATCGCACCCTGGAAAAGTCGGCCGCCGCTCTCACCTCGCTCCGTTCGGGGTGGCTCACCACGGCCGATCCGACGCCCCTCAACCCCGACATCGGCCCCAATCGGCGATTCGACTGGACCGAGACGCCGCTCGACGAGGTGAAGGAGATCAAGAACGCGCTCGGCGGGTCGGTGAACGACGTGGTGCTCGCCATAACGGCCGGCGCCGTTCGCCGCTTTCTCATCGCCGAGCGAGATTTCGACGTGACCGACGTGGAGTTCCGGGTGATGAACCCGGTCTCGACCCGGAGCTCAGACCTCCGGGGATCCCTCGGCAACCATGTGGCGATGTGGCTCCTCGACCTCCCCATCCAGGAGCCGGACGCCCGCCGCCGTCTCGAGATGGTCAAGCAGGCGACCACCAACCTGAAGAAGACCAACCAAGCCCTGGGCGCGGCCACCCTGGTGGAGATCAGCTCCGGCACGCCGACCACGCTGCTCTCCCTGGCCAACCGGGTCGTCGGGTCCCGGATTCGCCCGTTCAACATGACCGTGACCAACATCCCCGGCCCTCAGTTCCCGATGTACCTGCTCGAGTCGGAGATGATCGCCAACTACCCGATGGTTCCTCTGTGGGCCCAGCACGGGCTCGGTATCGCCCTCTTCTCCTACAACGGGCGGTTGCTGTGGGGCATCCAGGCCGACTACGACACCCTGCCCGACTCGGATCGTTTCCTCGCCGCTATCCAGGAGTCGTTCCGGGAACTACGAGAGGAATCGGCGTGAGCAATCTCGACCTGGCCGACGGATGGCGTCTCATGCAAGAGGCGAGTGGGGGCGAGTACTTCGGACATGTCGCCCATCTGCGGTTCGCCTGGGCGGTGCTCGACGAGGCCGACGACGCCGAGGATGCGGCTCGGGTGGTGTGCCTCACCATCAGGCACGCCTCCGAGTTGGGTGGCAACCCGGCCAAGTATCACACCACTGTGACCATCTTCTGGATCCGGCTACTCGAGTATTTGCGGCGGACGCATCCCGACGTATCGTCCCTCACCGAAATGCTCGATCGTCATCCTCCTCTCGGCGACCCCTCTCTCCCCGAGCGTCATTGGTCGAACCTCGACAGCGATGAGACGCGGACATCCTGGGTTGAACCGGACCTGATCCCCCTTCCGTGACCCTGCTCGCAGCGCTGGCCGGCGCCCTGGCCATCTCCTTCTCGGCGATCCTGTACGCCCTCGCCGAGGTGTCCCCGATAACCGGGGCGTTCTACCGGTCGCTCTATGCACTCCCCGTCCTCCTCGTCCTGTGGTGGATGCGACGGCACGAGGACGCCCGGCCGCGGAGAAAGCGCCTGATCGCGTTCGGCGCCGGCCTCCTCCTAGGTCTCGACATCGTCGTCTGGCACATCTCCATCGAGTACATCGGATCCGGTCTGGCCACTCTCATCGCCAACGCGCAGGTGATCGTGGTGGCGGTGGCGGCGTGGCTCTTCTTCGCCGAGCGGCCCAGTCGCCAGGTCGCCATCGCCATCCCGGTGGTCCTGGTCGGGGTGAGCCTGGTGAGTGGTTTGGGACGGGGCGACGCCTTCGGGTCGAACCCGCTGCTCGGAACCATCCTCGCCTTGGTTTCCGCAGTGTTCTACGCAGCCTTCATCCTCGGATTCCGCATCTCCAACGAGGCCCGGGCACCGTCGGCCGGACCGCTCCTCGAATCCACCGCCGGAGCGGCTCTAGCCGCACTCATCGCCGGCCTCATCGGGGGTGGGCTCGAATTCGAGCCCACCTGGCCCGCCCACGGGTGGCTCCTCGTCCTCGCTCTCAGCTCACAAGTAGCCGGCTGGCTCCTGATCGGGTACGCCCTGCCCCGGCTTCCCGCGGTCGAGACCGCCACCATCATCCTGCTCCAACCGGTCCTGACCATGATCTGGGCGGTCATCATCTTTTCTGAGAGCCCCTCGCCCATCCAGCTGTTCGGCGCCACCCTGGTCATGGCCGGCGTGGGCTTCGTGGCGGTGGCCCGGGCCCGTCGCGCCCCCGCCATCGCCCCTGCCCAGCCCTGACCGCGGGAGCTGGCGGAACCCCGAACCTGAGGTTCCAGGTAACGCATATGCAACCGGTGCTCTCAGGTTCAGCGACAGGGGCGATCAGATCCCGGGGGCGTTCTCAACTCGAGAGGGTTCGTTGCATATATGCAACGGGGAACCTCAGGTTCGGCTCGCGGCGACCTCTCAACCCGCCATCACGATCAGGACGAGGCGGCCGGTGGGGCCGTCGACGACGGATAGGCCGGTTCGGTCGTAGGTGGGGACGCCGAACTGGGTGAGGGCGGTGGGTGAGCCCAGCATGGCATCGAAGGCGGCCCGGCTGCTGCTGGCCAGGGCGAGGTTCTCGCCCACGGCGAGTAGACGGAGACCCGCCGCGGTCGTGTAGGTGACGACGCTGCCACCCGGCGGATGATCCCGGGAGAGACGGCCCCCGGTGTACATCTCGACCGCGCGTGCCTCGGCGATGGCGTCGAGGCTCGAACTGCGGCCCAGGGCAGACAGACCCTGACCGGTGCGGAATTCGTTGACCCTCTCCAGCACCAGCTCCGTCTCCTCCCTCACCTGACGCACCTCGTCCGCCCCCGCCGGGGGAAAGCTCAGGGCATCGGTCCCCTCGGGGACCGCTCGGTTCGCCCCGAAGATGCCCTGGATCGCCGCCAACGACCCGAGAACACCACTGGGAGCCACTCGCTCGAAGACCAACTGAGGGATGGCGTCCGGCCCGGCGATCGCCCCGGCCACCGTGGAGTCCTCGAACCTCGCACCCCATTCCCCGGGAAGGACCCGGGCCACGTTGACGACGACGAGGACGATGGCGATGCCCCAGAATGCAGCCACCGCGGCGCCGCCGACCCTATTGACCAGGTTCAGGCCGGGAAGCCTCATGACCCCGGAAAGGAAGTGGGCCGCGACGCTCATGCCCAGCCCGAAGAGGATGAAAAGGGCGACCCCGGACCCGATCGTGGCCACCTCGGGCGCCACCTCGAATCGTTCTGTGAGGAACTCGCCGAGCGGCCCGCTCAACCTGAACGCGATCCAGAGCCCGGCGACGAGTGCCACCAGGTCCAGCGCCTCCCTGACCAGGCCCCGAAGCCAGCCCCGGACCAGCAAACCGGCCAGGAAGAGCCCGAGGACGAAGTCGATCATTCAGTACTTGGTACTAGGTCCTTGGTACTTGGACCGACAAATCGGCCCCTCGGGCCACCAGCTCAGACCCGGACGGTGAGCACCGGGCAGGGGGCGTCCATGAGGATGTCGTGAGCGTTCGACCCGAGGATGAACTTCCCGGCGGAGGTCCGCTGGCGAAGACCGATGACGATCAGCTCGCCACCGAGCTCCTCGGCGGCCCGGACGATGTCCTGTGCAGGTTCGTTGCCTCGAACGTAATTGTGGATGGAGAAGACCACTCCCTGTTTCGAGAGCATCTCGTCGAGGGCGTTGAGATCGCGATCGCTCTGGATCACGTCCTCGTCGTCGCTCTTGCCCGCGCCACGCAGCGAGTGGACGACCACCAGGTCGGTGTTGCGCAGCTTTGCCTCCTCGATCCCCACCTCGAGAGCCTTTTGCCCTCTTTCCGAGGAGAGATAACCGACGATCACGCTCATGGTTTGCCTTTCGCTGGCGATCGAATGCGGAAGCTAGCGGCTGTCACCGATCTCGATGCGCATCCTCTTGTTCGCCTTGCCCTTCGATTCGGTCTTGACCACCCGCACCTCGCCCACTTCGAGGGTCGAAGCGACATGCGTGCCACCGTCGGCCTGACGATCGAGGCCGACTATGTCGATCACGCGGATCTCCTCCACCCACTCCGGGATCAGGTTGACCTTGGTCCGGATCAGGTCGGGGTCTTTCAGGGCCTCTTGCCGGGCCAGGTACAGAACCTCGGTCGGATATCCCCGGACTAGCTCCTCGTTCAGCTTCCGTTCCACCTGCTGGCCGAACTCGATCGAGATGCCGTCGAGCTCGAAATCCATGCGGGCGACGCCGGGCTCCATGTTCCCCCCGGTCACCTTGGCCCCGAAGTCCCGGAAGATCACCCCGGACAAAGCGTGGAGGGCGGTGTGCGTTCTCATGGTGCGATAACGCCGCTCCCAATCGATCGACCCGTAGACCGGGGTCCCGAGGTCGGGAAGATGCGCACCTTCGGCCACGACGTGGAAGGGCATGCCCTCTCTGCGAATCGTGTCGATCACCTCCACCTCGCCCCCATCCCAGCGGATGACGCCCGTGTCGCCCGGCTGGCCGCCGCCGCGGGCGTAGAAAACGGTGCGGTCGAGGAGAAGGCCCCCGTCTCCGACGCCGAGGACCGAACCCTCGGCTTCGGCCAGATAGGCGTCCTTGGGCGCCAGTTCCTCGGTTCGCCCTGATCCGGCCATCCGCTACCAGGTCGAAGCCGAGGGCACCGGGGTCAAGATGCGTCGCCGGAGGCGAACCCGGAGAGTCTCCATACCCTCGACTCCCAAAGCAGTCTTGAGCCCTTGGGAACGAGATGAACGATGCCGTCGGACATCAGCGACCTCAAGGTTTCGCTCTCGGCCAGCACCGAAGGGAGGGGGATCATCCGCTCCGCGAACTTGGCCACCTTGTCGTAGATGCCTCGGGCCGCCTCCAGGATGGCGCTCTCGTCCTGAAGACTGCCGGTAGGGAGAAATACCCGTCCCCCTGGCCGGAGCCGCCGCACCGCTTCGCGCAACATGCGGATGGGAAGCTCACTGCCTCGAGGACCGCCGCCGATACCGCTCGGGAACCAGCCGCTCACCTTGGCCAGGGAGTCGGGGACACCGGAGACGTCACCGATGATCACGTCTGCTTCGACATCCTCGGCAAGGGGATCAAAGAGGTCACCGTGGAGAAACTCGATCTTGTCGGCCACGCCATGCACCTCGGCATTTGCCAGGCCAACCTCGCGCACACTTGGGCTGCTGTCGATCGCCAGAACCCGGGATGCCCCGAGCTTGGCCGCGATTATGGCCAAAACGCCGGTGCCGGTACCGACGTCGATGACCACTTCGCCTTCGTCCACATCCATCGCCTCGGCTACCAGCGTCGAGATCGTCGTCGGGGCGAAGGTGTCCTCACCCAATATCAGATCAAGAGGCCCCAATCGACCCTTCCACACAAAACTTCCTGCTGTCATGAGGCGTCCCGTCTTCTCGTTGATG
This sequence comes from Acidimicrobiia bacterium, assembly GCA_035462175.1. Taxonomy (GTDB): domain Bacteria; phylum Actinomycetota; class Acidimicrobiia; order Spongiisociales; family ZC4RG35; genus JARDZU01. The sequence continues at coordinate 90,676 of DATHUP010000073.1, read as the reverse complement.
TCAATCTACCGGTTCGCGGTGGGTGTCGTGGACGGAAAGGCGCTCTCAGGGACTCAGCGGGAGGTGGAATCGCCCGGGATGAAAGGCTCCCCGTGTCCCGGGACGATGAGTGTGGCCACCTCCAACACCCGTTCCCGGCAGATGTGCAACCCGGCCGGGTCGGTGCAGATCGGGTCGTCGAATGGAGCCGTTTCGTACCACCACAGGTGAGTGAAAGCGATGGTCTGGTCCCCGTCCTCGACGATGGTTGTTATGTCCTGTGCCGTGTGTCCCGGTGTCTCCCAGAGGGTCACCCCGTCGCCGACCTCGAATCCCTCGGCCGGGCGCTTGGTCCATTGGTCGTCTTTGTAGACCGCCCAGTGGTCGTGGACCCTGGCGTTGGGGAACAAGGCGATGTTGATGGTGTGATCGGGATGGTGATGCGAGATGATCACGTCGGTGACCTCCTCGGGAGCCCTCCCCAGCTCCCTGATCGGGTCGAGGATGACAGAAGTCGACGCCACCATGCCGGGGTCGATCACGATCAAGGAGGATTCGCACTCGACGAGCGAAACCGTCGAGGCGACACGGTCTCCCCCATAACCGGCGCTGAGCAGATGGAACTTGGGCATCGAGGAAGATTACGAGCCACCGATTGGTGTGGTTGACAGACCGGTGAAGACTCTGTCGGTGAGGACCGCCTCGAAGTCACCATCGACCGTGTCGATCGCCCAGACGCCACGCTCGCCCGGATAGATAACGAAGCGGCCGTCGGAGCTCCAAGCGAGCTGGGGTAGACCAGGCCTGCCCCCCGACTCGAGCAACACCGAGTCGTCGTCCAACGAGAACACGAGAACCCCATCGCTGATGAGCAAGGCGAGTTTCTCCCCGTCGTCGGAGAACCGTCCGGCCAGCACCTCGTCATTGAGGCCGCCCCGGCCCAGCCCTCTCACGCCCCCTCCGGAGCTGAGCAGTTCTAATCCCTCGTTATCTACAGCGAGCCACCCGGTTCGATAGGAGGTCAGAATCCGGCCCGGGTGGCTGTCCTTGATCTCCCCGGACGGGGTGAACAGGATCGCGCCCTCCCCAATCCGATCCTGCACGACGTATCCCCAGTCGCCCCAAGCAGAGACCGACCCGTCAATGCCGACAGCTCGGGCGGCCAGCTCCGGCTCCCTGCTGCCTGGACGCATGACCCACAGAAAGAGTTCGTCGTCGGCGAAGGTGGTGTAGGCGAGCACGTAGGGCACAGAGTCGTGCCAGGCATACCCGGTGACCCCTGTCGCGACGATCTCCGCATTCTCGGGGATCCCGGCGTAGAGGACACCCAGCTCCGTTTCCGGCATGGGCAACAACGTGGCGATCCGACGCCCCGAGTGGTCGAAGTCGACCGGGCCGGGGGGACGGGCCACGCCCACCGGAATTGCGCGTTCGTGAGGCTCTCCCTGCAACGGCCAGATCATCAACTCGAGACTCTGCCCGTTGCTCCGGGTCACCGCCATCAAACCGTCGGGGAAACCCTCGACCGCGTCGGCGATCCCGCCCACACTCGGGCCTACACCTGGACCCGTGTCGCTGGAGACGGGAGAAGGCACAGGCGGGTCGACGCCAATCATCAGGAAGGCAGCTCCGGCGCCGATCACGAGACCGACCAATAGCCAGGTCCAACGAGGGCGGGCGGGCGGCACCCGATCGTGTGACTCGCGGGCGTCCTCGACCACATTCGGGGTCATCACCACGCTGCAAAGGTACGCAATCGAGGGCAGCACGGGCACAGATCTTTGATGCCTGAGACCGAAATTGAGTCTAAAGTCGCGCTACGGCGTGGCTTCTACTGCGCCGTCCATAGCAAATGGAGGAAGGAAACAAATGAAAACCAAGAGAGGCCTGAAGCTTCTCGCGCTCTTGGCCGTCCTTACGCTCGTAATCGCCGCCTGTGGTGGCGGAGAGGGTGGCGAGGACGAGACCACGACGACTGCTGGAACCGAGGAGCCGACCACCACCGCTGGTGAAGAGGAGCCCACGACCACGGCCGGCGAAGAGGAGCCGATGGAGCCGGGTGAGCTGGGAGTGATCGAGGTAGCAGAAGGCGAGCCGATCAAGATTGCGACCCTGCAGGTGATCAGCGGACCCAATGCCAGTCTGGGCACCGACCAGGTGCGAGCAACCGAGATCGCGGTCGCCGACAGGGCTGAGATCCTGGGCCATCCCATCGAGATTGCCTTCCAGGAAGACGATCTGTGTGACGCCGAAGGCGGCCAAACCGGCGCAACCAGGATCATCGCCGACCCGCAGGTGGTCGGAGTCGTAGGAACCAGCTGTTCTGGTGCCGGTGTTCCGGCGTCCAACGTGGTCACTTCGGCAGGTCGGGTGTTGATCTCCGGATCGAACACCTCCCCGGTGCTCACTTCGGACCTGGCCGGCAACGAAGGGCCTGAGCACCACCAGGGCTACTTCCGGACCGCTCACAACGACGCCATCCAGGGTGCTGCGGCGGCGACGTTCGTATTCGAGGAACTCGGACTGACCAACGTGGCCACGATCAATGACGGCGATCCCTATACCCAGGGCTTGACCAGCTCCTTCGAGAGTGCCTTCGCGGACTTGGGTGGGACCATCGTCATCAGCACCGCGGTGACCGCGGATCAGACAGACATGCGTCCGGTCTTGACCGAGGTAGCGGCGGCGGGTGCGGAGCTCGTCTTCTTCCCGATCTTCCAGCCGGCAGGTGATTTCATCGCTGAGCAGGCGGCAGAAGTGGCAGGCTTGGAAGAGACGATCCTGATGGGCGCCGATGGGCTCCTCTCAGACACCTTCGTCGCGCTGCCCCAGTCCGAAGGTATGTACTTCTCGGGTCCGTCGACACCGGAGACCCCGGAATACGCGGAGTTCCTTGCGAAGTACGAGGAGGCATACGGGGAACCGCCTATCGCGCCGTTCAACGGCCACGCGTACGACGCGACGAACATGTTGTTCGACGCCATCGAGATGGCCAGCACCGACGACGGTGGGACACTGGTCATCGATCTGCAGGGCGTTCGGGACGCACTGCACAGCATGACCTACGAGGGTCTCACCGGAACTCTGAGATGCGACGAGTTCGGTGACTGTGCGGCTCCGAGCATCAACATCCTGCAGAACACCGCAGACACAGCGGATGTCGCCGCAGTGTTTGCGAACGTGCTCGTCACCTACACATCGGAAGACCTCGGCTTCTAAGCCCAGAGGTCGGTCATTGCCCGGTGCCGTGCCTGCGCGGCACCGGGCGACCTAAATGGAGGGGAGGCCGTTAGATGGCACAAGCCGCCACAGTCGATGTTCGCCCCACTCGGCGCGCCTCCCGCATCACGCCGGTCAGCATCTTTCTCTGGGGACTCAGGATCGCTGTCCTGGTCGTCATCCTCTATGGGTCTTATCTGAGCATCTCGTCTGGAAGACTCACTGCCTCCCAATGGCGCGATCTCATCGTCTTCGGCGTCTCCACCGGCTCGGTCTATTCCCTGATCGCCCTTGGTTACACGATGGTCTACGGGGTGCTCAGATTCATCAACTTCGCTCATGGCGAAGTGTTCATGATCGGGGCGATGACCGCCTTCTTCGTCGCCAACGGGCTGGCCACGACCAGTCTCTGGGTCGCCAACCCCGCCTTATCCCTACTCATCGTCATGGTCTCGGCGATGGTGGCGTCGACTTCGGTGGCGGTGGTCGTCGAGCGGGTCGCCTACCGGCCACTGCGAGGGTCACCGAGGCTGATTCCGCTGATCACCTCGATCGGCGCCTCATTCACCCTTCAATACCTGGTACGTGGCCTGGTTGGACCGGGCAACAAGGCCTTTCCGAGGATGGAACCGCTCAGGGGTAGCTGGGAGTTCGCGGGCTTCGTGATCCTCCGCTCCCAGGTGGTGGTGATAATCGCCTCGTTGATGATGATGCTGGGTCTATACCTCTTCGTGGAGCGCACCCGAACCGGGAAGTCGATGCGAGCAGTGTCCGAGGACCCGGAGACCGCGGCGCTGATGGGGATCAACGTGGATAAGACCATCGTCACGGTGTTCGCCATCGGAGGAGCGATGGCCGGCGTGGCCGGTGCCCTCTGGGGACTCGTCTTTCCCAGTCTGAACTTCTTCTCCGGGTTCCTCCCCGGCATCAAGGCCTTCACTTCGGCGGTGCTCGGTGGCATCGGCAACATCGTCGGAGCGATGTTGGGCGGGGTGAGTCTGGGCATCTTCGAGTCGGTCGGGCCCAGCCTGGTCCTGGCCGGGTATGAGATCCCGGCCTTCAGCCAGCTGAAGGACGTGGTGGCCTACGCGGCGCTTGTGATGGTGCTGATCTTCAGACCCACCGGCATCCTCGGTGAGCGTCTCGCCCAGGAGAGGGGGTAGTCGGTGTCCCAAGTTGTCGAAGTTCCTGCGACGGAAGCCGAGCTGAGGCCAGCACCCCCAATCGAAATGCGGCGTGCCCTCCGGCTCGGGTTGGCTGGAGGAGCGGCGATGGTGCTGGTAGCGGCCACCGGTATCGTGGCCACCTTCCAGGCCCGCTCGGTGATCGAGCCCGTTTTGCCCTTGGGCACGATGTTCATCTATCTGGTCGCGGCGGGCTTCGGCTGGATGGCCGCGCAGCCCCCACCCACCCTGGAAGGCTTCGCCCCGGCCAGAGTGGGGGGTCGCAACGTCATGGCAGGCGCCCTCGCCGGGCTTATCGGTGGTCTCTGTGTCGGCCTCATGCTGGTCGTGATGACGGTGTTCGACCTACGCGGGGTGTTCATCGAGCTCTCGCCGGAACTGTCCGAGATCCTCGGTTTCGGCATGCCGCTGGGGGTGTCGATTGTCGCAGTTGTCCTCGTCTCCGCCTTCGCCGCCGCACTCGGGGCCTCGCTCCACCTCCTCCCCGAGCGTCTTCGACGTTCGCTGCTCCCAGCCCTGATCTGGGTGGTCGTGTTCTCCCTGTTCACCGATCTCTTCGGTCAGCTGTTCACCGGATTGAACGTGGACTTCGTGATCGACCTCCTCTACACGAGCCGGGGTGGCGCCCTTACCGTGCTTGGCGCCTCGATCGTGCTCGTGGTCTCGTTTGCGGTCTACTTCTTCCTCCGCAGCCGCGATACCAATCTCCGTCAACGAGTCCAGGGCATGCCCAAGAACAGACGGATGAGGTGGCAGATCGGCGTTGCCGCCGTCATCCTCGTCGTCCTCTACTTCATTCCCCAGCTCATGGGCCCGTTCGTCAGCCAGATCCTGGTCACCGCCGGCATCTTTCTGCTGATGGCCCTCGGGCTCAACATCGTGGTCGGATACGCCGGGCTCCTCGACCTCGGGTATGTGGCCTTCTTCGCGGTGGGGGCGTATGCCGGTGCCATCCTCACCTCCCCCCAGTCTCCCGCCCTCTCCCCCGAGCTGACCCTGGTGGCGGCGCTGCCTTTCGTGATGCTGGCAGCGGCCATCGCCGGGATCGTTGTGGCCACTCCTGTGATTCGGATGCGGGGCGACTATCTCGCCATCGTCACGCTTGGCTTCGGTGAGATCGCCCGCATCCTGCTCAACTCGGAGTGGCTCGCCCCCTACTTCGGTGGGGCACAGGGGATCACCAACATCCCCGATCTCCAGATCGGGCCCTTCACCTTCAGCACTCCACAGGACTACTTCTACCCGGTGTTCCTCTTCGTCCTGCTGGCGGCCTATATCACCCTCGCCGTGCAGAAGTCACGCTGGGGCAGAGCCTGGATGGCGATGCGGGAGGACGAGTCGGTGGCCGAGGCGATGGGAGTGAACATCGTCACAGCCAAGTTGTCTGCCTTTGTGGTGGGGGCCGTCCTGGCCAGTTTCGGTGGCGCCCTCTTCGGCTCCCAGATCGGCTCTGTGTTCCCCCACTCCTTCGACATCGTCGTCTCGATCACGATCCTGGTGATCATCATTGTCGGTGGTATGGGGAGCGTCCCGGGTGTCGCGTTGGGCGCCCTGGTCCTCATCGTGCTCCCCAATCTCCTGCGCGAGTTCTCCGAGTACCAGTTCCTGTTCTACGGGGTGCTGCTCATCGCCATGATGTTGAAACGCCCCGAAGGGTTCATTCCCAGCAAGCGCAGGGCCCAGGAGCTGCACTCCGAAGAGTTGGCCCAGGATGCCTGGCTCGAGATCTACGGGGAGAAGGGCTCGGCCGAAGCAGTGCCGGAGGGGACTGCCTGATGCCGCTACTGGGGATCGAAGGGCTGAGCAAGGCGTTCGGGGGGCTGCGCGCCATCAACGGGCTCGACATCTATGTCGACGAGGGTGAGATCGTCAGCGTCATCGGCCCAAACGGCGCCGGGAAGACCACCTTCTTCAACCTGATCACCGGGATGGAGAGTCCAGACGAGGGCTCCATCGTCTTCGACGGGCAGAACATCGGGGGGCTACGTCCCAACCAGATCCTCCAGCTGGGGATGGCGAGGACCTTTCAGAACGTCCGGCTGTTCCCGGCGATGACGGTCCTGGAGAATGTCATGGTCGGCCAACACAGCCGCACCAAGGCCGGGCTGTTCGGCGCCATCTTCAAGACACCGTCACAGAGGCGAGAAGAGGCCGCCATCGAGGAGAAGGCCAGGGATGTGCTCTCCTTCTTCGGCACCCGGCTGGCCGGCTACCGACACGACCAGCTGTCCATGATGCTCTCCTACGCTAACCGTCGACGGCTCGAGATCGCCCGGGCCATGGCCACCGACCCTCGGCTTCTCCTCCTCGACGAGCCCACGGCAGGGATGAACCCGAGAGAGACCATCGAGTTGACCGAGTTGATCGGCCGACTGCGCAGCGAGAAGGGCTACACCATCGTCCTCATCGAGCACGACATGCAGGTGGTGCGAAACGTCTCCGATCGGGTCGTCGTGCTCGATCATGGGGTCAAGCTGATCGAGGGGACCTACGACGAGGTCTCTACCAACGAGAAGGTGATCGAGGCCTACCTCGGCCGTCCCGCGGAGTTGGGAGCGTGAGCGAGCGGATCCCGGTCCTCTCCCTCAAAGGGGTCGACACCCACTATGGGCCGGTCCACATCCTCAAGGACGTGGACATCGACATCTACGCCGGCGAGATGGTGTGCCTGCTCGGTGGCAACGCCTCCGGTAAGACAACCACCCTGAAGACGATGCTCGGGTACTTGAAGCCATCGGCGGGGGCGGTGTATCTCGACGGTGTGAACGTCAACGACTGGAGCACGGCGCAACGGGTCGGCCACGGGCTGACCATGGTCCCTGAGAACCGGCGGCTGTTCAAGCGGATGACGGTGCGAGAGAACCTCGAGATCGGGGCCTATCTGCGTGACGGCGAGAACCTGGATCCCGACTTCGACCGGGTGTTCGAGATCTTCCCCCGGGTCAAGGAACGTCTCACCCAGAAGGCGGGCACCCTCTCCGGTGGCGAGCAGCAGATGGTGGCGATGGGAAGGGCCTTGATGGCCCGGCCCAAGGTCCTGCTCATGGACGAGCCGTCGATGGGTCTCGCCCCTGTGCTGGTCGCACAGAACTTCGAGATAATCCAGAGGATCAACAACGCCGGCACCACGGTGTTCGTGGTCGAGCAGAACGCCAACATGGCCCTCACCATCGCCGACCGGGGATATGTCCTCCAGTCGGGCAACATCGTGCTCAGCGACACCTCACAGGCCTTGTTGGCCAACCCGCAGATGCGCGCCGCCTACCTAGGCGATGTCTGAGGCTTCGCCTCAGACATCGCCGTACTCAGTACTGATTACCGAGTACTGAGTACCGAGTACCGAGTACCGCTTCCGTCACTCGTTGACCTCGTCAACGAGGGGAGGAAGCTCCTGGGTGTCGAACAGACGGGACTGGTTGGGGTGACGTCGTCGAATCCCGGCGATCCGGTCCGGGGGCTCGGTGAACTCGATCATGTGCTGACTGGCCTCACCCCAGGTTTCGCCGAGGATCCTGGTTCGCCACAGATGCCCGACGATGATCCGAATCGCGGCGGTCATCGGCACCGCCACCAAGACCCCGAGCAGACCGGCCACAGTCCCCCCGATCACCAGGGCAAGCACGATCACCAGAGGTGACAGATTGACCCTGGCCCGCTGTACCAGTGGCGTTATCACATGGTTGTCGACCTGCTGGATGGCGGTCATGATGAGCACCGCCCAGATCGCCTGGGTCACGTCTCCGTTGAGGAGGGCCACCAACGCAGCGAGAGCACCGCCGACCACCGGCCCGAGAAACGGGATCAGGTTGAGGAAGCCGGCGATGATCCCGATCAGCAGCCAGAAGGGCAGACCGATCGCCCACATGCCGATACTGGATGCAAAACCGACGATGAAGGCGACCAGCAGCTGACCCCTGACGAACGAGCCGAGGGCGGTGCCCACCTGACCGGAGACGAAGGCGAATTCCTCTCTGTGCTTGGGAGGCGTCACCTCGAGGGCATTGGCCTTGAACCTCTCCAGGTCGATCAAGATGTAGAGGGCGAGTACTGGCGCCAACCCGAGAACGGCCACCGCCTCGGCCACCCCGATGATCACCTGGCCCGCACCGGCACCGAAGCCCAACAAGAGGTTCTGCACCGTCTCCTGGTTCGCCGGATCGTTGAGCCACTGCTCGATTGCCTCCTGGCTGAGCAGCTCGTCCACGTTGAGACCGAGATTCCCACCAACCTCACGTACCCAGCTGATCCCGGCCAGGTACAGATCAGGCAGCCTCTCCCCCACTTCCGCCGCCTGCTGTCTGATGGTGGGCAGCACCAGGAAGAAGATGGCAAGGACCATCGCGATCAATGCCAGTAGAGCGAGGATCGCCGCCACTGGCCGGGGCAGTCTCATCCGCTCGAAGACGCGCACCACCGGTTCGAGGAGGAAGACGATCCCTGCACCAAAGGCGACCGGTAGCCATATCACCCTTATCGACCCGGCGACGATCAACAGCACGTAGCCAAGTGCCACCGCCCCCACGGCGATCCAAACGATCAGTGCGATACGTCTCAGCCGGTCGGAGGGCACAGGCCGGGATTGTAACTAGGCACGGGTCGCGCCCCGGCTCGCATCCCGGGAGGCCCTAACCGCTCACGACTCTCAGCGAGGTCTCCTGACCGACCGAAATCACCCATCCCATGCCGGCGACCGGGCTCTCGAACCCGTCATCCACCTCGATCCAGTCAGCAGGGACGGTGGCCTGGCCAACCACGCGCGCTGCCACTCCAGAAGGGACGACGAGCTCGAAGTCACCGGCAACGGTCACGACCACGCTGTTGGTGGGCTGACCCAATTCGACCGACCCCTCACCGTCGAGCTGCAACGAGGTGAGCCGGAGTCGGCTCAGGTCGGCTGTGATGTCCCCTCCCAGGGCAAGACTCCACGTCGGGCTCTCATCGAGGTCGATCTCCCAACCGGCGTAGGTATAGAGACCCGGGTCGGGCGCATCATCGAGGACCACCGCGATGTTTGCCCCCTGCAGTTGCTCCACTGCCACCGGCGGACCGATCTCGCCCCCGCGTCGCAACGGCTCGACTGCATAGAGAAACCCGGATTGCCCGGACCCCACTTGCAGCGCACCGGCGATCCGAGCGGAGAGGGCACCGGTGGAGACCGAACCGCCCTGAGGGCCGTTGAGATCGGTGGATGCCGACGGCATCGCAGCCCATCCCAGGATGTGCCCGGTGACGAAGAGAGCGACTACCCCAAGCCAGACAATGGCGACCAGTGCCGACACTCGTACCCGCCCCCATCGACGGCCACGGACGAGCATCACCAGGATCACCAGGACCAGCCAGACCGGCCACCAGGCGACGAGGTCGTGGACGACGGACCGACTGAGATAACCCAGGAAGACCGCAACGAGCAGCAGAGTCGACGCCAACGCCGGCAAGACCCACGCTCTGGGAACAGAGCGGCGGGATCCCTTGTTGCGACGGGTCATTCCGTGTAGCCGGTACCCAGGACCAGCACAACGTCTGCCCCCGGCTCGAGCTCGGAATCGGGCAACGGCTCCACTGTCGCCCCGGGCAGGAACTCGAGTAGCTCGTTGGCCTCGGGGGCGAAGCCCGCCCGATACCAGATCCGTGACGGGTCCTGTTCGGGCTCTAGGTCGCCTGCCTGCTGGGTCTGATAGCCGGAGTCGGCCAGCTCCTGGGTCTTGCGCCCGGCGGCGCCTGCCAACCCGACCGAGTTGAGCACCACGACCCGCACCTCTTGAGGAGGGCGGACCGGCAATGTGGTCGTGGTGGGTGCGGTGGAGGTCGAGGTCGTCCCGGAGAGCGTCGTCGAGGTGACCACGGTCGATGTGGTGGTGGTGCTGGTCGAGTCGCTAGGGCCGGTGGTGTCCCCGGCCACGGGCTCGGGATTGCTGTTGACGAAGTAGAGGATCAAGAAGACTGCGGCACCGACCAACAGAATGCCGACGATCATCATCACCAGGTCGCGATAGAACGAGCCCTTCGACTCGGCGGCGTGTCGTCCCCGGGTCATGACACCGCCTCCGGTTCTGGATCGGCCTCGATCAGGGCCTTGACCCGGGCCACCGTGAGCGGGTCGAATCGAACTGCGTGCGGCAACCCGATGATCCTGATCAGGTGCTCGTAATAGGAACCAGAGGGAAGACCGAGTACCAACTCAATGGCTTGGTCCTTCGGGCCCGGCACCAGCCACCAACCACGCTCGAACTCGAGAATCGCCCTATCCCCATCACTCAGCATCGTGGTGAGGGTATTTCTGGACCAGGTGCTAACTGAGGATTTGGGTCCGGGACCTGCTGCTGGTCGAGGAGAGGGGCGACTAGATCGCGACGCTGGCGAGGAGCGAACCCGGCCCACCGGAGGCAGGGGACGGCGCGGATCGACGGGGAGCGCGAACCGCGGCCGACTCGGAAGTCGAGTCTTCGTCGGGAGGTCTCGCCGGGATGGAGAGCATGAACTCGGTCCACCCTTCTCGTCTCTGATAGACCAGATGGCCGCCCATCGCATGAGCGAGCTGACGACAGACCCACAATCCGAGCCCGATCGAGGCGGCGTCCCTCCGGCCTCGAGTCGAGCGGCGGTAGGGGAGGAAGATGCTGGCCTCGTCCTCCAGGGGGACCCCATCACCGTTGTCGCGCACCGCGACCTGGATGGCGTCCCCACTCTGACCGGTGGTGACGACGACCATGGGACCGCCGTAGCGGATGGCGTTGGAGATCAGGTTCCGGACCGTCTGTCGCAAGCGCAAGGGGTCTGCCAGTGCCGGCGGGAGATCGTCGCCCAAGTCCAGCCCGATGTCGGTCCCCGTCCCCTCGAACCGTCGCGCCGTGACGACTACTTCTTCATTGACGTCGACCGCTTCGCTGCTGGTGGTCAACGCCGAGCCCTCCAGCCTCGACACGGTGAGAAGGTCCTCCACGATCTCGTTGGCGTCCACCGCCTGCTGATGCGCCATCGTGACTAGCTCGCGTGCCTCCGCCGGCTCGAGATCCTCCATCGTCGCCACCACCTCGGTCAGCCCCAAAACTCCGGTGAGGGTGTTGCGCAGCTCGTGGCTCACCGTTCCGACCATCTGGGAGCGAGCGGCATCGAGACGTCCCAGCCAACGACGAACGCTGATCATCACCGCGACCACGGCCGCCACCGTCAGCAACCCCCCGGCCATTACTCCCACCGATTCGGCCGAGACACCCGCGCCGGCGAGGTAAGCGGCAACGTACCAGGCCGTCATGTAGACCAGCAGCCCGATCATCCACTTGCCCTGAGTGAAGAGGGCTATCAACAAGGCGAGGAAGGCCATGGTCCCGGTCATCACCGGGGTGGAGTCGGGAATGGTGAGCATGATGGCGCCGAGCAGGGTGGTGTCCATGAGCAGCATTGCCCTGGGAGCGCGGATACGACGCGATCGGCACCAAGCCGCATGAGCGGCAATCAATACAGCGCGGCGAGGTTTGGCAACGGCGATCCGTCCTGCCACCAGCCGCCGACCACGAAGGCACCCACCAGGAGTATGCCGGCCCCGCTGACCAGCAGGCGTATCTGCTGGTACTCGTCAAGGAAGTTCTCCAGCGAGGAGTGTTGGACGTCGACGGTCGTTCTCGAGAGCATCTCCACGAATCATCGACATACTCCGGTCCCACCTGGAACGACATCTCGCCTGAGACTGCCCTCCCGAAGGCCCGCCGGTAGGGTTCTTGTCATGGCTGTTCGCTCCGGCTGGTGGCCAACCGCCTCCGACCACGGTGGGGATGCCGGTGGCATCTCGCTCGAGGAGGCGCGGTCTCTCATCGTCGGCCGTCGATGGGATGACGCCTACGAGGGGCTGAGCCTCCTGGACCTTCACTCACCTCTCGACTCCAAGGATCTGGAGCTCCTGGCTACCGCTGCTCACCTCCGCGGCAAGGACGGGGAGAGCAAACATGCACGGCTGCGTGCCTATCAGATCTACCTCAACAGCGGGGACCCGCGTCGGGCGGCGCTGTGCGCCATCAGGATCGGGTTCGACCAGATCAGCACCGGGGAGCTAGCTGAGGCCACCGGGTGTCTGCCCGCCTCGCTGACCAATTGCTCGGCATGGGTCGCTCAGGCCTCGGCTCTCGTCGAGTCTGAGGAAGAGTGCGCCGAACGAGGTTATCTCCTGATACCCGTGGCCTATGAACAGCTCGTCTTGGAAGGAGACCTCGACCTCGCCGCCGATGCTTCGGCCCGGGCGGTGGAGGCAGCCCGCAGGTTCTCCGATCCCGATCTCCTCGCTTTCGGCCTCGTTGTTCGAGGGCGCACGTTGACCAGGTCAGAGCGCGCCGAGGAGGGTTTGGTGCAGCTCGACGAGGCCGTGGCGCTGGTGATCGCCGGGGACGTCGCCCCTTCGATCGCCGGTGTCGTCCTGGCCTCGGCCATCGACACCGCTGACGAGGCATTCGACTTTCGCCGTTTCCGGGAGTGGGTCGAGACCTTCGAGGAATGGTGTGATCTGCAGCAGGGAATGATCGCCTTCCAGTCCCGCTCCCTGGCGCACAGGGCGACGGTCGATCAACGCGTCGGGAGATGGGATGAGGCGCTGGAGGCAGGAAGACGCGCCTGCGAGGGCCTCATCGCCGACGCGGATATCCCGGCCGCGGCGGCCGCTCATTATCGACAAGGTGAGGTCCTGCGTCTTCGAGGGGACCTGGACGGCGCAAGAGTCGCCTACAGAGAGGCCAGCCGCCTGGGTGTCGATCCGAATCCGGGTCTGGCTCTTCTCCGCCTGGCGGAGGGCAACATAGGAGCGGCCCTCGCCTTGATCGGTCGGGCTTTGGGGGAAACCCAACAGCGGCTGAAGCGGGCCAAGATGCTCCCTGCCCAGGTGGAGATCCTGCTCGCGTCAGGGAACGCGACGGCCGCCGCCGAGGCGGCGATGGAACTAGAGGAGATCGCCACGACTCACCCGACACCGATCCTGGCGGCGATGGCACAGCACGCCCGCGGTGCTGTTCTTCTCACTGAGGGCGATATCGGGGCTGCTCTACAGCGGCTGCGTCAGGCGTGTCGTGTGTGGCGCCACTTTGGCCTGGCCCATGAGGAGGCGCGCAGCCGCTTGCTCATCGCCCGATGTTGCCGGACCCTCGGAGATGAGGACACTGCGACCTTGGAGCAAGATGAGGCTCGCCGAATCTTCACTCGGCTGAAGGCGGGACCGGACCTCATGCAGCTCGAGCCAGGCTCCACGGCTTCGACCTACGGTCTCACCAACCGAGAGCTGGAGGTGCTTCGACTGCTGGCTTCGGGTGTGACCAACAAGTCGATCGCCGAAGAGCTCACCGTGGCGGTGAAGACCGTAGACAGCCATGTGGGCAGCGTCTTCACCAAGCTGGGAGTCTCCACTCGCGCCGGCGCCACCGCCTTCGCCCATCGGCATCATCTGGTCTAGGTAGATCTACCGAGTCGGCGACGACTCTCAAATGGAGTATTTGCCCGATGACACCGGGTGTTTTCAGCCGTAGGTTTAGATGATCAGACCGAAGGGAGGAGACATGTTCGGCGACACCAAGGTCCTGCCCAGCTTCTCGGTGGACGATGTGGCGGCGGCGCAGGAATTCTACGGCGAGACGCTCGGGATGAAGGTGTCGGAAGAGTCCGGCGCACTCTGGCTCCATCCGATGAATGGATACGACGTGTTGGTCTATCCGAAACCCGATCACATCCCTGCTTCCCACACGATTCTCAATTTCGTGGTCGAGGACATCGATGAAGCTGTCGATGGGCTGGTCGCGCGCGGGGTGCGTTTCCTGCGGTTCGACGGGTATGGGCCCGACGACAAGGGCATAGTGCGGACACCGGATCGCCAGATCGCCTGGTTCTCCGACCCCGCCGGCAATGTCCTCTCCGTCGCCCACCTGGAGACGTCGTGATGCAGGGCAAGGTCTCCAGGAGGGCAGAGGTCGCGCTCCTGTTCCTGGCGCCGGTCGTGTTTCTCGCAGGTGCATTGGCTCATCCCTTCGTTCGCTCCTACCTGGAGATCGGCACGGTGGCCGAAGCAGTCATCGCCGCCCCCTTCCGTTGGGAGGCAGCGCACCTGACGTACATCATTGGGATCGGTCTCATCCTTCTCGCAAGCCTCGTGATCTCCGACCGGTTGCAGGGCTCCGGCGAGGAGCGGTGGAGTCGGCGAGCCAGGACCTTTCTCGTCGTCGGTGGCGTTCTGTTGGCGGCCCTGGTCGGCTCGGAGGTCACACTTTCTGCCGTAGTCACCAGCGGTGGCGACGTGCTCCGGGTGCTGGAGAGAGGAGAGGCGATGAGCCTGCCGCTGATCTCGATAGGTTCCCTGCTCTTCGTGCTGGGGTGGCTCAGCTTCGGCGTCTCGCTCCGAAGAGCCTCGTTCCTGCCCCAGACGATGACCCGGCTCGCCATGGTTGCCCTGGCGTTGATCTCGATCGGCTTCCTGATCCCGACAAGCGCCAGTGGCTACGTGTACGGGGCTGGTTTGTTGGTGTTGAACTGGTTGATCGCATACCGCATGATCTCCGGAGCCCCCAGTGTCGCCTCGGTGACCGGGGCCAGTGTCGAGCTCGATTGAGCGGTAACCGATTCGGGAGTGAATGTTGGAGCCGGGTGCCGGAATCGAACCGACGACCTGCTGTTTACAAGACAGCTGCTCTGCCAACTGAGCTAACCCGGCGCCCGGTCAACAGTAGTGAGCCGGCGGGTGAAATCATCCGGTCCCAGGGGCTCAGTGAAGTTGCTCCGGGGCCGCGGCGCGGACCCGCATCACCTCGAAACAGGCGAGGGCGGCGGACACCGACGCATTGAGACTCTCGGATCCGGCGGCCATGGGGATCGACGCCAGAACGTCGCATCTCTTGGCGGCGAGGACGCTGAGACCTGAGCCCTCGGCGCCGACCACGATCGCCACCGGCTCGGTGAGGATCTCGAGACCGAACAGCCCGGATTCGGATCCCGCGTCGAGCCCGACGATCCAGACTCCACCACCTTTGAGCCGGTTCAGCGCCTCGGGGATCGAGCCCACCACCGAAACCGGGATCTTCTCCAGCGCCCCCGCAGCAGCCTTGAAGGCAGCCGCTGACAGAGGCGCGGCGCGCTTCGACGACATCACCAGGCCGGTCATCCCCGCCGCCAGGGCACTACGGGCGACTGCGCCCACATTGTGCGGGTCCTCGATGTGGTCGAGCACCACGAGGGCGGCCCCCGGTAGGGCCAGGTCGTCGATCGGCGTCGGCATGATCGGGTCACACTCTGCGACAACTCCCTGGGGGGCCTCGGTCTCGGCCCTCGAACGCACATCGGAGACCAGCGAAGTCTGGTCCTTCCCGATGAGGTCGAGGATCGACCCGATCTCGGACCGGTCGGCCCGCCGCTTCTCGACCCAAAGCCTTCGCACCCGGCCGGCCGCAGCAGCTGCGGCGACGGCATGCAGCCCTTCGACCCTATTTCCGTACCCAGCGGGTGCCACGCGGGCCGTCCTCCAGACTGACGCCGGCCTGCTCCAGACCGTGCCGAATGGCGTCGGCATCGTCGAATCTCTTGTCCGCCCGGGCCCGGGCGCGGAGTTGTACCAGCCTGTCGACGAGGTCGTCGCCATCGCCTTCGACTCCGAAGCGGCTGGCAAGTTCGCCCAGGTCGAGGACGCTCTCCTCGGGCATCGAGGCATCGTCGAGCCCGAGCACCCCCACGATCTCCTCCACCGCACCGGCGATGGCCGATGCCTCTTCGCCGTCGTCGAGGGAGCGATTGCCCTCACGAACCAATTCGAACAGGAGGGAGACGACCTGCGGCGTGCCGAAGTCGTCGTCCATGGCCTCCTTGAACGCCTTGATTGCCTCCGGATCGGGCTGACCGGGGGTGGCTCTTTCCCGGAACCGTTGCAGACGGTCCACCGCATCTTCGGCCTCGGCGATCAGCTCGTCTGAGAACTCGATGGGCGACCGATAGTGGGCTCTGACCATGAGGAGACGGATGGGTCGCCCTCCGTGCTTGGCCGTGATGGAAGCGAGGTCGACGAGATGGCCGGTCGATTTGGCCATCTTCTCCCCGCCCAAGTTCACCATCCCGTTGTGCAGCCAGTAGCGAGCAAATGTGGTGCCAGAGGCTCCTTCGCTCTGAGCGATCTCGTTCTCGTGGTGGGGGAAGATCAGGTCGCTGCCCCCACCGTGGATGTCGAACCCCTCGTCCAGGTATTTGGTGGCCATGGCCGAGCATTCGATGTGCCATCCCGGCCTCCCCGGGCCCCACGGCGAGTCCCACCACGGCTCACCAGGCTTGGCTCCCTTCCACAAAGCGAAGTCAAGTGGGTCGTTCTTCGACTCCCCCACCTCGATGCGGTATCCCGAACGGAGCTCGTCGGGGTTGCGCCCGGACAGCTTGCCGTAATCCTCCTTGACCCGAACCGAGAAGTAGACGTCACCGTCGGACGGGTAGGCCAGTCCCCGGTCGACCAGGGTCTGGATCAGCTCGATGATCTCGGCGATGTGCTCGGTCGCCTTGGGCTCGAGATCGGGGGGAAGGACACCGAGCGCCGCGTAGCCTTCGCTGAACTGGTCCGTCATCCTCTCGGCGAGAGTCTCCACGCTCTCGCCACTCTCGGCGGCGGCGGCGATGATCTTGTCCTCGATATCGGTGATGTTGCGGACATAGGTGACGTCGAGCCCGCTCCACATCAGATAGCGACGGATCACATCGAAGGCGACCGCAGAGCGCCCGTGGCCGATGTGGGGGGCACCCTGGACCGTGGGCCCGCAGACGTACATCGACACCTTCCCCTCATCCCTCGGTTCGAAGGGGACCACGGCGCGGTGCAGCGTGCTGTTGAGACGGAGCATCGGGGAATGTTACGGCAGGGCGGTCACCGTGACCACAGCCACTGCGGCGAGCCCTTCCCCGCGTCCGATGAACCCGAGCCCGTCGGTGGTGGTGGCCTTGACCGACACCGAGTCAACATCGATGCCGAGAGCATCAGCCAGGTTGGCCCGAACCAGATCTCGGTGCGGGGCAATGCGAATCTCCTCTATCAACAACGTCGCATCGACATGGTCGGTCTGCCAGCCGGCGTCCCGGGCCAGACCGGCCGCCCGGCGCAGGAGGTGCATCGAGTCCGTCCCGGCCATGGCGGCATCGTCGGAGGGGAAGTGCTCCCCCATGTCGGCCAACACGCAGGCACCGAGGACCGCATCGTTGACGGCGTGGGCCAGGACGTCACCGTCGGACGTCGCACTCACCCCGGTCGTTTCGGAGAAGACGACCCCGCCGAGGATCAGAGGGGGGTCACCGCCGAAGGCGTGGGCGTCGTAACCCCAGCCAACACGGATCCTGGCCGCCGGCAATTCACTCCTCGTCCGGCTCGACCTTGGGTAGCGCGCGGTCCAACCGCTTGATCGCCTCTTCCTCGTCGATTTCGAGACTGAATGCCAACTCCGAGCTGAGCGTGAGCCGGGCCTTGGACAACATCCGCTTCAATGCCGGGCTGATCCCTTTGGTCTGTTGAGCGAAGGAGAGGTCGCGCACCACCTCGGCCACCTGGAAGATGTCCCCCGAGGTCATCTTCTCGTTCAGGACCTTGTACCACCGGCTCCAGTTCGACCCCGCCTCTTCCGGCTCGCCTTTCAACGACTTGAGGACGTCCCGTGACTTGGTCTTGGAGATGACGGGGCGGATCAGGTCGTCGACCTTGTCGAGGGGAACCATGACGGTCAGTTGCTCGGTTGCGATGTCGAGGACGAAGTAGTCCTGCTTCTTCCCTCCGAACGCTTGTTTGACCCTCTTCTGGATGGTGGCCGCCCCGTGTTGGGGATGCACCACTTTGTCGCCTACCGAGTATTTGGACGCTACTGAAGCCATATGCGGTGGCGGAGTGTACCGGTGCCGGTATTCAATCCAGTACCGGCTCCCATTCGTCCACCTTGTCCAGCAGCCGATCGAAGTAGGCGCGCAGCTGTCCGGCGCGCATCTCGCCGACGCCCTCCACGGCGAGCAATTCCTCGACGTGGGATCGGAGGAGCCGGGAGGCCGACCCGAAGTGACGGACGATGTCGTCGCGGACCGAATCGGGGAGCCGCCCCACCTGGGAGAGAATGCGGTAACCCCTCGGGTCGGCAGGGTCGTCGAGGTCGGGGAAACCCAACTCCTTCCCGACCCGACTCGGGTCTTCCAGGTCGTTGGCGGTCAGGGCGCTCAAGTCCTCCATGCCCTGGCGGACGGCACTCGATCGGAGCGGCCTCAGGTAGTCGCGCAACACTGCTCGTTTGGTGAAGTCGACACCGGAGAGGAGATCATTCAACTGGAGATAGACGATCCGACCCTCCTCGCCGAGAGTCAGGGTCCGGGCCTCGACCACTCGCCCGAGACGCTCGACCAGCTCGGCACGTTGCAGCACGGTCACCGCCGGTCGATAGGAAGCCAGGCCGGCCACCTCGAGACGGGTCAGCTTGGTCTCCGCACCGTCCAGACGGCTGCGCAGCCGGTCAAGGCTCTGTAACTCCTGGTTGACGTGGGCCGCCACCTCGGTCGGCGAGGCGAGCTCGATCTTCTGCGCCCCGTAGAACAGGGTGGCCACCTTGCGACCTTCGCTCACCGCCACCACCGGTTTGCCGGTCTGGACCGCCATCCTCTCCGCAGTGCGATGACGGGCCCCGGTCTCGTCAGTCGGGATCGAGCCGTCGGGGATGAAGTGAACTCCAGCCTCGAGGATCGTGGACCACGAGTCGTCGAGGATGATTCCCCCGTCCATCTTGGACAGCTCGGCGAGCCGGGCCGGGCTGAAGGTGGCAGATCTCAGGGAGAATCCTCCTGAGCTCGCCGCTTCCACCTCGGGTCCGTTGCCGAGGACCACCAGCCCCCCTTTTCCCTGCTGGATGATTCGCTCCAAGGCGCGGCGCAGTGGAGTACCTGGTGCCAGACGCTCCAGAGTCTCGTTGATCGAGGGACCACCCACGTGCCCAGGCTACCTCAAGAACCGCAAATCTGATCAGGTCGATCCGACGTTCTTCACCCGAACGAGCGGTCACCCACGAGCCCGGCCCGCTCCAATGCATCCCGGAGACGCAATGGCCCTCCACCGAGTGGGGCGATCCGCCGTTCGAGGCCCATCCTGTCGAGCTCCTCGATACGCCGGGTCTCCATCGGGATGCCACGAACCTCACCGGCAAGGCCGATCTCGCCCCAGGCGGAGAGACGTCCCAACGGATGGTCGGCATGGGACGAGGCCACGGCCAAAGCCACAGCCAGGTCGCATCCGGGCTCATCGATCCGCCACCCTCCGACCACATTGACATAGACCTCCTGATCGTGGAGGGAGATCGAGCTGTGCCGATCGAGCACCGCCAACACCTGGTTGACCCGGGTCGGGTCGAGACCCCGTATCGACCGCCTCGGCTGGGCCTGCCTGGTCGGCGAGACGAGGGCCTGGATCTCGACCAGGATCGAGCGCCGGCCCTCGACGGCGGGATAGATCACGGTGCCGGGCACCTCTGGCTCCCATCCGTCGAGGAACACCTTCGAGGGGTCGTCTACCTCGGTGAGCCCCTCGCTCCTCATGTCGAACATCCCCGAGACGTGGGTGGCGCCAAACCGGTTCTTGACGCTGCGCAGGACCCGGAGACCACGATCGGGATCGCCTTCGAGATAGAGGACCACGTCGACCATGTGCTCGAGCATCTTGGGCCCGGCCAAACCCCCGTCCTTGGTGACATGACCCACGAGGACGACGGCCACACCGGTGGTCTTGGCCATCCGGACCAGCCTCGCCGCGCTCTCCCGGACCTGTGCCACTCCCCCCGGCGCCGCAGATATCTCGGGGACACCGACCGTTTGGATCGAATCGATGATCAGAAGCCCGGGCCGCTCCCGCTCGGCCAGGGCGACGATGGCGTCGACATCGTCATCGGAGACAAGGCTGATCAGGTCGTCCACGATCCCTAGCCTGCCGGCGCGCATCGCCACCTGATCCGCCGACTCTTCGGCGCTGGCGATGATCACCGACTCACCGGAGCCGACGAGGGAACCAGCCATCTGCAGGAGCAGCGTCGACTTCCCGACGCCGGGCTCGCCACCCAGGAGCAGCACGGAACCGGCGACGACGCCTCCGCCGAGGACCCGGTCGATCTCCCCCCACGAGGTCGGTCGTCGGTCGAACGAACGCTCCGAAGCGGCCTTGAGCCCGACCGGCTCGGCGGCGCGGGACGCCGGTCGTGTCGTTCCGGCCTCCTCGACGAGCGGTTCCGTCACCCCGCACTGGGGGCAGAAACCCATCCACTTGCCCGACTTGTGACCGCAGTTCTCGCATCTGAACGCCATTCAGTCTCCTCGGTCGTTTAACGATTGCGCCGGAGAACGACAAAGATCAAGACACCCACCAATGCGATGAAAACGATTGTCGAGGTCAGGATTGAGGCAATCGTCCAGGGCTCGTGACTTCTAATCGCCCACAGAAACATCCCGTGGCACAATAACTGCGAAGGAGGGATGTGGCCTCTCGTAGATGTGATCAATGCGGCGCGACCGTTGCGGCCGACGAACAGTTCTGCCCGAACTGCGGCTCGTTCATCGATCCGTTGGAGCAGGATCGGGGTCGGGACAACGTCATATCGGTGAACTCCGACGGAAACTACGAAGAGTTCGAACTGAGCTCGCCCCCACCCGTCTCTGAGGTCCGCAATCCGGAGCCGAGCGGGGGCGGTGAGATCACATGCCCCTCCTGCGGTTCGGTCAACCCCTCGAACAACCGCCATTGCCAGGAGTGCGGGGCCAGGCTGAGCCAGGGGCCGCTGCCCACCGCGCCGCGTCCCGCCGTCCAGGCGACAGCCGGAGTGCGGGCGGCCCTGGCCATCAGCGCCCTGCTCTTCGGCGTGGTCGTGATCGCACTCCTCTTCAACGTGTTCAACGGCGACCCCCAGGCGGCGACCACGTCGACGGCGTCGAGCTCGACCACCACCTCCACGGCGGAACTGGCGCCGATCGACATTCTCGACGTCGAATGCAGTCAGGAGGGGATCGGTTCCTTCGTCTGCGACAACCTGATATCGAACACCGACGCCGAGTACCAGTTCACCTACGAGGATGTGCCCGACGGCGTGCCGATAACGATCCGACTGATCTTCGACCAGGCGATGGTGGTGCACAGGATCGACTGGTTGAACCTGGAGGATGCCACCCGGCTCAAGCGGAACTATCGGGCCCAGGGGATCGTCATCAACGCCCAGACCTCGCTGCAACCAGTCCTGTTCCAGCTGGAGGATCTGGCCGGGAGCCAGCCCGTCGCATATGCCGCCCTCGACACCAACTGGATCGAGATCACCATCGAGAGCGCCTACCAGGCAGAAGTCGTGGACGGCAACTCGTTCCGGGAGCTGGCCATCCAGGAGATCAGGGTCATCGGCCGACCCGGCACCGTGACCAACGGGACATCGGGAACGACCGGGACCACCGCCATTCCCGGGTCGACAACGACCGTTCCAGGAACGAGCACTACGGCTACGCCGTAGTGCGCTATGGGCTACGAGCAACGAGCCAGAGCGCGTTCTGGCTCATAGCTCATAGCCCGTCGCTCGTAGCCGTGAAGGAGTGACCTTATAGGTCACTCCTTCACGTAGGGCTGCCCGTCGGCGGCGGGGGGTCGGGCCGCTCCCACGACGCCGGCCACGACCACGATCGTGACCAGGTACGGGGCCATGAGCAGGAACTCGGAGGGGATCCCCGAGTCGAGGATGGCCAGCTTGACCTGGAGCGAGTCGGCAAAGCCAAAGACCAGCGCCGCGGCCAAGGCGCCGACAGGATGCCAGCGGCCGAAGATCATCGCAGCGAGGCCGATATAGCCGCGGCCCGCGGTCATGTTCTCGTTGAAGGCGCCCACCGAGCCGAGAGTGAAGTAGGCGCCACCCAGCCCCGCGATCATCCCCCCGAGGATCACGTTGACATACCGAGTGCGGAACACGTTGATGCCGAGCGTGTCCGCCGCCTTGGGGTGCTCACCCACCGCTCGGGAGCGCAGGCCCCACCGGGTCTTGAACAACCCGTAGCTGAGGACCGCCACGATGACGAACATGGCGTAGACGAAGATGTTCTGCTCGAAGAAGATCCGGCCGAGCACGGGTATGTCGCTCAGGAGCGGGAGCGGGATCGGGCGCAGCACGCCAGGGCTGTTGTAGGCGGCGGAGTCCTCCACCAGGATCTGAGCGCTCAGAAACGATGTCAGCCCGAGGGCGAAGATGTTGATCACCACTCCGGCGATGATCTGATCCACCCGGTACTTGATGGCGAGCACGGCGAGACCGGATGCCATCACCCCACCGGCGGCCGCCGCCCCGATCACACCCACCACCGGCCCGACGATGGTGCCCATCACGGCACCCATGAAGGCACCTGTGAGCAGCATCCCCTCGATCCCGATGTTGATCACCGCCACCCGCTCGCACATGACCCCGGACAGGGCGCCGAAGGCGATCGGAGTCGCCGCCTTCACCGAGCCGTCCAACATCCCGACCAGACTCAGGGACTTGCCGGCAGCGGCGAAGCCCAGGAAGGCAAAGGCGAATATGCCCAAAGAGATGGCCAGCGCCACATTGCTCCAACGACCCACCCCCCTGGTCAGCTCCCAGCCTCCGAGGAACCCGAACACGGCAGCGGAGAATGTGGCCAGGCCCTTCGATGACACCGTCCAGTCCAGGTCGCCGGCTACCTCGCCCAACCTGAAGATGACGTCTCCTTCGGTGCCCGAGGCGAGCAGACCATAGGTGCCCACGGCCAGGATCAGGTAGATGATCCCCCTGATTCGGGCGCTACGGACCTCGGCCGGGGCCCGGACCAGGGTGGCGGTGTCGGCAACGGCCGTCACGTCGACCAGCCCCGGGTCAACTGACCTGTCTCCTTGCCTCCCCTGACCCGGTATATAGCCCGGACCAACTCGGGTGCGGCGATGAAGACGATGATCAGGGCCTGGATGATCACGATGAGGTCGATGCCCACCTCACTCTGCACCTGCATGGTCCGACCGCCGGCTCGGAGCGCACCGAAGAGGATTGCGGAGAGGACCACGCCGCCGGGATGTGACCGTCCGAGGAGGGCGAGGGCGATGGCGTCGAAGCCGATGGCTGCCGTGAACCCGGGGGAGGCGCGTCCGAGGACACCCAACGTCTCGTTGCCACCGGCCATTCCGGCGAGGGCCCCGGACAATGCCATCACCAGGATGATGGCCAGGGCCACACTCATCCCGCCGTACTTGGCGGCGTGAGGGTTGGCCCCCACCGCCCGGAATTCGAATCCCCAGGTCGTCTTGAACAGCAGCCAGTACACCACCCATGCCATGGCCAATGCGACCAGGAATCCGACGTGGAGACGAAGGCCGCCGGCGCCGTCGATGGGGAGCCAACCGAGGATGCGGGGCAGACGGGCGCTGGGCAGCACCGGCTGTGAGATCGGGTCGAAGCGGCCCTCGGCCTGAATCCCGGGCAGCTTGAGCACGTAGTCGAGAGTTCGGTAGGCGATGAAGTTGAGCATGATCGTGGTGATCACCTCGTGAGCCCCGGTCTTGGCTCGGAGCAGACCTGGTATGAACCCCCACAGCGCACCGCCTAGAAAACCGGCGAGAAGGGCCAGTGGGATGTGGAGGATCGCCGGCAGGCCCTCGAAGGAGAAGCCTGCGATCACCGCGATGAGACCGCCGACCGTCATCTGACCCTCGGCTCCGATGTTGAACAGACCGGCCCTGAACCCGAGCGCGACCGCCAGACCGGCGAGGATCAGAGGTGTCGCCACCAAAAGGGTCTCCGAGAGCGAGCTCCAGCCCACGAATGCCCCGGAGAAGAGGGCCCGGTAGGCGGGGAGGATGGCGTCGAGCCCCTCGGTGAAGACGATGAATACCGCCCCCACGATCAGGGCGCTGAGCACGGCGAGTGCGGGGACGAGGACCAGTGACCGCCAGTCGACGTCTTTCGGTGCGACCCGCTCCAGCCAGGAGGGCGGCCCCTTGCCCTCTGGTCTCTCCACGACCTCCGGGGTTTGGGTCATGCCCCGGCGCCCGCCATGTGGAGACCGAGGTCGGCGGCGGTCGCCTCCGAGCCGGGGACGTCGGCCACGATCTTGCCTCGATACATGACCAGGATGCGGTCGGCGAGGGCCAGCACCTCGTCGAGCTCGCTGGAGACGATGAGCACGGCCGCACCTTCGTCGCGCTCCTCGACGATGCGGTGGTGGATGTACTCGATGGATCCGACATCGATGCCACGGGTGGGCTGGGAGGCGATGATCAGTCTGGTGTCGCGGGCGAACTCCCGGGCCACGATGAGCTTCTGCTGGTTGCCCCCGGACAGCGAGCTCGCCGTCAACTGAGCCGACGGGGTGCGGATGTCGTATTGCTCGATCAACTCTTCGGCATGACGTCGCGCCTCGTCCCAATCCATGAGGATGCCCCTGCTGTAGGGCTTTGCGTAATAGGAGTCGAGGACGAGATTCTCCACCAGGTCGAAGGAGAGGACGAGGCCGTCTCTTTGCCGGTCCTCGGGAACGTGGGCCACATCGAGCTGATGCAACCTCCTCGGCGAGGCCAGCGTGATGTCCTCGTCCCCGATGGTGACCGAGCCGGCAAGGGGAAGGATCAGCCCGGTGATCGCCTCCACCAACTCGGTCTGCCCGTTGCCCTGCACGCCGGCGATGCCGACGATCTCCCCGGAACGGACCTCGAAGCTGACATCGTTCACCGCGGTGTGGAGACGCTCATCCTGGACCACCAGGTTCTTCACCGAGAGGACGACCTCCTTGGGTTGGGCGGGGGCCTTGTCCACCACCAGATCCACGGGGCGTCCCACCATCATCTCGGCGAGGTCTTCTTTCGTGGCGGTGCCGGGCTTGGCCTCGCCGACGACCTTCCCCTGGCGCAGCACAGCGATCCGGTCGGCGATCTCGAGCATCTCGCCCAGTTTGTGGGTGATGAAGATGATCCCCTTGCCCGCCTCCTTGAGACCACGGACGATCGCAAAGAAGTCCTCGACCTCCTGGGGGGTCAGCACCGACGTGGGCTCGTCGAACACGATGATCTCCGCCTCGCGGAAGAGCACCTTGATTATCTCGATGCGTTGCTGGACGCCTACCGGCAGATCTTCGACGATTGCGTCGGGGTCGATGGCGAGCCGGTACTTCGAAGAGATCTCCTTCACCTCCTCCCTCGCCTCGTCTATGTCGATGTGACCGAACGGGCCGCGGGTCGGCTCCACGCCGAGCACGACGTTTTCGGTGACGTCGAATACCGGGACCAGCATGAAATGCTGGTGCACCATCCCGATGCCGGCGGCGATGGCATCTCCGGGGCCGGCAAAACTCACTTGCTTGCCGTCGATCAGCACCTCACCCTCGTCCGCCTCATAGAGGCCGTAGAGGATGTTCATCAGGGTGGTCTTGCCCGCCCCGTTCTCCCCGAGCAGGCCGACGATCTCCCCGGAGCTGACGGTGAGGTCGACCGAGTCGTTTGCCACCACGCCGGGAAAGCGCTTGGTGACATTCTTCAACTCCAGCCTCAAGAAGGACCGCCCATTACCGGCCGGAAGCTTAGCCAGGCGGAGATGGTTGAGGCCTAGCGGCCAAAGGAGAGGCCCCCGTCATCATGACGGGGGCCTCATTTCATTTACGGTCTGTGGCTACGAGACGCGCGGGTTCGCTAACCCGAGCACGAGTCGCTTGGCCCTTCTGCGAGGTCGCAAGCGACGATGCTGCCGTCGACCAGGCCGTCACGGATCGCGTCGACCTCGGCCTGGAGCTCGGCATCAACGGCTTCGTTGATCGCGCCGATGCCCACGCCGTCCTCGGCGATGGTGTAGAGGCGGGTCCCACCTTCGAAGGTGCCCTCGGCCACGTCCTGGATCGTGTCGAACACGGCCACGTCGAGGCCCTTGAGCACCGAGGTCAGGATCACGTCGGTGTACTCGGGCAGGGTCTCGAACCAGTCGGCGTCGACGCCGATCACCCATACGTTGCCCAGCTCCTGGGCCAGGGCGGCCGAGCCCACACCCACAGGACCTGCCACGGGCAGGATCACGTCGGCGCCTTCGTCGACGAAGGACTGGGTCAGGTTGCGACCGTTGTCGGCGTTCTCGAAGTCACCGGTGAAGGCCCCGGTCTGACCCTCGGGGTCCCACCCGAGAACCTGGACGTCGGTCCCGTTCTCCTGGTTGTAGTGACGGACTCCGTAGACGAACCCGTCCATGAAGCAGGTCACGCCACAGGGGATCTGGATCCCACCGTAGGTCGCTACCACTCCGTTCTCGCTCACACCTGCGGCAATGTACCCGGCGAGGAAGGCGGCGTCGGTGGTGCCGAACACCGCTCCGCGAACGTTGGGGGCGACACCCTCGTCGTATGCGAAGTCGATGATCTCGAACGGCTGGTCCGGGTTGGCCTCCGCGGCCTCCTGGGTGGCGGTGCCGAGCAGGAACCCGACCGTGATGATCAGGTCACAGCCTTCGTCAAGCCAGGACTGGATGTTGGGCCCGTAGTCGGTCTCAGCCTGCGACTCGAGGTAGTCCGATGCCGGATCGGCGATGCCGGCGTCGATGGCGTCGGTGATGCCCTTGAAGGCGGTCTGGTTGAACGACTTGTCGTCGATGCCGCCGGTGTCGGTCACTTGACAGGCGAGAACCAGATCACCCGACGCCTCTCCGGTCGTCGTTGTCATCTCCTCGCCGGCCGTGGTGGTCGGCTCTTCTCCGGCGCTCGTGGTTGGCTCCGCGCCCGCCGTTGTGGTGGTATCTCCTCCCTCGCCGTCGCCACAGGCCGCAAGGACCAGTGCCAGGACGGCGATGAGGCCGAGATACCGCAGATAGCGTTTCACGCTGTTTTTCCTCCGTATATTTGGAAGCGACAAGGGAAACCCCTGTCAATAGGTCACATTAACGGCCAATTCGGGCCTAGGTCGCCACCACGGGCTCGGGTCGCACCCAGTAGATCCACGGGATGGAGACCACGGTGACCAGGCCCTTCAACACCACGTTGACCCAGAAGATGGTCGGAGCCACCTCGGGGGGGAAGATCCCGAACAGCGTGGCCAGCCCCACGAAGACGGCGGAGTCAACCGGGATGGCCACGGCATTGCTGGCCAGAACACGACCCCATTGGTGCCGTTGGCCGAAGCGGAGCTCCCAGCGCCGGTAGGCATCGGTGTCGATGAGCTCGGAGAGGAC
This sequence comes from Acidimicrobiia bacterium, assembly GCA_035462175.1. Classification (GTDB taxonomy): domain Bacteria; phylum Actinomycetota; class Acidimicrobiia; order Spongiisociales; family ZC4RG35; genus JARDZU01. Next base: position 63,123 of record DATHUP010000073.1, on the reverse strand, counting down.
CTCAGCCACGATCGAGGCGACCACAATGCCCCAAACCGGGGAGAGGACCGATCCGAACTCGAGTTGGGAGCCGGTCAGCGGGTCGGCGGGGAGCCGAGCCACCAGCCAGAAGAACCCGGCCATGAGCAGATTGATCCCCGCGGCGAGCACGATCACCGTCCGTGCCGCACTCGTCCCCGCGATCTTGTGCACCAAATCGCGCAGGGTGAAGGTGAAGGGGTAGATCAGCGTCCCGGCGTCGACGGCATAGCCGGCCACGGAGATGATGCGGAGGCTGGCGATGTCAGCCATCATCTGCGCAGCGATATAGGCGCCGCCGACAATCAGCAGCGACCGAATCGGCCGTTTCATCCGGTGTTTTCCATCCCAGGTGAGGAAGTTAGAGCGAGAATGACGGTCGTGGGTTTCGTGGCCTCCATCAGACGCATCGCCGATGGCACTCCCCCCGAGCGCAATCGGGTGGCAGACCTGCTCCGGGCCGCTTCGATCCTCGTCGTGATGTTCGGGCATTGGCTGATGGCAGCCGTGACAGTTGACAACAGTGAGCTGGTGGCGGGGCACCTCCTCGTGCTCGCCGACTGGACCCATCCCTTGACCTGGGTGTTCCAGGTGATGCCCGTCTTCTTCCTGGTGGGCGGTTACGCCAACGGCCTCTCCTGGCGCTCGGCCAGACGACGCGTGGAGACCTATGGAAGCTGGCTCCGCTCTCGGCTGCGCCGGCTCACGCTGCCGGTGGTGCCCCTACTTCTCTTCTGGACGGCCGGGGGGTGGGTCGGCCTCAGGCTCGGCCTGGAGTGGGAAGTGCTTCAGCTCGCCTCGCAGGTGGCCCTGGTCCCGACCTGGTTCCTCGCCGCGTACGTGGTGATCGTCACCATCGCCCCACTCGGACTGTGGATCTGGGAGCGGTGGGGGTGGTGGTCGATCGTGGCCGGGATCGGCCTGTCAGGTCTGTGCGACTGGCTCTCGATATCCATCGGTCTCGTCCCGGTGGGGTTCCTCAACTACATCTTCGTGTGGGGGACCGTCCACCAGCTCGGTTATGCGTGGCTCGACGGGACCCTCGAAGGGAGCTGGAAGCGGGCGGTCATGGCTGGGGTAGGCGGGGCCGGCACCCTGCTCCTGGTGAGTTTGGGGCCTTACCCCGTCGCCATGGTGGGGCTCGACACGACCGAGATCACCAACTCCTATCCACCCCGAGTCACCCTCGCCCTTCTCGGCATGTTCCAATCGGGCCTCGCCCTGTTGGTCGAGCCCTTGTTGCAGCGTCTCATGCAGCGGCGACTCGCCTGGACCGTGGTGGTCGGCATCAGTGCCCGCATCATGACCCTCTACCTGTGGCATCTGACCGCGATGGTGATCGTGATCGGGATCTCATTGGCGACTGGCGGCTTCGGGCTGGGGGTCGAGCCGCTCACCGCAGCATGGTGGTTGAGCCGCCCCCTGTGGTTCGTCGTCGTGGGTCTGGTTACCCTTGGGATGGTCGCCGTCTTCGGCCGCTTCGAAATCCCGGTCGACGATCCCCGGTCGGCGCCGGTCTGGTGGCGGCCGGTTCTGGCGGTGGTCGGGATCTGCGCAGGTCTCGGTCTTCTCGCCGCCATCGGGATCGCCGACGACGACGGCCTCAACGGCCTCGTCCTCAGCCTCCCCATCATCGGCGTGGTCATCGGGGGCGTGTCCCGCCTCCCGCGGCGACTTGGGCGAACCTGAGGTTCCACGTAACGGATATGCAACGAACTCTCTCGAGTTCACGGACATCCCTCTAGAACCCTCAGCCTCAACCTGGCATGTTTGTCCCGGGATGGGAAACAAGACGTACGAGGTCATCGAGCATGCCCGCGCCAACGGAGGGATCATCACCACCCGGGAAGCACAGGCACTCGGCATGGACCGGAGCACGTTGGCCCGAAAGGTGGACGCGGGCATCTTCACCAGGGTGGGCAGGGGCACGTTTGCGTTGGCGGGCGCGGGAATGGCTCACGAACTGGACCTGCAAGCTGCATGTCGGCGTCTCAATGCGGTGGTTTCCCATCAGTCGGCCGGTCGGCTGCACGACTTCGACGGCCTCCCCTGGTCGGCCCCGACCGTGACCGTTCCCCACCGTCTCACCCATGAGCACCCCGGCGTATATGTCCATCAGTCGACGGACATCTCGGATGATCAGATGGTCGAGATCCGAGGTCTTCCGGTGACCAACCCGGAGCGCACCATCTACGACCTGGCGGCAGTCCTCTCCGAACGACGCCTCGACTGGATCCTCGACCGAGCAATGTCTGCCGGTTCGGTCGATTTGGACAGGCTCACTGACGTGTTCACGAGCCTGGCTCGCCGCGGGAAACCCGGCACGGCCAGACTTCGTCGTCTTCTCGAGACAAGAGACAAGGAGTGGGTCCCGCCTGACAGTGCCCTCGAGAGTCGGCTCCTGCGTTTGATCGAGGAAGCAGAGCTCCCGATGCCGACCCGTCAGTTCCACGCACCCTGGTTGGGCCCAACCAATGGCAGAGTCGACTTCGCATATCCCGAGGAGCGACTCGTGATCGAAGGCGACAGCCGAAGATGGCATCTGCTCATGAAGTCTTTCGACGTGGATCGACAGAGAGACAACCAGGCTCAACTCGCCGGCTGGCGAATCCTTCGATTCACATGGGATGACATCATCGTCAGGCCGGAGATGGTGGCGGACGCGATTCGGTCAGGCCTGAGGACTTGAGGAGAGACAGCCTCGCGCCCGGGAGCTCATGAAACTGGTGAACTCGAGGCGGTTTGTTGCATATATGCAACGGGGAACCTCAGGTTCGGGATGGCGCTACTCGATGAGTTTGAGCAGGTCCGGGTTCAGCTGGCCCTGGCTGACGATGAGGGGGTCGGTGACGCCGGCGTACTCCCAGTGCCAGGGCTCCTGGGAGCTCTTGCCACATTGTGCCCATTCCGGATGGACCCATCCGAAGCGATAGGCATTCCCCTGCATCCAAAGGAACGCCTCGTCGGCGCACCCGAGAACACCTCGCCCATCGCTGAAGTCCACGGCCCGGCCCCAACCGTGGTTCGAGGATCCGGCCTTGGCGATGGGAGGGCCCGAGCACACACGAGCCGACGAGAGCCCAACCTCCACAGTGAGCCCGGTCAATGGGTCGACCCCGAAGATGGGAGTCTCGACCACGGGGCAACGTCTGTCGTACGAGGACTTCTGGCTGTTGTAGGTGCGGTAGCAGTCCTCGAACCCGAGTCGCACACCGTCGCGCTCCGCCGCCTCCATCAGCAAGGCGTACATGTAGGCGGCATCACGCTCCAAGGTGCATCCGTTGAAGGTCATGAGCCTGTCGCTTGGCATGCGCCCGTTGCGATACCCGTCGACCTCCAGGTCGAGCGTGTAGGCCTCTTTGCCCGCGGGTACGAACTCGGGTGTCGAGAGTGGCGCTAGTGCCGTTGTGATGACCAGGAGAATTGTGAATATGGGCATACGGATGCCCGTATTTGATCGGCAAAAGAGACGCCGGCTTTAGCGATCAGTCCTGCGCAGCCATCTCCGGCTGAGGCGTCGCGGAGGTGTCCGGAGTGGCAACCGCCTCGAAGGTGAGCTCATCGTTCTCGGCGTCGAGACCGACCAGGATGGTGATCCCGGCCTTGAACTCGCCGAGGAGCACTCGCTCGCTGAGGGGGTCTTCCAGCAAACGCTGGATGGCACGCCGCAATGGCCGGGCCCCGAGCTCTGGGTCGTAGCCCCGGGCACCCAGGAACTCCTTGGCATCGTCGGTGAGCACCAGGTCGAGATGCTGGGCGTCGAGCTGCTCGCGGACACGCTCCAGCATGAGGTCGACGATCTGCTTGAGCTCGTCCATGGTCAACTCGTGGAAGACGATTATCTCGTCGAGCCGGTTGATGAACTCGGGACGGAAGCTCTTCTTCAGCTCCTCGGTGACCCGCTCCTTCATGTGCTCGTAGTTCATCTCCTCGTCCCCGGCGTGGAACCCGACCGCCTTCTTGTGCAGGTCGCGGGTGCCGAGGTTGGAGGTCATGATGATGACCGTGTTCTTGAAGTCGACGGTACGGCCCTGGGCGTCTGTGAGCCGCCCCTCCTCGAGGATCTGGAGCAGCGTGTTGAACACATCGGGGTGGGCCTTCTCGATCTCGTCGAAGAGCACCACCGAGAAAGGCTTGCGCCGAACCGCCTCGGTGAGCTGACCGCCCTCGTCGTAGCCGACGTACCCGGGAGGGGAGCCGACCAGACGGCTGACCGTGTGCTTCTCCATGTACTCGGACATGTCGAGCTGGATGAGCGCGTCTTCCTGACCGAAGAGGAACTGGGCCAGGGCCTTGGCCGTTTCGGTCTTCCCGACACCAGAGGGACCGAGGAAGATGAACGAGCCGGACGGGCGACGGGGGTCCTTGAGCCCGGCCCGGGTGCGGCGGATCGCCTTGGACACGGCCGTGATCGCATCGTGCTGCCCGATGATCCGCTTGTGCAGCTCGTCTTCCATATGGACCAGCCTGGAGGTCTCCTCCTCGGTGAGCCGGTGAACCGGGATCCCGGTCCATTGCGCCAACACCTCGGCAATCTCCTCTTCGTCGATGACCCAGCCGGTGTCGCCTTCGCTCGCCTCTTGGACGGCGCGATCGCTGAGCAAGCCCTGCTCTTCGTCGCGGAGATGGGCGGCCCGCTCGTAATTCTCCCGGGCGACTGCGTCTTGCTTGTCCTGACGCAGATTGGACAGCTTCTGGTCGATGGCCGTGATCTCGGGGACGTCGCTGGTCCGATGGATCCGTTGCCGGCTACCCGCCTCGTCGATGAGGTCGATGGCCTTGTCGGGAAGGAAGCGATCGGAGAGATAACGATCGGCCAGATTGGCGGCGGAGACGATGGCCTGGTCGGTGAAACGGACCGAATGGTGGGCCTCGTAGCGGTCCTTGAGACCCATCAGGATCTGGATCGTCTCGCTCACCGACGGCTCGTCGACCTGGATCGGCTGGAATCGCCTTTCCAGGGCCGAGTCCTTCTCCAGGTACTTGCGGTACTCCTCGAGCGTGGTGGCGCCGACGGTCTGCAGCTCACCACGGGCGAGCATCGGCTTGAGGATCGAGGCGGCGTCGATCGCCCCCTCGGCCGCGCCCGCGCCGACCAGGGTGTGGATCTCGTCGATGAAGAGGATGATGTCGCCCCGGCTCTTGATCTCCTTGAGCACCTTCTTCAGGCGCTCTTCGAAGTCACCGCGATAGCGGGAGCCGGCGACGAGTGCCCCCAGGTCGAGCGAGTAGAGGTTCTTGCCTTGGAGATTGTCGGGGACGTCCTTGGCCACGATTCGCTGGGCCAGACCTTCCACGATCGCGGTCTTGCCGACACCGGGCTCCCCGATGAGGACCGGGTTGTTCTTGGTTCGGCGAGAGAGGATCTGCATGACCCGCTCGATCTCGCGCAGCCGTCCGATGACGGGGTCGAGCTTCCGCTCCCGCGCCAGCTGGGTGTAGTTGCGCCCGAACTGGTCGAGGACGGTCGACCCGCCCGCCGAGGCCTCCCGGCCGCCGGCGCTGCTCGGCTCGGAAGACTGCTGCTCCCCGCCCCCGGGGCCGGAGAGGAGCTGGATGACGGTCTGACGGACCTTCTGCAGCTCGGCGCCGAGCTGTTGCAGCACCTGGGCGGCGACCCCTTCGCCCTCACGGATCAGCCCGAGGAGGATGTGCTCGGTGCCGATGTAGTTGTGACCGAGCTGCAGCGCCTCGCGCAGGCTTAGCTCGAGGACCTTCTTCGCCCGGGGCGTGAAGGGAATGTGGCCGGAAGGCGACTGCTGGCCCTGGCCGATGATCTTGACCACCTCTTCACGGACCGAGGCGAGGTCGATGTCGAGGCTCTCCAATGCCTGAGCGGCGATCCCCTCGCCCTCGTTGAGCAGGCCGAGAAGGATGTGCTCCGTGCCGATGTAGTTGTGGTTCAGAAGACGTGCCTCTTCCTGAGCCAGGACGACTACCCGGCGGGCACGATCTGTGAAGCGCTCAAACACTCTTGACTCCCAAGCCTGACATTTGCGAGTTTACCACCGGGGCGTCTCTTGACCTTCGAGCCTGGCTCCGAGGCGCTCGCACGTAATACCATCGTCACCAATGGAGGACCTCCAAAGTCTCATTCGCATCCCCGGTGTCTGGGGCTCCCTGGCCCGGGTCGAAGAGCGGCTGCTCGACGCGGCGGCGGCGGACGACCCCTATCTCACCAAGATCGCACAACACCTGCTTCTCGCCGGCGGGAAACGGTTCAGACCGCTGCTTGCGCTGCTGGCCGCCGAGTTCGGACCGAGCCGCGACCACCGCCCCGTCGAAGCCGGAGTCTCCGTCGAGCTGATCCATGTCGGATCTCTCTACCACGACGACGTAATCGACGAGGCCGATGTCAGACGTGGCGCGGCATCGGTCAACGCCAATTGGAGCAACACCGTTGCCATCCTCGCCGGTGACTTCCTCATGGCCCGGGCCTCGGAGGTCGCTGCCACCCACCTCAGCCAGGAGTCGGTTCGACTGCTGGCAGCCACCTACGCCGAGCTGGTCGAAGGCCAGACCCGCGAGCTTCAGCTCGACTTCGAGCTGGACCACGGAGTCGGCGAATACGAGCAGGTGATAGCAGGCAAAACGGCCTCGTTGATCCGCACCTCGGCCCGGCTCGGGGCGATCGCCGCCGACGCCGACGACGACGTCGTCGAGTCCCTCTCCCTTTGGGCCTGGGAGTTGGGCATGGTGTTCCAGATAGCCGACGATGCCCTCGACCTCGTCGCCGACGAGGAGACGATCGGCAAGCCGGCGGGATCGGACATCCGGGAGGGGAAGTTCACCATGCCGGTGCTGGAAGCCCTGGCCGGGGAGAGCGGCGACCGGGTCCGCGAGCTGCTCGCCGGCGCCCGCCCCTACTCCGATCACGTAGTCATCGAGGTGATCGACATCGTGCGCTCGGGCGGTCATGTCGACAACGCCTTGGCCGAGGCGACTCGGCGACTCGAGGTCGCCTCCGATGCGCTTCGAGGCGTTCCCGACGGCGAGCCGAAGCAGATCCTGAAGACCCTGGGCGCCTACCTGCTGGGCCGGGTCGACGCTGCTCGCACCTGATCGGCCTCACCTTCTGCGTGGGACCGGCTCATGCTTCGGGTCTGAGCGTGGGGAACAGGATGACTTCCCGGATGTGGGCCTGGTCGGTGAGCAACATCACCAGTCGGTCGACTCCGATCCCCAACCCCCCGGTCGGGGGGAGCCCGTACTCCAGGGCGAGCAGATAGTCCTGGTCGACCGGATGGGCTTCCTCGTCGCCGGCGGCCCGGGCCGCGGCCTGGGCCTCGAACCTCTCCCTCTGATCGTCGGCATCGTTGAGCTCACTGAATGCATTGGCGTACTCAGAACCTGCGATCACCAGCTCGAAGCGGTCGGCAAGCCGGGGCTCGTCCCGGTTGCGCCGGGCCAGTGGTGAGACCTCGATCGGTTGGTGGGTGACGAAGACCGGATCCCATATCCCGGGCTCGACCGCCTCCTCGTAGACCTCGGAGATGATCAGCGCGGGGCTCCAGCCTTCCTCCGCCTCGACGCCCACGCCCAGCGCCAGTGCGGCCAGCTCCGGCGTCGGAGTGTCCAGGCCCACCGCATGGCCGAGCTTCTCCGAGACCAGGTCGATCATGGTGGCCCGGCGGAATGGGGCGGTGAGATCGATCTCCTTGCCCTGATATGAGAACCTCGGCTCGCCAACCACGACCCGGGCCACTTCGGTGAGAACCTGCTCGACCAGGTCCATCATGTCGTTGTAATCGGCCAGAGCCTGGTAGGCCTCGAGCATCGTGAACTCGGGGTTGTGGGTCGAGTCGATGCCTTCATTGCGGAAGATGCGCCCGATCTCGAAGACCTTCTCCATTCCGCCAACGACCAGGCGCTTGAGATGCAGCTCGGTGGCGATGCGGAGAGACATCTCTATGTCGAGCGCATGATGCTCGGTGACGAAAGGACGGGCGTTGGCCCCGGTCGCCTGTGACAGCAGCATCGGTGTCTCCACCTCGACGAAGCCTCTGGACTCGAACTGGCGGCGCAGCTCGCCGACAACCGCGATCCGGGCTCCGGCGATACGTCTTGCCTCCTCGTTGACCATGAGATCGAGGTAGCGCCGTCGGCTGCGCAACTCGATATCGGCCAACCCGTGCCACTTGTCGGGAAGGGGACGGAGGCTCTTCTGGAGAATGACGAAATCGTCGATTCTCACGCTGAGCTCTCCTTTTCGGGTGGTCATCATCGTCCCCGAGGCCCCCAGCCAATCCCCGAGATCCACCTTGGCGAAGCTGTCGGCGAGCTCGTCGCCGAGTGTGGCCCGGTCCACGAACAGCTGAATCGCGCCCGACCGGTCCTGAAGCGTGGCGAACTCCAACTTGCCGAAGGACCGGTGCAGCATGACGCGACCCGCCACCGAGGCCCGGGCCTCTGTCTCCGCGCCAGGCTCCAGGTCGGCAAACTCCTCGTGAAGCTCTGCAGCCATGTGGCTTCGCTGGTATCGATCGGGGTAACCGCCCGACTCGAGTAGCTCCCGGTGGTGATCACGTCGTCCGGCAACGAGTTGGTCCGGGCCTTGATCGGATGACTCGGTCATGTCACTCGGTGACCGGTTCGTGGACGGTGCTCAGCCGGCTCGGCTCGGCGAGAAGCAGACCGCGATCGGGGACAGGCCGCCCATCTCTCCAGTCGAAGGTGATGTTGTCGATGAGCCGTACCCCGCCCACGTGAGCAGCGACGGCCAGGACGGCAGGCCGGTCGAGCTCGGGTGTCGGAACCATCGTCTCCTGCGACGCCAACGTGGCGTAGTCGACCTCCAGGCCCTTGAGGGACCGACGCACGGTCGCCTCGAGGCGCTCGCCACGACGCTCGCCGGCATCGACCTGCTCCGCCGCCTGGAACAAGCCGCGGCTGATGGCCAGGGCTCGCTCCCGATCCTGCCCGGACAGTCGCACGTTTCGACTGGACAGCGCCATACCGTCGGGCTCGCGGACCAGGGGTGCATCGATCACCGCGACCGGGAAGCGGAGGTCTCGGACCATCGCCTTGAGCACGGCCAGCTGCTGGGCGTCCTTGCGCCCGAACATGGCAATGTCGGGCTGGAGGCCGGCGAAGAGCTTGGCCACGACTGTCGCCACCCCGGTGAAATGCCCGGCCCGGTAGCGCCCTTCCATCTCCTGGGAAACACCGCCCACCTCGACGATGGTGGTCTGCCCGACTGGGTACACCTCCTCCAACGCGGGCACGAAGAGGATGTCCGCCGAGTGCTGTTGCGCCAGTGCTGCGTCCCGCTCGGTGTCCCTGGGGTAGGCGTCGAAGTCGTTCTTGTCGTCGAACTGGGTCGGATTCACGAAGAGGGAGACGACGAGAGTGTCGCACTGCCCACGTAGGAGATCCATGAGAGCAAGGTGCCCTTCATGGAGAAACCCGAGGGTGGGGAGGAGGCCCACCTTGCCCTGGTAACGCTCGCGGGTCCCGGCGAAGGTTTCGGTCAGCTCCACTTGGCGACGTCGCCCTTCCGTCCCGCCCGGATGGCTGTTGCCTCGGCCATCAACCTGTACTGCTCCCCGACCCCCTCGGAGACTTGACTGGCCGCGGCGAGCTGTCCAACCACCGTCGAGATGTCGCCGCGGGCGATGGGGCCCGTGAGCGACGAGCCCGGGCCGCTCTCGTACAGATTGGACACGGCTCTCTCCACCAGGGGACGGGTGACCACCGGATCGACCATGGCTCCACGCATCAGGTCACCTGCCGTCGCCAGGGCCGTTATCACGAAGTTGGCCGCGGCGGCCGCTCCGGCGTGGTACCCGGGTCTCGAGTCGTCGGACAGAGGGAAAGGGGTCATCCCGAGCGAGGTGCCAAACCGAGATAACGCCTCCACCGCTCTTGTGTCTCCACCGACCCCGACGAAGGAGCCGGTCAGGGCGGCGGCGCCCCGCTCCGGGTCGGGCAGGGTCTGGAGGGGATGGAAGCCGCCTGTGGCGACCCCGCCACGGGCGAGATCGTCCAGTGCAGTCACCCGGGTGAAGCCGGAGAGATGGGCGGCTACCGGGACCGACCGGGAATGAGGCGCGATACGGGCAGAGACCTCCTCGATCGCATCGTCTCGCACCGCGATGAGGACCAGGTCCGAAACTGGAAGAGGGTCGTCCCATCCCAGTGAGGGGCCGTACGTGGTGTCGCCGGTTCGTGAGAGCACACCGGCGACGTCGTGCCCGGCTCGGGCCGCGGCTAGGGCGATGGCGCCCCCTGCCCTACCCGGGCCGACGATGATCAATCTCACAGGTCTTCCTCTGCCGACGTGGCGGCGAGGGTAGCCAAGGGCTCCTAAGCCATAACCGGCTTCACACCTGGTCCTGCTCGAGCTGGTTGGCTGTGATGACGGGCCAATTGGAATCCAACTCCGACTTCATCGTGTGGTAGTCGTCCCGCCTCTTCCAGAACTTGGTCTTCCATACCCGGAATCTGCGGCGCTTCGAATCGTGTGGCTCGGCGGGCTGGAGCTCATGGTTGTCCCCCGTTCCCCGTACCTCTGGGATGACGACCTCGTCTGGGTCGTCGGCGATGTGCAGCATTTGGTGGGTGTGATGCCGTACCGCCCGATGCTGCTTCTTTCGCTCCTGGCGTGTGGGGCGACCCTCGTTGTATCCGGGGATCTCCTGGCGATGCTCTCGCGACCGTTTGGCCATCTAGATCGTTCCTCCTGTCCTGACGCGTGCTCGTTTCACGGTTCCAGGAGGGGGGCCGCGGCCGCTTCCCATAGCGGCAACCTAGCACGGAGGCGGGTCTGAGTGGAAGGGTCAAAAGACCCGATCTCCGCCGTGGTCAGAGCAGATAGGGGATCATCCGGCGCCTGACCCGGCTCCGATACGCCGTGTACCAAGGGTAGGCGATGCGAAGACGACGCTCTTCGTAGACCGACTTTGCCCAGAAGAAGGCGAAGAGAACGACGCTCAACGATGCGCCCATCAGGCTGGCCAGGAGCAGGGAGACCCCGAGCATCACCAGCACCACCCCTCCGTACATCGGATGACGGGCGTGGGCGTAGACACCGCTCTCGACCAGGATTCCACCAGGGACCGGTTGCGGCATGATGGTCAGTCCCCGGCCCAGCGACCGGGCTGCGGCCAGCACGAGGACGCCACCCAGGATCAGAACGAGTCCTCCCCCGAGCCTCAGCGGCTCCAGGGCGATGCCGGGGAGCGACCCGTCGGAGACGAGACCGAGGGCAATCGCCACCAGCAGCACGAGTTGCACTCCCACCCACACCCGGCCGGGTCCCACCTCTTCGACCCATGTCGGGAGCAGAAGGTCGACCTCCTGGTCGCCGACCAGCTCCCGGGCGTCGCGTCCTGTCACTCCATCCGCCACCAGCGCATCGGGCCACACATCGCAGAGAGGTTCGAGCACGAATCGCCTCTCCGCCGCCCTGGGATGGGGGATCTGCAATTCATCGGTGTCGACCGGATCGCCGTCTGAGGCGACGATGTCGAGATCGAGTGTCCGCGGTCCCCAGCGAACAGTGCGCTCCCGAGAGTGATTCGACTCGATGGCCCGGAGCCGATCCAGCATCTCCTGCGGAGCGAGACTCGCTTCGACGACCACGACCGCGTTCAGATAAGGACCCTGTTCCGGCCCGCCGACCGGGACCGTCTCGTATAGCCCGGAAACCGCCAGAAGAGACCCCAGCCTGTCGATTTCGCCGACCGCCATGCGGAGATGTTGCACCCGGTCTCCCTGGTTGGAGCCGAGGGCAACCGCATATCTGGTCATCGAGCTCGATCGACGGTGACGGCCACGTCCTCGTAGGTCAGGGCGATGGGAGCGTTTGGCTTGTGGACCGTGACCGAGACTCGGTCGACCCGTGGATCTTCGAGGATCTTTCCCGCTACCCGATGGGCGACGGTCTCGATCAGCTGATGGCTCTCCGCAGAGACCACATCGTGCGCCATCTGCGCCAGACGCCCGTAGTCGACGGTGTCGGCCAGATCGTCGGAGACGCCTGCCGGGGCCAGGTCGAGGTGCACTGTGAGATCGACCCGGAAGAGCTGGGTCTCGGTCTTCTCATGCTCGAGCACTCCGTGACGAGCTAGTACTTCGATGCCCTTGACCGCGATCCGATCGGTCACGACACAGCGGAAGCCGGGATGAGCGAGCGACCCTCGGGTCCCAGCGCCCTTCCCAGAATCTGCTGGATCACGGCCAAGGCCAGGATCGGATCGGTGACCAGGCCCGACACGACCAGGAAGCCTCCGAGCAGCCCACCGACGGTGTCGTCGATCACCTCCCGATGGACCAGCACACGGGCGGTGCCCTGCGCAGTCGCCTTGCTCAGCGTCTTGAAGAAGTCCTCGACTTCCCTGCCGGTTAGATCCGGCCCGACGGGCACCGAGTAGGTGGCGATCCCGGCCTCGCGGTAGGCGAGGAGATTCTGGTTGCCGGGGAGCAAAGACACGACGACGTTGATCCCCGCCTCCTCGACGAGCCAGGTGATCTCTTCCTCCCTGCGCACCCGACGATGCTGGAATCCGGAGCCCCCGACCCGCTCCGACACTGCGAGACGATCGGTGATGACCCAGGTGAAACCCCGGGGCTTTAGTCCTGCGACCATTCGTCCCATTGCTGGGAAGTCACGATAGCGGCGGCAAGGCGGAGCGCAGCCAGTGAAGAAGCGACGTTGTGCACCCGAAAAACCCTGGCGCCACGCTCGAACCCGAGGGCGGTGGTGACCGCCGTCGCCTGGTCGCGCGAGCCCGGGTCCTCGATCCCGGTGAGCTTTCCCAAGAAGGACTTGCGCGAGGCGCCCAGAACCACCGGAAAGCCGTGCCCGGCCAGTTTGGCGAGCCCGTCGATCAGCTCCAGGTTGTGCCGGACCGTCTTTCCGAACCCGATGCCCGGATCGATGGCCACCGAGGCCGGGTCGACTCCCGCCCCGATGACACGGTGCGCCCGCTCGGCGAGAAACACGGCCACCTCGCCAACCACGTCCTGATAGACGGGGTCCTGCTGCATGGTCCGGGGAGTGCCCCGCATGTGCATGAGGATGACCCCGGGGCCCAACTCCCCCATCAGCTCGGCCATCCCCTCTTCCGACGCCGCGGTCACGTCGTTGACGATCTCGGCTCCCGCCTCGAAGGCAGCCCGGGCCACCGCCGGCTTCGAAGTGTCCACTGAGACGACGACACCCTCGGCGGCGAGGGCCTCGATCACCGGGATCACTCGACGCAGCTCCTCATCGGCCGGGACCGGGCTCGCCCCGGGGCGAGTCGACTCACCACCCACGTCGATGATGCCGGCCCCCTGCGCGATCATCTCCCGGCCCGCGGCGACAGCTTCGGACTTCTCCAGATACAACCCGCCGTCCGAGAAGGAGTCAGGAGTGACATTGAGCACCCCCATGAGCACCCCGCGGGACACGTCGAGCTCTCGAGTCCGAAGCCGCCAGTTCGTGATCACGTCGTAGAACGTAGAACGTATGACACAGAACGGCGAGTGCGCGAGCTAACGAGCAGTGCCGAACAGAAGCGACATCGCCTCGGCCCGGGTGGCGGGCTGGGACTCCATGGTCCCGCGCACGGCCGAAGTCACCGTGATCGCCCCCGGCTTCTTGACTCCCCGCATCGACATGCACAGGTGCTCCGCCTCGACGACGACCATCACCCCGAGCGGATCGAGACGCTCGGCCAGGGCATCCGCCACCTGTGCGGTCAAGCGCTCCTGCATCTGGGGACGCCGGGCGAAGCCCTCGACGAGTCGGGCCAGCTTGGAGAGCCCGGTGACACGACCTTTGGGGATGTAGGCGACATGGGCCTGGCCGTGGAACGGGACCAAATGGTGCTCACACATGGAATAGAACGGGATCTCGCGCACCATCACGATCTCCTGATAATGCTCCTCCCCGAAGAAGGCGTCGACGACATCGGCCGGTTCGCGGTGGAGCCCGTCGAAGACCTCGGCGTAGAGGGCCGCCACCCGTTGCGGCGTGTCGAGCAGACCCTCGCGCTCGGGATCTTCGCCCAGAGCCTCGATAATCTCCCGTACCGCCTTCTCGATCCGGCCCTGGTCGATCTCGTTCATCCCGGAAGGAAACCAGACTACGTCGTGCTTCTATTCCGCACCCGGGGACCGAGCCCCAATGCCGCGCCGTCCCTTTGAACGTCAGACCTCCGGAGGCCTTGACATGATGTCGTCGTGCCATTATGGTGATGTCATAGTGACATCATCACGATGTCCACGAAGGAGAAGGCATGATGTTCATCCACACCCCCGACGGTTTGGAAGCCGAGCTCGGCGAGAGGGTTCGCCGTCTACGCAAAACAGCACGGAAATGCAGCTGACACAGGCAGCCTTCAGTTTGGAGACCGCGGTCGAGGCGCAGCTGAGATTGGGCGACCCGGAGCTGGCCTCCCTGGGAGCCGACCTCCTCGAGGTGCTCCGCCCCGCGGTCAGACAGGTCATGATGGAAGTCGTGGAGATGGCGGCGCAGGAAGTCAACGGGCAGCTGGTCGGGCATCGGGTCGACATCCGTCTTGTCGATGGTGACCCCGAGCTGGTCGTCACCCCGGACGACTCGCGGATCCCCCCGCCCCCACCACCACCCGGACCCGACGAGGCATCGGATTCCGAAGCGAGGATCACCCTGCGTCTCCCCGGCTATCTCAAGGAAGTCATCGCAGAAGCGGCTGAGGTCGCCGGTGATTCCGTCAACTCCTTCGTCATCGACGCACTTCGATCCAGGGCATATGAGCGGGGCCCGACCAGCTCCGTGAAGAAGACCATCGACCTGTGATCGACCACGAGTTCCCGGTCGGCGACTCCCCCTCGGTCAAGATCGGGACCAGATCGGGGCGGGTCAGGGTGGAGGCCGGAGAGCCTGGAATCGTTCGCATCCAGGTCGACACAAGCAACCCCACCTTCGAGGTCACCAGACGTGGCGACGCCATCCTCGCCTCGGGAGAGAGAGGCGGACGGGCCGATGTGACCGTTCATGCCCCACCGATGATCGACGTCGAGGTGTCCACAGCCAGCGCAGACGTTGAGGTCCTCACGCCGGTGGGACGGCTCGAGGTTGCCTCGGCCAGCGGTGACGTGGTCTTCGACAACGCCGGCCGGTTGCAGACGAAGAGCGCCAGCGGCACGATCAGGGGAAACGGCGTCGAGGGGGAGGCGCGTTGCATCACTGCGTCCGGCGACATCCGGATCGGAGTCATCGGTGATCGAGCCGATCTCTCCACCGCCTCCGGAGACGTGGTCATCGAGCAGTGCCACGGGGAGCTCTCAGTCGCCTCCCTGTCAGGCGACATCCGGGTCGGGCGGCTCACCGGTCCCGAACTGAACGCCAAATCGGTGTCCGGTGGGGTACGCATTGGCATTCCACCCCGCACCCGTCTCGATCTCGACGCAAGCACCCTCTCGGGCAAGGTCCGCCTGCCTCCTTCACCCGGCCCCAGCACAGAGCCCCCGGAGCGGGAGATGAGCGTGAAGGTCCGCCTGGTTTCGGGAAATCTGAGAATCGACCGGGTGGACTGAGCCCGAGAGAGCAGGGGCGTCAGGCGCCGGCGTCGGTGGCCGGTCGGGTTGACCGGCGAAGCTTCCGGTTGAGGGAGAGCGACTCGGTGGTCGGCTCTTCCTCCTCCTCGGCTTCCTGGGCTGCGGCGATCGGCTCATCGCGAGGCTGGGGGATCACCGGGTTCTCGGGATATCTGAGACGCATGGCGCCTTCCGACGTGTGTTCCCATTTCGGCACGTCGGCGAAGAGCTCGGCGACCTCGTGCCGGTCGACGGTCTCCTTCTCCATGAGTTTGTCGACCATGCGCTGCATGGCGTCCGCGTGCTTCTCCAAGATCAGACGCGCCTCCTCGTGAGCCGCATTGATCATCTTCCGGACCTCGTTGTCGATGTTGGCCGCCACCTCGTCGGAGTAGTCCTGCTGACGTGAATAGTCCCGACCCAGGAACACCTCGCCGTTGGGCTTGCCGTATTGCATCGGCCCGAGGATGTCGCTCATCCCGTACTCCATGACCATCTTGCGGGCGATGGCGGTGGCCTTCTCGATGTCGTTGGCGGCGCCCGTGGTGGGGTCGGCGAAGATGATCTCCTCGGCGGTCCGGCCACCGAGCAGCATTGCCAGCTGGTCGACCAGCTCCGAGCGGCGGACCAGGTACTTGTCGTGGGTGGGCAGGGCCAGGGTGTGACCCAGCGAACGGCCCCGCGCCACGATGGTCACCTTGTGCACCGGGTCGGAGTTGGGGAGTGCGTAACCGACCAGGGCGTGACCTGTCTCGTGGTAGGCGATGAGCATTCTCTCCTCGTCGTCCATCACCCGGGTCTTGCGCTCGGGGCCTGAGATCACGCGATCGATGGCCTCCTCCAACTCGAGCATCCCGATGTCCTTGCGGCGCCGCCGGGTGGCGAGGAGGGCGGCCTCGTTGATCAGGTTGGCCAGGTCGGCGCCGGTGAAGCCCGGGGTGCGGCGAGCCAGCACCTCGAGGTCGATCTCTTCGGCGAGGGGTTTCCCCTTGGAATGGACCTCGAGGATCGACTTGCGACCCTCGATGTCGGGAGCGTCGACCACGATCTGCCGATCGAATCGGCCCGGGCGAAGGAGGGCCGGGTCGAGGATGTCGGGCCGGTTGGTCGCCGCCATGACGATCACACCCTGATTGCCCTCGAAACCGTCGAGCTCGACCAGGAGCTGGTTCAACGTTTGCTCGCGCTCGTCGTGGCCACCGCCGAGGCCGGCGCCACGATGACGTCCGACGGCGTCGATCTCGTCGATGAAAACGATGGCCGGGGCGCTTTGCTTCGCCTGGTCGAAGAGGTCGCGGACACGGGAGGCGCCGACACCGACGAACATCTCGACGAAATCGGAGCCGGAGATGGACAGGAAGGGGACCCCGGCCTCGCCGGCCACTGCCTTGGCCAGTAGGGTCTTTCCGGTTCCGGGAGGACCGAACAACAGGACACCCCGGGGGATCTTTGCTCCCATCAAGCGGTACTTGTCCGGGTTCTGGAGGAAGTCCTTGATCTCCTCCAGCTCCTCTTTGGCCTCGATCAGCCCGGCGACGTCGTCGAAGGTGACCTTGGGCTGTTCCTTGCCCACCAGCTTGGCGCGGGACTTCCCGAACTGCATGACCCGGTTCCCGCCGCCTTGCATCTGCATGAAGATGAACACCATGAATCCGAGCAGGAAGAGCCAAGGGAGGAAGCCGATGAGGACTTCCCAGAAGCCGGGCGGCTGCGGGTCGGAGCTGAAAGCGACGCCCGATTCGCGGACCAATGTGACCAGATCGCCCTCGGCGCCTTCGGGGTAGCTGGAGACGTGGTCCCAGCCCTCGTCGGGAAGGGTCGAGCCGGTGAGACGACCCTGCATCTCGTTGGAGCGAGCAAGCATCTCGACGCGGTCGTACTCGCCGTCCTGGACGTTGTCCATGAACTGGGAGAGCTCGACGACCTCGGGACCCTGTACCTGGTCGAACCACCACTGGGCGAGGATGGCGAGCATGATGATCGACAGCCCGTAGACGACCAGCGTGCGCAGCGTTCGATTCACCGAGACCTCAAATCAGACTCCAGGGAAGAGCGTGAGGTTTCAATGCTACGGGAAACCCCCCGGTAGTCGAACCCCCGAATCTCGCCGAGGGTCGGGCTCTGAGTCAAGCGTTGGCCCCCATCACGCCGACATAGGGAAGATTGCGGTACTTCCCGGCGTAGTCGAGCCCGTAGCCGACCACGAACTCGGGGCCGATGGGGAATCCAACGTACTTGACCTCGATCGGGACCCTCTGGATACCTTCCTTGAGGAGGAGGGCGGCGATCTCGAGCGAGGCGGGCTTGCGCACGTTGAGACTCTTCATCAGGTAGTTCAATGTCAGGCCGGAGTCGATGATGTCCTCCACGATGAGCACATGTCGACCCGCGATCTCCTCGTCGAGATCCTTGAGGATCCTCACCACTCCCGACGTCTGGGTCGACGCGCCGTAGGAGGACACGGCCAT
Organism: Acidimicrobiia bacterium; assembly: GCA_035462175.1. GTDB lineage: Bacteria > Actinomycetota > Acidimicrobiia > Spongiisociales > ZC4RG35 > JARDZU01. The sequence continues at coordinate 45,130 of DATHUP010000073.1, read as the reverse complement.
GAAGTCGAATTCGACGGGCAGATCGAGGTGCCGGGCCAGATCGGCCATCACCATGAACGCACCTCTGAGCACCCCGACCAGCAAGAGGTCCTTGCCCTGGTAGTCCTCGGTTATCCGCCTGCCCATCTCGGCGAGCTTGGCGTCGATCTCCTCCGAGGTGATCAGGGGCTTGATGTCCATCCACTTCCCTCTCTGGCGAAGACGGAAAGGTAGCCGCTGGTCCCCGGCTGATACCAGGCGACGGGGAGTCGACGCTCCCCCGCCACCCATGCCGTCGTGGCGTCTGCATCCACCACGAGCCGACCTTTCTCGTCGATCCGCGCCCCGAGGGCGACGTCGACCGGGAACAATGCCGACCACAGGCCGACCGGGGCCACACGGCAGGCGCGATCTATCCGGTCCACGTCGATCTGGAAGGGGCCGATCTGGTTCGACCCGACCAAGAGCTGCACCCGCTCACTCGAGGAGGGCTCGGTGGCGGCCAGGCGGAAACGAAGAAGCGGCCCCTCGTGGGCAACCTCGAGGCCCCCGGCCAGGGCAACCGACTTCCGGGCCCGGGTCGCAACTCGCCATATGTCGTCGAGCTCGGCCGAGCTGCCGCCGTGGGGAGGGCGGATCAGGGCCAGACATCGACGCAGTGCCCGGTCGGCGATGGGCCGCGCCACCGCGGACAGGGCTCCGAGGGGCAAGGCGAGCGACCGCCCCTCCCGCAATACCGGAACGGCGCCGGCTTCGGCCTGGAGGTGGGTCTCGTCGGAGCCGATCAGCTCGGCGGTCCGGGCCAGGGCCTCGACCAGCTTGGGGTTGAACCTCGCCGAGAGCTCGGGGATCACCTCGAGCCTGATCGCGTTGCGACGAAAGCCGCTATCGAGGTTCGAAGGGTCGTCGAGGAAGGGCAGCATCGCGAGCGCAGCCATCTCACGGGTCTCGGAACGGGTGACCGCCAACATGGGGCGGGCGAGCGGGCCACTCTCCGGGCTGATCCCGGCCAGGCCGGCAGGCCCGCTCCCCCGGAGCAGGTTCATCATCACGGTTTCGGCCTGGTCGTCGAGCGTGTGAGCGGTGAGCAGGGTCTCCTCTGGGCGCAACGACGCCAGAAGTGCCTGGTACCGGGCAGTGCGCGCCTGGCCCTCCATCGATGCGCCGGGGGGGATCTCGATGCCGGCCACCTCGAGATCGGCACCGAGCAACCCGACCACGGCCCGCGCCGCCTCCTCAAGACGAGCAGATGCGGGAAGCCGGTGATTGACATGGACAGCGCGGAACCCGCGGCCGAGATGGACCAACAAATAGGCGAGAGCGGCGGAGTCGGCTCCTCCGGACAGTGCGACCACGAGGTCACCCCCGGGAAGACGGAGACGACCCGCCGACCCGGCCCTGAGCTCCTTCAGCCGACGCGTCTCAACCATCGCTCGGGGCTCCCGATCTCCTCCAGAGTGGGAAGGCTCTCCACCCCGCGGAAGGCGTGGCCGACGGTCTCCCAACCGGCTTCCCGCTCGACCACGTCGATGAACTGCTCACCCATCCGGTACTGGTTCATCTTCATCTCGAGGCCGGTGAGTCGGAAGAACGCGGCCGTCCGCTTGTCCCGGCGCCTCGCCTTGAGGATCTTGCTCATCCGATCCTGGGTGCGCAGGTGCTGGCGCCCGAGACGATCCATGACGACATGGCCGTGTCCTTCGAGAAGCGACATGAGAGCCTGGACCTTGTCGATCACGGCGTGTTGCTCGGATGAGGCGAAGAGGCCGAGGAGGCCGCGGTCGTCGATGACCGGATCTCCGGCGAATCGGCGGCGTGTCACCTCTTCGATGACACGGTTCAATCGCCCTGGTTCGGGTCGAGAGTGCTCCACCAGCTCGCCGACCAGACCCATGAAGTAGCCACGGAGCCAGGGAACCCCCTGGAACTGAGCCCGATGGGTGAGCTCGTGGAGTGCCACCCAGAATCGGAACTCCTCGGGCCGGAACTGGTGGGATCTCTCCAGCTGCATGATGTTGGGCCCGACGAAGGCGACGACATCGGCGTCCTCACCCGTTGGCAGGACGAGCTCGTACTGGCCGAGGACCCGGCGGGCGATGACACTCAGGACCGCGGTCATCTCGGCCTGCATCATCCGATTGGTGAGCGAGGCGACGCCGCGGGCGCCGGGACCGGAGGCCTCGATCTTCTCCACGAGCTGGCGCTGCAGGGGCTCCATCAGGTGGGTGAAGCTGGCCACGTTCCGCTCGATCCACTCTCCCCGACCGATGACGATGGTGGTCGGCTGGCCGGGAAGGGTCAGCCCGGTCGCCTCGGGTACGAGTCGGGAGACAAGGTCGGTGACCCGGGCCATGTCGGCCTCGAGGGCGGAGAGGTGATATGTCTCGGCCAGGGGGTAGGTGCCTGCGATCCGCCCGGCGAGACGACCCGATCCGGATCGGCTGGAAGTCACTCTTTGACGATTCGGTACCGTCTGCGAACCACCCGGGTGAAGTACTGGACCGCGGTCACCATGATCACCAGGACGGCGAGAACGATCCCGGTCGGGATCATGTAGCGGTAGGTCCAGTCGGGCAGATCCTCGGTCTGGCTGGGGGTAGTGACCGGCACGGCAGGCTCTATATCCGATGTCGGTGCCGGTCCTTCCTCTGCAACAGTGGTCGAGGTCGGCTCCTCGGTCCCTTCGGTTGCCAATGCGGGCAACACGGCGAGCGCGGCGTAAGCCCCGATCAGGACGAGGAGAATCGCGATGCGGCTGAATCGCTTCATCTGCCGCGCAGAGTACCCAGACCTGCGGGTAGTAGCCAAGGCAACTAGGAGGTCGAAGCCTCGCGGGCGATGGCGTGACGCAGACGCTCCAGGAACTCGGTGGGCACATCTTCGGAGAGCCGCTCCCTGACCACGACCTTGAGCCGGGCCTCGAAATCGAAGCTGCGCAGACAGCCGTTGCAGTCCTCGAGATGGGCGCGTATCACCTCGGAGGTGGTGGCCTCGATCTCCCGGTCGAGATACAGATAGAGGTTGGTCAGTGCGTCATCACACTCGTGGCCACTCATGGTCGCTCCGCGCCTTCGGGCACTAGGCCTCTGCTGGTTGCGTATTCCCACAACGATTTCTGCATCGCCTTTCTTCCCCGATGGAGCCGGGACATGACAGTGCCGATCGGGATGTCCAGGATTTCGGCTATCTCCTTATAGGAGAAACCCTCCAGATCGGCGAGGAGAACAGGGAGCCGAAAATTCTCCGGGAGGTCCTCCACAGCCTTCTTGATGTCGGACTCGACCAGACCGTCGAGCACCCTCTCCTCGGTGGTTCGGGCGGCCTCGGCCGACTCCTCGGAGCCGATGTTGCGATAGAGGTAGAGGTCTTCCACCGCACCGAGATCGACCTCGGAGGGTCGCCGGGACTCTTTGCGGTACTTGTTGATGTAGGTGTTGGTCAGGATCCGATACAGCCAGGCCTTGAGGTTGGTCCCCTCCTCGAAGGTGTGATAGGCCCGATACGCCTTGAGGAAGGTCTCTTGGACCAGGTCCTCGGCGTCGGACGGGTTGCGGGTCATCCTCATGGCGGCGCTGTACAACTGCCGGGTGTACTGCATCGCATCGCGCTCGAAGTCGGCCTGGTCAGCCATCGGAGGAGACGGTACAGGGCGTGGGAACAAAGCTCTATTCACCCTGACGAAGGCAGAGCCGGAGAGGGGAGTCGAACCCCTGGCCTATCGCTTACGAGGCGATTGCTCTACCACTGAGCTACTCCGGCGGGAAGTCCAATGGTAAAGGGACCGGCTCCGCTGAGCCAGGCGTGACGATGGCATGCGGACTCCCGATCAACGTCCTGAAACTGCTGGCGAATCTGATTCCCTTCGCCTGATCATTGATGGTGGGTATCAGGCGAAGATTCACCGCGACCTGACCGTCCCACACAGCAGCAGGCAAGTAGAAACACTGGTCGGTGGTTGCATCGAAGACCGCGATCCAATCCACTTCATCCTTGGTGTATCGGTGACGGACCCACGCCGAGTGGCTCACGATCCTGGCGATAACCACCCGGGCGTCGGAGGTGGTGTACTTGCATTGCACCTTCTCCAATGCGCCGTCCTCTTTTCGCACCACGATCAGGTCGAAGGGCAAGTCGTGTCCGAACGGGATGGCGATGCCATGACCCTGACGTTGCAGGTCGGCCAGGATCATCGCCTCGCCGACCTCTCCTTTGGCGGTTGTCTGCCCCATCTCCCTCCCGTCGAAAGTAGAGGGCAGGTGGGACAAGAACTCCAGGACCAGGAAACGTGAATATGAACGTTATGCAGGGCGTCACGTATCCGTGACGCCCTGCATTAGGAAAGCGGGGTCAGCCCTCGGAGCCGAGCCCGGCGAAGAGATTGGCCAGGACCAATTCGCGGCGGAGGTTGGACTGTATGTCCACCACCGCGTCGAGGATCTTCTCCGCCGAGGCCACCGCCCGATGGGGGCTGACGTCGGTGAACGAGGCCAGGGGCAGATCCGAGTTGCGCACCGGGCCCCCCATCTGCAGCGAGGCCGAGTCCGTGTACCACGAGGCAAGGATCTCGAGCCCGTTGACCAGGAGGGACTGCTCCGCCCGGCGACGCGCCCGCTGCAGCCGCTCCTTGGGCATGTCCTCGGACACCGACTGGTCGACCAAAGGGGTGATCTGCTCCAACACCGACGAGGCCAGGCGTTGCCCGTCACCGGGGTGAGGAGTCACCTGGGCCGGGATCGCCAACCACAGCTCACGGAAACGGGACACCTCGGGCCGGTCCATCAGGGCCAGGGCCAGACCTGGACGCCCCCCGGAGACGAGAGCCACCCCTTGGGCAGCCACCTGATCGATTCCCCGCTCCCCCAGCGCCGCCACCATCGTTGCTAGAGGCACGCGGCCGACGTGGATGGTCCGGCAACGCGAGGCAACGGTGGCGGGGAAATCGTCCTCGGATTCGGCCACCAGAAGGAACACCACCGAGGCGGTCGGCTCCTCCAGGGTCTTGAGCAGGGCATTGGCAGCCTGCTCGGTCATGGAGCCTGCCTCCGGGAACAAGAAGATGGACCGATCGGACTCGACCGGGCGCAGCGAGGCCCTGGTGACGACGGCCCGAGCCTGGTCGACTCCGAGGCTGGTCGCGCCCTCCGGCTCGACGACCGACACGTCGGGGTGCACCCCGGTACGGACCAAACGACATGACCGGCACTCGAGGTCGTGATCGCCGCCCTGGGCACACAGCACCGCGGCGGCGAAGCGCACGGCCAGGGTGGCCTTGCCAACGGAGTCCGGGCCGGTGAACAGATACGCCTGAGCCGGGGCTGCTACCTCCCTTCGCAGCAACTCGACCACTCTCTCATGGCCGATCACGCCGTCGAAAGCAGAGGTCATCGCCCCAAAGCTCCCATCACCTGATCGACCAACGTCTCGACGGGCGCTCGGCCATCGAGCAGACGCACCCGATCCGGCTCTGCGCCGGCCAAGTCCCGGTATGCATCGCTCACTGCCTCCTGAAAGCCGACGCTCTCGCTCCCGATCCGATCCGGCCGGTGCTGACGCTCGAGGCCGGTACCAGGGTCGACCTCGAGGACGAAGACACGGCCGGGCACGACACCCTCCAGCCCTACCTCGTTGATCTCTCGCACCTGCTGTTCACCCAGGCCGCGGGCCCGTCCCTGATAGGCGATCGAGGAGTAGTAGGTCCGATCGCTGATCACCCAGGCCCCCCTGGTCAAGGCGGGAGCGACCACCTCCCGGACGAGTTGGGCCCTTTGTGCGGCGAACAGGAAGACCTCGGCCCACGGGTCCACGTGATCGGAGTCGAGGAGAAGCTCCCTGACCGCCTCCCCGAGCGGGGTCCCACCCGGCTCACGCACCTCGACCACCTCCTCCCCCCCGGCGCGCAATCGGGCGGCCAGCGCCGAGGACAGCGTCGTCTTGCCACTTCCGTCCCCACCTTCCAGCGCAATATATCGGTCGATCGATGGGCGGTTTCCAGTCACGGGACGCAGACGGTAACGGCGGTCAGGGACAGGGGTCGTATTGACATAGGGCGGTCACATGAAGTCAACTCTCCTATCTAATGCCTAAGAGTCTCGTCATCGTCGAGTCCCCAACGAAGGCCAGGACCATCTCCGGATTCCTCGGTTCGGATGTGGCGGTGGAGTCTTCGATGGGACACATTCGCGACCTCCCCCGGTCTGCCGCCGAGATACCTGCGAAGGCCAAGGGGAAGGATTGGGCGCGCCTCGGGGTCGACGTGGAAAACGACTTCGAGCCGCTGTACGTGGTGCCCAGGGAGCGGCGTGAGCGGGTCAAGATGCTGAAAGAGATCCTGGCCGGGGTCGACGAGCTCTATCTCGCCACCGACGAGGATCGTGAAGGCGAATCCATCGCCTGGCATCTCACCGAGGCGCTTAAGCCCAAGGTGCCGGTGAAGCGAATGGTCTTCCACGAGATCACACAGCATGCGATCGAAGAGGCGTTCGCCAACCCGCGCGACCTCGACCTGCGTCTCGTCCGGGCCCAGGAGGCTCGCCGCATCCTCGACCGGCTCTACGGGTACGAGGTCTCCCCGGTGTTGTGGCGCAAGGTGCAACAGGGTCTCTCCGCGGGCCGTGTGCAGAGCGTTGCGGTGAGGATCGTCGTCGAGCGGGAGCGGGAACGGATGGCGTTCACTTCCGCCTCATACTGGAGCCTCGAAGGAACCTTCGCCCCTGTCGCCGACCTGGAGAAGACGTTCGAGGCGACCCTGCTCCAAGTGGGGGAGCAGCGGGTGGCCACCGGCAAGGACTTCGGTGCCGACGGCAAGCCCAAGAAAGACATCCTCATCCTCGACCAGGCCGAGGCGACAACCCTCGGTGAGGGCCTGCTCGACTCCCGCTTCGAGGTGACGTCGGTCGAGGAGAAGCCCTTCAAGCGATCGCCCTACCCACCTTTCCGCACCTCCACCCTGCAGCAGGAGGCAAGCCGGAAGCTCCGTTTCTCGTCGTCCCGGACCATGTCGGTGGCCCAACGTCTCTACGAAAACGGGTACATCACATACATGAGGACCGACTCCACCTCCCTGGCCGACTCGGCCGTCGCCTCCGCCAGGTCCCAGATCACGAAGCTCTACGGGAAGGAGTACCTCTTCCCCAAGCCCAGGGCCTACGCCTCCAAGGTGAAGGGGGCTCAGGAGGCACACGAGGCGATCCGACCGGCCGGAGACGACGCCTTTCAGACACCGGAGCAGGTGGCGACCGCGGTAGGCCCTGACGAGGCACGTCTCTACGACCTCATCTGGAAGCGGACCATCGCCTCGCAGATGGCCGACGCGGTCGGGGTGAGTGTCTCGGCCCGGCTCGCAGCCGACACCGGCGACGGGCGGAGGGCGGTATTCGCCACCAGTGGGCGGACCATCACCTTCCCCGGTTTCCTCCGGGCCTATGTCCAGGGCTCCGACGACCCCGAGACCGAGCTCGACGACAAGGAGAAGGTGCTGCCACCTTTGACCGAAGGCGACGCCCTGGCCGTGCAGCGTCTCGAGCCGACCGGGCACGAGACCCGTCCCCCGGCCAGGTACACAGAGGCCTCGCTGGTTCAGCGTCTCGAGGAGGAGGGTGTGGGCCGGCCTTCCACCTACGCCTCGATCATGACGACCATCCAGGATCGAGGCTATGTCTGGAAGAAGGGGTCGGCGCTGGTCCCCACCTTCACCGCCTTCGGCGTGGTCGCCCTCCTCGAGAAGCACTTCCCTCAGCTCGTCGACTACAGCTTCACGGCGGCGATGGAGGACGACCTCGACCGCATCGCCGCCGGTGAAGAAGAGTCGGTGCCTTGGCTGACGACCTTCTACTTCGGCGACGACGGGCTCAAGCACAAGGTGGCCACCCGGCTCGACGAGATCGATCCCAGGGCCGTGGGGTCGATCCCGATCGGGGTCGACGGGGAAGGGAACGACGTCGTGGCTCGAATCGGGCGGTACGGGCCCTACGTCGAGATCGACGAGGAGAGGGCGTCGATCCCCGATGACCTGGCCCCCGACGAGTTGACCGTGGAGAAGGCGGTCGAGTTGATCCAGACCCAGAACGCCGGTGACAAGATCTTCGGCACCGATCCCGAGAGTGGGTTGACCGTTTACGGCAAGACCGGCCGATTCGGCCCTTACATCCAGCTCGGCGAGGTGGAGGAGGGAAGCAAGGAGAAGCCGAGACGGGCATCTCTGTTCAAGACCATGTCACTCGACGAGTTGTCGCTGGACACCGCCCTCGAGCTCCTCTCCCTTCCCCGCACCGTGGGCACCGATCCCGATGGTGTCGAGATCGTCGCTCTCAACGGGCGATACGGGCCCTACATCCAGAGGGGATCGGACCGGCGCAGCCTGGAGAGCGAAGATCAACTGTTCACCCTCACCGTGGACGAGGCACTCCAACTCCTCGCCGAGCCGCCGCGGAGGCGGGGCCAGCGAGCCTCGGGCCCGCTCAAGGAGCTTGGCCCCGACCCGGTGAGCGGGAAGCCGGTCACCGTGCGCACCGGCCGGTACGGCCCCTATGTGACCGACGGCGACGTCAACGCCTCGCTGCGCCAGGGCGATTCACCGGAGACGATCACTATCGAGAGGGCAGCCGAGCTGCTGGCGGCACGCCGGGAGCGAGTGGGAAAGTGACCCTGCCCCTCTCCAGGGTCCTGGAGGGCGGCCGCTGAACGGCGCCCCACGGCCGGCCAGCCAGGAGCTCTCGATCAAGGGAGTCAACTACGACGTCGGCACCCAGTACCGGCCAGGCGAGATCTCACGTGTCACCTGGAGGAGGTCCGAGGTCGCCCACGACATGACGGTGATCCGCTCCGAGCTCCACTGCAGCGACATCAGTCTCTACGGGACGGACCTCCGCCGGCTCGAGGAGGGCGGCCGCCTGGCGCTCCGGGAAGGGCTACGTGTCTCGATCCAGCCCCGCTCGATCGATCAGGATCGTGAACGGGCACTCGGCGTTATCGAGGAAGGGGCACGTGTCGCCGAGCGCCTACGCGCCGAAGGTGAGGTGACTCTGAACACCGGCTGCGAGATGAGCCTGTTCACACGCGGGTTCCTCCCCTGGCACACGTTCCTGTCACGCATGCGCAGCCTGACCTGGGCATGGCCATTCCTCCCCGCGGTCAATTCCCGTCTCAACCGTCACCTTCTCGACGTGTCGGCAGCGGCCAGGAAGCACTTTGGCGGCCGGATCACCTATGGCGCCGGGACCTGGGAGACGGTCGACTGGACTCCGTTCGACCTGGTGGGGGTCAACCTCTACCGCGACCGATGGAACCAGAAGAGCTACGTCAGCGACCTGCGCCGTCTCTTCGAATGGGGTAAGCCCGTGTTGATCACGGAGTTCGGTTGCTCCGCATTCGAGGGAGCCGAGCGCTTGGGCGGCGGAGGATGGGCGATCGTCGAGTTCGACCACGATCCACCGAGGCTCAAACCGGGCTATCGCAGGAGCGAGGAGACTCGGGCGGCCTACGTCGGCGACCTCCTCGGCATCTTCGTCGAAGAGGGAGTCACCGGGGCATACGTCTTCGACTTCGCCCAGCCATCGTTTCCCCACGATCCTGACCCGGCCCTCGATCTTGACATGGCCGGGTACGGGCTGGTCAAGATCATCGGTGCCGGCACGGAAGGTTCCCCTCATCGATGGGAGCGAAAGGAGGCTTTCGAGGTCGTGGCGCGGGCCTACGGGGCGGTTTAGGAGGGGAGTCCCCTCAGAGGACGTTGGCGGCCATCTCGGCCAGTGGTGACCGCACCGTCTTCTCCAGGGTGACGTGACCGAACAGTGGCGACCCCTTGAACTTCTCGATGAGGGCTGCCATACCTCCGAATGGGGAGATGTACGGATTGTCCACCTGGGTCAGATCGCCGCAGAAGACGACCTTGGAATCACGGGACATCCGGGTCAGGATCACCTTCAAAGTAGGCAGCTCCAGGTTCTGTGCCTCGTCGATGATCACGAACTCGCCGGTGATCGACCTCCCCCGCAGATAGGTGACCGCAGCCATCTCCAACTCCCCGCGGTCGCCCAGCTCTTCGATGGCGTGTTTCGCCCCATCCACCCCTGCGTCGGAGAAGAGGGCGAACAGGTTGTCGTGCACGGCGGCCATCCACGGAGCCAGCTTCTCGTTGAGGTCGCCGGGGAGATAACCCACCTCCTGCCTCCCTACCGCCACCAGCGGCCGGTACACCGAGACCTTGCGGTAGCGACCCTGTTCCAGTACCTGTTCCAGGGCCGCGGCCAGGGCGAGGAAGGTCTTCCCGGTCCCGGCCATCCCCATCATGGACACCGCGGGGATGTCCGGGTCGAGCAGCTGATGGAGGGCCACGGTCTGCCGCAGATTCTTGGGATCGGCACCGAAGGCGCGGACATGGTTGGGGACCCGCTCCACCACCACCGTGGGCTCGGCCTGGATCACCCGGGCCAGCGCGGAGCGCGAGGCTCCGGAGCGAAGAAGGACGAACTGGTTGACCAGGGCGTCGACATCGAGCGCGAGCTTGCCCTCCTCGAAGAGACGATCGATGGTCTCGCCATCGGTCCGAAGCTCGACCAGCCCGCTTTGGACCTGCTCCACCGGCACGGTGTCTCCCAGGTAGTCCTGCACAGGGACCCCGAGCTGCGCTCCCTTGATCCGAAGCGCGGCGTCTTTGGTCACGAGCACCGCCGGCGACTGCTCGTGGAGGTTGAGACAGGTGGCCAGGATCCGATGATCCGGTGTGTGCGGATCGAGCACGTTGGGCAACCGGTCCGAAACGATCCCGTTCAACTCGATTCGGAGCGTGCCTCCACCGGGGAGATTCACGGCGTCGCGCAGACCTCCGCTCTGCGATGCCCCCAACTCCTCGAGAAGACGTATGGCGGCGCGAGCGTTGGCGCCGACCTCGTCCATCCGCGTCTTCTTGCGATCGAGCTCCTCGACCACCACCAATGGCAGCACTACGGCGTGCTCATCGAATCTGAGCGGAGAGTGAGGGTCGGCGAGAAGGACGCAGGTGTCGAGTACGAAGGTGCTGGGCACCTGGTCGGTCTCCTTCAGGTCCGTCGCCAAGGGGCACAGCTTCCTGCACCCCGAGCCCAATTACAAGGATCGTCGCCTTGCGGAGGCCTGATCAGGGATCGGAGATCACCCGGAACACCGGGAACATGCCCCTCTTCGACTCGAAGTCTTCGATGGTGGGGTCGTCGGGGACGTCCATGTAGGGGCGGGAGAAGCTCTCCGGGGCGTGATGGGCCGCCACCACCGGCGGTCCCGACCGGTCTGTGACCTCCTCCAACCGGGGCCTGGCGCGTCTTCGAGCCGTGGCTCAGCGTCACCGTCGGATCGGTCCGCACGTTGTGCACCCGGCCCACCTCGCCGTAAGGGAGACCAGGTACTCGACTCCATCGGCGACGATGGGGCTCACCGGGACGCGGCGCGGCTCACCGGTCTTGCGACCTGTGGTGGTCATGACTTGGGTCCGGCCGATACCGAGCCGGGCTACCGCCGACGTGATCCGGTTGATCCCAAGCGTCGCCTGATACTGCTTCGCCATGAGACCCACTTACCGGGCTCAGCGTCTCCGACCCGTCCACTCCAGGAACTCGTCGAGCGGCCTGGTGTTGACCACTCGATCGGTCGTCACCCATCCCCGCTGGGCATAGGTGACGCCATAACTCATCCGCACCAGGTCGCTGGTGTGATGTGAGTCGGTGTCGATGACGAAGTCCACCTCCCCGGACATGGCGAGACGTGCCACTTCTGCCGTTGCGTCGAGTCGGTCGAGCGCGCCGTTGATCTCGAGGGCGACGCCGGTTACGGCAAGGGCCTCGAGCACGACCTCGACGTCGAGCTCGACCCCGGGTCTGCGTCCGATGTAACGCCCGCTGAGGTGGCCGATGGCGTTGACCGAGGGGTCGCTCAGGGCGGTGAGGATTCGAGCCGTCTGCTCATCCCGGGGCAGATCGAACTGGGAATGGATCGATGCGACGCAGAAGTCGAACTCGCGTCTGAACTCGGCGTCGTAATCGAGGTCCCCCTTGGGCCCGATGTTGAGCTCGCAGCCGAACAGGAGCCGAATGTCCGGGTACTGCTCCTGCAGGGCACGGATCCGGTCTCGATGCTCGAGCATCACCTCTCGGGGTGACCCGTTTATGGCCAGGTCCTCGCCGTGGTCGGTGAACGCCACGTATTCGTATCCGCGGGCCAACGCGGCCTCGATCATCTCCTCCAGCGTCGATCTGCCGTCTCCAGAACGATCGGAGTGGTAGTGGAGATCGCCCCTGATCTGAGCCAGCTCCACCAGGGCCGGCAGCTCACCGGCGGCGGCCGCCTCGATCTCACCGCTCCCCTCGCGGAGTGGTGCCGGGACAGGCAGCATGCCCAATGCCTGGTAGATGTCAGCCTCGGTCTTCGACGCGATCACCGTCTCGTCTTCGAACAGCCCGTACTCGCTGAGCAGCCAGCCCCGATCGAGGGCACGCTGGCGCAGGGCGATGTTGTGTGCCTTGGAGCCGGTGAAATAGAGAAGAGCAGAGCCCAACTGGTCGGGCTCGACGGTGCGTACGTCGACCTGCATCCCCTCCCGGGTGAGGAACGAGGTCTTGGTCCCGCCCGAGCCGATCACCTCGCTCACCTCGGGCAGACCCACGACGAACCCGGAAACGGCGGAAGGGTCGGTGGTGGCCACCACGATGTCGATGTCTCCAACCGTGTCGGAGAAGCGGCGCACCGATCCGCATGTCTCCGCCGCCTCCACCGATTCGAGCGCGGAGATGCGTGCCGCCAGCGACCGGGCCAGCGGGAAGGCCTCGACCAGCGGCGTGCGACGGTCCTTGCCGTGGAGACCGAGACGCTCGATCGCCTTCCCGATCTTCTCCTCCGAGGTCTTGCCCAGCCCGGGCAGGTCACGGAGCTGCTCGGCGGCGATGGCTCGACGTAGACCGTCGATGTCCTCCACACCGAGCTCGGCCCGGATCAGCTTGAGCGTCTTGGGACCGAGACCGGGGATCTTGGTCAGCTCGACGAAGGCCGGGGGATACTTCTCGCGAAGCGTGACGAGCTTGGCCACCGACCCTGTGTCCATGAACTCGAGGATCTTGTCCGCGGTCGATCCCCCCACCCCCTTGATCTCGGTCAGGTCCTTCTTGGTCAGGCCGTCGAGCTCCCCCTGGTGCCCCTCGAGACCGTGCAGGGCGTTCTCGTAGGCGCGCACCCGAAACGCCTGCGGGCTTCCCTCGTCGAGGGCGGTGAGCTTGGCCAGCTCGGCCAGCATGCGGAGTACCTCGAGTCGGGTCACCATCCGGCGGAGCCTATATCTGAGGCGTCAGTCGTCGGCGATGGCCGCCATCGCCCCGCCCGTGACTACGGTCACGACCTCGGGTGTCACCTCGAGTTGGAGTCCCCGCCGTCCCCCGGAGACGGCGATCGTTTCGAAATCGGCGGCCGAGGAGTCGAGCACCAAGCGCATCCTCCGGCGTTGCCCGAATGGGCTGATCCCGCCGATCACATAGCCGGTGAGCCGTTCCGCATCCTCAGGGGAGGCGACAGAGCAGCGCTTGCCGCCGAGGGCCGACGCCATCTTCTTCGGGGAGAGCCTTCGATCGACCGGGATCACCGCCACCGCCGGCTCGTGGTCGACCACGGCGATCAGCGTCTTGAAGACACGGCGGCCCGGCATCCTGATTGCCTGGGCGACCGCCTCTCCGTATCCATCACCCACCTTCTCTGCCACGTCGTATTCATGACTCACGTAGGTGGCTCCGGCCCGGTCCAACGCCTGGGTTGCCCTGGTGGTTCGACCCGCCACTGATTCACCACCGCTCCACCAGGTGCTCCCGGCCGGGGGGCGGCTCGTAGGGCTCTGGCCAGAAGTCGGTGACCGAGGTGACGAGACCGTCCGCGAACGTGAAGAAGGCCACGGCGTCGGCAGGCTCGGCATCACCCAATTCCCAGATGAACCAGGCGACGCCGTTCTCTTCGTCGGCGATCGCCACCTTGATCCTCAGGTGCCAATCCCCCGGGAACTCCCGATTGAAACGGAGATATCGTTTCCGACCCCGGATCCTCTCCCGGGTCTGTGGGATCTCGTACATCACGTCGGGGTGGAGCAGGGCGGACCAGGCCTCCCAGTCGCGATTCTCCAGTGTCTCGATGAAACCTGTCACCAAGGTTCGGGTATCGGTCATGAAGGCGAAGTTAATGCGGGTCCCGCGCCCTACCGGCCCAGCCAAGCCCTGGGCTCGAACTCCGCCCTTGCCGTCTTTCCCACCGACAACTCCCCGAAGAGAGGCACCTCGGCGAGGAGAGCGACGGTGACCACGACCACACGCGGCCTCAGCGACCCGTCCACCCGGCAATCACAGGTAACCAGCCGGGCGCCGTTTCGGGAGGCGAATTCGGCGGCCAGACCCAGAGGATCTCCTGACCCGGCCGGCGGGTAGGTGGCCACAGCCGCGGCCAGCGCGGCAGCCTCGGCGGCGGTGGCCGCCTTCTCCCGGGCCTCGAAGAGCACACCGAGGGCGGTGGTGGCTACGCCGACGACGGCGATGAGGGCGCAGAGACCGACCATCAGGATGGTCATCGCGCCCCGCTCGCCGGTCATCGCTCGGTGCGCATCGTCGCCCCCGCCGACAGCTCGACCCCGAGACTGGGAGGAAACGGCTTACCCAGCTGGTGGCGCATCGAGACCGAGACTGTGGCCATCGCCCCCACCCGCCCCGGTCGCTCGACAGTGACCCGGGCCCTGCCTCGCATTTCGGGCGAGAGCGCTGCCAACACCGCCTCCACCGCCCGGGCGGGGTCCGGTGTCGTGGCCGCCACTCGCGCCCCCTCTCTCGCTGCACCCTGGAGCTCGATCCGAGCTCGGGCGACGCCGATGAGTTGCAGCGATGCCACCAGCACCAGGATGACGAGAGGAACGACCAGGACGAACTCCACCGTCAGAGAGCCACTGTCGTCTCTCAGAACCGGCCCGCCACCCAGTCGATCACCTTTCCGAACAGTCCTCCCAACAACCCGCTTCCACTTCCCGACTGCAGCCATCGCAGCGCGATGACGGCCAGTGCGGTCGCGGCGAGGATCACCAGGAAGTATTCGACCGTGCCTTGCCCGCGATCGTCGCGGGTGGCCAGCCATGTGATTGCTCGAGCCATTTGCTCTCCTTCTTCTCCGGTATTCCGACCGGTGCGGGGAGAAGTGCGGAGTCATCACAGAGGCCCTGATAGCTCTTCGAAGAGTCGGAACATCGAAGGTGCGTAGAGGAGCAGGACCAGGCCGGGAAGGAGGAGAAGAGTGAGCGGGATCATGAGGCGAACCGGCAACGAGCGTGACCTGGCCACCCTTCTCGCCTTCTCGGCGGCGATGTCCGCCTCGATCATCGACCGGACGGTGTCACCGAGGGCGGCGCCCGACCGCTGGGCTCGGGCCAGTTGGGCGAGAACACCTCTCATCTCCCCGGTGACGACCAGGACGGCCTCGGTCAGACCCGATATCGTCGCCACCCGCGCCGCCAGCATCAGCTCACGATGGGCCGGGAACACCTTGGCAGCGGTTTGCAGCGCACCGAGGACCGATCGCCCGGATCGCAGCTCGACCAGGAGCACGATGAGAACCGGTCTGAGCACACTGGCCCGGGAGCGGAGCCGATGACGGAACGCCAGGACACCTTGCAGGAACAAGGCGAGGATGGCACCGGGCGCGCCGGCGATTGCCAGACCGAGGGATCCTGCGACCACCCGCCTCATCTCGCCCTCCTCAAGATGAGGATCGACGACATCAGACCCACGAGAACCAGAGTCAGCCCGCCGAGGACGGCGACCCGCTGGGCGGGATGCCTCAGATAGGGCTCGATGTCGCTTCGGGCAAGAACCCAACCGACCCCCATCAAGGGCAGGACCAGGAGCACCGCTCCAGTCGCTCGTGCCGGGGCAGAGGCGATCGACACTTCGTGGGCCACCTCGACCTGGGCCAGAGCCAAGGCCCCTATCTCTTGGAAGAGGGCCGCCGGTGATACCCCGGCGCCGTCGGCGCGGGCGAGAAGAGCTCCCAGCTCCGGCCCGATTTCCGTGAACTCGCTACGCGCGGCTCCGGCGATCTCCTCCATCGACGCCCCCGCCGAGCAGAGCCGGGCGACCTGCGATGCCTCGACCGAGAGGGCGGCGCTCTCCAGCGCGCCACGCAGGGAGGCACCGGCCCGAAGCTCCCCCGAGACGGCCTCGCAGAAACGTGTCGCCCTCATCGAAAGACCGGGCCTCGCCCTCCACCAATGGACGGCGAGGACACCCGCAGTCGCGAGCGGGGCCAGTAGCGCCATGCTCAACAAGGCGAGGCGACGCCACTCGACTCCGAGCGCCAAACCGGAGGCAACAAGCAGCCAGGTCATGCCGAGCCCTCGATGCCGTCGGGGCCGACGGCGGCGATCTCGGAGATGACCCTGGTCCCGTCGCGTCTCTCCATCTGGACCACCAGGTCGATTGCGGCGAGGAGCTGGCGCCTCACAGCGACCTCGGCGGTGTCACCGGCGGAGAGGGCGAGGGTCTCCAGTCTCCACAGTGCCTCGTCAGGAGTGTTGGCATGGATGGTGGATAGGGAGCCCCGGTGCCCGGTGTTCAAAGCCCAGATCAGGTCGAGAGCTTCTCTCCCTCTCACCTCGCCGACGATGAGCCGGTCGGGACGGAGACGCAGGGCCGAGCGGAGCAGCTGACGGATCGTGATCTCCCCGATCCCTTCCGGGTTGGGAGGGTGGGCCTCGAGACGGACGTGGTGCCCGGGGATGCGGAGCTCGGCGGAGTCCTCGATGGTGACCACCCGTTGCCCGGACGGGATCAGCCCCGCCAGCAGGTTGAGGAGTGTTGTCTTGCCGGTGCCGGTGCCGCCCGACACGAGGACTGTCTTCAACTCCAGCACTGCGCCGGCGAGTGACTCCACCTGGCCGGGGGTGGCCGTGCCCGCCGTCACCAACTCATCGAGCGAGGAGACGGCCTGGGTGAAGCGCCGTATGGCGATGATCGGGTGGTCCACCGCCGCCGGCGGGACCACCACGTGGATCCTGCTCCCATCACCCAGGCGTCCGTCGACCATCGGCGATGCCCTGTCGACCCGCAGGCCCAGCGGGGCGATGACCCGCTCCACGGTGGCGTACATGTCGGCCTCGCCCCGGAAGCGCGCATCGACCCTCTCCAGGGCCCCACCCCGGTCGACCCATACGTCATCGGGCCCGTTCACCATGATGTCGGTGACCGAGGGGTCGGCCAGCAACGGTTCCAGGGGCCCGAGGCCGAGGACACGGTCGGCGATGCCTCCGGCCCATTCCTCGGCGCGCCGGGGCGAAGCGAGAGAGAGCAGGCGCTCGGCCTCGGCGGTCACCTCGGAGCGGCGCAGGGGCACCTGACTGGCGGCAATCTCCCCGATGACCCTGTCGATCACGCCCATGGCATCCCCCAGATCGGAGCCCAGGCGGTTACCCATCTGGCCCGGTGTGCCGACGCCCCCGAGAGCATCCTTCGCGCCAGAGAGCCTCTCAGCCGGGGAAGCACCGGCCCCGGTCCGGTCGGCCGCGACCCCGAAGCCAGAGGCTGCCACACAGCCGGGCTCTGCTCCACCGATTGGAGGAGTCCGGGCAGGAGAGGCCGCACCGGAACGACAGGCCCGGCCCACTGCCCGGGGTGACATCGGATCACGATCGCCGGCCAGTTGACCGCCAGGGCTTCGATGGCCGGCCGCATCTCTTCCACGGTCATCGGCCCTGCGGCCAACAAGCCGACCCCGGATCGACCCGGGCTCAACTCGGAGAGAGCAGGGCCCTCGGCGGCGAGATCTGAGAGGGTCCTGGCTCCGGGCAGGTTCAGATCACGACACAGGTCTATGACTAGGGCGGTCACGGCCGTCTGACCGAGACCGAGCGCCGACAGCAACGAGAGCACGGGATCGGCCGACGTCACACCGAGAACGCCAAATCGAGCGGAGGATCTCCCCATCCCCACCATGTGTCCGAACGTATCGAGCCGGGTCCGGCTCTACAAGGGGTCTGAGCCCGGCTCTCCCGTCAGGAGCCCGGTCACTCGGTCTCAGGCGGCGCAGCCGGGACAACAACGCTCCAGGCGAAGCCGGCGCCGGTCACGACCTCGATCAGGCTCGCCGCCGACTCGACCTCTTCGGGGAGGGCGGAGGTGACATCCTCGGAAAGGACGAAGCCCTCGACCGCCCACATCGTGTCGCGGTTGACGTAGGCGACCACCATCTCACCGTCGACTTCCTTCACCGCCTCCGACACCTTCCCCACGACCAGGGCCGGGACGACCACGTCCTCGGGGAGCCCCTCCACCTGGAAGGGCGCACCTGTGATGTCGACCACGATCGGAGTCGAGCCGTCCCCGAGGCGGTTCCGCCAGAGAATCGTGCTGATCATCGGGACAAAAGTACTCTCGGCCCGTGATCGGGCGAGCCATGATCATCGTCGCTGCCGGGAGCAGCGTCCGCTTCGGGGGCGACAAGCTGATGACCCAGATTGGCGGGCTACCGCTCGTAGCCCACACCGTTCTGGCGGTGAGGGATCACGTCGACCGTTGCATCCTGGTCAGCCGTGAGGACCAGGTCGCCGCTCTGAGCCAACTCGATCTGGGGGTGGCCCTCGTTCCCGGTGGCCCGAGCAGGACGGCGAGCGAAATGGCGGGGTTGGCCGCGATCGGTGAGGGTGCGTCGCTCATCGGGATCCACGACGGGGCTCGGCCCCTCGTCCCTCCCTCCCTCATCGAGACCCTGTTCGAGACGGCCGAAAGGGTCGGGGGGGCGATCCCGGTCATGGAGCCGCCGCGGCCGCTGCTGCGCAAGTCCGACCTGGGTTTGGTCGAGGGGGCGATGGTGGCCCAGACACCCCAGGTGTTTCAGGGCGAGCCACTGCTGGCTGCCTATGTCTCGGCGGCGAAGATGGGTTACGAAGCACAGGACACCGCCGAGATCGCACAGCGCTTTGGCAAGCTCGCCATACAGGCTGTGCCCGGCGTCCCCGGAAACATCAAGGTGACAGAACCGGGGGACATCGAGCCGGTCAGGACTGCGTTAGAGACTTCTCGTAACGAACCTCGGTGACGTCGAACTCGCCGATCTTCTCGATCCGGATCGGCTTGGCGAGCGCCCAACCCTGCCGCTCGTAGAAGCCGCGAGCTCGTCGATTGGTGTCGAGAACCCAGAGCAACGCTCGCTGCTCCCCCGCCTCGGACAGAGCTTGCTCGCCGGAGGCGAGGAGTCGGCGCCCCACCCCGCGACCCCAATGGTCCGGCGACAGGTAGATCGAGAAGACCTCGCCCCAGCCGTCATCGGAGGACTGGCCTACGGTGCAGAACCCGATCACACCGTGGTCGCCTTCCGCGACCAGGACCCAGGCCCTGTGCTGGTGCAGGATCCGGTCCCATGCCTCGGTCCTGTCCGCCACATCCAATGAATCGAGGAAAGCCTGGTCGATCAGCCCCCGGTACGCCTCCTGCCAGCTGGTGACATGGACCTCGGCAAGCGCGGCGGCATCATCGGGTCGGGCTTGGCGAATCATCCTTTCGCCATTGTGGCGCACGATGGGAGATGACTTGACAAATGGTCGGGAAATCCCGACTATACGGGAATGGCCGACCATAGCGCTCCGGACTATGAGCTCGAAGAAACCATGACCCTGGATAGACCCGAGCAATACCGGGCACTATTCGAGCCGACCCGGATCCATATCACCGATCTGGTGTTGGAGAGAGCGGCGACCGTTTCCGAGATTGCCAAGACCCTGGGCAAGCCGAAGGGCAGCGTCGGGCATCACATGGCGGTGCTCGAGGCAGCCGGGCTGGTCAGGGTGGTGCGCACCAAGAAGGTCAGGGCCATCGAGGCCAAGTACTACGGCCGCACCGCTCGGACCTACCTTCTCATGGGTGCATCTGGAAGAGACACGGACATCGCCCCCGATGTCTTCCTCACCGAAGCGGCTGCCGAGTACGCCAAGGCGGCCGAAACGTATGGTGGTCACAACGATGCGACGGTGGTCAGCACCCTCCGCCACGTCCGGATCCCCGAGGAGCGGGCACGGGAGTGGGCGCTGCGTCTCGGGGAGCTAGCCCACGAGTTCACCGGCGAGCCGAGAGGCGGTGACATCACCTACGGGCTGCTCCTGGCCCTCTACCCGACCGACAGGCCTCATCTACCCGACCTGATGGAGGCGGAGTGAGCACGCCGCTCGGGCGCAACTACTGGAAGCTGTGGACCGCCTCGGTGATCTCAAACTTCGGCGACGGCGTGGCCACGGTGGCCTATCCGTGGTTGGCCTCCGCCGTTACCCGAAGCCCGGTGCACATCGCCCTGGTGACTGTGGCCACCCGGCTCCCGTGGCTCCTGTTCAGCCTTCCCGCCGGGGTGATCACCGATCGGGTCGACCGAAAGCGCCTGGTGGTGGTCATGGACGGTATGCGTTTCGTAGCCACCCTCGGAGTGGCCCTGGTGGTCTTCCTCTTCCAGGGCGACCTCTCCTCTCCGGATGCGATCGCGACGGGCCTGGCATCGCCCCCGCCCAACGCCGATTTGCTCCTGGTCGCGGTGTACGTCGCTGCATTGCTCCTGGGCACCGCGGAGGTGTTCCGGGACAACTCGGCCCAGACCCTCATGCCCTCCATCGTGGAGGAGGAAAACCTGGAGAGGGCTAACGGGCGCTTGTGGGGAGCCGAGGTGGTGATGAACTCCTTCGCCGGGCCTCCGGCTGGCGGGCTGCTCCTCGCGGTGGCCTTCTCCCTGCCCTTCTTCGTCGACGCAGCCACCTTCGCCGCATCGGCCGCCCTGATCCTCACCATCGCCGGCCGGTTCCGCCCCATCGTCGATCCTGCGGAGCAGGCGCCACGTGCGTTCATGGCCGAGTTGAAGGAGGGGGTGCGGTGGCTGTGGCGCCACGACCTGTTCCGGCCGATGGCCATCTCACTGGGGGTGATGAACGGAATGGCCAGCCTTGCCACCGCCACCTACGTCCTCTTCGTCCAGGAGATCCTCCGGCTCGACGCGGCCGTGTTCGGCGCCCTCCTGACTGCCGGGGCGGCCGGAGGCGTGGTTGGCTCCCTGGCGGCGGCGAGATTGTCCAAGCGCATCGGCCAGGGGGCATCGCTCTTCGCATCGATACTCGTGTTCGCCGTCACGCTTCTCGTAACCGGGCTCGCTGCCTCGTTCTGGGTGGTCTGGTCGATGTTCGCCATCAGCAGCTTCTTCGTGGTGTTGTGGAATGTGATCACGGTGTCGTTGCGTCAGGCGCTCATCCCCGACCGAATGCTGGGTCGGGTCAACTCGGTCTACCGCTTTCTCGGCTGGGGGATGATCCCGGTCGGGTCTTTCCTCGGCGGCGTGGTGGTGGCAGTCGCGGAGCCGCTCATGGGCAGGGAATGGGCCCTGCGAATTCCGTTCGTGTTCGCCGCGATGGTTCAGGCAGGTCTTTTCGTGTATGCGCGGCCCAGGCTCAACAGCGCCCAGATCGCCGAAGCGCGCGCCTCCGCCAAAGGCCAGGAGTCGGGGGTTGGCTCGGGCCAGGGGGACGACTGATGCTGACGATCCGCATCCTCCCGTTGGCTCCTGACTCGAAGACCGCTGCTGTCATGGCCCCGATCGAAGAGAATGACTAGCCGCGGCTCGGCGGGACAGTCTCGAACCGCTCAGGGCTCCGATGTCTCGTCTTCGGGTAAGACTGGCGGGGATGCTTCCACGTGGTCGACTTCGTCGGCAGGGCCATCACGTTCGCCCAGGACCCAGAACGCCAGCGCGGACAGCGATGCGGCACCGAGGGCGATTCCGAGCCAGAGCCATCGCTGGGTCCCGGGACTGCGCTCCTGGACCTCGGTCGTGCTCGGGGCCGCCCCCGGCTCGCTTTCGAGGTCCACGCCGAGATCGCTGATGGCCACCGGGTCCGACTGGGTGCCGGACTCACCCAGCGTCTCGAAGACCACCTGGTAATCGGCCAGCTTCACCTCGGTGGTGACCCCGTAAGACCCGTCCTCGCGCGGCACCATGGGCACGGTGATCGGGTCCTCGTCGGCCAGGGCAAGGTGAACCACAACCGAGTCCGCCGGCCCCCCGACTTCGACATGGAGGTCGACGATCATGGATTCATCGGTCGTGGAGACGACAGTCGCAGTGGCCGTGCCGAACCCTGCGCCCAATTCGACCGCGAGCAGGGCCGCGACGGCCAGTCTGATCATCGCGCTCGATGCTACCGCGCCTGGCCTCACAGGCTCCTTGGGCGCCCCTTCCGCAGGGTGGTGCGAGGCCACCACCGCATCCCTAGAGGCGCGAGTTGCTTACCACACCGCCGTTTCGCCGGGCCCCTCGTCTCCTCGCCATCGAGCTGTCGTTGCTCGTCGTGGCCATTGCCTTGGCTGTTGCAGCGATCACGGCCATGCTTTCCCAGCGCACCGCAGATGCCGACACATCGGAGTTGTAGCGTGATGGCGACTGAGACCACGATGGTATGCGAGGGGATCCGCCGCGCCTATCACACCGATGGGGAGGTGGTCTGGGCGCTCTGGGACGTCGCCGCCGTCGCCCATGCCGGGGAGATAACCGTCCTCGCCGGTCCGTCGGGGTCGGGCAAGTCCACCCTGCTCCGGGTCATCGCCGCGATGGACAAGCCGGACGCAGGCCGGGTCGAAGTCGCCGGCAAGGAGCTGACCGCGATGAGCGCTGGGGCCCGCCGCCGGTTTCGTTCCCGTCACATGGGCTACCTGTTCCAGGACCCGGCGGCGAACCTCCTCTCCTATCTCACCGTCTGGGAGCACCTGGTCATGGCGGGCCGAATCAGAGGCGCCACGCCAACCAGAGAGCTCCTCGCCCGTCTCGAGATCGAGGAACTGGCGGACGAGCATCCGGCCCGGCTGTCGGCGGGGCAGCAGCAGCGTGCCGCCCTGGCTGCGGCGATGATCGGCGATCCCGACGTCATCCTCGCCGATGAGCCCACCGCCGAGCTCGACACCCAATCCGCTCATCTCGCCGTCGCCGCCCTGATTCGGCTCCGCGATCTCGGCGCCACGCTGATCGTCACATCACACGATCCGGAAGTGGTCGCTGTCGCCGACCGGTTGATCCATCTCGAGCACGGGACGGTGAAGGAGTGAGCCCGGTCGTGGAGCTGTCGGGAGTCACCAAGCGATTCAGGCGGGGTGAGACCGTCATCGTCGTCTTGGACGATCTCACCGCTGCGGTCCAACCCGGGGAGGTGGTCATCGTGCGGGGACGGTCGGGGTCGGGCAAGACCACCTTGCTCAACATTCTGGCCGGGTGGCAAGACCCCGACGACGGCACCGTGTCCTGGGGTGTCGACCATCCCGAGTCGTGGGATCGCGTGGCGGTGGTTCCGCAGTCGCTGGGGCTTTTGCCCGAGCTCACTCTCGGGGAGAACATCGGTCTCCCGGGGCGGCTCGCCGACACCGAGAGCGACGTGAGCGGCGTGGCCGAGAGGCTCGAGATCCCCCACTTGCTCGACCGGCCCGTAGGCGGCGCTTCCCTCGGGGAGCAGCAGAGGGCGGCGATCGGCCGAGCCCTGATCCGTCGCCCGTCGCTGCTCCTCGCCGACGAGCCGTCTTCCCATCAGGACCTGGAGCGCCTCCATCTGGTCTGGCGTCTCATCGACGAGGTCGCCGCGGAAGGGACCGGTGTCATCGCCGCCACCCATGACCCCGACGCCTTCCAATACGCCGACCGCATCCTCGACCTCCACGAGGGCCGTCTCGTCCCCGCCACCTGAGGCGAGACCTCCTCCGAACCTGAGGTTCCCCGTAACGCATACGTGACGTAGAACCTCAGGTTCGCCAGCCTTGTTCAGCCCGCTCTTTGAACTCGAGAGGGTTTGTTGCACATATGCAACGCAGAACCTCAGGTTCGGAGGGGGGAAGGCTGACCGACCTCCCGACGCGTCACTCCCAAACCCCCCGCTCCAACAGGACCTGCTTGAGGAGGTCGGGGCGGTCGGTGATGATGCCGTCGACGCCGAGGTCGAGCAGCTCGATCATCTCGCTGGTGGCGTTGACCGTCCACACATGGACCTGGAGGCCGCGGGCATGGGCTGCTCGCACCAGTCGGCGATCGACAACCCGGACCCCGCGCGACCGCGCCGGAAGTTGCAGCGCCCTCGCCTCGCCCCTGACCCCACGGCCGATCCGTGAGGCGAAGAGCCACGACCGGCTCGACGTGGCCCCGGTCGAAGTCGCCACACGACCCCGGGATAGCGCCCGGAACTCACCGAGTCGGCGGTCGGAGAACGACCCGACGATGAGCCGGTCATGCAGACCGACACTCTCGATCAGCCGATGCAACGGCTCGATCAGGCCGTCGGTCTTCAGGTCGACCACGAAGGACACTTCGGGAAAGGCGAGCACGGCCTCTTCGAGGGCAGGCACCCGGACTCCCATGCCGCGGAAAGTGTGGCCGTCGGGCCCGACGTGCCGATACCCGGCGTCGAGAGCGGACAGCTGGGCGAAGGTGAGGTCACTGACGCGCCCCGAGCCATCGGTGGTCCGAGCCACGGTGGGGTCGTGGTGACAGACGAGAACACCGTCTGAGGTGAGATGAAGGTCGGTCTCCAGATGGCGGAATCCAAGTGAGACGGCTCCGGAGAAGGCCACCATCGTGTTCTCCGGCCAGAGCAGACGGCTACCGCGGTGAGCGATCGCAACCGGCGGGGTCCAGCGATCGAGGCTCATTGTGGGCAAAGTAATGGGCCCCGCCGGTAGACGGGGCCCGACAAATCCCGGTAGGGCTGGTCTATCTGGCGACGCGGTCCTTCAGGCCCTTTGAAGCAGAGAAGTGGGCGTACCTCTTGGCTCCGATGGTGATGGTCTCCCCGGTGGCCGGGTTCCGCCCCTGACGGGCGGCACGATGCTTGGTAGCGAAATTGCCAAACCCGGTGATGTTCACTTTGCGGCCGGCATCGAGCTCCACTGCGATGATTCCCTCGCCATCCTTCGTGGAGAAGATGATGTCGATGATCTCCGCAGCCTTGGCTTTGGAGATGTCCGCCCTGTCGGCGAGTTTGTCCGCCATCTCGGATTTGTTCACGGCCCCTCCTTGTGGGTCGACGATTGGCGCCGTCACAATTGCGACGATGCCGCTTAACGATAGGCGGATAGGCAAGAATTGCCCGGCTTTCCGGGCTGGTTAGCCTTTCTTGGAGAGGAGGCGAATGAGCGTCGACTACCTACTCGAGGGTGACGTGGCCCTAGTCACCTTGAACCGTCCAGACCGATACAACGCCGTCGATGCCTCCCTCGGCGACGGATTGGCCGCGGCCATGGTCCGGGCGGGCTCCGAGAGCCGGGCGGTGATCCTCACCGGAGCCGGGCGGGCCTTCTGCTCCGGAGCCGACCTCAACGACCTGAAGGCCGAGTACGAGACCGGGGACGGACCCGATCTCGCCTCCCTGCTCGAAGACGTGTTCCACCCCGCGCTTCACTCGATCCTGGACTGTGAGGTGCCGGTGATCGGCGCCATCAACGGGGTCGCGGCAGGCGCCGGTCTCGGGATCGCTCTCGCCTGTGACCTTCGGGTGCTGTCCGAGGATGCCTTCCTCACCTCCTCGTTCACCGCGATCGGGTTGGTGCCGGATTCGGGGACGACCTGGTGGCTGTCACACCATCTCGGTGTGTCCCGCGCCCTGGAGCTGACGCTGACCAATCGCCGGCTAGCCGCAGAAGAAGTCCGTGACCTGGGACTTTGCCTCGACGTAGTACCCGATGAGGGCCTGCTCGATCGGGCCAGGGAAGTCGCCGCCGAGATGGCCGACCTGGTTCCCGACGCCCTGGTGAGCACCCGACGTCTGGTCCGTGCAGCCTCGGGCTCGTCGCTGGAATCCGCTTTGCAGGCGGAACAACGCGAACAGGGGCGTCTCGGCAAGACCCCAGAGCATCGGGAGGGGGTCATGGCGTTCATGGAAAAGCGAAGGCCCGACTTCCGCTCGCCCTGACTATCCGGGGCGGCTCGTCCCAGCCCATCGGAGCTCCACGCCGCCGGGCGCCACGAGCCGGATCCAATCGGCGAACGACGACACCACTCTCTCCAGCCGGCGGGACGCCTGCGGGTCGACCAGCTCGCCGTCGTCGTCGAGTAGCGCCTCGACTTGGGGTACGAACAGGGTTGGGTCGGACATGACCACCGTCTGCACCGAAAGCAACATCTGCCGAAGAAGGGTCTGGGCGATCCGCGTTCCCCACGGCCCGCTCGAGGCCCCGATCACGGCGACGGGCAGGCCGGACAAACCATCCTCGCGGGAGAGCCAGTCGATTATGTTCTTCACCACGCCGGGCACCGACTGGTTGTACTCGGGAGTGGCGACGAGCAGCCCGTCGGCCTGCCGCAGGGCCTGGCGCAATGAGACAACGCCTGGAGGTGGCTCGGCTTCGAGATCCTCGTTGAAAACCGGGACCGTCTCCAGCCCGTCGTAGACCTCGACGGTCACCCCGTCCGGAGCCAGCCTCGCCGCGGCCCGGAGCATCGCCCGATTGTGCGAGTCGCGCCTCAGACTCCCCGCGATGCCGAGGATCCGAACCGGGCGCTGGCCGTCTGACCCCGATTCGATCATGCGACGTCCGTCCCGGGTGGCCCCAACGCCTCGGTGAAGAAGCGGGCGATCGCATCCGAGGCGGGGCCGATCAGGGCAGGGTCGTCGTAGAAGTCGATCTGCCCCTGAGACTCGAGCCACAACTCCGACTTGGGCACGACGAGGCTGGCGAAGAACTCGTGGGCCAGGTCGGGGGACAGTGCGTTCTCGGAATGAACGACCAGGGTGGGAACCCTGATCTGCTCCGCCGCTCCCTGGGCGTCGAAGGGGAGCGTATAGGCATGGGACTGGACGGCGAACCCGTTCGTGTAGTTGGCCACGGCGCCACGCCGGGTCCCGTAGAACTCATAGGCCTCGCGCAGGGGCATGGCCACGTCCCCACCCTCCGCTGCGACCGCGGGAATGGTCTCCGCCTCACCGGTCTCCTCGAACCGCTCCTCCGCGGCGACGGCACGGCTCACCATGGACTCGTAGGCTTCGCCGAACCAGGCACGGGTCTGGGCCGCATCGGAGTACACCCCGGCGACACCGGCGAATGCGCTCACCGCCGGCTCCTCGGCGACAGCCCGGGCCATGTACCCGCCTCCGGCGCAGACACCGACGGCCACGAGCGGCAGCCCACGGGTTCGAGGGTCATCGGCGAGGGCCGCAGCCGCAGCCCGGATGTCTTCGACCTTGGCCGCCGGGTTCTCGAACTGGCGCGGGCGCCCTCCGCTCTCCCCGTAATAGCGGTGGTCGAAGGCGAGAGCGGCAAAGCCGCGCTCAGCCAACGCTCGGGCGTATGCGCCCGCCGCCTGTTCCTTGACCGAGGTCAAGGGCCCGGTGGTGACGACGGCGGCGCGGGGGCGGCCATCGGGCAGGTTGATGACCCCGGCCAGCGACTCGCGGTGGCTCTCGAACTCGAATGTCTCCTGTCTCATCTGTGTGTCTCCTTGACTCGCGTTATCTCCCGCTCAGCATGTAGCGGGTACCTCCCGCTGGGCGCCGGTCGGCACAACCGACGGCGTCGGCGCCCCGTCCTCTTCGGTCTTCCGATCCAGCGAGAAGCTCTGGATGAAGTACTGGGAAAGTGGCCCGATAGACCCGGCGTAGAGGAGTGTCCCCAGCCCCACATGGCCACCGAGGGCCCATCCGACCGCTAGCACGCTGATCTCGATCAGTGTGCGGACGGAGCGAATCGAGCGCCGGGTCCGGGCGGCGAGACCGGTCATGAGCCCATCGCGGGGCCCGGGGCCGAGACCGGCGCCGATGTAGAGCCCGGTGGCAACCCCATTGGCCACGATTCCGACACTCAGGATGAAGAGCTGGGAGACGATGCCGCGTGCGGGCGACAGCACTCCCAGGGCGACGTCGGCCACGAGCCCGACGACAACGGCATTGGCCAGCGTGCCCACGCCGGGACGTTGCCGTAGCGGGACCCAGAGGATCAGGACCAAGACGCTGACCGCCACCACCACCCATCCGAACCCGACACCCGTTGCCCGGGCAAGACCCTGGTGGAGGACATCCCAGGAATCGACGCCGAGACCTGCCCTGAGCATCAGAGCAATGCTGATTCCGTACAGGACCAGGCCCGCACCGAGACGCGCCAGCCGACGCAGACTCATCGAAGTATTGCTCGAGGTTCTCACGACCGCTCGTTTACTTGACACATCATATAACTGCATAACATGACACATCAACTTTTCTCGGTACACTCTTATTCCCATGACATTGCGGTGGTTCGACGAGAACGAGGAGCGGGCGTGGCGGGCCTATCGCAGGATGTTCACGTTGCTCGAGGCCAGACTGGGCAGAGAGCTCGCCGAGGAAACGGGTCTCTCCATGTCCGAATACACGGTCCTGTCGAACCTGGCCGAGGCCACCCAGCGGCGGTGGCGAGTCACGGTCTTGGCCGACTACATGCAGTGGTCACAAAGTCGGCTGTCCCACCAGTTGACGCGCATGGAGGAACGAGGCTTGGTCCGGAGGGAACAGGTCCGGGGCGACGCCAGGGGGGCCTATGTCGTGCTCACCAAACGTGGCCTCCGGGCCATCGCCGCGGCCACGCCAGCCCATCTCTCCGGGGTGCGCAGGCACATGATCGATCTGCTCACACCCGAACAACTCGCGACCCTCGGTGACATCGGTGACATCGTCGTCGGGCATCTGAGCGAGTCGGAGCCCGAGCCGGCGGACAGCCGAGCTCTCGGCGGGCCGGGCGTTGAGCTGGCTTAGGGGCGGGCCAGATACACCTCGACGGTGAGCTTCCCGGCCTCGCCCCGGCCGAAGGCGACACCAATCTCATTGTTGAGCCAGGCAAGGTCCTCGTTGCCGGTCTGGAACGTGAGCAGTTCCCTGGGCTCGGCGGACTGGTCGGGGTTGGCGATGGAGACGCCGGCCCCCCGGTAGGCGACGGTCTCGCGCTTCTCACCCACCGTGGCGTGGATGTCGAGCTCCATGTTGCCGTCGGAGCGGACCGTGACGTAATCGATGCCGTCGACCGGGCGCTCACCTTCCCAATGGGGACCGACCGCGGTTCCGTGGAACGGGAAGTCGATGCGCATACCGGCGGGGGTGTTGCCGATGATCGCCCTCCCCATCTCGGCGGTGATGGTGCAGAACAACTCCAACGAAGGCATCCGGGTCTACTCCTGGGTCGGTGAGGAGGAACGCTACCGGGGCTGGCGCGACCGCTGGAGAAGATCCACGACATCGGAGTCCGTGGTCGGTGAGAAGTCGTCGTACCAGGCCCCGACGGCCATGAACCTCCTCGGCTGCTCGAGCACGATGAGACGGTCGGCGGTCTTCGTCATCACCGGAACGACGTCGGGAGGGGCGACCGGGACCGCCAGCCACACCTCGAGGGCGCCCCGGGCACGGAGGGCCTGGATCGCGGCCAGCGCGGTCGACCCGGTGGCGAGACCGTCGTCGACGATCACCACGGTTCGACCCTCGGGATCCACCGCCTCGACCGCGGCCCGGTATCGGGCGAGCCGCGCCTCGAGCTCTGCCCCCTCCGACTCCGCCCTCGACGAGAACTCGGCGTCGTCGATTCCGACCGCGTCGATGATCTCCTGGTTTCTGATCACCACTCCCCCCTCGGCCACGGCCCCCATGGCCAGCTCGGGATGGAACGGCACTCCGATCTTGCGCACCACCAGCACGTCGAGCTCACAATCGAGGGCTTGGGCCACTTCGAATCCGACGGGGACCCCACCCCGGGGAAGGGCGGCGACAAGGGGAGAGGAAGGACGATGGATCGCCACCTCCCGGCCCAACCTCGCGCCCGCCTCACGGCGATCGGTGAACCTCATCGGCTCAGCTGTAGCGGTCGATGTAATGCTGAAGCCAGGGTGTCACCTGGGCAAGGTAGTCCTCGGCCTCCCCCATCGGCAGCGTACGCGCCGCATAGTTCATCAGGATGATCTGCCGTGCGGCATGAAAACCGTCGAGCTGCGCGTCGTCCTCGATGGGCCAGGGTGCTATCTCCTCGAACCCCTGACGGTAGGCGGCTCGTATCTCGTCGCGACGAGCGCTGGCCCGGGTTGAGTAGAGACACACCGACACATCCTGGCCCGCCGTTGCAATCATCACGTCCTCGAAGTCGAATGCGAAGAGCCGGGAACGGACCAGATGCACGTTCCACTCGTGGAGGTCGCCGTGCACCACATGAGGCATGTCATTCGCCCAAGCCTCCTTGATCACCTGCTCCGACAATGCGGACGCATGGCTCATGGTTCGACGACGGTGCGCGTCGAAGAGGTGGTCGAATCTCGAGTCCTCGAAGATCACAGGGTCCATGTCCGCGTCGTAGTAGAACACCCGGTCCCAGCGCCGCATCCCGTCCGGGTTGGAAGGCTTCCAGGTCTGCCCGTGCTGCTGGAGTGAGGCGCTGATGCGCCCGAGGAGGCGATAGCCGAATGAGCCGGCTCCCTCGGCCAAAGGCGACCCTGGCACCCAGCTGAAGAGCACACAAGGCCGGGTCATGTCCGAGTCGGGCTCCCTGGCGTTGACGATGAACGTCCCGTAGCCGGTGGGGATCGGGGACACGATCTCGAGGTCGGTGTCCCGGTTCAGAGCAGCAAGCCAGGCGACCTCGTACTGGATGTTCGATCGTGAGCCGGCCTCCGGGCTCCCCACCCTGAGAACGCACTGGAAACCGTCGGATGTCACCACCCGGTACATGACGTTGGAATGAGTGACCAAGTGCTCGACGCTGCGCACCTCGAACGGGTAGTGCTCGAGCGCGGCGTGAGCCAACGGCAGCAAGCGCGCCGCTTCGTGGCCGATTCGATGCAGGTCCATTCCGGTTCGGAGCCCTCCGCAGACAAAGGGGTCAGACTTCCTACCCCCACGGCTCATTGTGGTCGGTCCGGGCCCGGCTCACTACTGGCCTGCGGACCTATTAAGCGGCCTGCGACAAGACGCCTATTCCGACGGGGAGGGCACCGGCTCCGGAGAGGCAAACGGCGTCTCTCCGCGACGGCGGTGGTACCGATCCCACATCGCGAGCATCGAAGGCAAGACCACGACTGCGGCGATCAGAGAGAGACCGATGGCGTAAACCGTGACCTGACCCATCTGGCGGAAAGGGATCAGGCTCGACGTGATCAGAACCCCGAAACCGGCCATGGTGGTGAATGCCGAGCCGGCCAGGGCTCCCCCGGTATGACGCATCGTCTGCCTCATCGCCTCGTCCGGATCGTCGTTGTCCCTGCGGTCCTCCAGGAAACGTCGGGCAATGTGAATGGTGTAGGGCACCCCGATCCCGATGGCGAGGGCGGCCAGCGTCGCGGTGACCGGCCCGAAGGGGATGCCGGTGGCATACATCAGCCCATAGGTCCAGAGCACGACGAGCCCGACCGGCGTGATCGTGATGATTCCAAGGAACCAGCGACGGCTCTCGACTGCGAAGGTGATGACCAGGACCAGAGCCGAGACCGCGATCGTGATGAATAGCGACCTGCTCTGCGACTCGGTCAGCGACCCCACCACCACATCCCCGATCACATTCTGCGAGGTGGTGATGGCCGAGGCACCGGCGTCCCGGACCGGTTCGAAGGTGTCGTCGAGGCCGACCCTGAGCTCGCCCGGATCCTCGCCGGCTGTCGTGGTGATGTCCCAGAGCAAGGCGTCGACCCCTTCGTTGCCGGCATGTATCGCTCGACCAGCCTGTTCGGGCGCCGTGTCGAGAAGGGCTTGGTACAAGACGGTGACGTCGGCCGAGTCCGCCACCTTCAGGTCCGGGCCCAACCCAACCTGCTCCGCCGCAGCGAACAGCCCCGGAGCAGAGGCGGGATCCCCCGAGAGAGCCTGGCCCAGGATCCCGATCGGGGAGACGGCGTTCACGAAGTCACCCTGCGCCGTCTCCACCGTGGCCACGTCGTCGACCCCGGCCAGCCCGGCGTTCGCATCGACCAGGGCGTTGTGGAGCGCGGCATCGATGGCGCCACCCTCGGGCGCCTCCACCAGGACCTGGGTCGTCTCTCCCAGCCCGCCGCCGAAATCCTCCTCGAGGATGTCGAGGGTGAGCACGTAGGGAGAGTCCGACGGCAGGAAGTCGGTGAACGAGAATCTCGTCTCCAATTGGGTGAAACCGAACCAACCCAAGCCACCGAGGGCCAGAGCCAGGACCAAGGTGGGCAGTGCCGCGTGCTCGGCGAGGACGGCCAGTCTCTGCATCGCCTTGGGAAGCAGGCGGTCACCGTGCTGGTGCATGGTCGCCACCGGGAGGGTCCCTCTCCTCTCCGCCCGACGGTCGGCGACGATGCGCACCGAGGGGAGGAACACGAGCATCAGGAGAAAGGCGGCGAGAATCCCGACCGCGGCGAGGACACCGAAGTCCTTCAGCGCCGGTATCGGGCTGAACACATTGGTGAGAAACCCGATGACCGTGGTCAATGTGGCCAAAACCAGGGCGATGCCCACGGACTTGACGGCACCACCGATCGCATCGTCCACGGAGAGACCGTCACCTATCTCCTCCCGGTAGCGGGAATTGAGGTGAATCCCGTAGTCGACGCCGAGACCGACGAGAAGGATGGGGACGATCTGGGTGGGAGCAGAGAAGGCGTCGATGATCCCGGCTCGCTCGAGCAGCACACCTATCCCCTGCATCCACCCAATCGCCATCACGATGGAGAGCAGGGTCACCGCCGTGTCGGCGAGGGTTCTTCGGCCGACCCGCAGCCAGCCGAGCTGCTCGGGCTTGAGCCAGTAGACGAAGATGAGGATCACCAAGATCACGGCAAAGGCGAGGGCGAACAGCTCCCCCACCTCGGCGGTGAAGTCGTCTGTCCCGGTGAGCAAGAGGGCGAAGGAGAAAGGGAGGATCTCCAACTCGGTGTCCAACGCCGCCAGATCCTCGGCCATGGCGGCCTCGGCGTCGACCTGGGAGTTGAACGACTCCTCGGCCTCGCCGGCGGGCGGAGTGACGAAGGCGAGCACCATGCCGCCCTGCGCCGTCCCATTGCTCGCATCGAGGTCCTGGGAGGCGAGTTGGGCGAGGAATGACGCCTGTTCGGGAGGGGCGTCGAAGTCGCCGTCCCCATCGAGAGCCTCGGCGTAGGTCGCCTTGACCTGCTCGTCTGTGACGTCAGCAGGATCGAGGCCCTGGGCGATCAGCGCCTGCTCGACACCGCTCAGGAAGTGGAAGATCCCGGGGCGGTCGGGGCGGTCGGCGATGAGATCTCCGACCATCGAGGACCTGATGGTCTCGGCGGTGGCCATGGCCGTGCGCAGCCCCTCCGCCGTGATCACGTCGCCGCCCTCGTCCCTGATCAGTACCTGGAGGGCCGACTCGGACGTGCCGTCCCCGAACAGCTCGGAGATCCGTTCGCTGGCCTGGATCTCGGGTGAGTCGGGAGCGAAGCCCTCATTGCCGGTGGCGACCTCGACCTGCCCGGCCAGATAGCCGAAGACTCCCGTGAGAGCCAGGGAGAAGATTATGACCACCCATGGAGCGCGTTGGGCGACCGACGCCAGGACCGAGACGATTGACTTCACGACTTCTCCTGAATGAGCTGCGGAATCACCGCAGTAGGTTGCCGTGGCCGGCAAGACACCCCAAATCGATCAGAGCCCTGCCACCACCTCGTCGAGCGCCTCCACGAACCGCTGGATCTCGGGCTCGGAGCCGATCGTCACCCTTAGCCACCCACCCGACATCGGGCGCACGATGACTCCCCGCTCGGTGAAGAGGGCCGAGGCTTCGTTGGCGGGCAGCGCGAGCTCGAAGTAGACGAAGTTGGCGTGGCTCTCCGAATGGGGAAGCGACCGTCCGTCCAACACACCCAACAGCTGGTTTCGTGCGATTTCGTTCGCCTCGACCCTCCGCCCCAGCTCGCGCCGGTCGTGAAGCGACGCCGACGCCGCGACCTGAGCGATCTGAGTCACACTGAACGGGGCCTGGGCCTTGCGCAGCTCGGTGATCGTCTCCGGCCGAGCCAATCCGTACCCGACCCGGTGTGCTGCCAGGGCGAAGATCTTGGAGAAGGTCCTCAGCACCACCACATTGGGCCGACGAAGGGCATGTGGGATGGCAGTGTCGTGCGAGCCATCGGTCACGAACTCGTGATACGCCTCGTCGACGACGATCAACACCGACTCGGGCAGCGAGTCGATGAAGCCCGACATCTCATCCGAGGTGACGATGGTCCCGGTCGGGTTGTTGGGATTGCACAGATAGACGACCGTCGTGTCCTCCCGGATCGCATCGGCCATCGCCCCTAGATCGTGCACGTGCGCGTCGTCGAGGGGGATCTCGACGACTTCGCTCATGGCCCAGCGGGAGGCGATGCGGTACATGACGAAGGAGGGCCACGCATAGACGACGCTGGTCCCAGGGCCGCCGACTGCGAGCGCAATGTGGCCGAGAAGGCCGACGCTGCCGTTGCCCAACCAGAGATGGTCCGCCGGCACATCGAGCCACTGCGAAAGGGCAGCGGTCAGTTCCACGTGATCGTTGTCCGGGTAGCGGTTCGACATGGCGAGGGCCTTGCTCGCCGCTTCGATCACTCCGGGAAAAGGACCGTCGGGGCTCTCGTTCGAGGCGAGCTTGACGATATCGGCCGAGGCGACGCCGATCCGTGAGGCGACTTCCTCGATCGACCGGCCGGGCGCGTAGGCGCTCAAGGCGGCGATGTCCGGCCGGAACCTGGGCATGGGGTGAACGGTACTTGGTACTTGGTACTTGGTACCGAGTACAAGGTCCGACATGCCACACTGCCATGTCAGGTTTCGGGAGACGGCGGGGCCGATAGATCCGTAAGGTTGTGAGCGAGACATCGGTCGTGACCTCTCCTTTTCCAAGGAGCAATGGTGACGACACGCAGGTCAGGTCTGGGCCGAGGATTGGAGGCTCTGATTCCGAGAGAGAACGAGTTGACCTCGAAGACCAGCGCCCTTCGCGTGATCGACCCCGACGGCCACCTCGTGGGCGAGGATCCCGGGCTGGACCCCGACCTCTACCAGCAGATGTATCGCAACATGGTCCTGACCAGGGAGTTGGACCGGCGCATGCTCGCCCTGCAACGTCAAGGGCGGATCGGCACCTACGCCATGCTGGAAGGACAGGAGGCAGTGCAGATCGGCTCCGCCTTGGCCCTCGAGCCCGACGACTTCGTCTTCCCCTCCTACCGGGAGCACGGGGTCCAGGTGACTCGGGGTCTTCCCATCGAGGTGCTCCTCGCCTACTGGAAGGGCCTGCCCAATGCCCGATGGGACATGGAGAAGTACCGCACCGCCATCGTGGCCGTGCCCATCGCCAGCCAGCTGCCCCATGCCGTCGGCTACTCCTACATGAGCAAGATCCGGGGCGAGAGCACGGTCACCGCGGTGTACTTCGGTGACGGCGCCACCTCCGAGGTCGACTTCCACTCCGGAATGAACTTCGCCGGGGTGTGGCAGACGCCCACGGTCTTCATCTGCGCCAACAACCTGTATGCGATCTCGGTTCCCTACGAGAAGCAGACGGCTGCCGAGACCATCGCGCAGAAGGCTGAGGCCTATGGATTCGAAGGGCTTCGTGTCGACGGCATGGATCCCGTGGCCGTCTACCTGGCCACGCGGCTCGCGGCCAATCGGGCCCGGGAGGGTCACGGGCCCACCTTGATCGAGGCCATGACCTACCGGTATGGCCCGCATGCCACCGCCGACGATCCCACCCTGTACCGGACCAGGGAAGAAGAGGAGAGCTGGCGCAGTCGCGACCCGATCGACCGGCTCCGCCGCTTTCTCGAGTCTCGGGGCGAGTGGGACGAGGCGATCGAAGAGAAGGTCACGATGGAGACGGCAGACCTGGTGGCCGCCGCAATCGCCGAGATCGAGGGCCAGCCCCTCCCGGGACGGGATGATGCGATCAGGCAGGGATTCCACCGGATCCCGGCCCACGTCGTGGAGCAGCTGGAGGGAATGCAGAGATCGCACGACGAGGAGCCGACCCGATTCCAAGCCGACGAGATCTGGAACGTCGGCCAGGACGCGCTCCCCGGAGGGCCCACCAGGTCGATGACGATGGCCGAGGCGATCAACTCGGCCCTCGACGAAGCGATGGAACGGGATCCGAGTGTGATCGTCCTCGGAGAGGACGTCGGATTGGCCGGAGGCGTGTTCCGGGTCACAGAGGGCCTCCAGGAACGGTACGGCGAGACCAGGGTGATCGACACCCCTCTCAACGAGTCCGGGATCGTCGGCTCCGCCGTTGGCATGGCATTGGCCGGAGCGAGACCCGTCGCCGAGATCCAATTCGACGGCTTCGTCTACCCGGCGTTCGATCAGATCGTCAGCCACCTCGGCCGCTACCGGTTCCGCACCAGGGGCAACTCCCAGGTGCCGGTGGTCGTCCGCTTCCCGAGTGGAGCGGGGATCGGAGCCCACGAGCACCATTGTGACTCGCCTGAGGCCTACTTCGTCCATGCCCCAGGTCTCGTAGTCGTGTGCCCGTCGACGCCGATCGACGCCAAGGGCCTGCTTGCGTCCGCCCTCACTGGTCATGACCCGGTGATCTTCCTCGAGCCCAAGGTGCTCTACAGGGCAGGACGCGAGGAAGTCCCCCTCGATCACTACAACCTCCCCATAGGCAGGGCCCGGGTGAGAAAGGTGGGGTCCGATCTCACCCTCGTCACCTACGGCGGCATGGTGCCGGTCGCCTTGGAGGCCGCCGAGCAGGTAGACGCCTCGGTCGAAGTGGTCGATCTCCGCACCCTCTTCCCATGGGACAGGGACACGGTCCTCGACTCGGTCCGGAAGACCGGGCGGCTGCTCCTGGTCCAGGAGCCTCAGGGCTCGGCCGGCGTCGCCGCCGACGTGGCGGCAGTCGTCGCCGAGGAGGCCCTCTACGACCTGGAGGGCCCGATCGTCCGGGTCACCGGGTTCGATATCCCCTGGCCCCAGTTCGCCATAGAGAGACACGCCCTCATCGACGCCAAACGCATCGTCGCCGGGATCGCCGAGGCCCTAACCGCTTGAGTGGGAATCGGGGCGTCGCGGTGTTCGGGTCATCCATGACCGTGCCCGGCTCGATCGAATGGGAGGAGGCGCACCGGGCGGGTTCCCGCATCGCAGGCGAGGGCCTCACCGTCATCACCGGTGGTTACGGAGGCACCATGGAGGCCGTATCCAGTGGAGCCGCCGAGGCGGGGGGTCACGTGATCGGGGTGACCGCGCCCGTCCTCTTCCCCGATCGCTCCACCCCCAACCCCTACGTCCACGAGGTGATCGAGGCTTCCAGCCTCGCCAACCGGATCGACATCATGATGCAGCGGTCCACCGCGACACTCGCCCTGCCCGGGTCGATCGGGACCGCCGCCGAGTTGTTGATCTCCTGGAACACAAACCACATCTTGAGACAAGGGGGGGCCACCCCCCGGGTGAGCGTGGCGGTGGGTCCGGGATGGAAGGCCCTGGCCCGGGCCCTGGTCGACATGGCCGGCGCCTTCGAAGACGACCTGGTCTGGGCCGATACGGTCGACGAGGGAGTCGATTGGGTGCTCTCCCGCCGAGCAACAGGCCACTAGCCGGCGTAACTAGACACAACCGGCGCGTGGGGGAGGTTTCTTGACAACCGCTCTCGCCCGGTTCAGGCTCGGAGTGCCATGAAACACCTGGACCCGAAGCACCTGGCGACACGACTCAGGGCATCATGCAGGAGAGGGCGGCATGGATATGGCCCGGCCCAGGACGTCGGTGGCGGGATCCTGCGCCAGGTGTGCACCAGGTGTGGGGCCGTGAGCATCGACCTGCGGGAGGCCGATCCGGTCGACCACGGAGCCCGAGCCTCGACGGATGGCTGGGGAGGTGGGCGAGCCGGGACCTAAAGTCCCCGCGGTGACACGACTCATCCGAGCCGCCGGGGGTGTTGTCTATCGAAGGACACCAAAGGGCAATCTCCGGGTGCTCGTCGCCCACCGTCCCCGTTACGACGATTGGTCCCTGCCCAAAGGCAAGGCCGACGACGGCGAGACTCCTGAGCAAACGGCTGTGCGCGAGGTGCTCGAGGAGACCGGTTACAACTGCCGCGTCGTCGCCCCGGTCGGCACCACCCGATACCGGGTCCCGGGTGGCGTGAAGGAGGTCAACTGGTTCGCATTGAAGCCCCTGCCCGACAGTCCCGGCTTCAAGAAGAACCCGGAGGTCGACGAGGTCAAGTGGCTGTCGCGGCGCCGAGCGCTGCAGCAGCTCAGCTACGACCAAGACCGCGAGCTGGTGGAGCAGACCAATCTGAAGAAGCTCTCCCAGAGCGGCACCCTGTACCTCCTTCGCCATGCAACGGCCGCGGATCGGAAGAAGTGGCAGGGCGACGACACGAGACGACCACTGACCAAGAAGGGTCGCCGTCAAGCCGAGGCGATCGCCCGAGGGCTGGCAGGTGCCGGGATCGAGCGCATCCTGTCCAGTCCCTACGACCGCTGTGTGCAAACGGTCGAGCCGCTGGCCACGATGATCGGCGCCACCATCGAGACCTCGCCCCTGCTCGGCGAGGAGCCCGACCTCGACGCCGCCTACGCCCTGGTCGACGATCTGGTCGGGGCCAATGCGGTGATCTGCTCCCACGGCGACGTCATCCCGGCCCTGATCAATCGAATGATGTGGGCCGGGCTCGAGCTCAGCTCGCGTTTCTACTGCTCAAAGGGGTCGATCTGGGAAGTCGGGGTGGAGAACGGCAAGTTCACCACCGGGCACTACGTCCCGCCCCCAGAGGTGTGAGTCACCCGCCTAGGCCGAATCAAGTATCACCGCCACGTTCCGCGTGCCTCATACCGCTTTCGTGCCGGCGGCCCAATCGGCGTAGAGAGCGGCGTAAACACCGCCCCGGTTGAGCAGGTCCCGGTGGTTGCCCCGCTCGACCAGCCTCCCGTCGTCGAAGACGAGAACCTCGTCCGAGCCCTCCGCTGTGGCCATGCGGTGGGCGATGGTGACCGAGGTCCGACCCTCGGTGAGACGCTCGATCGCCTGTCTCAGGGCGACGTCGAGGGCGGGGTCCACGGCTGAGGTCGCCTCGTCGAGCACGAGAAGATCGGGTGAGCCGATCCAGGCCCGAACCAGGGCGACCAGCTGCCTCTCCCCGGACGACAGGTTCCCCCCGCGCTCACCGACGCGAGTGTCCAGCCCTCGGGGCAGGCTCTCGACCCAGGCGCCGAGCCCGAGCTCGTGGAATGCGGTCCAAATCTCGGCGTCGGAGGCTTCGGGTTGCCCGTACCGAACGTTGGCCCCGACCGTGTCGTCGAAGAGGAAACCCTCCTGGGGAACGAAAGCCACCCGGGAGCGGAGCTCTTGCAGGGATATGCGCCTGGCGTCGACGCCGCCGATCGACACCGAACCCCTACTCGGGTCGAGCAGTCGGACCAAGAGCTTGGCGAATGTGGTCTTGCCCGACCCGGTCTCACCGACCACCGCGACGCGGGAACCGACCGGGATGTCGACCGTGATGTCGGTCAGCACCTCGTTCCCGTTCGCGTAGGAGAAACCGACCTGATGCATGCGGGCGCTGAGCCCGCCCCGGCGGAGATGATCGGGCTCCTCGGGATCGGGCATGTCGACGTCGCTGTCGAGGACCCCGAGTATCCGGCGCAAACCGGAAGCCGCGCTCTGGGCGAATTCGAGGGTCTCCACCACGATCTGGAGCGGCTCGATGAGGAGATTGGTGAGGAAGAGGAAGGCGACCAGGGTTCCTGCGGTCATTCCCTGCGACGTCCCGATCAGGATCCCGCCGACCACGATCCCCGCGGTCAGAGCGCCGGCGAAGACCTCGGCCGATGAGAACAGGATGTTGCCGAGCCGGGCAGTCCTGAACTCGATCCAGAACCTCTTCTCCAGGGCGTCGGCCACCTTCTCCCTCGTGGAGCCCTCGATCCCGTAGGAGCGCACGACGGGCAGGGCGCTGATCGACTCGCTGAGCACACCGAGCGACCGGCCGACCTCGACCCGAACCGTGTCGTAGTTGTGAGCCAGCACTCGCTGAAACCACCGCATCAGAACGAGGTAGAGGATCACGCCGACCAGGGCGACCAGGGCAAGCCGCCACTCGTAGAAGATCATGACACCGAGGGCCAGGATCACCTGGCTGCCGGCGATCACGATTGCGACTCCGCCCCACTCCATGAACTCCTGAAGGGTTGTGACGTCAGAGGTGACCCGCGAGACGAGGTCACCGCGTCGATCGGCCTCTACGTGCAGCACCGACCTCTTGAGCAGGTGGCGGAAGGTCATCGTGCGCAGATCGGACAGACCCGTGGCGGAAGATCGGATCAGGCGAAGCACCGCGGCCCGTCCGACCACCACCCCGATCGCCAGCGCGGCCAAGGCAAGCCCCGCCTTCAACAGGACGTCGCTCATGGCTATCCCCTCCGGCGCCAGGATCTCGTCGTCGATGATCATCTGGATCACGACCGGTGTCACCACCGTGATGGCCTGGCCGGCCATGGCCATGAGCAGTGTCAGTCGCAGCCCCTTGCGCAGGGCCGGGGCGAGTCTCATCGCCCGAGCCAGCACTTTTCCAGTGGTCTGGTCGCGTTTCACGAAGCCTCCTCCGCCATCCTCCTGGCGTCCTCTTCGTAGGCCTGGACGAGACGGGCGTACCCCGGGGTGGTCTCCAGCAGATCGTCATGGGCGCCGT
The DNA here is from genome assembly GCA_035462175.1 of Acidimicrobiia bacterium. Classification (GTDB taxonomy): domain Bacteria; phylum Actinomycetota; class Acidimicrobiia; order Spongiisociales; family ZC4RG35; genus JARDZU01. Next base: position 4,523 of record DATHUP010000073.1, on the reverse strand, counting down.
GGGCGAGAATCCGGCCCTGGTCGACGTAGACCACCTCGTCGGCGAGACGGATCGAGGCCGGCCGGTAGGCGACCACGACGACGGTCGACGGTAGCTCCGCGCTCTTCAGGCTTCGGAGGATCTCGGCCTCCACCGAGGGATCCACCGCCGAGGTCGCATCGTCGAGTATGAGGAGCCGGGGCCGCCGGATCAGGGCGCGGGCAAGGGCGATACGCTGCCGTTGGCCCCCGGACAGCGTGGTCCCCCGCTCCCCGAGTTGGGTGTCGTAGCCATTGGGCAACTCGGAGATGAACCCTTCGGCTCCGGCGAGACGGCCGGCCAGACGCAACTCGGTCTCGGAGAATTCCTCGCCCAGCGTGATGTTGCCTGCCACCGTGTCGTCGAAGAGAAAGGCGTTCTGGGAGACATATGCAACCTCCTTGGGCAGCTCGGAGATGCTGAAGGAGCGCAGGTCCGTCCCGTCGAGGTAGATCGTGCCCGCGTCCGGGTCCCACAGCCGGGCGAGGAGCAGGCTGAGGGTGGACTTCCCAGACCCTGTGGGCCCGACCACCGCCAGGGTGGTCCCCGCCCTGAGGTGGAGCTCCAGATCCTCGAGCACGACCCCCTCCTCGTCGTAGGCGAAGCCGACGGTCTCCCCGTCGAGGGGTGCCGGTTCGCCTCGCTCCCGGGCCAGAACATCGCCGTAGGTCACGAACTCGTCGGCGTCGAACACTTCCTGGACCCGGCGCCAGCCGGCGAGACTTCCTGCCAGGTCCCAGAGCACGAAGCCGATCAGCTGCACAGGAAAAGCGAGGAGGGCGAGCAGATAGGCGACGGTGACCAGATCACCGGGCGTGACCGCACCCGCCTCGATGCGGGCCGCCCCCACCACGAGCAGGCAGATGATCATCGCCTGCGGCAGCACCCGGATGACGGCCTGATATGAGGCCCAGGTCGAGTTGACCCTGATCAGCCGGTCCCGCACCTCGTCCGAGACGTGTCCAAACCGATCGGACACATAATCCTCCCGTCCCAGCGACTTGACCGTCAGGGCTCCGTCGAACGACTCGTGGGCAACCGCCGAGACCTCGCCACGGGCTCGTTGCACCTCCTCCCACATTGAGTAGGTGATCCAGCTTCCCCGGACGTCCACCACCAGCACCACCATCAGCCCGATCAGCGCGCCCAGCCCCAGCCAGGGATCGATCAGGGTGATCATCGTCGTCGTCCCGAAGAGGAGCAGGGTCACACCCGTGGCGTAGGGAAGAGGGGCGAGGACACCGGTGCCCTGGTCTACGTCGGACTCGGCGACCGCGAGCAGGTCCCCGACCGCCTGGCGGTTGTACCAGGACATCTTCAGCCGCAGCTGATGGGCGAGAAGCTCGTTGCGCACATCCTGACGGGTTCGAAGCTGGAGCCACATGGCGGCGGTGCGACGCAGGACGATGCCTCCCGCCTTCAGGATCGCCACGGTCAGGACCGCAGCGGCGGCGGGGAGAAGGAGCCCGGCCGGGCTCAGCCCTTCGTCGAGCACCGGGATCACGACGGTATCGGTCACCCACCCGATCACTCGTGCCGAGGCGATGATGGCGCCGGCGAACAGGGCTGCGCCGGCGACCGCGAGCCCGAAAGATGCCGGATGGCGCTTGACGAAACGCCAAATGAGGCGCACGCCGTCGCGCAGCACCGACCAGGGTGTCATCTGCTCAGAGAACATGGGAGATACCGGGAAGCTACAACTTCAAGTTTGGTTCAAGTCAAGACCGGAGCAGCCCCCGACCGCGAGGAGATTACGACGGGCTGAACGCAAGACGAGGCGAATTACCCGGAGGGAGGGGCCGCTCCTCGGCGTGCGCCGGGAGTCGAGCTCTGCCGGTGCCCAGGCCCGTCGACCGGCGGATCAAACCGTGTCGACCAGGGCTTTGAGCAGATCCCGGATCGAGACCACGCCGAGCAGGGAGCCGTCATCGTCGATGACCGGGAGATGGCGGTAACCCGACTCGGTGATCCACGCCGCAGCATCCCAGACGTCGAGATCAGGATCGAAGGTGTCAGGGTCGCTACTCATGATCGAAGCCACGCTGGTGTCCGAAGCGATGCCTTCGGCCACGGAACGTCGAATGTCCCGCTCGGTGACGAGGCCGACCAACTCTCGCCCCTCGATCACAGCCAGTGATCCCAGGTCCGAGCCCTCCATCGCAACCGCGGCCTCGAGAAGCGTTGTCTCAGGCCCGCACACATGCGGGGCATTGCCCACCAGATCACCGAGTCTCATGGATGAAAAGGTAGCCAGTAGTCGGTAGTCGGTGGTCGGAGCTCGGGTGCGGGAAACCGGCTACCGGATACCGATCAAACCAGGTCGGCTTCCCTGATCCCGAACGAGGGGTGGCGGAGACGGCACAGGGCCAGCTTCTCCAGCTGTCGGATTCGCTCCCGGGTGAGATTGAACTCGTCGCCAATCTCCTCCAGCGTACGGGGGACGCCGTCGTAGAACCCGTATCGGAGAGCGAGGATTCGGCCCTCCCGCTCGGGAAGACGTTCGATGGAGACCCGCAGCGAATTGGCCACGTCCATCTCCTCGGTCATCTGCACCGGGTCTGCAGCGTCCTCGTCCTCGATGAAGTCACCGAGCTGCGCCCCATCCTCGCCGATCGGCTGCTCCAGGGAAACCGTGTCGGCCACACTCAGCGCCAGCTCCACCTTGTCGGCGGTCACACCGGCCTCCTCGGCGATCTCCTCCGGGCGCGGATCACGACCCAGCTCCGCTTTGAGCGATGCCTGGGCGGCGCGAACCGCGGCCAGCGTGTCGTGGAGATGCACGGGGATGCGGACAGTCCGGGACTTGTCGGCGATGGCTCGGGTGATGGCCTGACGGATCCACCAGGTGGCATAAGTGGAGAACTTGAATCCCTTGCGCCAGTCGAACTTCTCGACGGCCCTGATCAACCCGAGGTTGCCCTCCTGTATCAGGTCGAGAAAGTCGATCCCCGAGGTGTTGGCATAGCGTCTGGCATTGGCCACCACCAGACGCAGGTTGGCGGTGAGGAAGTCGTCCTTCGCCTGGGCCCCGCGACGAGCCATCCGTCGCAGTTCCATCTCTTCACGCTTGCCGTTGAACTCGCCTCGCTCCAGCTTCTCCGCTGCCTCCTCGCCACCCTCGATCTTCTGAGCCAGCTCGACTTCCTGCTCCGCGGTGAGGAGGTCGTACTCGCCGATGGCGGTCAGATACTGAGAAACCAGGTCGGTGGTGAGGCGGCCGCGCTCATCGGTCAGCTTCGAATGAAGCCGTATGCGCGGTTTCTCGGTTTTCTCGGTACGCGTTTCAGCGGCAGGCATCAAATAAAGTCCTCCTGAGCCCGGCGGGCAGGGATCTGCCTCCCGAACGGCCAACTATGACAGATACGAGGGTGTTTGTGAACCCCCCTCTTTTGCACCACATCGCGGGGTTCCAGGTATCTGGGATGGACCTCATTGTACCGTGACCACGCATTTGTCTACCTTCCCTCCAGCATTTCACCGCATCCGCTAGTCACCCGCCACCCGACAAATCTCATCCCAAGGAACCGACGGAGGGAATATGACGACGCCATCCCGGGAAGTGGACGAATTCCTCGCCGGCCTGTCGGAGAGCGATCGAAACGCGCTCCAGGAGCTGCGCGAGACCATTCGGGCGGTGACGCCGGAAGCCGGCGAGAGGATCGGGTACGGAGTACCCGCCTTCTACTACAAGGGGAGACCGCTCGTCTCCTACGGCGCCGGGAAGAGTCACTGCGCCTTCTACGTGCAGAGCCCGGCCGTGATCGACGCTCACCGTGACGAGCTCGACGGATTCGACACCGCCAAGGGGACGATCCGCTTCCAATCCGATCAGCCCCTCCCCGCCGAGTTGGTGGAGAAGCTGGTCCGGGCCCGGATGGAGGAGACCGACGCCGCCGGTTGAGACCGGGCATCAACATCCCGGCTCCGATCAGAACGACTATGGGGTCAACACCCGACTCAGCGACCCTGTCCCATCGGGCAGTCCCGCCCAGGAGTCGAGATCGACGACGACCACGGCCACCGAGGCCGTCTTCATCTCGATTCGCTCCCCGGTCAACACCTTCACCAGCGCTGACCAAGTCGGCTGGTGTCCCACCAACATGAGACGGCTCACCTCCGGCGCGGTCGATGCCCCCACCAAGAGCACCTCGTGGGGCCCCGAGTCGTACAGCATCGGGTCGAGCCGCAGCTCAGCCTGCCAACCACCTGCCTCCATGGCCAACTCGGCGGTGGTACTCGCCCGGAGAGCGGTCGAGCTGATCACTGCCTGAGGCTCGATCCCCTCCGAGACGAGGAGGCGACCGATCGACCGGGCACTCCTCACGCCTCGCTGGTTGAGCGGGCGGTCATGATCCGACCCGTAGTCGGCTTCCCAATCCGATTTGGCGTGACGCATGAGGAGCACGGTCCGTCTCAACCGGCGAGCAGCCTCCCTGCGGTGGCGAAGATCCTCGGGTCGGGATAGTCGGCGCAGTAGTTGTACAGATAGGCAACGCGGATGATGC
>DATHUP010000072.1:0-41757 GCA_035462175.1 Acidimicrobiia bacterium | reverse complement strand
TATACGCCCCGGCCCAACCCTCCGACGCCTACTTCCACCGTCCTCCCTATGACATCCCGCCCAACACCCTGGGATTGGTCAGGGATCCAATCTCTGGGTTTGCCTTCGATGTGACCGACCGGGTGTGGCGATGGGCGGAGGTGGACAGCCGGCTCTGGCTCACCTGGCGTCCCGCCATCCTCCTCCTCCCGGCGCTGGCATCGGTCGTCTTCCTCGGTATCAGGGGACCGCGCTCGCTTCTCCCGTCGACGCTCCTGGTGGCTCACACCTTGAACCTCTTTCTCACATCCCCGGCTCAGGAGTTCCGCTACGCCTTCCCGGTGTACCTGATCTCGGCCCTGACCCTGACCCTGCTCTGGCCTGCGGTGCGAAGACAGGACTGACCCAGGCTCCACACCACGAACTGATCGTCTTTGTTAGCCTGCCGCGGTACTTCAACCCGGCCGAAGGGATAGACGTACAAGACTTCGGAAATCGATGCTATCTCTGGCGGCGGCAGGCGTCTTCCTGATCCTGGGCGCCGGGACATCCCTTGCCGTGACCACCACCCATACCGGCACGCTCAGCGACGACGATCCCTCGATGACCGTGGTGACCATCGTCCCCCCCGAGTGCATCGCCCCTGGAGGCGTGGACGTCCACTACGACGTGATCGAGTTCCTCCATCCCCTCCCCGGCACCCACTCTTTTCAATTGACCAGCAACCCCAGCGGCTTCATTGCCGCCTACCTGTACGAAGGCAGCTTCGACCCGTCGAACCCACTGGAGAACTGCGTGGCTGCTGACAACAGTGCTGAACCTCTCGAGATCACCTTCGACTTCGTCCGAGGCACGCCGTATTTTCTGGTCGTGATCGATGACACATTCGCCCAAGCAGGCGGTGATTGGGAAGTGGTGGTGGAATCACCGGATCCGATAGCGGACACGGTGGGCCTGGTCGATCCTGCCACAGGCCAGTGGAATCTTCTCAATCAGAGCGGTGCGTTGACCACCTTCTTCTATGGGAACCCCGGAGACGTTCCCTTCATGGGTGACTGGGACTGCGACGGGGTCGCCACACCAGGGTTGTTCCGGCTCTCCGACGCCTTCGCCTACCTGAGAAACTCGAACAACCAGGGGATCGCCGACATCCGATTCTTCTTCGGCAACCCCAGTGACATCCCCCTCGCCGGGGACTTCAACGGTGACGGCTGCGACACGCTCTCGCTCTACCGGCCCTCCGAGCAGCGCTTCTACATCATCAACGAACTCGGCGCCAATGAAGGAGGTCTCGGCCCCGCCGAATTCTCCTTCCAGTTCGGCAACCCGGGAGACAAGCCATTCGTCGGTGACTTCGACGGAGACGGCATCGACGAGGTCGGATTGCACCGCGAGTCGACCGGATTCGTCTACTACCGCAACACGCTGGACACCGGGATCGCCTCCAACGATTTCTTCTTCGGAGACCCCGGCGACAGATTCGTCGCCGGTGACTGGGGCGTGGTGGACCGGGTCGCGACGCCGGGGTTGTTCCGACCGAGCGGCACGACGTTCTACTTCCGCCACACCAACACGGAAGGCAACGCCGACAGCAGCTTCATCTTTGGCCAGCCATCCTGGCTACCCGTGTCCGGAGCTTTCGGGCTGGACTGACCGGGCGGGTGTAGCCTGTCGTCACCTTCAGTTCGGTCGAGCCCGATTCGTGGCTTGCGTCGACCATGTCGGGCATCAGATACATCTGCCTGACGGGCCGGAACGGACCGTCAACACCATCTTCATCCGGCACACCAACACCCCAGGCTTCGCCGATTCACCGCGCTACTCGGCCGGCCCGGCTGGCTGCCCGTGGCCGGATTGTTCGGCATCGACTGACCCCGCCACTTGGGGTAGGTTGGCCCCCACGCAGGAGTCTGGAGCCCCAAAATGCGTCATCGAATCTTCCGGCAAGGAATAACTGCCTTCATCGTCTCTGCTCTCGTCGTTATCGCAACACCGGCTGCGGCAGTGGGACCCAGCGACGGTCTCATCGTCTTCGAAACCGGGCGCGACGGCAACACCGAGATCTACTCGATGCGACCTGACGGTTCCAACCAGACCCGGCTCACCAACCATGTCGGCTTCGACTGGCAGCCCGCCCTGTCTCCCGACGGATCCAAGGTCGCTTTCAGCTCGTTTCGGGACGGAAACTGGGAGATCTACGTGATGGACGCCGACGGGTCGAACCTGGACCGGATTACCAACACTCTTGCCCTGGACCAATCCCCGGCCTGGTCACCTGACGGCTCCAAGATCGCTTTCGTCTCGGATCGGGACGGCAACCTCGACATCCATGTCATGAACCCCGACGGCACCGGCACACTGAATCTCACCAACAACGGCGCTGCAGACATCGAGCCGGACTGGTCACCGGACGGATCGCGAATCGCTTTCGCCTCCAACCGGGACGCCAATCTCGAGATATACGTGATGAACGCCGACGGCTCCGACCAGACCCGCGTGACCAACAGCGTTGGAGGGGACTTCGAGCCTTCCTGGGCTCCGGATAGCTCGAGACTCTCCTTCACTTCGACCCGGGACGGGGCCGACGAGATCTACGTGATCAATGCCGACGGCACCGGGGAATCCCGGCTCACCAACAACATGTTCAACGACAACCGGTCCTCCTGGGCGCCTGATGGTGACCGCATCGCCTTCACCACGGTGCGGGACGGAAACATCGAGATCTACGTGATGAACGCCGACGGCACCAACCCGACCAACATCTCCAACCATCCCAATGGTGACGCCAATCCGGATTGGAGTCGAGTGCCGGACACGGTCGGTCTGGTGGATCCGGCGACTGGAGAGTGGCGGCTGCGGAATGTGGCCGGCGGCGTGACCGGGTTCTTCTACGGGAACCCTGGTGATGTTCCGTTCATGGGTGACTGGGACTGTGACGGGATCGACACTCCCGGCTTGTTCCGTCTGTCGGATGCCTTCGCATATCTGAAGAACTCGAACTCGCCGGGGATCGCCGACATCCGATTCTTCTTCGGAAACCCGAGTGATATTCCGCTCGCCGGCGACTTCAACGGAGACGGCTGCGACACGCTGTCTTTGTACCGCCCGTCCGAGCAGCGTTTCTACATCATCAACGCATTGGGAGCCAACGAAGGCGGTCTCGGTCCCGCCGAATTCTCCTTCCAATTCGGTAACCCCGGAGACAAGCCGTTCGTCGGTGACTTCGACGGAGACGGGATCGACGAAGTCGGACTCCACCGTGAATCCACCGGGTTCGTCTACTACCGCAACACTCTCACCACGGGAGTGGCCGACAACGAGTTCTTCTTCGGAGACCCAGGAGACCGCTTCGTCGCCGGAGACTGGGGGATCGTCGACGGAGTGGACACACCGGGATTGTTCCGACCCGGGAACACCACCTTCTACTTCCGGCACTCCAACAGCCAGGGCTTCGCCGACAGCCAGTTCATCTTCGGACAGCCGGCCTGGCTCCCGGTAGCAGGCAGGTTCGGTATCGACTGACCCGGCTACTTGGGTTAGGTTGCCCGGCACAACGCCAGGAGCCTCAATGCGTCACCGGATCCCCCGACGGGGGTTGGCAGCTTTCGTCGTCTTCGCCATCTCCACTGTCCCGCTGACCGCCATGGCCGCCGAGCCCGACAACGGCAGAATCGTCTTCGTCTCGGATCGGGACGGCGACGAGGACATCTTCGTCATGAATCCCGACGGGTCGGGTCAGGTCAACCTCACCAATAACCCGGCAGCCGACTTGGAGCCGGCTTGGTCACCCGATGGATCCAAGATCGCCTTCAGGTCGACCCGTGACGGCGGTGACCAGATCTACGTGATGAACGCCGACGGCTCGGGGGTGACCCGGCTCACCAACAACAATGCATCGGACCAGTCACCGGCGTGGTCACCCGACGGCTCGAAGGTCTTGTTCAGCTCCAACCGGGACGGCAACTCGGAGATATACGTGATGAACGCCGATGGCTCGGAACAGACCCGACTGACCATCAACCCCGCCTCGGATTTCGATCCCGAATTGTCATCCAACGGGTCGACGATCACCTTTGTCTCCAACCGGGACGCCAACACAGAGATCTATGCGATGAGGGCCGACGGCTCCAGTCAGACCCGACTGACCGCCAACCTGGCGGTGGACGTCCAACCGACATGGTCCCCCAACGGAAGCGACATCGCTTTCAGGTCGAATCGGGACGGCAACCAGGAGATCTACCTGATCGTGCCGCACGCACCCAACCCGACGAGGCTGACCAATCACCCGGCGACCGACGCCGACCCCGCATTCTCGCCGGACGGGAAGCAAATTGTGTTCCTGTCGGTCCGGGACGGAGACAGCGAGATATACGTGATGAACGCGGATGGGACGGACCCAACCCGGGTGACAACCAGCCCGGGGTTCGATGGCATGCCTGACTGGGCACCGGTTTCGGACACCGTGGGCCTGGTGAACCCGGCATCCGGGCAGTGGAATCTGCGCAACATTTCGGGGACGGTCGCCAGCTTCTTCTATGGGGATCCCGGTGATGTGCCGTTCATGGGTGACTGGGATTGCGACGGGATCGACACACCAGGGTTGTTCCGTCTGTCGGATGCCTTCGCCTACTTGAGGAACTCGAATTCGCAGGGGATCGCCGATATCAGGTTCTTCTTCGGCAATCCCTCCGATATCCCCCTGGCCGGTGACTTCAACGGAGACGGCTGCGACAGCCTGTCGTTGTATCGCCCATCGGAGCAGCGTTTCTACATCATCAACGCCCTCGGAGCCAATGAAGGCGGGTTGGGACCCGCAGAATTCTCCTTCCAATTCGGCAACCCCGGTGACAAACCGTTCGTCGGGGACTTCGACGGTGACGGGATCGACGAAGTCGGCTTGCACCGGGAGTCGACCGGGTTCGTCTACTACCGCAACACCCTGGACACCGGGATCGCCGACAACGAGTTCTTCTTCGGAGACCCCGGAGACCGGTTCGTCGCCGGAGATTGGGGCATCGTCGACGGGACCGACACGCCCGGCCTGTTCCGACCCGGCAACACCACCTTCTACTTCCGGCACTCCAACAGCCAAGGCTTCGCCGACAGCCAGTTCGCATTCGGCCAACCGCCTTGGCTGCCCGTAGCCGGACGCTTCGGACTCGACTGAACCGTCGAACCGAATGCAGCCCGTCACGTATCCGTGACGCCCTGCATTAGGAAGGCTGAACCTGCCGACTGCCAAGGCTTGTCGCATACTTCCGGAGGGTCGGGAAACCTATTCAGCAGTTCGGACGTTGGGTCGAAGATGAGGTGCCGGGCGTACCTTGTGGCACCGCTTACGGTGTCCCGGCCGGTGGGGCCAGCGAACTGAGGTAGCGGGAAGATGAAGAGCAGAGGGTTTGATCGAACGCGTATCCGACGTCACCTCGTCGTGATGTCGATGACCCTCCTCCTGCTGGGAAACTTGCCCGGTGCCGTTGGCGCCGCACCTGGCGACGGCATGGCCCAGAAGAGCATGTTCCTGGACCTGGGCGGAGCGCCGGCCGAGGAGATAGCGGCCCGGGTCGAGAAGATATGCGCCGAGCACCGCGACCCCAACAACGACAGCTACATCATGAACGTCGTCCTGGTCGGTGTGGTCGACCACCTGGGCGATCTCAGAGTGGATCAGCTCCGCGCCGTGCTCCCCCACGTGCCAGGCGGCGGGCAGACCACCTGCTTCGAGAACGTCTTCGTCGGGCCTACCCAGCTCGACGTCGGGCAACTCCCCTGGAAATCCCGACCCGACTTCCCACAGAACCTGGAGCCCTGGTGCGCCGACAGTCCGTATTGCGGAGGAATCCTCACCAACTCATGGCGATGGGACAACATCGAGGCCAACCGGGAGGCAGCCGACGTGTTCCTCGGATTCGTCGACCTGCACTATCCCGGAGTCCGAGCCAATCTCAACTGGTACGTGACCTATGAGGCCTTTTTCGACTGGTTCGGGGACAACACCTACAGCGACAGTGTGAGGACGGCCTATTCCGCCTATCTGCTCGAGATGGTGCGGGCCTACAACCAGGCTCTTCGATATGCGGGCGAGCCTGCGGCGAGCTCGAGTCGGGCGGTGTTGTGGTCACCCGCCTACGAGAGCTCCTACTTCTCTCATTCACCGATCGAGCTCAATCGCATACGTGACAACCTCCGTTACATGTTCCACGACATCCAGCAGACGGCGGCCGGCGAAGGGATCGGCCGCGGCGTGGACTGGCTGGACATGCAGGACAAGCTCGGTCAGACCGAATGCTTCTCGGTCGAGTGCTACGTCGGGGTGAAGCACTGGTACGACTTCCTCACCTCGGTCAACTTCCCCGAGTTTTCCTTCGCCAGCCTGCGGGTGAACATGGAGCTCTTCTCTTCGAATCTCCCCGGCCCCGATGTCAACGAGCACATGGCTCGTCAGGACTTCTACGAGGCGAATGGCATCCCGATCGGCGCCTCCTGGGAGCTCCGGTTCTGGAGCGGCCCTCAGCTCTGAGCGGACCCGTCACCGGCTAGAGGAGCGGCGGCATGCGGATGTAATGGGGCCGTCTCGGGTCTGCTCTCAGCCGAGGGCTCGCTGACCCCGCTCCTCGAGCCTATTCAGGAGAGGTCCGATCCTGTGCTCCCAAGCGGCGGGCTCGGCGTGGGCACGGAGGTCGAGCCTCTGCCGGGGCGTCAGGCCGAGGGCTTCGTCGATCCGAGCGGCGAACTCTTCAGGCTCCGACGACGTGGCGACTGCGGGATGACGGTCGCAGGCGGGCAAGGGAGTGGCCACCACCGGGACGCCGCTGGCCAGGTACTCGTACATCTTGAGCGGTGTCACCGCCTCGGTCATCTCGTCGACGACGAAAGGCAGGATCCCCACCGTGAACCCCCTGACATAACCGGCGATCCGGTCCGAAGGCTCGGCAGGAAGGAGGGTCACGTTGCCCAGCTCTCCGAGCATCAGCGCCTCATCCTCGACCTCGGGCTCGATCGGACCCACCACCACGAACTCGAGCTCCGGTCTGATGCCGGCCACGGACGTGACCAGGTCGAAGTCGAACCAGGGAGCGACCGCGCCGTGGAAGCCGACGATCACGCCAGGAGGGAGTGATTCCGCCACTGGTCCCTCAGGTGTGAATCGGGCCAGGTCGACGCCGTTCTCGACCAGGATCAGGTCGGGCCGTTCGCCCCGGTGCCGCTGCCCGAGGATCGGGTTGGAGGCGATCACCACGTCTGCCTCCTCTACCAACGGCCGATGATGATGCTTCACGGTCCGCTCGGCGGGCATCCCCGTCTCATTGGGCTCGTAGATGGCCAGGTCGTCCAGGAGGTCGTAGATCACCACCGCATCTTGGTAGCGGTCGATCAAGGTCTGGTTGGGAGCGAAGTGGGTGTAAACGATGACACCTGAGCGAGGTGTGGATCTGATCGAGGGCACGAGGTGAATCCGTTCCCCGACCGTTTCCGTACCCCCGAGACGGGGGTCGACGAACCACACCTCGTGGCCGGTGGAGGCCAGGGCTTCGAGCAGGTACTGGGGGCGCTGTTTCATCACCTCCCACTGCAGCCAGGTGGGCAGGTACACCACGGGTCGCAACGATCCCGGCGGCGCCGGGGGCCGTGTCGGGTACCCATACAGCCGGTCCCTGAGCCAGACCGCCCCCGGCGCCCGTTTGAGCAGGTTTCTCAACCCGGCCGGAAGCCGGGCCAGGAGACGATGTAGCAAGGTCAGTCCCTCACTCGGTCTCTGCCGGCTCGAAGTCGGTGTAGCCGGCAGCATCGCCGGCCACCGACTGCGCCGCGAACCCGGAATGGAACCCGTTCCGCCCCACCACCGGGACGAATCCACGATCGGCCAGCCCGAACGGTATGACGTGGTCGGCTACCCCCTGGGTGTTGGCCAGACGCAGGTACCAGTTCCCGTCCGATGGACGGAAGATGGCGGGAGTGTCGGTGCCGTCTCCTTCCCAGTCTCCGGCAACCAGAAAATCTCCGGGATCCCCGTAGATGAAGTCACGGTCGGCGACGCCGGTTGCCAGGCTGAACCGGAAATACACCCGCCCCGTCGACTCCCGGTGCAGCCCCACCTCGTCGACACCGTTGCCGTCGAAGTCACCGACGAAGGGTTTGTCACCGGGGTCTCCGAACACGAAGGAGTGATCGGCGAAGCCGAGCCCGGCGTCACCGGAGCCGAGCCGGTTGATCACGTAGAAGCGCTGTTCGGAAGGGCGGTAGATGGAGAGCGTGTCACAACCGTCTCCGTTGAAGTCACCGGGGATGGGGATATCGCTGGGGTTGCCGAAGAAGAACTTGATGTCGGCCACGCCCTCGCTGTTGGAGTTGCGCAGGTAGGCGTAGCCGTCGGAGCGCCGGTAGAGCCCTGGCGTGTCCACGCCGTCGCAGTCCCAGTCGCCCATGAACGGGCTGTCTGCCGGGTTCCCGTAGAAGAAATTCGACTCGAATGGCGCCCAGGCGACCTCATGGGCGAGACGCCACGAGCCGCCCGGGTCGACATAGCCAATCTGGTCGCACTCACCGACACACGGCGGCCCTGCGTCGAAGGTGTTCGGGCCCGGCGTGGTGAACCACGCCCCCAAGTCGGCGATGGCCCGATCCGGCACTCCTCCCAGCCACACCGCGACCCGGCCTCCACCGACCACGTAGAGGTCGACCCATCCGTCTCCGTCGAAGTCGCCGGGGAGGACCGCAGCCCCCGATGGCACCGCCATCGACGTGTTGATCCGCTGCGGGATGCCCCGGTAGCCACCCGACCAGAGGACCACATCGATCGAGACATTGGTGCCCGAGCCGACCAGCAGCACATCGGTGCTCCCGTCGACGTTGCGATCGGCGAGAACGATCTGTGAGTCCCCCACCGGTGTGGCGAGATCGGAGGTGTGCACCATCTCCTGATATCCGGAGGCGGCGGAGTACACCTCGATCCGGCCGGTATCACGTCGTATGACGTAGAGGTCCGGGATCCAGTCGGCGTTGTCGAAGAGGGCCAATCCGATCTCGGCGTCGGCCGACCAGGCGGCCCCGGTGGTGATCTCTCTCCCCAGCGTTCGGAACCGGGAGGAGTCGTAGTAGATGTCGGCACTGATCGTCGGACCGCCGGTATCGAACCGCCACAAATCGGCCCGGCCATCCCCGTTGGCATCGGCCAGCATCGGGATCCCACCTGTGGGGGCCCCGCTGTTCCATCTCAGCCCGAGGATCCCGAACCGGGCACCCGCCCCGGCTACCTGAACCTGCCATCGCCCGTCGACCGGGACGAGGCCGTAGAGATCATCGGCGCCGTCGCGGCGTTTTCCAGACATGGCGTAGAGGGCAGACCCAGCCACGGCGGACGGCGTGTCGAGCGCCTTGGTGGTGAAGCCGGCGGATCCGGTCAGGGGGCCATAGGGGGCAACCCGGGTCGACTGACCGGCTACGCCCGCCGGGCCCCGCCAGGTGTAATGCATGCTGTCCTTGATGAATCGCCATGACCCACCCCAGCAAAAGCCGGCGCCGGTCCACGCGTCGCGGTACGCCGGCGGCATGTCGGTGATCAGGGCCCCGTTGGTGAACGGGTTCTGCGGAGGGTTGATGTCGATCGCATTGCCCACGGCGTGTTGGGACATCTGGTTGGTTCCCCCGACGTTGCGCCAAGTGAAGGCTGCCCCGGTCCGCACGGTGTAACCCGCGCTGGAGGCGACGATCCGCTGAGCCGCCTTTTGAAAGGCGGCCAGAGCTCGGCTGTGCACGCGGTAGGCGTGCCCCGAGGGCTCGACCCAGTTGACGATGGCCGCCGACACCTGACTTCTCGATCGCCCGAAGTAGTCGGCGAACGGCCCGTAGATGCGATCACCCAGGGTGTTGCCCGGGCTGAGCGGCCCTCTCATCCCGTACACACCACAGGTGCCGGATTCGGTGAAGTTCGGAGTGGCGTCTCCTGCCGTAGACGAGGCGGCGAGCGCCGTGGAAGGGATCACCAGGCCCATCATGAGCAGCAGGGCGACAGCGACCATCGTCGGCTTCATCGGATCGCTCCCATGGTCGGGGTGACTGCGTTCCTAATGCAGGGCGTCACGTATACGTGACACCCTGCATTGAGAATCGAGTCGAGAGTACCCACCGGTTCGTGTCAGGAGACATCGATCAAGTCCCGGGTTGCCTGATTGAGGTCCCCGCCGCCGCTGTCGCCACAAACGACGATGTCCTCGATCCTCACGCCGAACTCGCCGGGAAGGTAGATCCCCGGCTCCACCGAAAACGTCATGCCTGGGGCGAGGGGAAGATGGTTGCCTTCGACAATGTAAGGGTGCTCGTGGACCTCGAGACCGATGCCATGTCCGGTGCGATGGATGAAGTGGCCTCCATAGCCTCCGTCCTCGATCACCCGACGTGCAGCCCGGTCTATCTCCTCACAGGGGACACCGGGTGCCACCGCGGCGCGTCCTGCCTCGTTGGCCGCCTTCACCAACTCGTGCACCTCAGCTTGGCGAGGTGAGGGCTCGCCAACGATCATGGTGCGGCTGACATCGGAGTAATAGCCTCCGATGCGCCCGCCGAAGTCGCACACCACGAGGTCTCCCTCCTCGATGACTCGATCCCCGGGCTCGTGATGTGGCGACGCCCCGTTCGGACCTGACGCGACGATTGCGGACCAAGCCAGATCGTGGCCCTCGGCGATGGTCATCTCCTGGAAATCTCGAGCGACATCCCGCTCCTCCCGCCCGGAGAAGCGGATCTCGAGGGGGACCCGGGCCAGGACGCGGTCGGCACTCTCGGCGGCCCGCCGGAGCAGGTCGATCTCGGCCTGTTCCTTGCGCATCCGCAGAGGCTTGGTCAGCGTCGACGCCACCGACCAGATCGTCTCGGGCAATTCGGCCTGCAAGCCGAGTAGGAACGTCGACCAGGTGTGATCGCCGATGGCGACGTGTCGGGAGCCTCCTGCGAATTGGGCGACGAGTCGAATCGGATCGTCCGTTTCGCCCCAAGCGACAAGGTCGAAGGCACCCGGCTCCACTCGAGCCGCTTCCAACTCGGGGACGAACAGGGTGCTGTCTCCTTCGGCAGGGATCACCAACATGGTGAGACGCTCCAAAGGGGTCGCCTCATAACCGCTGAAATAGGGGAGATCCGAGCCCACCGAGAGCATGACGACGTCGACGTATCTCCGCGCCATCTGCTCGCGGAGCCGGTCGATGCGGGCTCCGTAGTCGAATCTGGGGGCTTCCATCGTGTGGCCGTTCACCGGCCCATCGGCACCACGCCTGCGAGGCCGGTACCGACATCGAACGTCGCATCGGCGGCCCCATCGGCATTGGAGTTCTTCACGTAGAACAGCCCGTTGGACGATCGGTAGACGGCAAGGGTGTCGGTCCCGTCGCTGTTCCAGTCTCCGGCGATCATCCTGTCCCCGGGGTCGCCGAACACGAACTGGACGTCGGCCGCCCCTCCCTCGTGGGAATTGTTGAGAAAGACGTTGCCGGTCGAAGGTCGATGGAGCCCGACGGTGTCGATGCCGTCCCCGTCGAAGTCGCCCACGAACGGCACGTCGGAGGGATTGCCGAAGCTGTATGAGAAGTCGGCCGCTCCCAGACCGCCACCGTTCTCGCCGAGCGCGTTGATGACGTAGACCCGGTGCTCGGAGGGGCGATAGATGCCAACGGTGTCTTTCCCGTCTCCGTCGAAGTCGCCCGCCAAGGGCATATCCCCGGGGTCGCCGAAGTAGAAGGTGATGTCCGCCACGCCTTCTGTGTTCGAATTGCGCAGGTATACAAAGCCGTCGGACCTTCGATAAAGGCCGAGAGTGGCGACACCGTCCCCATCCCAGTCGCCGGAGAAAGCGACATCTTGGGGATTGCCGAAGAAGAAGGGGCTCACCTGACGTTGGTGATCGATCCGGTCCCAAAGGTAGAACCTGGAGGCACCGTCATAGAAGGCCACCGAGTCACAGAGGCCACCCGGGCATGGTGCCGGGCCACCGACCGGCAGGGTGCCGCCGGGCCCGAAGACCGGGCCGACACCAGCCGGCTCGAACCACACATGGACCGGCATCCCGATCGCAAGCCGGCTCTCCAGCCAGTTGCTGTCCCACATGGTCAGGCGGACGCACCCGTGTGAGGCGGGAAAGGCAGGCACGTCGGGAGAGCCGTGGATGGCGTAGCCTCCCTTGAAGTACCAGGGGTTCCAGAGAACCCCGAGGAACGAGATCCGCTCCCCGCGGATGTGACGCTGGATCTCGAAGCTCCCGGTTGGGGTGTGGGCGTTGCTGAAACTGCCGAACTGGTTGGTGTACGGCTGCCCATTCCCCGAGCTGATCGGGAAGACCTGCGCCAACACGTCATCCTGGAACAGGTACAGCACCTGCCGACTCAGGTTGACTTCGATCCGATCTGGCTCGTTGAACCTGAACGGAGTCCACGGTTTTACATAGGAGTTGAGCAGGCCCCAGTGCCCATCGCTCCAGGTGAAGCTGCGCGTTGCCCCGATCTCCTTGCGGAAGGCCATGACCGCCTGCTGGGTCTGCGGGCCATAGCTGCCGTCGACCGCGCCCCTGTAGAAGCCGGCGTCGGTGAGTGCCTGCTGGAGCTGGGCGGTGGCGGTGCTCTGCGGAGCGAACTCGTCGGGGTCTGCCCCGGCCGGGGAGGCGAGCCCCGCCCCGACGAGGCCCAACACGAGCGTCACTGCAAGCAGGCGTCTATGGCGCATGGGCCGGGAGGTTAACGATCGTGGCCGAATAGCAGAGACATCGCCGTGGCCGTCCAAACGAACGTTATGCACCGCGTCACGTATCCGTGACGCCATGCATTAGGAACGCGGTGCTCCGATGCTGACCGGGACCGCCTCCCGGCTCTCCTTGGCGTGGTAGCTGGAGCGGACCAGCGGGCCAGACTCGACGTGGGGGATGCCGAGTCCCTCGCCGTAGCCCTTGTACTGGGCGAACTCATCTGGATGCACATAGCGGTGGATGGGGCGGTGCCTCGCCGTGGGCCGGAGGTACTGGCCGATGGTGATGATGTCGATGCCTACCGCCCTCATGTCGGCCAGGGTGCCCAACACCTCTTCCCGGGTTTCCCCCATCCCCACGATCAGACCCGACTTGGTCAGACCGTCGGGGCTCATCCGCTTGGCCCGCCACAGCAACGCCAGCGACCGCCCGTAGTTGGCCGAGGTCCGGATGTCCCGCTGCAGCCGGAGCACGGTCTCGGTGTTGTGGTTGAGCACCTCGGGCATGGCGTCCATCACAGTCTGCAGGGCCTCTCGATCGCCCTTGAAGTCGGGGATGAGGACCTCGATCTCCGTTCCCGGTGAGCGACGCCGGCTCTCAGTGATGGTGTGGGCGAAGATGCCCGCCCCGCCGTCATCGAGGTCGTCCCTGTTGACCGAGGTGATCACGGCGTGCTTCAGATTCATCTTGGCGATCGCCTCGGCGGCTCGGAAAGGCTCGAAGACGTCGAACTCGGTCGGCTTCCCCGTGGTCACGTTGCAGAACGAGCACGCCCTGGTGCATTTGTCTCCGAGGATCATCAGCGTCGCCGTCCCCATCCCCCAGCATTCGTAGATGTTTGGGCAGTTCGCCTCTTCGCAGACCGTGTTGAGCTCGAGACCGCGCATCATCTTCTTCAGCTCGAGATAGTCGCCGTCGAGCCGTGCCGTGACCCTCATCCACTCGGGCCGGGGGGGCTCACCGGGAAGACGACCGTTGATGGCCAGAGGCTCCTCGGAGCGCTTCTCGGGGCTGAAGGTTCCCGCCTCCAGGAGACGGTCCACCTCGAACCCGCTCCGTCTCCCCTGCCCTCTGGCGAAGGCGGCGAGCTGGATTTCCGTCGTCTCGTATCCAAACGCCTCGTCGAAACGAGGGATCAGCTTCTCGATCGCCTCCTCCAGGCTCACCTTCCTCCCCACCAGCGCGGAGAGGCTGGTCACCGGGCGGTCGGCGATCCCGCACGGGTTCATCATCCCGAAAAAGCTCATGTCGGGGTCGAGGTTGAGGGCGAAGCCGTGCATGGTGACCCGTCGGGCGACCCGGACCCCGATGGCGGCGACCTTGCCCTGTTCGGTCCACACCCCGGTGTATCCCGGCTCGGCCCACGCCTTCACCCCGAAATCGGCCAGAGTGGCGATCAGCGTCTGCTCGACACGCCGCACATACGGGACGATTTGCTTCGGGTCGTCGAGACCCAGGATCGGGTAGCCGACCAGCTGGCCGGGGCCATGGAAGGTGATGTCCCCGCCCCTGTCGACATGATGCACCTCGGCACCCAGCCCGACTCTGTCGACGAGGAGGTTGGAGCCGTCGCCGTTGCGACCGATGGTGAACACAGCCGGGTGCTCCAACAGGAGCAGGTAGTCGTCGTCGGTGCGCCCCACAGCCCTGCCCTCATGGATGCCCCTCTGCAGATCCCAAGCCTCGGTGTAGGGAAGCCGCCCCAACCAACGCACTCGCAAGAGAGGCTTGCTCATGTCCGAGTACCGAGTACCAAGTACCAAGTACCAAGCAGGGACTTGCTACGCAAGTTCCTGCTCCCAGTCCCAGTTCTCCAGGTTCTGCTTGATCCGTTGTAGGAACAGCACGGCAGTGGAACCGTCGAAGGCGCGGTGGTCCCAGGTCAGGCCCAGATAGCCGATGTGTCTGATGGCGATCATGTCCTGTCCGTCGGCGTCGGTGACCACCGTGGGGCGCTTCACCACCGTCTCGGTGGAGAGGATCGCCACGTTGGGCACGTTGATGATCGGCGCCGACATGAAAGACCCGAACGGCCCGGGGTTGGTGATGGTGAATGTGGACCCGGTGAGATCGTCCACGTCGAGCTTCCGGCTCCGGGCCCGATCGGCCAGCTCCCTGATCGAACGGGCGATGCCGACCAGACGCAACCCGTCGGCGTTGCGGACTCGAGCCACCACCAGACCCTGTTGGTCGAGGTCGACGGCGATCCCGAGATCCACGTTCTTGTGAAACACCGCCTTCTTCTCTTCCAGCTGGAAAGAGCTGTTGACCACCGGATACGCCTTGAGTGCGTCGATCGTTGCCCGTGCGATGAACGGGAGATAGGTGAGGGAGAATCCCTCCTCCGTCTTGAACTGCTCTTTGCGTGCCTGACGAACCCGCTCCACCCT
Source organism: Acidimicrobiia bacterium (assembly GCA_035462175.1). GTDB lineage: Bacteria > Actinomycetota > Acidimicrobiia > Spongiisociales > ZC4RG35 > JARDZU01. The sequence continues at coordinate 26,661 of DATHUP010000072.1, read as the reverse complement.
CTCGTAGTCCACCTCGACCGAGGTCCAGACGTGGGCCGCCGTCTGCTTCGCCTTGATCATGTTCTCGGCGGTGCGGACCCTGATCCGATCCAACTCGACTTCCTCGCTGACGACCCCACTTGGCGCCGCCGCGCTGGGAACCGCCGCCGGTGCCGGCGGGGCGGGGGCCTCCTTTGGCTCCGGCTCGGCCGGAGCGGCAGCCGCCGGCTTCTCGGCCGGACCGGATTCGAGGTAGGCCTCCACGTCCTTGCGCGTGATCCGGCCGCCTTCGCCGGTACCGGCGAGCTGGGAGATGTCTATCTCGTGCTCCCGGATCAGCTTGCGCACGACCGGAGAGAGAAGATTCGGCTTCTTCTCGGTCTCATCGGGCTCGGCAAAGAACTGCTCGACCTCCGGCTCGGTCGGCATCGTCTCGGGCTTCTCGCCCTGGGTGTCCTCCTCCGCTGCGGGAGCGGCGGCTGTCTCAGCCTGGGTGTCACGATCGGAATCGGGGGGCGCCGACGTCTCGGCCTCGTCCGCTTCCTCGCTCGCTTCCTCCTCGGCCTCTCCAACTTCGTCCTGGTCCTCAGAGGCCTCAGCCGGGGCAGGCGCATCTCCCGACTCCTCGCCTTCCTCCCCGATGACCACCATCGCAGTGCCCACCTCGACCGTATCCCCCTCGTTGACCAGGATCTCGAGGATCGTCCCGGAAGCCGGAGAAGGGACCTCGGTGTCGACCTTGTCGGTCGATATCTCCACCAACACCTCGTCCTCGGCGACCGTGTCGCCGACCTGCTTCGCCCAGCGAAGGATGGTGCCTTCGGTGACAGTCTCGCCCAGCTGGGGCATCGATACCGTTGTAGCCAAATTCGCTCCTCTCAGTGAAGACTGCGGCCGGCGGCGGACAGGAGTGTCTCGCCTACCGCCTCGGACAGGGAGGGATGAGCGTGGATGAAGGCAGCGGCCTCGTCGGGCATCGCCTCCCATCCCACCGAAAACATCAATTCGTGGATCAGCTCGCCCGCTTGAGGCCCGACCACCGTGGCGCCGATGATGGCGCCGCCCTTCTCGGAGACCACCTTGGCGAAACCCTGGTTGTCCCCGATGATTATCGCCCGGCCGATCCCGTTGAAGGCATGTTTGGCCGTCTCGACCTCCCTGCCCTGCTCGACAGCCTCGGCCTCGGTCAAACCGACTTCCGCCACTTCTGGATGGGTGTAGGTGACACGAGGGATGGCCTGATAGTTCACTGCTCTCGGTTCACCGGTGGCGATGTGAGTCACCGCCGCTATGCCTTCGGCGAATCCGACATGGGCGAGCTGGGGTGTGCCGGCCACGATGTCGCCCACGGCGTAGAGACCGGGCTGATCCGTCAGCATGGTGTCGGGATCGACGACGACGAAGCCCCCGTCGACCTCGGCCGACACCGAGTCCAGGCCCACGTCGTCCGTGTTCGGTCCCCGGCCCACCGAGACCAGGACAACGTCGACTTCCACGCTCTCCTCACCAAAGGGGACCACTACGGTCTCGCCCACCTTTGGCGCCTCGACGGCGACCCCGATGTGGAACTTCACTCCACGTTTCTGCAGTTGACGTTGGAGTTGTTTGGCTGCCTCGGCGTCGGAACCGGGGATGATCTGGTCCATGACCTCGAAGACGTGGACCTCCGCACCGAGATCGACGAGGAACGAGGCGAACTCGCAACCGATGACGCCGCCCCCGATGATGGCCACCCGGTTGGGACGCTCCGCCCAGTCGAGGGCATGGTCGGAGCTGACGATCTTCTCGCCGTCGAAGTCGTAACCGGGGATGGTGCGGGCGTGGGAACCGCTGGCGAGAATCACCGCCCTGCCCTCGAGAGTCTCCCGGCCTTCCTCGGTCTCCACCTCGACCTTGCCCGGCCCGGCGAGACGTCCGTAACCGGTGATCACCTCGACGCCGTTCTTCTTGAGCAGACCGCCAAGCCCCCGCACCAACCCGTCGACGGTCTGGTTCTTTCGGGCGAGGGCCGCACTCCAATCGAGATTCGGCTGCTCGGTGATGACGCCGAACTCGGCGGCATGGGACACCGTCGAGAAGACTTCGGCGACGTAGAGCCACTGCTTGGCCGGGATGCAGCCTCTTATCAGACACGTGCCGCCCGGTCTCTCGTCGACGACCATGGCGACGGAAAGCCCGAAGTTGTCTGCGTAGAGGGCGGAGGCGTAACCGCCCGGCCCGCCGCCGACTATGACGATGTCGTGCAACCTATGCCTTTCGGTGGAACTGCTGGTCCGAGCCTAGTTGTGCCGGGAGTTACCCTCCCCGCACCGATGCAGACTCGCTGGCTACTCATCGCAACGGCGGCACTCGCCTTTGTGATCCTCGTCGCTGCCGCGGTCTGGCTTCTCGTCGCCTTCACATGAGCGAACGGATCACCTTGCGCACATCCGACGGGGAGACGCTCGAGGCGCGCCGGGACGTCCCCGCACGGCCCTCCGGTGTGGTCGTTCTCTGTCACCCCCATCCTCTTCAGGACGGCTCGATGATGGCGCCTCTCATGATCGCGGTCACGACCCGGCTCAACGAACGGGGCTTCTCGGTGTTGCGCTTCAACTTCCGCGGGACCGGCGCCTCGACGGGCGAGCATGACTACGGCGAGGGGGAATTGCTCGACCTGACAGCCGCCGTTGCCGCCGCACGCGAGACGGGTTTGAGTCTTCATCTCTCGGGCTGGTCCTTCGGAGCCGGTGTCGCTCTGCACTGGCTGGCCGGTCAGAGCGACCCCATCCCTTATGCAGGAATCGCTCCACCTCCAACCGACCTCCCCGAAGAGCTCCCGGGCGGCCCGAAGCGGATCGTGGTCGGGACCCGTGACCAGGTGATCGACGTCGAAACGCTGCGGGTCTACGCCGAGAAACTGTCGATTGACCTGGTCCTCACCCCAGGCGACCACTTCTTCCACGGCCGTGGCAAGAAGATCGGCACTCTGGTAGCGCAGGGCTTCGAGGGTTGAGCAACGAGCTACGAGCTACGAGCAACGAGCCAGAACGCGCTCTGGCCTAAGGCTTGAGGCTCAAGGCTTGGGGCTCAGGGCTTTGAACCCTCGGTTTCGGGCCTCCACGGGGTCGTCGGGGGCGAACACCTGGATTTGGTTGTTTCCCACCAGGTCTTCTTGGTCCACCCGGGCGGAAAGCTGGGCGAACTGCGTCTCATCGTCGCAGTCGTAGACACGCATCGTGTCCCGGATGCCGACGAATCGGTAGGACTCGAAGCGGGAGAGGCGGCTCACTCTTCTTCGAGGTCTCCAAGACCGGTCCGGACCTCGGCCCCGCAATTGGGGCAGGTGGCAACGGCGATGTCGCCGACGATGAAACTGAACTCGCACTCACCGCACTGGACACGGGGCAGAGGCGTGTTAGGAGGCGGAGGAGGGGGGGCGGGGGGTTGGTTGCCGGGCACGGCGCCGGGCGCGGCGGGGTAGCCACCCACCGTTGGGGGAGGAGCCGCGCCCCCCGATTGATCCCGCACCATATTCACAGACCCGCATACCGGGCAGGTGAAACGCCCGGCCCCGGGGACCTCGAACTGCGTCCGGCAGGCACCGCAACGCACAATCATCTCTCTTCACCTCCATCGAGATCGACCTCTTCGCCCACGGCCCCGATTCGGAACAGGTAGTCGGCCTCCAGGCGAAGCACGTCTTCAACGTCGGCGTGAGAGTAGGACACCCCGTGTTTTGTAGCGATCTCGCCGATGATGTAGTCGACAGATGCCTGGTGACCGCCGGCGACCGTCTCGACAGGGGTCTTGCGGTCCTCCTGGGCGAGGCCCTGGAGGTAGAACACCTCCCATTCGAGGATGCGACGGATGTCGGCTTTTCGGAGTCGATCGTTGCCCTCCTCTTGAAGCCCGGCCTCAACATGCTTGACCGCATCCTCGACCACGTACTCGAGGGGCTCGTAGCCGGGCCGTCGTCTCGCCTCCTGCCAGACCACCAGCGCAAGGATCACCAGAAACACCCCGACCAGTAGAACGACCAGCGCAAGAACGGAGACACTCACCGCCCAGACGGTACCCACACTCTTTCAGGCCGACTACCGACTACCGGTTACCGACTACTGGCCGCCTAGAAGGCGGCCTCCGGGAGGTTCATGAGAGAGCCGTCTTCGGCTTCGGCGGCAGAGCGACGAGCGGTGATCTGGGGCCCTGCCAGACCGAGGAACCAGCGAGCCGAGGCGACCTTTCCCTGATAGAACGGGTCTTCGTCGACTCGGGGGATGGCGATCTCGGCATGCCGCAGCAGCTGCCATGCGATCACAACCTCGGCTGTTGAGGCGAGGAGGGCGTTGGCGTGGAGCCCGACCTTGTAGACCTCCTCGGTGTCACCCGCCACCGAGGCCAGGAGATTCTCGACCATCGACCCCAGATGACCCTGCAAGTCGTCGAGCATGACACCCAGCCTCTCGCGTTCGGCGGCGATCGGGTCGCCCTCGCCACCACCTTTGACGAACTCGGTGATCTCGGCGGCCAGGGCTGCGATAGTGGCGCCCTGATCCCGTGCGATCTTGCGGAAGAAGAAGTCCAGGGCCTGGATCCCGGTGGTTCCCTCGTAGATCGTGTCGATCTTGGTGTCGCGGATGTACTGCTCCAGGGGATAGTCCTGGGTGAACCCGGATCCCCCGAAGATCTGGAGGGCGTCGGCGAGCTGCTCGTAGGCCTTCTCCGACGAGTAGCCCTTCACCAACGGCAAGAGGAGATCGGACCGTCTCTCCCACCTGTCGTCGTCGGGATGGAGACGGGCTTGGTCCTGGACCCAGGCGGTGTACATCACGAGCGCACGCAGACCTTCGGCGTAGGTCTTGAGGTTCATCAACATCCGACGAACATCGGGATGGGCGATGATCGGGACCCGGGGCGCAGTCTTGTCGCCGGCCTGGGTCAGGTCCGCCCCCTGACGCCGCTCCTTGGCGTACTCGAGGGCGTTCAGATAGCCGGTGCTCAGTGTTCCCATCGACTTGGTGCCGATCATCATCCGAGCGCTCTCGATGACCCGGAACATCTGCCGTATGCCGTCGTGCTTGTCCCCGACCAGATAGCCGATGGCCGGTCTCTCCAACCCGAATGTCATCTCACAGGTGGTCGAGCCTTTCAAACCCATCTTCTTCTCGAGGTTGGTCGCGACCACGCCGTTGCGCTCGCCGAGCGTCCCGTCCTCGTTGACCAGGTACTTTGGAACCATGAAGAGGGAAAGCCCCTTGGTGCCCGGCACCGCACCTTCGGGGCGAGCCAGGACGAGGTGGATGATGTTCTCGGTCGCGTCGTGCTCTCCCCCCGTGATGAACCGCTTGACGCCTTCGATATGCCAGGTCCCGTCGCCCATGTCGATCGCCTTGGTGCTGGCCGCCCCGACGTCGGAGCCGGCGTCCGGCTCGGTGAGGATCATCGATCCCGACCACTGCTTGTCGAGCCAGAGGCGAGCCAGATCCTTCTGGGCGGCGTTTCCCTCCTCGAAGAGGACGGAGGCGAACAGGGCACCACCCGAATACCAGGAAACAGTGGTGTTGGCGGCCAGCTGCATCTCCTGGGTGGCCCAGGCGAGGCTCGGCGGCACCGGGGACCCGCCCATCTCGGCAGGGGCGGCTATACGGTCCCACCCACCCTGTTTGAAAGCCCTGACCCCCGCCTTCACCGACTCGGGGAGATGCACCTCACCATCCTCGAGGGTGAGGGGGATACGGTCCTGATCGACGTAGGAGGCAGCAAAGTCCTCGCGGGCGAGACGCTCGATCTCGGTGAGGATGTCGCGGGCGGTCGCCTCGTCGACGTCGGCCCATGGACCCGTGCCCAGATAATCCTGAATCCGGTGCACCTCGAAGAGATTGAACTCGAGGTCCCGGAGATTCGACCGGTAGTGGCTCGCCATTTCCCCTTTCCTGGCCTTGAGCTCACAGTCTAATTTGAATCAACGCTCAAAGAAAGGCGATCCCGGGTTCAGAGCAGGATGGCGGCGATCAAGGTCCCGACGATGGCGATAAAGCCAGCCGACTGGGTGAGGAAGAACCGGTCGAGACGCTGATTGACCGCGTCGAGCCGGTCCTCGATGCGGTCGAAACGGTCACCGACCTGCTTGAACCGGTCCTCGATGCGGTCGAAACGGTCATCGACCTGCTTGAAGCGGTCCTCGATGCGGTCGAAACGGTCACCGAGACGCCGAATGTCCTCCGTGGTGGCGAGCTCTGTGCTCTCGTATGCCGGTAGGTAGGCCATCAGGGTTTCCGCCAGTTCAGTGCCGAGCAACTCGTCGAGCGAATTGTAGAGGTCACGGCGACGGGCTTCCGATACGGCCATGAGCTGAGCATGTCGCACGTCTGGGCCGCCGACAAGAGGGTCAAACCCAATGCAGGACGTCACATATCCGTGACGCCCAACATTAGGAAGCGGGTCGCGTCGGATTACCGTTCCGGGATGCGATACAAGGCCGGGTTGGAGACGCGGGAGAGGATCCTGGAGGCCACCCGGTCCTTGGTAGGGGAAAACGGGTTGGACGGGACCACGATCAAGGCGATCTGCGAGCAGGCCGGTGTCCTGCCCGGGTCGTTCTACAACCTGTTCCCTTCGAAAGAACAGGCCATCCTCACCGTGGTCCGCGAGGCCATCGACGCGGTCGACCCCGACCCCGGTCACCAGGGAACCGACACCCTGGACGAGCTGGTGACCGCTTATGTCCGCTTTCTCGAGGAGCAGCCCGCGCTCTCCCGGGTCTACATCCGGATCGGTGTCTCCGGCGCCGGCAAGAGCCCGGAGCTGACCGGTCGAATGGTCCGTCATCACCAAGAGAGGGTGGGCCGATTCGCCGCGGCGATGAAGCGAAGGAGCCCCGAGCTCTCCGAGACGCTGGCCGATCGCAGGGCAGAGACCCTGGTCCTGGCCCTGAACGGAATAGCACTCCACCGCATCATCGACCCCGACTTCGACGTGGCGTGGCACGCCCGTGCCCTGCTCGAGGACGCCGCAGCGGTTTCCTGAGTCCCGACCTCCACCGATAGGCTCCGACGATGGATTATGCGGTTCAGACACGTGGCGATTGGGATCTCGTCCTCACCACCGCCAGGTGGGCCGAGGAGCGCGGCTTGGTAGCCCTCGCCCTACCCGACCACTACCTGGAACGCGGTGATGACGTCGACCGTCCCGCCTTCGACCATCTGATCCATCTCGCCGCCCTGGCGCGGGAGACGACCTCGCTCGAGCTGGTCTGCCTCCTCTCCCCGGTCACGTTCCGCCATCCGGCCGTCTACTACAAGATGGGTGTGACCCTCGACGAGGTCTCCGGGGGCCGTTTCACCATGGGCATCGGCACCGGCTGGCTCGACGAGGAATTCGACTTGTTCGGCATCCCCTACCCCGACCGGCGCACCCGTTTCGAATTGCTCGAGGAGTGCATGGGGTACCTCTCCGCCGCGGTCGCACCGGGCGGGCGGGGCTTCACCGGAAAGCACTACCGGCTCGCCGAGTTCGACCCTCGCCCCCATCCCCGGAATCTGAGACTCCTGGTGGGTGGCGCAGGCATGGAGAAGACGCCTCGCATCGCGGGCAGACACGCCGACGAGTTCAACATCTACGCCTGCCCGCCCGATCAGTACTCGGCGAAGAGAGATCTCGCCGCCAAGCACGCGGCCGACGCCGGACGCGATCCGGGCTCCATCCTCTTCTCCACCGCCAGCCCGGCCATCGCGGCCAGAGACGATTCCGACTACCGACGTCTGCTCGGGATGCTGGCGAAGCGAACCCGATCGACACCGGAGCGGATCGAACAGGTCTACGAGGAGCGTGGCTACCCCCACGGCTCCGGGTCGAAGCCGTCCGAGATGCTGGCTGCCCTCGGCGATGCCGGATGCGAGCGTTTCTACCCGCAGATGTTCCTCGGCAACCCAGACGACTTCGACACGATCCTCGACGCCTACCGGCCCTGATCATGTCCCGCGTCGCCATAATCGGTACCGGGCTCATCGGCGCATCGGTCGGGCTCGCTCTCGGAGAACAGGGCTGGAAGACGATCGGATGGGACCCGTCTCCCGACGCGCTCGAGCGCGCCGCAGAACGCCACGCCGCCGACTCGGCTGCTTCGTCGGTGGCGGAAGCGATCGATGGAGTCGACCTGATCGTGTTGGCTGGCCCGCTCGAGGCCAATCTGGCCACTCTCGGCGAGCTCGACACCGATGCCCTGGTCACCGATGTGACCAGCGTCAAGTCTCCCCTCCTGGCGGCGGTGCGCGACGGGGTTCGCTTCGTGGGAGGCCATCCGATGGCGGGGAGGGAGCACGCCGGCCCGGAAGCCGCCTCGGCGGCCCTGTTCCGGGGAGCCCCCTGGGTGATATGCGACGATGGCGCCTCCGAAGCGGACGTCGCGCAGCTCGGTTCGATCGTGGCCTCCACCGGAGCCAACCCCATCGTCATGTCCGCCCGTCGTCATGACGAGGTGGTGGCCGCGGTGTCCCATCTCCCCCATCTCCTCGCCGTGGCCTTGGTCAACACCGTCGCCGACAATCCCGACGCCGCCGACCTGGTCTCGGGCAGCTTTCGCGATCTGACCAGGGTCGCCTCGGCTGAGTCTTCGTGGTGGCCCGAGGTCCTCGCCTCGAACGCCGAGGCCGTGACCAGGGCGGTGGACGACCTGGTGCGCGGACTGGAGAACCTCGCCGCGCGGGTGCGGACCGGCGATCGGGAAGGGCTGGCGACCGTCCTCGAGGTGGCCCGGGAGCGACGGGGGGCAATGGCGCCTCCGGTGGCCATGGTGCAGGTCATCCTCGAGGACAAGCCCGGTGAGATCGCATCGGTCGGCCACGCCCTCCAGACGAGCAGGGTCGATGTCCGCGATCTCCAGCTACGGCACGCGGTGCACGGCGGCGGCGGCATCCTCAGCCTCTCGGTCCGCCCCGGTGAGGTCGAGACCCTCAAGGCCGCCCTGGCCGACGAGGGGTTCGCCATCGAGGTCGATGATTAGGGCAGCCCGAACTCCCCGGTGACGGGCAGCCAGCCAGGACTCCCGAAGAAGTACTCGCGGTCGGCGCTGCCTGCCGCGTTGGCGAACCGGATGTAGACCTTGGAATTGGCCGGGCGGAACAGTCCCACCGAATCGGCGCCGTCGCCGTTCCAGTCGTGGGACACCACGCGGTCACCCGGGTCGCCGAACACGAAACTCGACTCGGCGGGGCCCGACGTGTGGCTATTGCGGAAGTAGACCAGCCCGGTCGACTCCCGGTGCAGCCCGATCGTGTCGACCCCATCCCCGTCGAAGTCCCCGACAAATGGCTTGTCTCCCGGATTCCCGAAGTAGTAATCCAGATCGGCTGCTCCCAACCCGGCATCACCCGCACCGAGATGGTTGATGACGAATACCCTCCCCTCTGCAGGGCGGTAGATCGAAACCGTGTCGAAGCCATCCCCATCGAAGTCCCCTGCCAGGGGGACGTCACCAGGGTTCCCGAAGAAAAACTGCATGTCTGCGATGCCCTCTGTGTTCGAGTTCCTGAGATAGGCGAATCCGTCCGACTGGCGGTACAAACCGGGTGTGTCGATTCCGTCGCCGTCCCAGTCGCCCATCAGGGGAAAGTCCCCAGGGTTGCCGTAGTAGAAGGAGGTCACGGCGGCGCTTTCGCTCCGCAGATGCCAAAGCCCTGTGGACGGATCCATCAGCCCTACCGGGTACGGGTTCAAGGCCTGCCAGTCCGGCTGAAAGTCCTCAGCCGGGTGGTTGGTCAGATTCACCAGGCCGGGCGACCCGTCCGCAGGCGATACGGCGATCTCGGGCTCGCGCCAGTCCGGACTGGTGGTGTCTCGGGTCGGCGTCATCCCGTAGGCGAGTTGAGCGCCGTCGGGCGACCACACCGGCTCGTACATGTTGGTGAACACGGTTGGCTTCGGCACTTGGAACACGCCGGTTCCGGCAAGGTCGATGACGAAGAGAGTGCCCCCTCTGAGCAGCCCGCTCTGACCGACCGGGAAGGACGCCCCCACCAGCCTGCTGGCATCGGGTGACCAATCGTCAGTCGTTGCGTTGATGTGCTCGGTCAGCACCACCGGGGCTTCGCCTGGTACGACGGTGAATGTGATTCTGTCGAACCCGAGATAGGCACGGACGAACATGATCACCGTCCCATCCGGCGACCACTGAGCGTTGTAGTCAGCTTCCGGCGTCAACGGGTTGCCTGCGAAGTCGACCCGACCCGTGTCGGCAGCCGCGTTGGTGAGGCGTTGCCGGTTGCTGCCGTCGGTGTTCATCGTCCAGAGAGAGTCCCCCGACTTGAACACAAATCTCGTGCCATCCGGCGACCAGGCCGGGCTGGATCCCTCGCCGACCAGGTGCACACCCGTGCCGTCCGCCTTCATCACATGGACCGCGGCGGGGCCACCACGATCCGATGTGAATGCGATCATCCGCCCATCTGGCGACCAATCCGGCTCCGAGTCGTTGGCCGGGTGGTTGGTCAATCGGACCTGCGCCGAACCGTCAGGGTTCATGACGTATATCTCGTTGTTGCCGTCTCGATCGCTGACGAACGCGATCTGCCCGTTCTCCCCGGGAACGGTCGCCTCGGCCGGCACGGCGACGAGAACAACCAAGGCGGCGATCGCGGGTCCAACGATCCAGCCTCGAGACAGGTGACAGTTCTCCATGAGCGCTCTCCTGGATCGCGGCGGATGCAAGCGCACACACCTCGTGTCCGGAAAGCTACCGAATCTGCATCGACCTGGTATCGGGAATCGACCTACCGATGATTAGCCTCGCCGGTCCCAGACCAGGAGCGCTGCTTGAAGTACTCGATCATGACCGAGCCGCAAATGGGAAATACCTACGATGAGATATTGCGGACCGCTCGGCTTGCCGAGGCGGAGGGTCTCTATTCGTTTGCCCGCTCCGACCATCTCGCCTGGAGCAAGGACCGCAGCGTCGCCGCCACCGATGCGCTGACGACGGTGGCGGGTCTGGCCCGGGACACCGACAACGTCCGTCTTTGTGTCCTGGTCACGCCCATCACCTTCCGTCACCCCGCCATCATCGCCAAGACGGCGGCCACCATCGACCAGATGTCCGGGGGACGCTTCGACCTCGGCCTCGGCACCGGGTGGAACGAGTACGAGCACGAGGCCCTCGGCATTCCCTTCCCGGACTCCACGGAGCGTTGGGAACGTCTCGAAGACGCCCTCGGCTATGTGCGAGCCGCCTTCGCCGAGGGCAGCCACGACGGTCCCTACTACAGCCTCGACCTCGACGTGCTGCCCAAACCGACAGGCATCAGGCTCATCGTCGGAGGCAGCGGCAAAAGGCGAACCCCAACCCTCGCCGCCAGGCTCGCCGACGAATACAACCTCTTCATCTGCTCCGCCGACGAGGCACGACCGAAGATCGAGGTGATGCGAGACGCCGCCGGCGACCGACAGGTCGAGACGACCATGATGGGCTCGATCACCATTGCCGGCTCCGACGCCGAGTTGGGCGAACGTCTGCTCGAGGCGGCGGCGCGACGTGACATCTCCCGCGAAGAGCTGATCTCACGCTGGGAGAAGGCCGGGGTCTTGTTCGGGACGTCGGGTCAGGTGAAAGAGAAGATCTCCGCCCTGAAAGAGGCGGGAGTGGAGCGCATCTACCTGCAGTGGCTCGATCTGTCCGATTACGACGGTCTGGCCAGAACACTGGAGTTGGTTCGCGGGTGACCGAGCTTCCCGAGGCAAGCCGACGCCTCGCGGCGTCAGTCGCCGGCTTCGACATGGGGATCCGGCTGTTCCCGGAAGGGACGAAAACCGCCGAGGACGCGGCCCGCGCCATCGGCTGTCCGGTGTCGGCCATCGTCAAGTCCCTCGTGTTCGTGGTCGTCGACACGGAGGCGAACGACGAGCCGGTGGTCGCCCTGGTTCCGGGCGATCTCAGGCTCGACACCGACCTCCTGGCCGCCGCGGCCGGAGCTACCAGGTCGAGGAGGGCCACACTCGACGAAGTCAGGGACGCGACCGGATACGCGGCTGGGGGCACGCCGCCGTTCGGCCATGCCCGCCCGGTGCGTGTATTCGCCGATGAGCGGCTACGCCGCAACGAACCGGTGTGGGCCGCCGCCGGCACCCCGAACACGGTGTTCCCCATCTCGATCGACGACCTGGACCGTCTCGCCGCCCCGGTATGGGCCGACCTGACAACCTAGAAAACAGAACGACTTTCCCCTACGCATGTAGTGCAAATACCATGAGAGCGTGAGCGAAACCACTCCCCTGCTTCAAATCGAGAACCTCCACGCCTCGGCCGGCGACATCGCGATCCTCAAAGGTGTCGACCTGACCGTGAATGCAGGCGAGATTCACGCCCTGATGGGCCCCAATGGGTCGGGCAAGTCGACACTGGCCTCGGTCCTGATGGGTCATCCTTCCTACGCCGTCAGCGAAGGCCGGATCCTGTACAAGGGCGACGACATCACCGCAGCGGCGCCGAGCGACCGGGGGGCACGGGGCATGTTCCTCGCCTTCCAGCATCCCGAGGCCATTCCCGGGGTGTCGGTCATCCAGTTCCTCCGACAGGCCTTGTCCAACCGCACCGGCGTGGACCTCACCGTGCTCGAGCTGAGACTGAAGGTGATGGACGTGATGAAGGAGCTCGGAATCGAGTCGTCGTTCGCCGACCGATATCTGAACGAGGGCTTTTCCGGCGGGGAGCGGAAGCGAAACGAAGTCCTGCAGATGGCAGTCCTCCAACCCGAGCTCGCCATCATGGACGAGACCGACTCGGGGCTCGACATCGACGCACTGCGCACCGTTGCCGACGGGGTCAACAAGCTCACCGGACCGGAGCGGGGCTTTCTCATCATCACTCACTATCAGCGCCTTCTCGACTACGTGACACCGGACAAGGTCCACATCTTCATGGATGGACGGGTGCTGGAGAGTGGTGGCCCCGAGTTGGGCGGGCGACTCGAAGAAGAGGGATACGATTCGTTCCGCTCGGTGTTGACCTAGTGCCCCGACCACTAACGTTCGCCGCGTTCAGCACGGCCAGATGACACCGCTTGCTGCGTCCTCGTCCTTGACGCACCCATGGGTGCGCCTGCGTCCTGCGTGCCTGCCATCGGCGCCCCTCGCTCGCCCTGAACATCGCCAACGTCAATGGCCAGAGCACCAGTGATCGATCTATCGCACCTGAAGGCCGATTTCCCCGTCCTCTCCAACGGCGTCCACTTCCTGGACTCGGGCGCCTCCTCGCAAAAGCCGATCCCGGTGCTCGAGGCCATGGATCGATTCGCCAGGACCTCATATGCCAACGTCCACCGCGGCGCCTACAAGCTCTCCATTGCCTCCACTGACGCCTACGAGTCGGCCCGAGCCCGAGTGGCGTCGTTCATAGGAGCCACCGATCCGCGAGAAGTGATTTTCACCAGGGGCACCACCACGTCGCTGAACACCGTCGCGTTCGGCTGGGGTTTGGAGCACCTGGGGCCGGGCGACCGGATCCTGGCCACCGAGATCGAGCACCACGCCAATCTCGTCCCCTGGCAGATGGTGGCGAAACGAACCGGGGCCACCCTCGACCATGTTCCCATGACCGACGCGTTCAGGCTCGACCTCGACGCCTATGAGCAAAAACTGGGGTCCGACGTGAAAGTGGTGGCCGTGACCGGGATGTCGAACGTGCTCGGGATCATGCCCCCGGTCCGCAAGATCTCCGACCTAGCCCACCGGCATGGCGCGAGGGTGGTGGTGGATGCGGCGCAACTGGTACCGCACTCGCCCGTCGACGTGGTCGGACTGGGGGCCGACTTCGTCGCCTTCTCCTCGCACAAGATGTTGGGCCCGACCGGGATCGGAGTCCTCTGGGGGCGCATGGACGCACTCGAAGAGACCGAGCCGTTCGAAGGCGGTGGCGAGATGATCTCCGACGTGACCCTCTTCGAGGCCACCTGGGCGGAGATCCCCCATCGCTTCGAGGCGGGAACCCCGCCCATCGTCGAGGCCGTAGGCCTCCAAGCCGCTATCGACTATCTCGAGTCGATCGGGATGGACGACGTGCTCCAGCACGATCGGGAGCTGACCGGGATCGCATTGCAGCAGCTGAGCGACGTCCCCGGCTTGAAGGTCCAGGGCCCGTTGGATCTCGAAGAGCGCGGCGGGGTGATCTCGATGACGATGGAGGGAGTTCACGCCCACGATCTGGCCACCATCCTCGACGACGAGGACGTAGCGGTCCGGGCGGGACACCACTGTGCCAAGCCGCTGATGCGGCGTCTCGGCGTTGCGGCGACGGCACGGGCGAGTTTCTACGTGTACAGCACCGAGGAGGACATCGACGCCCTGGTCAAGGCGCTGCGCCGGGCCGGTGATCTGTTCGGAGTGGACTCGTGAGTCTCGAAGACCTCTATCGCGAGGTGATCCTCGACCACTATCGGAGCCCTCGGAACAAGGGCCATCTGGACAGCCCTGCCGCCGTCGCCCATGGGGTGAACCCGCTTTGCGGCGACGAGATCACGATCGAGCTCGGCTTCGACGGTGACCGAGTTTCCGAGGTAGCCGTCGACGGGCAGGGCTGCTCGATCAGTCAAGCATCGGCCTCGATGATGACCGAGGCGATCAAGGGTAAGACCCGGACCGAGATCGAAACGTTGACCCAGCGTTTTCGGGACATGATGTCCCTCGACGGTGAAACCGACATCGAGCTCGACCCGGAGCGACCCGGTGCGGTCCTCGGCGACCTCGAGGCCCTTCAGGGAGTCCGCAAGTACCCCGTCCGGATCAAGTGCGCCAGTCTCGGCTGGAACGTTCTGCTGGAAGCAATGAGCAACGAGCAATGAGCAATGAGCCAGAGCGCTCTTCTGGCCCGTTGCTCGTCGCTCACTGCTCAAAATCCGTTAAGACCTCTTCGAGACGCTCGCCGACCGAGGTGAGGCGCTCCCGACAGAAGGCGAGGAGATCGGCGGCGCGTTTGACGTCGTCGAGCAGCGTGTCGATGTCGACCTCGTCGTCCCGGAGCCGGGCATGGATGGCCCGGAGCTCGTCGAGGGCTTCCCGGTAAGTCTGCTGCGAGCCGGTCATCCTTCCACCACCATGGCCACAGAGCCGTCTGCCATGCGCACCGTCACCCGCTCGCCGGCCTTGAGCTCGCCCACGCTGCGCACGACCGAGCCCTCGGGCCGGGTCACCAGGGCAAAGCCACGAAGCAAGGTGGGCTCGATCCCGATGGCGCTGAGCATCTCGGCGAAGCCCGACAGACGATCGCGGTGACGCAGAACACCTGAGCGCGACCCTTCGACGATCCCTCTCTCGAGGTACTCGAGATGATCGAGCTGACGGCCTAGGGCACCTCGGGTCTCGGCGAGCTGTGATGCCGAGTGGTCGAGACGGGCCGCGGCCTTGGTTCGCGCCGCCAGAGCCTGGTCCCGGATCGCCCGACGGGCCGTCTCCAGCCGGCCCGCATATTCGGCCACCCTGCCCACGATCCACTCCGCCGCAGCAGTGGGGGTCTTCACCGAGACGGCGGCCGCCTCGTCGGCGACACTGCGATCGGTTTCGTGTCCGATCCCGGTGATGACCGGCACGGGCATCGCTGCCACCGCCCGTCCCACCGCCTCGGCATCGAACGTGGCCAAGTCCAGCTTCGAGCCCCCGCCACGGATCAACACGACTACATCGAGATCCTCCGTGCCCAGCCGACGCAACCCGTCAACCACATTCGACACCGCCCCCTCCCCCTGCATCGCCGCCTGGACGGTCCGCACCGAGAAGCGATAGCCGGGTCGGGCGAGGTGGTCGAGGAAGTCGGCATGGGCCGCCGAGCCCCTGCTTGTTATCAGACCGATCCGCAGCGGGACCAGGGGCAGCTCCAGCGCCCCGTTCGCGGCGAGAGACCCGTCGGCGGCGAGACGGCGAAGCACCTCGTCACGGTCGAGGGCGATCCGACCGGCGGTGAATCCGGGGTCGACCTCGAGCAGGCTCAGCTGTACCAGCGAACGAGAGCGGCGAAGACCGACCGTTCCCTTGACCCGCACCTCGATCCCGCTGCGCAACGCTCCAACCCCGGCCGCATCGAGGGCATGCTCCACTGCTCGCATCAGCCGGCCCGACGCAGCGACGTCGAGAGCGTGTTCCGGCAGCTCGGGGTCTACGAGGCGGAAGAACACCGCCCCCCGACCGGTGCGCTGCAGTCCCGAGACCTCGCCTCGGACCCACAGCGGCCCGGGGATCGCCGTCGTGAGCGCCTCGTCCAGGGCATCGAGCAGCCCGCCGACGGTCAAGGTCTCAGCGGTCATATCCCGCCCAGGGTCATCTTCTTCAGGTCGAGGGCCGCATCCAGCTCTTCGGCGGTCATGAGCCCCGCCTCAAGCACGAGCTCGCGCACGGAACGACCGGTTGCCGCCGCCTCCTTCACGATCCGGGCGCCATTGTCGTATCCGATGTGCGGGTTGAGCGCAGTGACGATCACCGCGTTCCGTTCCAGAAGCTCTCTAACCCGGTCTTCGTTCACCTCGATCCCATCGATGCACCGGCTGGCGAATGTCCGGGCGGCATTGGCGAGCAGGCTCACCGACTCCAAGAGGTTGTGCGCCATGACCGGCATCATCACATTGAGCTCGAAGTTCCCGTTGGCCCCGCTCCATGTGATGGTGCTGTCATTCCCGACGACTTGGGCTGCCACCTGCATCACCATCTCCGACATCACCGGGTTCACCTTCCCCGGCATGATCGACGACCCGGGCTGCAGGGCGGGGATCTTGATCTCGGCTATCCCCGAGGTGGGACCGGAGCCGAGAAAGCGGATGTCGTTGGAGATCTTGAACAGCGACACGGCCACCGTCTTGAGCACTCCCGAAGCCATCACCACGGCGTCCTTGCCCCCTTGCGCCTCGAAGTGGTCCTCGGCCTCACGGAAGCCATAGCCGGTCCGCTCCGCCATCAGGTCGATCACGGCAGCGGCGAAACCCTGCGGCGCATTGATCCCCGTCCCCACCGCGGTGCCTCCCAGCGCCAGTTCTTCCAGCTCCGGCAACACCTTGTCGAGCCGACTCAGCCCGTTTCGCACCTGGGCGGCCCACCCCCCGAACTCCTGGCCGAGCGTCACCGGAGTGGCGTCCATCAGATGGGTGCGACCCGACTTGACCACATCCTCGAACTCGGTCGCTTTGGCCTCGAGGGAGGCGGCGAGCTGGGTCAGAGCGGGAAAGAGGTCTCCTCTGATCGCCGACACCGCCGCCACGTGGATGGCGGTGGGGATCACGTCGTTCGACGACTGGCCGAAGTTCACGTCGTCATTGGGATGCACCAGGCTGGCTCCGGGCTCGCCACCCATGATCTCCGTGGCTCGCCCGGCGATCACCTCGTTGGCGTTCGTGTTGGTCGATGTCCCCGAACCGGTCTGGAAAATGTCGAGAACGAACTGACTGTCGAGCCCTCCTTCCATCACCTCTCCTGCAGCTCGTGCGATCGCCGCGGCCTTGTCGGCTTCGAGGTGGCCAAGGCGACCCGCGACCTCGGCAGCGGATCCCTTGATCAGACCCAGGGCAGAGATGAAGCCGCGCCCGAAGCGATGCCGTGAGATGGGGAAGTTGTCCACCGCACGTTGCGTGGACGCCCCGTAGTAGGCATCGGCTGGGACCTTCACTTCCCCCATCGAGTCCTTCTCGACCCTGTACTCCACCATCGACTCCTTTTGGCGAGACGGTACCGGCATCACCGTAACCGGGACACCCGGTGGCAAGGCACCGGCCGGATCAACTCAGCAGGTGCCTGCTCTCGGCATACACCTCTTCGAGGCGGGCGGGCAGGGCCCAGTCGGCGTCGACACCGGTCGCAGCCACCAGGAGAACATCGACCAGCCCGTGAAAGTCGGCCAGCGAGACCTCTTCCAGCATCGGGCGCGCCTCGCCGCTGCCGGTCTCGACCTCGTCCAGATTCCCCATGTTGTGGTAATTGCCCAAGGGGAGACAGAGCCCCGTCGCCCGGTAGCCGAAGGCCCCGAATGCGGAGGCCTCGCAGACACCGCCGGCCATCAGCTTCCGCTGGTGCCGGATTCCGCTCGCCGTCACGGCCCGGGAGACACGATTGGTCAGATCGTGGTCGAACACGGTGGCGGCGTCTCCGACGCGGATGACCGGGCCGGCGCCAACCGGGGCATCGGGCGAGGAGCGGGAGGTCTCGATGGACAGGATCCTGGCGTTGGAGGGGACGGCGCCGGTCTTGGCGGCATGAAGGGCCCCGACAAATCCCATCTCCTCGGCCCGGGTGAGGAGTACGCCGAAGTGGCCGAGATCAGGGCGGCGACGAGCCCGGTCGAGGGCCGCCAGTGCGGCGGCACACCCGGCGAGGTCGTCACACGCAGGGGCGAGCAGATGACCGTCCCGCTTGCGGGAGGGGAGTCGCCAGCGGGCGATATCACCGGGGCGCGGAGGGGGGCCGACCACCTCGATGACACCGGTGCGGGTCGTAGGCTCATACGAGGCGACCTGTCCCGTCGTGCCGCCGCCGGTGACGAACTCGACCATCGCCCCGTCGAAGTACTCCGCTCTCACCCCGCCTCTGAACTCGAATTCCGCCTCGTTCCCCGAGAGGTCGATCACGACGAACGCTGGGTGGTCCATGTGGGCAACGGCGAGCACCGGGTCCCTGCTGGAGGGTCCTTTCTGGGTGATCAGGAGGTTCCCACCGGTGTCCTGGCTCAGCCTCAGGTCCTCCCGCCGTCCAGCCCAGGACCGGGCCCAGTCGATCACAGCGTCCTCCAAACCCGAGGCGGTGGGTAGGTGGGTCAGCTCGAAGAGCCACTTCTCGGTGACGGATCTGGAGGCCACGGAACCATTCTGTGCGGGTTGGCGCGGCTAGATGCGCGGCAGAACCGCACGGAACGGTCGGATGGTCACACGTCGAACGGGGTGTCGGTGAAGAAGTCGGCGGGGCGGCGTGTGGGGTCGGTGGTGGATCGTTGCAGACCGAGTCGCTCCCGCACCGCCTCGTACCCGCCCGACTCGAGCTCCTCGGCCAGCTCCGGCCCACCCGAGTCGACGATGCGGCCGTCGATCATGATGTGGATCCGGTCCGGGGTCATGTACCTGAGGATCCGGTTGTAGTGGGTGATCAGCACCACACCCAGGTCAGGCGAGCGCATCGCTTCGACCGCCGCCGCCACCTGCTTCACCGCATCGATGTCAAGACCGGAGTCGATCTCGTCGAGCAGGGCGACCCGAGGCCTCAGGACCATCATCTGAAAGATCTCGGACCGCTTCTTCTCCCCACCGGAGAGGTCGTAGTTGAGCGACCTATCGAGGAACCTGGTCATGTCGAAGCGCGCCGCCTCGGTCTCGATGATGTCCTCGGCCTCGTCCTCGTCTATGCCTCTCTCGTCGGTCGCTTCGAGCAGGAACTCACGCAGATGCACCCCCGCCACCTCGGTCGGGTACTGAAAGCTCTGCAGGAGCCCATGCCGCGCCCTCTCGTCCACTTCCAGCCCGAGTATTTCCCGACCTTCGAGGAATGCCTCGCCCGACACGTGGTACCCCTCCTTGCCCGTGAGCACATGGCACAGCGTCGACTTTCCCGAGCCGTTGGGGCCCATGATGGCGTGGATCTCCCCAAAGGGAACCACGAGATCGAGACCCTCCAGGATCTGCTTCCCGTCCACCGAGGCGGACAGGCCGCGCACTTCCAGGGCAACACTCACTTCTCCCCCATCACGACATAGACGACGCCGTCCTCGACCTCGACCTCGTAGGTCGGGACCGGTTTGGTAGCGGGCAGGGACAAGGCCTCGCCGGTCTCGAGGGAGAACTCAGAGCCGTGGCGGGGACACTCGACCTCGCGATCGGAGAGGAACCCTTCGGAGAGGGACGCTTCGGCATGAGAGCAACGATCACCGATCGCGTACACCTCGTCGCCGACCCTGAACATGGCGATGCGTTCGTCGCCCACGGTCACTCGCAGCCCTCGGTCGCGGGGCAGGGTGTCGACGGCGCCGATCTCGACCCTCATGCGACCCGCCCCTCCTCCTGAGCGGTGACGAATCTGCGGAACACCTCGTCTGAGACCGGCTCCTCCAGTCCTTCGATTGGGAGCCGATCGATCACCTCTTGGAAGAACCCGCGTATCAGGAGCCGCTCGGCTCTCACCCGGCTCAGCCCGCGGCTCTGCAGGTAGTAGAGGTGTTCGCCGCCGAGGGGGCCGACCGAGCTGGCGTGACCGCAGATGACGTCGTTGCACAGGATCTCGAGATTGGGGACCGACTGCGCCTTGGCGTTCTCGGAGAGGACCAGGTTGCGATTGGTCTCGAAGGTGGAGGTGCGGGTTGCGTCCTTCTCGATGCGAAGCAGACCTGTGAAGACACTCTGGGCATCGTCCTCGACGGCGCCTTTCAGGAACACATCCGACGTCGTGTTCTTACCCTGATGATCCACTACCAGCCGGTAGTCCAGGGTTTGCGACCCCTCGCCGAAGTAGAGCCCGACCACCTCCGACGAGGCTCCGTCCCCGCCGAGAGTCACCCCGAGATCAAGCCGCCCCAGCTTGGCACCCAGCCCCACTTCCCCGATGCGAGACGTGGCATCGCGGCCAAGTACCGCCCGCTGGTGCACCACCGAGGTCGCGGCGTGATCGACCCCCTGGACGGATAGATACCGCAGCCGCCCTCCATCGCCGATCTCCAGATCGATCTTCGGCACGAGAAGGAGGCGGGCCCCTCCAGCCGAGCGGTAGATCACCAGGATGCTCGCCTCTGCGTTCTCGCCCACCCTCACGTGGATATGAGGGAACGAGGCAGTCCCGGCGGTGACGCCCTGCACCTCTACCACCAGGGGCGACCGCATCGTCGCACCGGGCGCGAGATCGATGCTCACCCCATCGTGGGAGAAGGAGGTATGGGCAGCGGCCAACTTGTTGTGGTCGACCGGCAGCAGCGCCGGGATACCGGGATCGGAATCGAGATCGGTGAATCGGGTAACCGTCGCCACCTCGGAGTCGTGCTCCACCACTGTCCCGTCCACGATGAGCACATGACCCGAGCGCTGGGGAAGGGCGGTCATGAATGGGCCCGGGTCGAGACGCTCGCCGGGCGTGGTGACCGCCGACAGCTCGGCGAAGGAATGGTCGAAGTCGACGTAGCGCCAATCCTCTTCAGTCCCTGTCGGCTCCCCCAGCGAAGCGAAGACATCGAACGCCGCCTCCATCTGCGCCGCCCTCCAGGCAGGGGCGATCGTCTCGATCTCGGCCAGCTCTTTTCGGTCGAACGCGGTCAAATACTGCTCCGGACGGGTTCATCGAATGGTATTTCACCTACGGCCATAGTGCGAAACCTGATGTCTGGCAGGCTCACTCCCGCTCCAGGGCATCGACCGTCACGTCGGACGTCGCGTTCCACAGCATCCAGCCCATCCCGAACTGCTCGGCCACTTCTATCTGGGTCCGCACCTGCTCCGGCGTGTACCCGAAGTCCTGGAGCCAGGGCCGGACCACGACGTTTCTGGACAGACGCTCCATTCCGTCCTCGAGGGCCCGGGTGACCATCGGCCCCGGATGATCGTTCGGGTTGTCGAACCCGTACCAGCCTGTGCTGTAGTGGGACGGGTAGACCATCGGAGAGGCGACATCGACAACCCCGGTCACCTCCTCCCAACGCTGACCGATCCCGCCGTCATCGGTGCCGGCTGCGGTGGTGAAGCCGAAAACGTCGGCCCCAACGGCACAACCCATCGGGTGCAGCAGTGCGACCGCCTCCTCGAGGAAGCCGATGATGGTCGAGGTCCTCGTCTCCAGGCTGACCCCGCCATCGAAGGTGGTCGTCTCGGTTCGCTTGTCGGGGAAGCGCACATAGTCGAATTGCACCTCGTCTACACCCATCTCGCACACCTCCATGGCCAGCCCGAGCCCATAGGACCTGGCGTCGGGGTCGGTGGGGTCCAGGAAGTACTGGCCGTTGGCCTGGTAGGGCTGGTTGGTAGCCGAGTCCAGGACCGCCATCTCCGGCTTGCGGACGGCCGCCGTCGGGTCGTTGAACACGACGAGACGCCCGATCAAGTAGAGCTCGGCCGCCTCGGCGCGTGCCGCCACTTCGCTGAGGTCGTACACCGCTCTCGTGGCCCCGACTTCGGCCGCGACCGGGTGCTCGCTGTCGTACCAGACCAGGCCGGATTCGTCCTTCAGGTCGAGCATCAGCGCATTGAGCTCGGTGGTTTCGGCCATCTCGAAGAACCGGTCGATGTCCTCCTCCGCCGCCTCCCCGGTGATGTGGACGGCACGCGCGATGAAAGGCTCGATCTCGACGACGGACTCCCCCACTCCGCCGTCCCACTCGAACGTGGTGGGCACCCACGCGGGACGACTGACCGTGACCGTCCCCGGCTCCGCCCCGCGCAGGCTGATCCTCCCCTCTGCGTCGGTCGTACCCGTTGCCGGCCCGGCAATCACGCTCGCCGACTCAACCGGCGTTCCCCCGGGATCGACTACCCGTCCCCGCAGGATTCGAGCCTTGAGCACCACGTCGAAGAGGCCGTCGGGGCGCTCGGCGATGGTGACAGTCTTCGGGACGTGACCGGCCGCGCTCACCCCGAGGACCGTTGCGGACCGGTTCCAATCGACTTCGATGGTCCCATCTTCTGCGCTCGTCCCCACCTGGCTGTCGTTGATGTCGACCGACGCCGCCGCGATCGGCGCCCCCGAGTCATCGAGGACCCTCAAGGTGTATGGAGTAGCACGTCCGAGCAGAGACCAGCCCGCCCACAAGGCCCATACGATGGTGAGCGCCACCAGCAATCGAAACTGGGAACGACGCGCCACTGAAGGACGGAGACTACCTGGCGGGGCGGATACGCGGTAAAACCGTTTGCCAGATTCCGCCAGCAAGGTTAGGTTTTCCACAGGGGTTGACAGGAGGGCCAGATTTGGGGAAGGCCATCAGGGCCAAAGACGCCAGACCCGAGCGGGGCTCCAGCCCCGCCGACACCGTCGGCCTGTATCTCGACGAAGTCTCCGCCCATCTTCTCCTCACGGCCGAAGACGAGGTTCACCTCTCCCGAGCGATGGAGCTCGGCAAGAAGGCAAAAGCGACACTCGAATCCGGCGAGTTCGACCAGGCCGATCGCGCCAAGCTGATGCGGCTCGTCGCCGAAGGCGACGAGGCGAAGATGACCTTCATCCGCTCCAACCTCAGACTCGTTATCTCGATCGCAAAGAGATACACGGGACGGGGCCTCGACCTCCTCGATCTCATCCAGGAGGGCAACCTCGGCTTGATCCGCGCCGTGGAGAAATTCGACTGGCGCAAGGGCTTCAAGTTCTCTACTTACGCCACATGGTGGATTCGTCAGGCAATCACTCGGGGGCTAGGCAACAACGGCAAGACCATCCGCCTTCCGGTGCACATGGTCGACGTGGTGCGCACCGTTCAGGACACCCGGCAGAGCCTCCACGACAAGTACCACCGGGCCCCCACCCTGGAGGAGATCTCCGAGGCATCCGGGCTCGACACCGAACGGGTCCTGGCCGCTCTGGAAGCTCCTGCCGAGACGGTCTCGCTTGACCGGCCCGTAGGCGAAGACGGCGACGCCTCACTACAGGACTTCGTCGAAGACGAGACGGCGGCCGACCCGGAGGCTCGGGCGGCGGCTGCGTGGCGGCGGGATCGTCTGATCAAGGCGCTCCAGATCCTCGACCCCGAGGAGCAGCAGGTCCTCTGGCTCCGCTTCGGTCTCGACGGCGACGAGCCTTGGACCCTCTCCGACGTTGGCAAGGTGATCAACTCCACCCGGGAACGGGTCCGTCAGATCGAAGCCAGAGGTCTGGCCAAGCTCCGCCACCCCAGCTGCGACATCGACCTCCAGGCGCTGCTCTAGCCGTTCCTAATGCAGGGCGTCACGAATACGTGACACATTGCATTCGGTTTGCTCCAGCCCTTCGATCGATCAGCTGCTGCGGCGTAACGCCCGTTCCAGCCGCTCGAAGCCCTCGTCGGCCTCTTCTTCGGTGATGGACAACGCCGGGGCCAGACGCAGCGAGTTGCCGTAGAGCCCGCCCTTCCCGATGAGCAGACCCTCTTCCCGAGCCGCCTCCAACACCGCGGCCGCGGTTTCCGGTGCGGGGGCTCCGTCGGGGCTGATCAGCTCGAGACCGATCATCAGGCCCTTGCCTCGGACCTCGGCGATGATCTCGAGCTCCTCGGACAAGGGCACGAGGTTCTGCATGAGACGATTCCCCACCTTGAGGGCGTTGGTCTGCAGGTCGTTGTCGAGCAGGTAGTCGAGATTGGCCAGGGCACCGGCCGTGGCCAGCGGGTTGCCCCCGAAGGTCGATATGCCGAGGGCGGGATAGGACTCCATGATCTCGGCCGGGGCCACCACTCCCCCGATGCTGAGCCCGTTGCCGACCCCCTTTGCGAACGTGAGCAGATCGGGGACGATCCCGTGGGCTTGATACCCCCAGAAATGCTCACCGGTCCGCCCCCACCCGGTCTGCACCTCGTCGGAGATGAAGAGGATCCCGTTCTCGTCGAGGACGTCTTTCATCGCCTTGAAGAACCCGTCCGGAGGAGTGACGAAGCCTCCCACCCCCTGGATCGGCTCGGCGATCATCACCGCCGGGCTCCCTGCCGTCGCCACACCGAGCAGATCCTCCAGGTCGGAGACGCAGGCGGCGATGAACTCGAGGTCGGGGAGATGGCCGAATGGGCTGCGCAGCTTGTAGCCGCCGTGCACATATGTGACCTGGAACGGGGAGAGACTGGTTCCCGACCACGCCTTCTGGCCGGTCACCGCGATCGCAGAATGGGACTTGCCGTGATAGCTGCCCCGGATCGCCAGCACCTGGTTGGACTTCTTGTAGGTGGTGGCCAGCATGAGGGCGGCGTCGTTGGCCTCGGTCCCGGAGTTGGTGAAGAAGACCTTCGCATCGGGGATCCCGGACAGCTCGGCGATCTTCTCCGCCAGCTCGATCTGCGACTCGATCAGGTACAGAGTCGAGGTGTGCAGCATCCGGTCGGCCTGGGCCTTGATCGCCTCCACCACCTCGGCCACCTTGTACCCCGACATCGTGACCAGGATCCCGCCGAAGAAGTCGAGGTATCGATTGCCCTCGGCATCGGTGACCCACCGTCCGTCCCCGTCGACGATGGCAATCGGCTGCTCGTAGTAGAGCGGCGCCCATCCGGGAAGGACCGCCTTGTGACGTTCGTAGAGCTCAGCGTGTCTTCCCATCATCTCTCCTCCGTGCTCATGCCCTCAAATATCGCAGAAAAAGCGACTCCTCGCCCACGAGCGCACGGTCGAGGCGCATCCCCAGGGGCGGTTCGGCCGGTGCCCCGCTCGTCATCCGAGCCGATAGCCCGCTGATCATCTTCGGCGCCAGGGTGAGGTTCACCTCGTCGACGAGATCCGCGGTGACGAACTGGCCGGCGAGCGTGGGGCCACCCTCGCACAGGACGACCCCCACCGCCCCCAATTGGGCGAGGATGGCCGGGGCGCTCAGGTTGTCGAGGAAGATCACGTCGGCGGCGTCGCCCAACATCGCCAGTTTGGCGGGAGCGGCGTCGGGCCCGGTGAGGATCAAGGGCCGGCGTTCCGAGTCGGAGAAGACTCGCGCCTCGGGGTCGACACTGAGCCGGCCGGAGACGATGGCAAGGACCGGGACCTCCGACAGCCCAGCCTCGAGACGACGTCGGCGCCGCTCGTCGTCCAGATGCACCGGCCCGTAGTCCTCGGCTGCCACCGTGGTGGCGCCGACGAGGATCACATCCGGGACCGCGCGCAGGGTCATGAACAGCTCCTTGTCGTCGGCATCCCCGAGTCCGGTCGAGGTGCCTTCGACGGTGGTGCCGCCGTCGATGGAGGTGACGAAATTGAGCATGAGCCAGGGACGACCGTCGACCCTCCGCTCGTCGCCCATGTAGAGCCCGAGGAGGTCGTCTACCGGCTCCTCGGCTGGGGTGATCTCGCGCAGCATGCCTGGAAGGTAGCCCTCACTCCTCCACGATCCACGCCGTCACCATCCCGAACATGCCTTCCTCACGCTCGACGTGGGTCAGGATGTGACAGTGCCACACCCACACCCCCGGGTCCTCGAGTTGGAAGAGGACCGAGTAACGCTCACCTGGGGCGACGGACACGGTGTCTGCCCAGTACGGGTTGTCGAGAGGGATCCCGTCCTTGGCGAACACCAGCTGTGGGAACTGATGCTGGTGCATCGGGTGGATCTGCAGACCCTCGTTGTAGTAGTGGGCAACCACCCAGTCCCCGACCTGGCCCGAGTACGCCTCGGTGGCGGGGAACGACTTCCCGTTCAGACTCAGCCCGATGACCCCGGCGTCGTTGAGGACCATCGGTATCTCCTGGGACACCTCCATGTCCTCGGGGATCTCGATGCCCGAGATGGTCTGGCCTCGCGGTAGCGGGGTGTCCCCGATCATGAACACACCGAACATCCCGTTGGGGACCTGCATCTGCCCGTGGTGGTGGGCGTGATACATGCCGATCGAGGCCCTGGTCGCCTCGAACTCGTAGACGAAGCTCTCGCCGGACTCGATCAGAGGCTGGGTCAGCGGCGCCACCCCGTCCATATCGTTGGGTGTGGGGATGCCGTGCCAGTGGACGTCGGTGCCCATCGGGAGTTGGTTGTCGACCACGACCCGAACCCGGTCCCCGACATCGACTCTGATCATCGGGGCCGGCACCATCCCGTTGTAGGTCCAGGCGTCGACGACCTTGC
>DATHUP010000071.1:0-19498 GCA_035462175.1 Acidimicrobiia bacterium | reverse complement strand
CCACGTTGCCGGTCACCTCCTCGGCATGGCGGATCACCGCCAGACGATGGTTCACCAGCCGCTGCTGTTCTCTCTCGGTCATCGTTCTCCTATCCGATTCGGAGAAACCGAGATGTAACCAAGGTCCGTCAGTTCTAGACTCTGGTCAGGGCGATTTCTAAGTGCCGGCCGCCGTCTTCAGCCGACCGTTTCCGGTGCGTGGCGCTCCACACAGGGCCCCACAAGACTCCGGTCCGAAGCACCTCATTCTCTTGAGGTGCTTTCTCACCCCACTTCCACCAGGTCATATGGGGAGTTACCAGGAGTTCGGAACCACGGGGGTTGGCAGCGACAGATCCGAGACGCGCGATTCGAGACTACGCAACAAGCGCATGATGCCGATTGCCGGGCTGTCGGCTCGGTCCGTTTCAAGGAGATCCCCCCACGTTATGCGCCATTGCTCAAGCGTGACTGAACCGGCGCAACCTCAGAGAATCCGGCCTGCGAGCCGGGACCGAGTGAAGAGCCATCCGAGCCCGAAGGACGCGACCACACCCAACGCGAGGACGCTGAGGAGCTTCAGTTCTGCCGGAATCCCGACACCTCGCAGGGCGATGGCAAGCATGATGGTTAGCGGAACATGGAGGAGATAGGCGGCGAACGACGCTCGCCCGAGACCACCAACGAACCCGCCTGCACGGTTGGTGCGGCGACGGAACCAGTCGATCAACCACAACGACATGCCCAGCGCAAGGGTGGCTTCGATGAGCGGGATCAGCGTCGCCTCCAGCCGCAACCCTCCGAGGAAGGGGTCCGGGTCGTCGGTTATGGCGATGCCAACACCAGCGAGAATGGCGAGAGCGACGCCGAGGGCGGCGGCCCGCCCGCAGGTCCGCCGTAGCTGGGGCGGCAGAGCGTCGGAGAGCCATCCCCGCTCCCGAGCCAGGACGCCGAGGGCGAAGAGCGCGATCATCTGCGGGTACTCCCAGAGGTTCAGCGTCAATAGCGCGTCGCCGCTGAGTACGGGGAACTCGAGGCGCACGAGAAACGACGCCACGACGATGAAAATGCCCACAGTCACGAGGTCGCTACGTCGGAGCGGAATGATGTCCTCAGTCCGGACGGGGTGTCGTGACCGCCAGGCGGCATAGGCGAGAGAAAACATGAGGAGTGCGGCCATGAACCAGGCGACGCCAAGCTCGACGTCGTCCCAATAGGTGCGTCGGAAGTAGCGGGCGATCGTCTCGCCTTCGCCCATCGCCCGAGCACCGAAGAAATTCATCGCCGGGTTGACCACGAAGAGATAGACAGCCGTGGGGGTGCCGAGACGCCAGAGCCGGTCGACTACGAAGCGGCGAGCACCTTTGCGTTCGAAGGCAGGAGGGGAGAACCACCCTGCTAGGAAGAATATGAGACCCATCCCGAAGAGCAGGCCGGGCGCGAAGATCCCAGCGAGAACCGCCTTGGCGATCCCGCTGGCGGTTCGCTCCTCGTACCACCATCCGACGTCGAGGGCGTAGATCACACTGACGTGCGAGCCGATGACTCCCACGATGATCGCAACCCGCAGGTTGTCGATCCAAGTTGCGCGACGAGAGCAACCGTTGGAAACCCCCGGACCAAGGACGGGTGCCGTCTGCGCCATATGTTGATCGTGTGCCAGTCGTACGAGTCCCACAAGAGGCGAACGGCACCTGTTCCAAGGGACCCTCGCTCGCCGTACCCCCCGGGTGTCGATAAGCACCAGATCCAGGTTGCTGGGAGAAGCAACCCAGCAAGAACAACCGCAATGAGATTGCTTCGCCATTCAGACGTTTGCTCGAGTCCCAACCTTCGGCGTCCGCTAGCGCCGATCAACTAATCCAGGACGAAAGCG
Organism: Acidimicrobiia bacterium; assembly: GCA_035462175.1. Classification (GTDB taxonomy): domain Bacteria; phylum Actinomycetota; class Acidimicrobiia; order Spongiisociales; family ZC4RG35; genus JARDZU01. The sequence goes on along the minus strand of DATHUP010000071.1, from coordinate 17,643 downwards.
CACATATCTGATGCCGCCCGGGATCGGCACATTTAGGTCGCCTGCGATCTCTGGGCGCTTGACCGATTTGTCTATTTGGTTGCCGCGCTCCAGACGCTGGCGAGGCTGGCTGCGACCACGATGGCCATGGCGACATTGCGAGGATTAATCCCGTCGATGCAATCGCCTGTATCCCGTCAGCTCCACTGAGCGACCTGGATTCGCACACGCCTTGTGTTACCTGGAGAAAACCTCATCACCTTCCTGGACGTCCAGTCAAGCTGGCCTCGCTGGGGTCGAAGTCTCCCTGGTGATGTACTCCGGCCCCAGCACCTCGGTGCTCCGGCAACCGATGAGGGCCATGGTCCGCCGCGATTCTGGCGTCCTCGACGGACTGGACCCCTTTCAGGACGATCGGCCCAGACCAGTGCTTCCGCAGCCGACGTCGTCCCAGGACAAGCGAGGTGCTCTCGGGATGTCGCCCTTCGCGGTCAGACGATGGTCCCCGGCAGTTGGAGCATCACTTGCGCATGGCTATCCATACGGATAGACGGTTGCCAACCCCCTCACTCCGATCACACCTCTGGAGTCTCCAATCACGGGAACGAGCGTGTTGAGATAGCGACCTTCGAGGTCGGTTGTGAACAGGCCACCCACCGTTGCCGCACAGTCGTCCCAGCCGTAGACCGTCATCTGTCCGTCTACGATGTCGATCATCTCGACCCCGTGCGCCAGGCGGGCCTCCGACTCTTCTATGTCGAGAAGCTCTCCGGTCCCGTCGGCAGTGAGAATCGCCACCGCCGATGACCCACAGTCGCCCGACCACTCGATGTAAGTCCCATTGTCTGTCGGCCAGGCGTCGTGGTAGCCGAAGTCGACGACGATTGGAGGCTCGGCTGGATACTCGGTGAGTGCAGCACCAGTCGAGCCGTCGGTCTCGAGCAGCCAAAGCCTGCCGTAGTAGGCGTGAGGCTGGCCGTAGTCATCGAGCGGGGCGGAACCGGGGCCCTGGCCGTAGCAGGCCGCCAGGAACGTGTCTTCGTCCCACCATCGCACCGGCTCGCAGCGGGTGTCTGGTGGCGCCCACAGTTCCCCGAGAGTCGAGCCCTCGTTAGTCATCTCAAAGATGCCGCCGGTTGCTGCCACGATGAGCGAGGTCCCACCTGACCCATACAACCACGCCATCGACCCGTCGCCCTCGACATATGTCTGCTCATAGACAACCGATAGGACGGTGCCGTCGGCTGCACGTCGTTCCAGCCAGTCGGTGGTCCCGTCGGAGCGGTAGATGACCACATTGGCCCCGCTGGGACGGGTGAGTGACAGGGGCGGCCACGTGTCGACGAACGAACTTTCAGAGAATCCGACTGTGAACGCGACAGAGGAGGAGCCGGTGGTCAGGTCGACCACCTCGTAGACGGTCTCGTCCAGATTGGCCCCGCTCCCGGCAACAAGAGCTGAGGTCGCGGTGGCGTCGACGAGGGTCCGAAACTCACCTGGTTGCCAGGCAGCCACTTCGTAGCGTTCGCCGGCACCGTCCACCAGATATAGAACCACGGGCCCCTCACGGACGTCTGCTTCGCTCGTCGGATAGGCCTTCGACGAGTCATAGAGAACGACATACCAGCCCGCCCCGACGTCATCCCACGTGACTCGTTCCCGACTCAGTGCGGAAGGGAGATTCGCATCATCCGTCATTTCTTTGGTGGTCGACGTCGTCGACGAGGGGACTGTCGTAGACACCGCAATGGTGGTCGTGGTCGAATCGGTGGCAGTGGTCGTGGACGGCTCGCTTGTGGAGGTCGTCGAATCCGATCCGGTCGGGGCGCACCCGCCGCCGAGCACACCCAACAAGCCGACGACCACCCACATGCGCGCTGTCTTCGTTACATGGTCGGTTGCCACAGCGTCATCGTCTTGATCGCGATGATCGGCCGCCAGAGCCAATCGGCCCAATCTGGGGGACCGATGTCGCAGCCGATGACACTTCGCCGAGCCGGCATCCGAACAACATTGAAGAAGCGCTGACGGTGGTGGGGGGCATCGCGATCAGGCCATTGGATTGTGCCGACACTGACCTAAGCCTCTAGTGACGGAAGCTGTGCCGGTGGACGCTTGCCTGACATACAAAGGCAATGGAGTATCGGGTGGCCGCCCCCAGCTGGCATGGAATCGCGAGACGCAGGATGGGAGGCGTCCCGCATCGGCTCTTTGTCGCAGTGACCGCATCAGTTCTGCTATTGGGCGCATGTGGTACCGAAGATGCGGGGGAGACGACCACAGCAGCACCCACCACGACTGTCGCCCCTGAGACGACCACGACGACGGCGGCACCCACGACGACAGCGGTGCCCGAGACAACCACCAGCACGCAGGCCGAGCCGACCGGAATGGCCGTCTACTTCATGCTCGAACAGCTCGAGGGAGAAGAACCCCCGGGACCGTTCCTGGTACCGGTCTACCGGGACGCGAGCGGTGCTGCCCCAGCGATGACCGCCATGGAACTCCTTCTGGCAGGGCCCACCTCGGATGAGATCGCCGGAACGCCGGCGATCTCCACCGCCCTCCCGGAAGGCACCCAAGTCCTCGGAGTCGAAGTTAGGGACCGTGTGGCGACGGTCGATCTCAGTGGTGAGTTCGACGACGGTGGAGGCAGCTTCGGGATGTTCGCCCGTCTCGCCCAGGTGGTCTACACGCTGACACGTCTCCCCGACATCGACGCGGCGGCGTTCGAAATCGAGGGCGAGACCGTGACCGTGTTTTCCTCCGAGGGAATCGAGCTGGACGGTCCCCAACAGAGAGACGACTACTACGACCTGCTGCCGCCGATCTTCGTCGACCATCCCGCCTGGGGTGAGCCAGTCGCCAACCCAATCCAAGTCAGCGGTCTGAGCAACGTTTTCGAAGCGGTGTCTCAGGTGATGCTCACCGACGACGACGGGGAACCCCTCTTCGAGGACACGGTGATGGCTTCATGCGGCACCGGGTGCTGGGGTGAATGGTCGACCGAGATCCCCTACGAGGTAGACCGCGACCAGTTCGGCGCCCTCATCGTGTGGGAGTTCTCGGCCGAGGACGGCAGCCGCATCCACATCCGGGAGTATCCGGTTCGGCTGCGATGAAACCACCCGGCGAGGCTGCGTTTGCCGTTCTGTTCCTGCTCCTGGTGGGGGCCTGTAGTGGGTCGGGCACCCCAGCCACTTCGACGAGACCCGCCCCGACGACTAGTGCCCCCAATGGCGAAGTCGTGGTGTCTCCCGAGTTTATCCAAGGCGCCATTCCCGGCGCCGAGGTGGTGCTGTTGGTCAGCCAGGACGACGAGACCGCCGGTACGGCCACGGTGACCGCCAGCGCCTCCGGAGCCAAAGTCTCCGTCCGACCTTCTGAGATCTCAGACATTGAGGTCGCCGAGGTCACCGTGGTTCCTGACGCCACCGCTACTGAGACCGAACTGACTGTCACAATCGAGGTGGCAACCGACGATACGACCCGAACCGTCACTAGGACCGCTTCTGTTCTCCCCTGGGACGACGACCGGGGCGAGCAGGCCGCTGAGATACTGGGTCTGTTCACCTCTTGGTTGGCCGGAAACCGTCTCGAACTAAATATCACCCCGGAGACTGAGTTCGAGGGCACCTTTCTCGCCCCTCAGCTACTCGTGGTCTCCCACTACGGGTTCTTCAACGACGAATGGGAGATCGGCTTAGCGTGGCATGTGATGATCCCACCCGACGACTTCGCTGAGATCTACCTGAGACCCCGATCCGCACTCCGACCCACCCTCGCCTTCCGTATCGGCTCCTGGCAAACCGCTCTCGACAAGGGCGGCTACCAGATCGCTGAAGTGGAACCTCCGTTCGAGGTGGTCAGATGATCGGGCGAGGGCAGCGATCATATGGAGACTGAGACCAGTTCTGAGTTCCGGAAGACTCTGGGTCCAAATCCTCTAGATGCCCCTTCTTCGATGCCGCATGATTCGGGCAGACATTCGTGTTGCTCGAGATCGAAGAGGGACATGGCTACGACGAGATTGGGTAGATGGGCGACTGGCTTGTTCGTCGCCAGCCTCATCCTGTTGGCGATGCTGATCGTCGCCTACAACACCGACGCCCTCGGGGCGTTTGAGCAGAGGACCGCGGGAGGTTTGGCGCTGTGGATTGTTGCAGCGATCGCCGCTGTCGGCACCTTGGTCACCGGGGCGGTGAGCTGGTTGAGGTTCAAGGATCGCTCGGTGGTGGTGGTCGTGGCCACGGTCTACGCGGTGTTGGCCACAGCGCTGTTGGCCATGGGCGCCATCCCCGAGAACTGACCTCCTTGTTCTTGGACTCAGACCACGTCACATGAGCCAGTGGGGAAAGGAGGAATCGGGACGTTCGAAACTCGCTGAGAACAACCGACACTGCGTACCCGTTCCAGTCGCAGTCACCGCGGGGTCCTCGAGAAGCGGGCTTCTCCAGACTCTGTTGGTCGTATTGCTGATCGATGCCACTCTGACCGCGATACGGGGTGTCGACTTCGTCCGTTATGTGTTCACCGAGTCGAGAGTCGCCCTGGTCGGCATGATGTTGTGGTTGGGGATGTCGGCACTGTCGCTGCTCCTGTTCCGCCGCTTCCGGACCTTGGCCGCGGCTGGGTTTGCCCAATACCGACCAGCCGTGGTCACTGTTGTCTGCGCCTATCTCCTTTCTCGCTGTCGCCTTAGGCCTCACTCTCGAGAACCTGGCAAGTGCCACCCCGGCGACCGCAGGGGGTTCCGGCCGCAGCCACAACCGTTGCGGTCATCATCTGGGCGGTCCTGATCCTGAGGCGAGAAACCTCCCGCTCGCCTTCGAAGCCGAGCCGATGACACTGCCCTGGTCCCTCCACCCGTCTAACAACACAGTCAGCTTTACCAGGCGCAGATGAGGTCAGGGGTGCCATCCTGGAGGCGAGTCTCACGCTGTCTCACCACGTCGCACGACGCTCGCCCCACAGACGCTCCACAAGCGCACCAACCGGAGCTGTTCCTCCAGGTCAGAGAGTTTTGACCGCATCTTTCGCAACGAGAAGGTCGGGGGTTCAAATCCCCCCAGCTCCACCATATGCCCTGGTCAGGGCAAGTCCGACTGCTTGCTTGATTCGCGATCCTGAAGTCTCGCGCTTCACAGGCGGCCCACAACACTCCGGGGTTGAAGCACCTCATTTTGTACGAGGTGCTTTCTCACTCCGTCTTACATCAATCAACTTCCGCGAGGTGCCCTCGCGCCGCTCTCATGGGTACCACTCCGGAAACGAAGGGCCAGTGGTGTGTCGCGGATTCAGTGACGCGATCGAGGGCGGCTCATCCTCGCTTGACCTTGGTGATGGTGTCGTCGATTGTCTTGGTCCACACGAGGTTTTCGGGTCGTCGTTCCAGTGTGATGCCCACACGTCGATCGCGGCTCCGGCCTGCGCAAACGCAGTCGGAGGTCCGATCTGGTGTCACCGTCCGCAGTGGACCTCTTCGCGTACCCGCTCAGATCGGTCAACGGCGCACCCGATAGCGCAGGTGAAGCACCCGGTTGCCCTGAATCACCACGTCAGGATCCTCCAACAGGCGCTGCGCGTGGACCGACCCGAAGTAGCGCTTGCCGGATCCGAACACGACGGGTGCGACGTCCATACGCACCTCGTCGATCAGGCCCGCGGCGAGCACCTGGCCACCCACGTCGCCAGCGGCGACCTCGACCACGCGGTCGCCCGCAAGTCCCTGCGCCTTCGCCACCGCTGCCTCGACGCCGTCGACGAAGTGAAACGGAGCCTCGGGATCCCAGCCCTCGGGCCTGCCCCGATGGGTCACGACGACCACGTGGTCGACCCCAGACGGAGGTGTCCCGTCCCAGCCGTCCGTCGTGTCGAAGACGTGGCGGCCGGCGATTGTCACCCCGATCTGGTCCCAGTACGGCCGGACGTAGTCGTAGGAGGTCTGCGATACCTTCAAGACGCCGCTCTCGTCCAACGGCACGTCGCCGCTGAGCAACCAGTCGAACAGGGGTCCCGGCTGGTCGTTCTCATCCGCGATGAAGCCGTCTACCGAGACCGAGGCATACATGACTACTTTGCCCACGGTGTGCTCCTCTGCTTTGGGTGCCTCCAAGTTAAGGTCTCGTTAGCCGTCGGTCTCGTAAGAAATCAATCGACCGGCGACGGCCAGCTGTCCAGCACGTGGCCGGGATGTTCGCGCAGGAACCGCCGCCGGACTTCGACGTACCGGGTCGGCGTGAGCCCGGTGAAGGCCCGGAACTCGTGGCCGAAGTGGGCCTGGTCGAAGTAGCCTGCCGTAACGGCGAGGTCAGCCCAGTCGATCGGTTCGGCGGGGTTGATGGAGAACACGGCGGCGGCGAAGCGGTGGGTGCGGGCCAGCCGCTTCGGCGTGACGACGATGAGCTCCCTGAACCGCTGTGCCAGATGAGTGCTGCTGACATCGGCTGAAACCCTCAGTTCGTCGATAGCCACCGCCCCGCTGGTCGCCGCGATGACGCTGCTCGTGTGGCGGACCAGTCCCAGGCCGGCGGTCTCGCACAGCCGTCGCAGTAGCTCCTCCTCGAGCAGCGTCCATCCTCCACAGTATCGCCGACGCCCCGCCGACACAGCGTGAACAGCTTCATGGCATCGACAACAAGATCTCCACACTCCAGAACGCTCGGTTCGTGCTCGCTGGCCTTTTCGCCACCACAGAAAGCCCGGTCAGTTGGTGATCAACCGCATGGTCGCTCGTGGTGTGTCGCGGATTCAGTGACGCGATCGGCGGACCGTCTTCGATTGACCTTGGTGATGATGTCGTCGACGGTCTTGGTCCACACGAAGGGTCCTCATACGGATTGTCGAGATCGATCTTCGGGAAGTCGGCGTCGACGAGATACGAGCCTCGGAGACCATGCGGTTGAACGAGCATGGAGGTGAGACAGTGCCGATCTGCTGACCTTCTGAAGTGGTCGCTATCCGCTCGAGAAATGTTGATTCCGCGCGTTACCTTGTCACCTAACGTGGTATCAAGCTAACTTGATGCGTATGGATCCGGTGATTGTGGCGAGTGCCCGCAAACACGGGATCTCCGATAGCGACATGCTTCACGCATATAGAAACCCGATACGAGTATTCCAGGTGGACGATCTGGTGATGCTGATCGGAGGAGACGAATCCGGACGGATGCTTGAGATCGGCGTGGCCGCCGCAGAAGGCATCGAGTTCATCGTCCACGCCATGCCCGCACGCGAGAAGTTCCTGAGGTGATATCTATGCCCCGTTCGATCCAAGAGATACTCGACCATGCGGACGAACTGGCCAAGAGGTTCGAGGACTATGACCCAGCCGAGGGCGATCAAGTGCCGGTCGAGGAGTATCTACTGCAACGTGCTGCCTTGACCCGGGCCCGTAGTGAACGTGACGTAGTCGACGCGGTCGCGGTCGCACGGTCGGCCGGCATCTCCTGGAACAAGATCGGTGAGATCCTTGGAACGTCGGCTCAAGCCGCTCAGCAGCGATACTCGGCGGTCGTAGAGCGGACCTGAGCCATTCCCATCCGAGTGTCCGACCAGCACCGATCTCGGGCGGTATCGGGCGGCTGCTGCGACGCTGTTAGGTCTCACGTGGCCTCACGTCGCTCGCCCCACAGCCGCTCCACAGTCTGCCAACGTGAGCCGTATCCCCTGGTCACAGGGTTTTGACCGCATCTTTCGCAACGAGAAGGCCGCGGGTTCAAATCCCGCCAGCTCCACTCAACGCCCCCCTGCGTGGACTCGACGACCTCGAACTCGCCACCCTCGAATGGGTCGACTGGTTCAACCACCGGCGGCTCTTCCACGAGCTCGGTCGGATCCCACCAGCCGAATTCGAAAAGAACTACTACGTTCAAACCGAGTCAGACCAGCAGGTCGAAACTCACACGACCGAGCCTGCGCGAAACCCGGGGAGGTCAGATCGTTATCCGCTCAGATTCGTTGTTATGTGCTGGTCGCGGTGTGTCTTTGGGAACCACTACGTGCGTGGTGGACGGCTTGGGCGATGGTCTCAACGGTGCGCTCGATGTCTTGGTCGCTGGTCGACCAGTTGGACACGGCGACTCTCAGGAGCCTCTCTCCTCTCCAGGTTGTTCCTCCTAGCCAGACGGTCCCATCCTTCTGGATGAGATCTTCAACGGTGTTCGTAAATGCGGCGTCTCCAACGCGGATCAGGACTTGGTTCAGAACGACGTCGTTGGCAACATGCACCCGTGGAATCGCCGCCACGCCATCGGCGAACCGTCTGGCGAGCCGACAGCATCTTTCGACGAGTTCAATGACCCCCGACCGTCCCAGCGAACGGATGGCTGCCCAGGTGGCGAAGCCTCGCGCCCGACGTGACGACTCGGGAACGTAGTCGCCACCCCCGAATTCCCTTCCTGCCACCTGACCAGTCAAGTATTCAGCCGTGTACGCCATGGCGGTGGCATGGACATCGGGGTCCGCACAGAACGCATAACCGGAGTCGTATGGGACGTTGAGCCACTTGTGACCATCACAGCCCCAAGAGTCGGCGCCTTCAAGGCCATCCACCAGATGCCTGAGCGCGGGACTTGCTGCGGCCCACAATCCAAAAGCGCCGTCAACGTGAAGCCATGAGCCTCTCCGGTGAGCCTCTTCTGAGATCCTCTCCAAGTCATCGAATGCTCCCGTGTTGACGTTGCCCGACTGGGCTACAACGATGGTTGGGGCCGCAGGCTCGTAATCGAGGATGTCCGACAACGCCGAAGCGTCCATCGAGCCGTCCGAGCCGGCGGGAACAACTGCCATTGCCTTCTCCCCGACTCCCAGCAGCCGAAGTGACCGGTCGATGGTGGCGTGGCGTTCCTCACCTACCACAACCCTGAGGCGAGGCGCACCAAACAGACCATCGACGCCAACGTCCCAGCCATGGTCTCGTAGGACCTTCCAACGGCCGGCAGCCAATCCAACGGTGTTGGCCGCTTGGGCTCCGGTGACAAATCCCACCGAAGCCGAGGAAGGAATACGCAGCAGGTCCTTCAACCAGCCGCCAGCGACATCTTCGAAAGCCAGCGCCGCCGGAGATAGAGCCTCGTTGAACGCAGCCTGATCCCACCCGCTGGTAAGCAGGTCTGCCGCTAACGCAGCATCCAAAGAGCCGCCGACCACGAAACCGAAATAGCGCGGCCCAGCCGACGCCATAAGACCCGGCCCCGCCAGCTCGATCAGCTCAGAGATAACCTCCCGTATGGTCACGCCAGCCTCAGGCACGGGTCCCGGCATGCCAGCCCGGATCTCCGCCCTCGAAGCACGAGGTCCAACACGGGAGTGTCTCAGGTCGGCTCTATAGGCGGAGATGTGATCCGCGATTTGGCGCAAGGCCAGGCTCAGCTCGTCCATTTCAGAAAGCTAGACCAGGCATCAGGGCCAGGTGGTCCAAGACTGGGGGTAACCGAGCGCATACGTGCCGATAGCGCGCATCTCGCGATGTGCTCATTATCCGCTCAGGATTGTTGATCTGCGTTGCATCGAGTGCGGTCTCGACGAGGGCATAGTGTCATGGGAGTGACGACATCATCCGATATGAATCCGGACGCGTTACTCGGGGCAGCAGAGCCGATCGTCAAACGGATTGAGGCTGAAGGGGCGCGGATCTACACAGAGGTCCGCGGCTCGGGAGACCCCGTGCTGCTCATAGGAGCAGCAGACGAGGACGCCGAGGTATACCGGGGGATCGCAGAAAGACTCGCTGCATTCCACACCGTGGTCACGTACGACCGGCGAGGGACTGGACGAAGCGACCATGCCAACTGGCCCTCAGATTCAGCCCGGCACGCTGACGACGCCGCCGCCCTGATCACGAGTCTCAATCTGAGGGACGTCGTGGTTCTCGGAGCTAGCGCAGGGGGCATCGTTGCACTGAGGCTGGCCCTCCTACATCCGAAACCGCTGAAAGCGGTCCTTTCTTTCGAGCCTGGGATCTTCGGTGCCGCAGACGGTGGTGAAAAGCTCCGATGTCGCGTCGAAGGAGCCGTGAACGACCATCTCAAGTCGAAGCCTGGCGACTGGCAGGGAGCGACCGACGCACTCGGCCGGGAAGCAGTCAGTTCCGTAGATGACCTGACTTCTCTGTTCACACCACCACCAGGCAAAGAATGGTTCGTCCGTCGAACTGTGGCAAACGCCGAGTCGCTGATACGTGGGGATCTACCACTGACTAACGAGAGCTTTGACCCAAACTCTGTTGCAGGCTGTCCTGTCACCCTTCGTTTCTCCTATGGAACCGCCTCCCTACCGATCTTTGGAGCCGTAGCGAAGAGCCTGGCTGCCCTTCGTAACGAAAGCCCTGACGTTCTGGAAGGGGCGAGCCACAGCATCTTCTATCACCCCAACCAGGCGACTGAGTACATCAGCGCCTGGACCTGAAGCTCAATAGTCTCCACTAGGTTTGCCAGCCATACCCGGGCGCAGTAATGCCGTTCTCGTGCACCCTTTGAATCGCTCGTTACCGCCCTGAACTGTTGATCGGCGCTGGCTGTCCGGGCCGGGACGGATGTGACACTCTCCGCCACATGAGAGCTTTCTTGGAGCTTTTCGATCGTTGTCATGGAAATCTCCCTCTGCGGGGTGTATCCATCACATAGCGATCGGATCGTTGATGGAGCCACCAATTCCACTTCGCAGCAGTCCCTGGCAGCGCTCCGCCACGCCACGAGAAGACCTCCATGGAGGCGGCGATGAATACGACGACCGGGCATTAGAGGGCCAATTCCTCAGACCTGCGAGCTTGGATGCCCTATTTCGGCAGTCGTATACATCAATAGTCCAGGCCCTGGCCCTGGCGGGTGGAGACCAGGCGGCCGCCGAAGACGCTACCCAAGAAGCCTTTACACAGGCCTGCGTGCGTTGGGGTCGCATCTCCCGCTACGACAACCCGGGAGCTTGGGTGCGTCGGGTGGCGATCAACAAGCTACGCAATGCTCACCGCTCCCGTCTCCGAGGGGAGGCGGCGGTTCAACGGATGACCTACGAAGTTGCTTCTGCCCGACCGAGTGAGCCGGAGTCGGACTTGGTTCATGGGCTGCAACGGTTGCCATACAAGCAACGTCTGTGTGCGGTGCTTTATTACGTGGACGGTCTCAGCACCGCCGAAGTGGCCCAGGCGATGGGGATATCACAAGGTTCTGTCAGTCAGCACCTGAACCGGGCGCGCACCGCCCTTCGCGCCCATCTGGAGGGAACACCATGACCATCGACGAACGTATCGCCTCCGAACTGCGCAGCCATGCCCCGCAGGTGGACGAGCACATGGCCTGGGATCGGATCCAGTCCGCGGCAGCTATGCGGGGGCGTCGCAGGGCGCTCAGGCTGGTGCCGATTTCGGTGGCGGTCCTCGGTTTCGCCCTCGTGGGGCTCATCCTCGTTTCGACTTTCCCCTCAGGCCCCGAACCCGCAAGCGACCCCCGCAGCCGGTTCGTGGGCACCTGGGTGACCATCGACCTCGACGGAAGCACCCCGACCATGGTGATCCAAGTGTCGGGAGACGAAGACGTCGAGATGCTTGTGCATGACGACTTCGCATCGGTGTGCTCGGGTGCCCCCTCGACGATGGAGGGAACCGGACGGCTCGAGAGCAGCACGGAGCTCGTCATCCCTTCGCCGGTGCTCACCTGCGACGACGGCAGTCAGCCCGAGGCTCTGAGCGGCCCTCCCTTAGCAGAGCAGCTCCAGAACCTGACCTTCGTCCACGACCCCGACACCGACGCCCTCACCGAGAACCTCGGGTCGGTCTGGACGCGGGAGAGTGCGGACCCGAGCCCAGGGCCGACAACGCCGACCGGCATGTGGCCACAGTCGAGCCTCGAGGAGGTGCGGGAAGCCCAGTTGCTCGCCGACGCCGGCGACCCCGACTACACCTGGCAGGTCGATCCGGAGCTGGCCGCTTGGGCGAAGGAAGCGGGCGACGCGGAGATCGTCACCCGGTTCCTCCGGGACGAGCTCGGCTGGGAGGAGTTCCAGAACGGAGGCCACGGGGACGCGTCCGAGGAAACCTCCGAGGGCCTGATGTGGGCCACAGAGGGCGTGTATATCCGGTGCGCGCCTGACCTGACCAACCCGCTGTATCCGGACGACCCGGTAGGTGGGAGGTGCGCGCCAACGATCGACGAGCACCGCTACGAGAAAGTGAGCATCAGGGTCGCCCAGCTCGGTCTTCAGGGTCCCTCCGGTCTCTGGGTGGTGACCCGATGGGTGATGCTCCCACCGTCCGAGCAGGTGGCACCGCCCTCCGAGGCGGAGGCCACCACACCCCTGCAGGCCTTCCTCCAGGCACGGATCGATGGTGAGGGAGCCGAGCGGCACCTGGGACCCTGGGACGTTCCGCTCCTCTACGCCACGACCACCGGGGCCCCCTACGAGCGATCTGAGATCGAGCTCCTCGAGGGTCCGGTGTGGCCCCTCGGCCATATGGAGTTCAAGGTCCGGCTGTTCGCGGAGGGTGGCGAAACCGTGGTGGAACAGTTCATCCAAGTCCGCCGCGACACCGGTCGCCTCATGATCGTGTACTCGTCCGAACCAGGGTCATCGCAGGCCGTGACCATCGAGAACGGGCAGGCAGTGCCGGTACCCTACAGCTTCCTCGACGGCGAGGTGACCTTCGGAGTTGCCCACCCTTGGGACGCGTACATCCCGATCGGCCCGGGCGACCCGAACGAGACCATCCTCGCACTTGAATACAACTTCGACGAACGAGTCGTGGTGGTGGCCGACCCCCGGCCGATCGAGACGGGCTGCCAGGAGGGCACGGCTCCCGCCTCCGCCGAGGCGCTGGCACGCAGCATCCTGTCCGACCCTGACCTCGAGGCCTCCGCTCCGTTGGCGGCGAGCGTCGGAGGCACCCATGCCCTGCAAATGGATGTGGTGGCCGCCCCGGGAGCGAGCCTCTGCGAAGGCTGGATGCCCTTCGTAGTGACCGGGTCCGGCATCGAACCGGGGAGCCGGATGCGCCTCTACCTGCTCGACCTCCCAGGGTCGGCACGGATCCTGGCCATCGCCATCATTGCTCCGGAGGATCGCTTCGAGAGTGTGTTGAGGGCGGCAGCCCCGATCTTGGACTCCCTCGAATTCCACACAGGCTGATGGCGATGACCGGACGTTGTGCGAGATCGCACGGAAGTAGAGGCCGGATCAAAAATCGCTTGGCTTGGTTGCTCCGACAGCGCGTGTCGCATCAGAGCACCCCGTCTGGCCATCGCCGTGGGGGGCACGACTGGATCAGTTCGCGCCTACCGCGAGCTCCGTCTAGGAGTTCTTCGGGAGGAAAATTGCACAAAAGTGGACCCGGCAAGAAGCGCCTATCACACTTCACGTGGCTGGCCACCATGCTGTTGTTGGGGGCCTGTGCACCGGATCTTGCCTTGCCTGCTTCGACTATGGCTTCAACTACACCAGGCAGCACGTCGCCACCCGGGTCTGCGGGCATTCCGGCCCCGTTCCCGACGGAAGCGTTCGCCGGCATTCGCCAGGCAGCTTTGCCGGACGCGCTGGCGACTGAGCTCGACGCCGCCCTAATCGACACGGCGGGCGCCGCTGGGATGACGGCGACGTTGATGACGCCTGAAGGAAGCTGGAGTGGCGCGACCGGCACCGCTGACGGAGTTCGAGCGGTGAGCCCAGCCGATCAAATGGCCATCGGCAGTATCACCAAGTCGCTTGTCGCCGCCCAGGTGATGCAGCTCGTCGACGCGGGCGAGCTGCGTCTCGATGAGCCCGCCGCCGGCCTCCTTCCGCCCAGCCTTGATTTCGACACCAACGGGTCGACCATCGGCCACCTGCTCGGCATGCGCAGCGGGATACCCGACTATGTCGATGCGCTGTGGGCGAGCCTATCGACCGACAAGCTGCGCTCCTGGACAGCGAACGAAGTGCTGGCACTTGTCGGACCTCATCGCACCCCGGTCGGTGAAGAGCATCGATACTCGAGTTCCGATTACGTTCTGCTTGGCTTGATCCTCGAACAGGTTCGCGGTCGCCCGCTCGCCGAGGTGCTGCGTGATGGCGTGCTCAGCGGAGACGATTACCAGCGCCTGATCTACCAACCCGCTGAGCCTCCGACCGAACCGATGGCCTTGCCATCCGGCGCCCCGGCCGACACGTTTGAGGAAGGCGGCGGGTATCTCCCGTCCCTCGCCGCCACTACGGCCGCCGGACCCGCGGGAGGCATGGCTTCGGACTCAGCGACCCTTGCCCGATGGTGGAGCCAACTGTGTGGTGGCCTAATCGTCTCCGATTCCTCCCTCAACGAGATGACAAACTTCGACGACGGAGACGGCTACGGGCTGGGACTATTCGATCAGTCGGAGATCCACGGCACACCGGCCATCGGCAACGGCGGCATCCAGGTCGGATTCACCGCATACGCAGCCTGCCTTCTCGAGCCAGGCTCCGTCGTGGTGGTTCTGTCGAACGGCACCTCACACGATGCGACCATCAAGGTCGCCGATGCGCTTTTGGTGGCCGCCGGTTCGCCATGAGTGCGGTAGGCGACGGGCTCCGCGGCTGGTGCATCGACGACGGAGAAGGAGGTGCGACATGAACGCTCGGAGTAGAGAGGTCCTCGCTATAACACTGATACTCGCGCTGACTGCCTGCGGGATCTGGGGCCAACCCGGCACCAACCACGCCTCCAACGACTCCCGGCGACCCCAGTCCCATTGAGGAAATCCAGAACATCTGGGATCTACCGCCCCTCGCTCCCGTTGAGCCGGGGACCTACTTCATGGACCCCGACCTCGACCCCTCCACCCCGCTCCGTGTGGTGTACGAGGTTCCCGCGGCGGAATGGTCGCAGTGGGTGGGCGCGGTCAAGTTCGGGGACGACGGACACGTCGCTATGAGCATCACGACCGTGGTGAACCTGGTGCGCGACGGCTGTCGCGACCATTCGCACGCCGATCCTCCGGTCGGACCGACGGTTGACGACCTCGCGACCGCGCTGGCGGACCTGGCCCCGTTCCTGGTGACGTCGCCCCCGGAGGACGTGACCGTCTACGAGTACAATGGGAGACACCTGGAACTGACCGTGCCGAACCTGCCGGTCGAGGGGTCCGGAGACGACCGCCGCTTCACGGATGCATCGGCGGGAAGCTCATGAGCTGGGTCGCGCCTTTCGACACAGCACCGGGGGACGCGTTCTACGGCTACACCGACTCCGGCTACACCGAAGAGTTCTGGATCCTCGACGTTGAAGGCACCCGGCTGGTAATCGCCGCAGAACGGTCCGCCGGCTCGCGGCAGAAGGACCTCGCCGAACTCCGCGCCATCCTCGACTCCATACGGATCGAGCCATGACGTCGCCCCCGCCCTAGGTCGGCGGTTGCCCTCTCTCCAGTGCCCCGCCGCTCCTTGAGGGGCTAACGGTCAAGCTCAAGGAGCTCCCGCTGCTACCAACCGACGATCAGGTTCCCAGCTATGCATCGGCATATTCCCGGGTTCGGAAGCAAGAACGATCGGCCCTGGCGTAGGTCGCCGCGACGAAGACGCTTGCCACCGAATCGGACAACACTTCACGCTCTGACCTGGCGAGGTGCCAACCACCTGGATCTGGGAGCATGAAGGAGGCTGGGGTGGACCTGGAGCAGACATGAAGACGACGACCGTCGAGTGGGTCAGGGGTCGGCACAGCGAATTCCACGTCCTTCGAGGAAACGCAATCGCTCGCCAGCTTCCTCGCTGTGCTTATGCATGATCGCGTCTGGCGGGACACAGACGAGTGGCTGTGCCCGCCCAGATCACTCACCAACGCGAGCGATATCGTGCACCGATCAGCGCTCTCGAACCGGCAGACATGCCGGGGGCGCCGCCGTTGGTCGGCGGCGCCTTGATCCCTACGTATTAGCGGGTGGCTCCGGCGAGGTAGGTGGCGTGGCGGTCGAGGGATCCTCGGGCCCTGTCGTATCGCATCGTCGTCCTGGGGTCGGCGTGTGATGCTGCTTCCTGGACGTCTCGGATCGGTACTCCGGCGTCGAGTGCTGCGGTGATGAACGCATGCCGCAATGTGTGTGGTGTGACTCGCTTGTCGATCCCTGCCCTCTTGGCCAGCCGACTGACGATCCGAGCGGCGGCGTGACGGTCGAGACGGGCGGTGGCGTCGCGGTTCAACAGGATCGGCCCTTCGGTTCGCTCCCCGACGCACAGGTCGATTGCCCGTCCGGTGCGTGGTGCGATCGGGACGGTGACGATGGCGCCTCCTTTCCGGGTCACGGTCAGGGTGCGGTGACCCCGCACCATTTCCGCAGTGTTCGAGGTCGGCGCCGAGGGCTTCTGAAATACGGAGCCCGTTCAACGCCAGTATGCAGGCCAGGGCGTGGTCCCGTCCGCCAGCTAGCCTCTCGAGATCGTTGCAGTCGACATCAACGGCGCAGAATCAGGCCGGAATGACATCAGATGGGTCGCCCATAACACGCGCCACCAGACCCTGCAGTCGTCCGCCCTGGCCTCGCCCTAACCGGCAGATGGGTGTGGGTGGCTGCGGGCGCCACGGATCTGCCCGGTGGCGCCCGCAGCACTGTGTTATCGGGTCGCTCCGGCGAGGTAGGTGGCGACATGTAGGTGGCGTGCTTCTCGACGTGCACGAAGCAGCCGGACAGGTCCGAAAACGCGGCCCGCGTCCACACCTGCTCCCACAGGTGCCTTGCTGCTATCCGAAGCGGTGCGGCCGGATACCGAGCCGTGCCCTCAGCGTTCGTCTAGCTCCACTTCGTATCGCTCCACGGAGACGAGTTCCGATCCATCTACGGCGCCGACGGCCTGATCCCGAAGCTTGTCGGCGGCTTCTTCGCTGGCCTTCATCGCCTCGACACTCTCCCAAAAGGTCGCCGTGAGGCCCTTCCCTGTCTCGCGATTCACGAGGGAAAGTATGCCCTTGAACCCTGCGATGTCGCGTGCTCGCGGGAGTATCTGCTCCCGTATCACTTTGAGCGAAGCATCAGCAGACTCGGGCGGTCCTTGAACCGTGGTTACCCGTGCGTACATGAGGTCTCCTCCTCGTAGGCCTTGTTCTCAACCGCAAACATGATCTCCATCGGTCCGAGGTCCGGTGACCAGCTTCCGGTTTCGTTGAACGCCGAGCATAACCATGTAACTCCGAGGGTCCTTCAACCTTGCAGGGCCACACGGTCGCTCCAGAACCCTCGTCACCACGTCGGCCACTATGTCTTCCGCCTCCGAAGGTCCAACCAGCGCCGTGGCCAGACGAGTCAGCTCGAGCCGCACTCCTGGTAGGCCTTAGCGTCTGAATCCATCTGTCACGTACGACACGCCTGACTGCAGGTAAGCGTTGCAAGCTCTCCCAAAGAGATCCTCGCCGTGCTTCAAAGCGAAGAGGCAGGGCAGGAGAACTGCCAGAGGCGCATAACGCGCGATGATCTGATCGTGATTGGTCCGCTCACGCCGATAAAGAACCGGCAATATGTGCATGTGAGAGCAACGCCATCGCATGCCTCGATCAGGCGTCAATGCTGCCCGCGGCGGGGTGGAGGAGGCTGCTGTGCAACTGACGATGCCGGGTTACACCTGCGGGCTCTGTGTTTTCTGTTTTAGCCGTTCGTAGGGTGTTTGTCCGTCGAGGGCTCCGTGGGGCCGGTTGAAGTTGTAGAAGTTCTCCCACTCTTGCAGTTTGTCGTTG
>DATHUP010000070.1:0-15524 GCA_035462175.1 Acidimicrobiia bacterium | reverse complement strand
ACTACTCGCCACTCACCGAAAACGACCTCGACCTCGTCGCCGACGAACTCAACCAGCGACCCCGCAAGACCCACGCATACAGGACACCCGCCGAAGTGCTCGACGAACTCATCGTTGCAACCACCCCATGACTCGAAGGACAGAATCCATACCCTTGACCGGCAGAATTTCAGATTTTTTCGCAGAGGATCCGGAGTGGTGACTCGCCTTTGATCGGTGAGTGCCCGGACCTCTCGACCTCAGGTCCGGAGGGTTCCTATCTGTTACCAGTCCCGGTATCCGGGTCCTTCCGGCCCGTAATAGCTGCCCAGCTCCTCGCTGTAACGCGGCTCGCGATAGGTGGTCTCGTCGAACGGAGGAGCATTCTTGATCTCCTCCTTTGTGCGATTCACGTGGATAGTCTCATCCTCGAAGTCCACACTGGTGATGATCCCGGCGGGGACGACCACCTTCTGTCCGAAGATCCACGGCCCGGTGTCGATCACCATATAGGCCGACCCGGCATCGTTTGTCGCCTCGTCGACCTTGCCAATTGATCCATCCAGGGCCTCGACCCCGTAGCCGACGACGTCCACGGCGTCGACGCCATGGGCCATGCCGGTTTCCGCGCGATATGTCCAAATCTCCTCGTGTGCCACAGTCGACTCCTTTCTCGGGACACGTCGTCCTTTACCCCGTCGTCACTGGTTGGGAAACAGTGCGGAGGCAGACGAGACCGACTGTGGCCGCTCTAACGACCCGTCGAGCCGGTCGGGCAACGGCCTGGGGATCTCCATCTCCGTCGTCCAGGTCGAGGGGGGGTTGGGCCGCGGAATCGTCGACCAGCGGTTGCTGAGTCACAGAGTCAGCTCATGGTGCCGGAGGTGGGACTCGAACCCACACGCCACGGTGGACACAGCATTTTGAGTGCTGCGCGTCTGCCAATTCCGCCACTCCGGCTCGTCATGGAAGTGTAAGGGGAGGTTACCGGTTGGACCGTGTTCCTTTTACGCTGCTCGAGGTCGTGAATCGCATCCACCGTCGGCTCTTTCGGCTCAACGACAAGATCGAGCACATCAACCGCGAGCTCCGTCTCGTCAACGCCGAACTGTCCAACCATCGTTCCATCGACGAGGACGCTCGCCGGGACGCCGCGGTGGGCAACTACATCGATCGCGAGGAGGCCGGCCGCACTGCGGGCGATGTGCGGCGTTTCGAGAAGACTGCCTTCTACCTCAAGGTGCGCCGGGCCAAGCTGATCAAGAGCAGGGATCGCCTGCTCGAGCGTCTGCCCGACTGACACCCGACGGCGCTACCGTCAGGGTCGTGCCCACAATCGCTCTGATCGACGGCAACTCGGTTGCCTATCGGGCGTTTTACGCCCTTCCCGAGGACCTGGCCACTAAGAGCGGTCAGGTCACCAATGCGGTCTTCGGATTCACCCGGATGCTGATCCGGCTGCTCAAGGACTACCACCCTGATGGCATCGCGGTGGCCTGGGACATCTCCCGGCAGACCTTCAGGACAGAGTCGTACCCCGAGTACAAGGCACAACGGGAGAAGGCGCCGGATCACTTCCGCAGCCAGCTCCCCCTGATCGACGAGGTGCTGCAGACCCTTCAGATCACCCAGCTTCGTGAGGAGGGCTACGAGGCGGACGATCTCATCGCCACCCTGACCAAGAGGTCGGTGGCCGCAGGTTGGGATGTGCTGATCGTCACCGGTGACCGGGATGCCTTCCAGCTCATCGAAGGACCGGTCAAGGTGGTCTACACGAGACGCGGGATCAGCGACATCGTGCTCGCCGACGAGTCGTACGTCCTGGATCGGTACGGGATCCGGCCCGATCAGTACGTGGAGTACGCGGCACTGCGCGGTGACACGTCCGACAACCTGCCCGGTGTTCCCGGAGTGGGGGAGAAGACGGCCTCCCGTCTCATCTCTGAATACGGGGACCTCGACAACCTCTATGTGTCTGTCTCGGGGCTGACTCCGAAGCTACGGGAGAATCTGGCCACCCATCGACAGCAGGTATTCCTGAATCGGGAGCTGATGCAGCTCGTCGCCGACATGGAGCTGGGAGTGGAGATCGAAGACCTGCGCACCCGCGAATGGGACCGGAACCAGGTCAAAGACCTGTTCGACAGTCTCGAGTTCCACTCCATGTGGAACGACCTGGAACAGGCCCTGCCTTCCGCGGTCCCGGACTCGGAGCTGGTCGAGGTGGACTCCCGGCTGATGACCTCGCCCGGGGACGTTGCTGCCCTGGCCGCCCAACCCGTCCTGATCGCGGCCCTGGTCACCGACGGGGGAGAGCCGTTCGGTCTCGCTGTGTCCACCGGCCCGGGCGAGGCGGCCGTTGTCCCCTTCGATGCCGCTGAGCCGATCCTCGAGGCTCTCGAGAGCGGGCGGGCCGCCCTGGCCGGTCACGACGTCAAGGACCTGGTGCGAGCTCTCCTCGAGCTCGACAGGGACGTGGAACGACTCGAGATGGACACCGCGCTCGCGGCCTACATCGTCAACCCCTCGCAGCGGACCTACGACCTCGAGGAGCTGGCCGAGCGTCTGCTCGGCCTGGAGCTGGTCTCACCCGACGAAGAAGAGACCGGGGCGGGAACGCCCCCCTTCGACAGCGGGCCCGATTTGGAGGCCGAGGGCCGGCGGATCGAGGCGGTGCGCCGGCTGGTGGAGGTAATGCGCGCCGAGCTGGCCGATCGTGACGAGGGCGAGCTTTTCGAACAGTTCGAGCTCCCCCTCATCCCCGTGCTGGCCCGGATGGAGCATGCCGGGATCGGGGTGGACCGGGCCTACCTGGAGAACATGGGCGCCGAGCTGCGAGACAAACTGTCCGCTCTCGACTCCCGGATCCAGGACCTGGCCGGTGAGAGGTTCAACGTCAACTCCACCGATCAGCTCCGCTATGTCCTCTTCGACAAGTTGGGCCTGCCGGTCATCAAGAAGACCTCGACCGGGAAGCCGTCGACCGACGCCTCGGTCCTCAAGAAGCTGGACCACCCGGTGATCGAGGCCCTGCTCGAGTACCGGGAGTACGAGAAGCTGCGCGGCACATATGTCGACGGCTACCTGCCCCTCATCGAGGCGGACGGGCGGATCCACACCAGGTTCAACCAGATGGCCGCCACCACCGGGCGGCTCTCCTCGGACCGTCCCAACCTGCAGAACATCCCGATCCGCTCCGAGTCGGGCCGCACCATCCGACGTGCCTTCATCGCCGGGGAAGGCGCGCAGTTCCTGGTTGCCGACTACTCCCAGATCGAGCTGAGAGTCCTCGCGCACATGAGCGGCGACCCGTTCCTGGTCGAAGCTTTCCAGAAGGGCTCCGACATTCACACCGCTACCGCGGCTCGGGTGTGGGGACTGGAAGAGGCCGAGGTCACCGCCGACCTCCGTCGCACGGCGAAGATGATCAACTTCGGCCTCCTCTACGGCATGGAGGCGTTCGGTCTCGCCGACAGGCTGGGAATCACCCGCGAAGAGGCGCAGGAGCACATGAACGCCTACTTCTCCCAGTTCGTCGACGTCAAGGAGTTCATGGCCTCGGTGGTGACGCTCGCCCGCAATCAGGGCTACACCACCACCCTGTTCGGCCGACGCCGATACCTGCCCGAGCTCAAGTCGGACAACTACAGGATTCGGCAGATGGGCGAGCGAATGGCGCTCAATGCCCCGGTGCAGGGAACGGCCGCCGACATAATCAAGAAGGCGATGATCGATCTAGACGCCGGCCTCCGCTCGGAGGGCCTGGCGTCGACCCTGATCCTCCAGATCCACGACGAGTTGATACTGGAGTGCACCCTCGATGAGCTGGACGTGGCCGAGAAACTGGTTGTGGGGACGATGGAGGGCGTGGTGGACCTCGACGTGCCACTCAGAGTCGATGTCGCCACCGGCGCCGACCTGGCTTCTGTGAAAGCCTGATGCGGCACTCCGTGCCGCCGTCTTCGGTAGTCAGTAGTCAGAATCCGGTCTACCAATGATCACTGACCACCGACTACCGGCTCAACCATTGGCGATTGGTGGGGAACCTGCGTACACTCGGATTGCCTGCTGACCTTGCGTTTGCAGAGTTTCCTTCGGAGGTAACCACCTACACATGACCAGCGACCCGCAAAACGCGCCCGCGAGCGCTCCCGAACCGGAGAGCGTCGAGGCGCCCGAGACCACGGAGCCCGAGGCAACCCAGACCTCGGTCGACGTGGAGGAGCCCGCAGCCCACCCGGTGGTGCCACGCCGCGAAGCATTGGTCGCTCCCGATCTGAGTGACCTCCCCGACGACATAGGCGACGACTTCGAACGCGCCATCGAGGCCACGGTTCTCGAGTTCAAGGAAGGCGACATCGTCGAAGGCACGGTGGTCAGTGTCGACGCCGACGGCGCCATGGTCGACATCGGCTACAAGTCCGAAGGGCTCATCCCGACCCGCGAGCTGTCGATTCGTAACAACGTGGATCCGGCCGACGCCGTCACCGTCGGCGACCGGGTCGAAGCCGTCGTCCTCAACAAAGAGGACGACGAGGGGCGACTAATCCTGTCCAAGAAGCGAGCCATGTACGAGCGCGCCTGGGGCAAGATCCAAGAGGTTGCCAACGAGGGTGGGACCGTGGAGGGAACCGTCATCGAAGTTGTCAAGGGCGGCCTCATCGTCGACATCGGGCTCCGGGGGTTCCTCCCCGCCTCGCTGGTCGACCTGCGTAGGGTGCGAGACCTCGATCCCTTCATCGGTGAGTCGATCACCGCCAAGGTGATCGAGCTCGATCGGGCCCGGAACAATGTCGTCCTGTCGCGCAGGGCGTATCTGGAGGAGGCGCAGGCGGAAGAGCGCAACGCCTTCCTCGACGGCCTCGCCGAGGGCGAGGTTCGCGAGGGCGTGATCTCTTCGGTGGTCAACTTCGGCGCCTTCGTCGACCTCGGGGGCATGGACGGATTGGTCCATGTCTCGGAGCTCTCCTGGCAGCATGTCAACCACCCTGGGGAGCTGGTCAAGGTGGGAGACAAGGTCAACGTGAAGGTCCTCGAGGTAGATCGGGACCGGGAGCGAATCTCTCTCTCCATCCGCCAGACCAGCGACGATCCCTGGGACGTCTTCGCCCGTGAGCACGAGGTCGGCGACGTCGTCGACGGTGTCGTGACCAAGACCGTCCCGTTTGGTGCCTTCATCTCCGTAGCCGATGGGGTCGAGGGCCTGGTTCACGTCTCCGAGATCGCGTCTCACCGTGTCGAGTCACCCGAGCTGGAGCTCTCCATCGGCCAACAGGTCAAGGTGAAGATCACCGAGAAGGAGGACGAGCGCCGACGTATCTCGCTGTCCATCAAGCAGGCCTCTCCCGATTGGAAGGAGAGGGAGGCCCAGGCGGAGGAGCAGAAGAAGGGCCGGCGCCGTCCCCAGAAGGAATTCGAGCGCGAGTTCGGGCCCACCGAGGAGGAAAGGCCGCCGATGCCGGTCGACGCCTCCCTCGAGGCCATTCTCCAAGAGCTGAAGGAGCGCGGCATAGGCCGTCGCTGACCTAGCTCAGCTCCTCTCCGTTTCGCACCTCGCCTCGGCCGCCGTTCGGTCGGAATATATGGGGCGGCCGAACTATGGAAAGAGCAGGGAAACCCTCAAGACTCGTCCTATACGGTCCGAATCAATCCTGTGGAATCGGACTTGAAGCACCGGGATGTCCCTTGCCCCTCGGTAGCATGCCCCAAGGCATGCGCCGGGATCGGCGAGGTGCCATCTACCGGGGAAATACGAAGGGGACTCAATGGGTAGGAGAGCCATCGTCTTGTTAGTGGCCTTGATCTTGGCCGGGCTCGCCGCTTGGGCGGTCTGGAACTATCTCCAGAACGTCGAGAACGAAATCATCGAAGGTCAAGAGATCGTAGAGGTCTACCGCGCCGGTCAGGCTATCGCCGAAGGCACCGACGGGGCGATCCTCCTCTCCGACTTCGAGGGCGGCGGCGAGTTGATCGAGCAGAGCGACGACCAGGCCGAGGACGTGCCGGATGGCGCGATCACCACTGCCGAACAACTGCGCGACGTCCTGACGGGTCGGGTTGCTGCCGGGCCGATTTCTGCCGGATCGATCCTCACGGTGTCACAATGGACCTCGATCACCGTGAACATCGTCCCGCTGGCCGAGGAGATCCCCTCGGGCAAGCAGGCAATGACGATCTCGGTGGACAATGTCAAGGGCATCAACGGGTTCGTCGAGCCGGGTGATCAGGTCAACATGATCATCACGATCGACATCCCCGAGGATCTTCTCCCCGACGAGCTCAGCGGAATAGCCGAGCAGCCGGTGGCACCGGTCGAAGAAGGTGCTCCTCCCGCCGAAGAGACGGTCGGAGTGGTCACCTACTCACGATTCGTACTTCAAGGCCTGCCGGTGCTCGCCACCGGGCGTGACATCCGCCCCGACGAGGAAGCGCCGGAGACCGTCGAGGTCGACGATCCCGCCGCAGTCACCCCCGATGGGCAGCCTGTCGACGCCGACACGGGCAACGACACGATCTTCACCCTCGAGGTCACTCCCGAGCAGGCAGAGCGGATCGCCTACGCCTTCGAGAACGGCTCGATCTGGCTGACGCTGGTGCCTGGCGACTTCGTAGAGGTCGAGACCACCGGTGTCACGATCCTCAACCTGTTCGGCGGGGATCTGCTGGACGACGTCTTTGGAAACTGAGTAGAGGTTCACCATGTCGATGGCCGAGCACAACCTATTGGTCGTAGATCGAGACGACGATTTCGTCTCGGCGGCCAAAGAGCTGTTCGAGGGCCGACTCCCTGTTGCTCGCTCGATCGACGAGGCGAGTCACATCATCGAGTCCGGCGAGCTTCGGATGCTTCTGCTCGGCCCGTCGTTCTCCAACGACCAGTCGATGGAGCAGATCCGGAGCCTGCACAACCAGGACCCGGGTCTGATCCTCATGATGGTCGCGGAGTCGGTCACAGCAGACCTCCTTCGTGGAGCGATGCGATGCGGGGTATCCGACGTCATCGAGGCCCCGCTCGACGAGACCAAGATCGAGGAGGCGATCGAGCAGTTCGGCCACGACGTCTTGAAGCGTCGAAGCGCGGCGAAGACTCCGGCCGAGCCGGTCGCCTCGGAGCGAGGATCGATCATCACGGTGACATCGGCCAAGGGCGGGAGTGGCAAGACGGTGGTGGCAACAAACGTCGCCCTCCTGCTCAACCGTCTCCCCGACAAAAAGGTCGTGCTCGTCGACGCCGATCTCCAGTTCGGCGATGTCTGCCTCCTGCTCCAACTCGAGCCCAGGTTCACCATGGTCAACGCCGCCCACGAGTTGCACCAGCTCGATGCCGAGATGCTCGATTCACTGCTGACCGAGCACCCCACCGGCCTGAAGGTGCTGGCGGCTCCGCTCGAGCCCGCCTTTGCCGACGACATCACGACGGCTGGTCTGATGCAGATGCTCGACCTGCTCCAGGAGACTTACGACTATGTGGTCGTCGACACGGCCTCGATGCTCGACGAGTTGATCTTGTCGCTGATCGAGAAGGCAGACAATGTGCTGATGGTCGTGGACATGGACCTCCCCTCAGTCAAGAACGCCAAGCTCGCCCTGGAGACACTGCGGCTTCTCAAGTTCTCCACTCAGAACGTCCAGCTGGTCATGAATCGGAGCAACTCCAAGGCCAAGTTGGACAACAAGGAGATCGAAAGCGCACTGAAGATGGAGATCTCGGCGTCAGTCCCGTCGGACGCAGCCGTGCCCAACTCGGTGAACGAAGGACGCCCGATCGTGGAGAGCGATCCCAAAGGCAAGGTCGCCAAGGGATTCGAGAGCGTCGCAGAACTGATTGTAGGAAAGATCCCCGAGAGCACGTCCAAGGGCGGGCTCTTCGGTAGGAAATAGTGGAAGGTAGATAGTCGTGCCATCGCTTTCTGAGAGAGTCGCCGCCGCCAGGCAAACCGAGACGCAGGACATCGGCTCGAATCGCGTTGATGCCCTGAGCGAGCTTCGCGGCCGTCTCCACTTCAAGGTCGTCGAAGAGCTCGGCCCAACCTTGTACGACCGGCAGATGTCGGATGCAGAGCTACGGCTCCGCGTGCTCGAGATGCTGGAGTGGGCCGTCGACCAGGAGCAGGGTCTCCCTCTGACCTCGGCCGATCGTCGGGCGGTGCTCAACGAGATCGCCTCCGACGTGCTCGGATACGGGCCAATCGATCCGCTTCTCAACGACCCGGACGTCACCGAGGTCATGGCCAACGGCCCCTACGACGTCTACTACGAGAAGAAGGGCAAGATCCTCCTCTCCGACGTCAAATTCGTCGACGACATCCATTTGCGCCGCATCATCGACAAGATCGTCGGTCAGATCGGCCGGCGCGTCGACGAGGCGACTCCAATGGTCGACGCCCGTCTCCCTGACGGTTCCCGTGTCAACGCGGTGATCCACCCCCTTGCCATCGGCGGGCCGTTCCTGACGATTCGGAAGTTCGCCGTCGATCCCTATCAGGAGGCGGACCTGATCAACTTCGGCACCATCACCCAGCGTGTCGCCGACTTCGCCCGTGCCTGCGTCAGGGGCCGACTCAACGTCCTGATCTCTGGTGGTACCGGCTCAGGTAAGACGACGACGCTGAACGTCATGTCCTCGTACATCCCGGGTGACGAGCGGATCGTCACCGTCGAGGACGCAGCGGAACTCCAGTTGCACCAGGAGCACGTGCTCACCCTGGAGTCCCGCCCAGCCAACATCGAAGGCAAGGGAGCGGTCACCATCCGCGAACTGGTGCGCAACACACTGCGTATGCGTCCCGATCGCATCGTCGTCGGTGAGGTTCGTGGCGCCGAGGCACTGGACATGCTCCAGGCGATGAACACCGGTCACGACGGCTCGCTGACCACTATTCACTCCAACAGCCCCCGCGACACCTTGTCCCGTATCGAGACCATGGTGATGATGGCCGGCTTCGACCTTCCCATGCGCGCCATCCGGGAGCAGATCGCGGCCGCCGTCGACCTGGTCATCCACGTGTCCCGGCTCAAGGACGGAACCCGTCGGGTGACCCATGTCACCGAGGTGGAAGGCATGGAGGGCGACATCATCACCCTGCAGGACCTGTTCCTCTTCGACTTCGGGATGGGTGTCGACGAGAACGGTGTGTACAAGGGCCGTCTCAAGGCAACCGGGATCCGGCCAACCTTCTCCCAGGACCTGGAGAACCAGGGCATCCGGCTGCCCGCCGACCTGTTCGACCCCGAGCCGTTCGCCAGGAGAGGCTGATCTTGAAGCGTCTCCTAGCCCTGGTGGCCGCGCTCGTACTCGGGTTGAGCACGGCTGCCGTGGCCCAAACCTCGGGACCCGAAGTCGAGATCGTCGACATCAACGGCTCCAGATACGCCGAAGGCGGCCAGACCCTGGTCGTTGTCGAGTTCCGCAATCTCGCCGAGACACCCGACCCGGCCCAGCTCTCGGTGACGGTGGACGGCCAGCCGGTCTCAGATCTCGAGGTCGCACCGCTCGGTGAGTCGAGCGTCCCGGTCGGCGTGGTCCTGGTAATCGACACCTCCGGGTCGATGCTGGGCGCTCCGATGGACGCGGCCAAGGCAGCGGCTCAGAGCTTCATCGACCAGAAGCGCCCGGAGGACTCGATCGCCGTGGTCAGCTTCTCCGACACCGCGGTGGTCCAGACCGGGTTCACCACCAATGCCAACGACCTCAATGCCCGCATCGCCGCCCTGGTCGCCGAGGGAGAGACGGCCTTCAACGATGCGGTGATCCTCGGCCTGTCCCTCTTCGAGGGTGCTTCGTCCAACTTGCTGCCCAACATGATCGTGCTCACCGACGGAGCCGACACGCAGTCGACGGCGACCGCGGAAGAGGCTCTCGGCGCCGCGGAGGCAAGCGACGCCCGTGTCTTCGCCGTTGCCCTCGAGTCAGGCGAGTTCAACCCCGAAGCGGTTGCAGCCGTGGCCACGGCGGGCAATGGCTTGTTCTTGTCGACTCCCGACCCGGCCCAGCTCTCCGGTCTCTACAGCCAGATCAGCCGTGAGATAAGCAACACGCTCGTTGCCCGCTTTGTGTCGCCTGTGACAGCCCCGGGCGAGGCCGAGTTCGCGGTCAGCTACCCGGGCGGCCTTTCCTCGACGGTGGCATTCCCGGTCTCCGGATACGCCGTCGCGACGACAGTGACCGCGGCCCCCACGACCACCGCGGCCCCGGTGCAAGTCACCGGGAGCGTCGTCGAGAGCACCTCGCCACTCGGTTTGAGCAACCTCTCCCTGATCGCTACGGCCGGAATCGGGCTCACCGCCTTTCTCTTCATCGTCATCCTGTTCGGACGCGACGAGGAGCAGGGAGGAGGTCGGTTCGCCAAGCGCCTCCAGGCATATGGCCGTCGTTCGCGTTCCGGCGAGGAGGAGAAGCGGCCGTTCCTACAGCGGATCCCGCTCCTCAATCGCTTCAGTCAGGCCGCCGAAGAGGAAGTGCGCAAGCGCGGTCTGCTCTCAGGGGTGAACGCGGCGCTGGAGCAGGCCAATGTCCCGATGTCGCCCGGAGAGGCCATCCTGGCCATGATCGGTCTTTCTGCCGTGGGCGGGGTCTTCCTGGCCATCTTCAACTCGCCAATGTTCGGTCTGATCGCTTTCGGAGCACTCCTCCTCTTCTTCGCCTTCTTGATCAGGTACGCCGGCACCAGGGAACGGAAGAGGTTCGAGAGGCAGCTTCCTGACACTCTGACTCTGCTCTCCACTTCTCTTCGGGCCGGCTACTCGTTGCTGCAGGCCATCGAAGCTGTCGCCTCTGAGGCCCCCGATCCAACGGCTCGCGAGTTCAGCAGGGCTGTCGTCGAGGCACGTCTGGGTCGGTCTGTACCCGACTCCCTGCAAGGGATCGTCGCCCGAACGCAGTCGAAAGACTTCGAGTGGGCCACCATGGCCATAGAGATCCAACGTGAGGTTGGTGGAAACCTGGCCGAGGTCTTGCAGACGGTGGCCGACACCATGTTGGCCAGGAACCGGCTCAAGGGCGAGATCAGGGCTCTCACCGCCGAGGGCCGGATATCCGCCATCGTCCTCGGTTCCCTGCCATTCGCCCTGGGGGCTTTCCTCTGGTTCAGCAACCGTGACTATCTCCAGCCACTCCTCGACGCCACGATGGGGCGCATCGCCCTGGTGGCCGGGGGGATCCTCATGGCCGGCGGAATCTATTGGCTCCGAAAGATCGTGGACATCGAAGTATGAACATCACAACACTCGACGGTCAGATGCTCGCCGTGATCTCGGTCTCGGCGCTGGTCTTCTTCGTCATCGTCTGGGCCGGGCTCGGCGTGAGTCGTGCCCGAGAGGACATGACCAACCGTCTCGCCGTCTATGGGCGCGCCACGGGGGCGGGTTCGCTCCGAGACGACGAGCTTGCCAAACCGCTGGCACAGAGAACCATCGGGCCGGTCGTGCTCAAGATCTCCGGCGTTCTCCGGCGCTTCACCCCGGTTGGATACCTGGAGAAGAAGCAGCACCAGATCGTGTTGGCAGGGAACCCGGGCAACCTCGATGCCCCCTCGTTCATCGTCATCAAGTTGCTGACCACCGCGGGTGGTCTGTTCGCAGCCTTCTTCCTCACCAACTATGGCGGCGACAATCTGCAACGGGTCGCCCTGTTCGTCATGCCTATCGCGCTCGGGTTCTTCGGGCCTGATGCCTGGTTGCAGCGAAAGATCGAGGAGCGTCGCACGACCATGCTTCGGGCCCTGCCCGACGTTCTCGACCTGTTGGTGATCTCGGTGGAGGCGGGCCTCGGCTTCGACTCCGCCCTTTCCCGGGTGGTCTCGACCGTGCCCGGGCCTCTCTCCGAGGAGTTCTTCCGCATGCTCCAGGAGACCAGGGTCGGTGTCAGTCGCCGAGACGCCATGCGTCATCTGATGGAACGGACCGACGTCGAGGAACTTCGCTCGTTCATCCTCGCCATGATCCAGGCCGAAGCCTTTGGTGTGACCATTTCCCGGGTGCTCAGGGTCCAGGCCGACGAGATGCGGGTGAAGAGGCGTCAGAGGGCACAAGAAAAGGCGTTCGCAGCCCCGGTGAAGCTGGTCTTCCCACTGGTCTTCTGCATCTTCCCTTCCCTGTTCATCGTGCTCTTGGGCCCTGCCGCCATCTCTATCGGCGACGCCTTCATCGACTGATGAAAGGGACGGCGGTGGAGCCGTCTTCGCGGCGATTCTCTCTCTCCCAGCTCATCCTGATCATCCCCTGGGTGCCTCTGGTCGTCGACGCCTGGGCCCCGATACGGGACAACTCTTTCCTCTGGCACATCAGGGCGGGCGAGTTGCAGGCCCGGTCCGGGGAGGTGCTCGTCGCCGATCCCTTCTCCTTCACCATGCAGGGGGAGCCTTGGTTGACCCAGAGCTGGCTGACCGAGCTGCTCTACTCCTGGGGGGAGTCGCACTGGGGCCTGGGCTTCGTCCCCCCAATGCTGCTCGTTATCAGCTCGATCACATTCCTCGCCATCGGGCTGGCCGCATTTCGGCGTTCCAAGAGCCTCCCCGCCACGGCAATCGTCCTCATCCTGACCACGGTGCTCCTCCTGAGCTTTCTCGTCCCCCGGCCGGTGATCTTCTCGTTCGCCATCTTCGCCGTGGTGATACTCGCCTGGGACCGACCCAGCGCCCGATGGTGCATCCCGTTCCTGTTCTGGATCTGGGCCTCGGTCCACGGCAGCTTCGTCATAGGGCTCGCCTACGTCGGTTTGACCATCATCGCCCAGGCGAACTGGAAAGGGCTGCCCACGGCCATCGTGGCCGGTCTGACGACCCTTGTGACCGCACACGGGCTCGGCGTGCTCGAAATCCTCCTCGAATTCTCCGAGGCAGGCCCCGCCCTCGCTCTCCTCACCGAGTGGAGACAGCCCGAAGTCCTATCAGTGGTCTTTTTTCCGTTCCTCGTCGGAGTCGCTCTGATCGTGTTCGGAGCCGCGCGAGGTTTGGTCGCGCCACGGCATCTCTGGATATTGGTGCCCTTCCTCCTCCTCGCCTTCAGCTCGACGAGGGCGGTGCCTCCGGCCTGGATCGCCCTCGTCCCGTTGCTGGCCACCGCGCTCGCCGGTCTCGGCGTCGGCGAGAGTCGGCGCTTCTCCGTTCCGGCTGCAGCGCTGTTCGCCACGGTTGTCCTGGTCCTGCCGTTCCTGATTGCATCGGATGGGTCCCTCGACGAGGAACGGCTCCCCGTGGCCGCAGCCACCCACTTGGCCGACGTGCCCACTTTTCACGACGACCGGGCAGGCGGATACCTCATCTGGGCAATGGGACCGGAGCGTCTCGTCTACATCGACGACCGCGCCGAGTTGTACGGGGACAACATGGCCGAGTTCGTGGCGATGCGAGACCTGGAAACCGATTGGGAGCCGGTATTCCAGCGTGACCACATCGAACAGGCCTTACTCAGGACCGACGAAGACCTGGTAGGGGAGTTGGAGGCGGCCGGGTGGAGGGCTACCTACGAAGACGAGTCCTACGTGGTGCTCAGACCCTAGCGACCGGGTTTGGAGTCCGGGGTCTGGGGAAAGGTCACGACCTCATGAGACTCGAGCCCTTTGAGATGCCCCACGCGCACTCGCACCCAACCGTGGCCGTGGCCGAGTCATGCACGGGCGGTCTACTGATGGCGCGCATCGTGGCCACACCGACCTCGGGTGATTGGTTCATCGGTGGCCTCGTCGCGTATCACGCGGAGATGAAGTTCGATCTGCTCGGGGTCGAACCTGGGCCAGTGGTGACCGCGCGAGCGGCTGAGCAGATGGCCGACGGGGTACGAAGGCTCCTGCGCACCGACGTCGGGCTCTCTACCACCGGTGTGGCTGGTCCCGAAACCGAGGAAGGTGTGCCCGTCGGCACGGTGTTCGTGGGTGTGGCCGACGGGCGAACATCCCACGCACATCGCCTATCGCTGGAGGGCGACCCGGACGAGATTCGAGAGCAGGCAGTGGACTTTGCTCTCGCCCAGACGCAGGCGACAGATCCGAAGTCGACAGACCACTCACGGCATTGAACTAGGGGGCCCGCGAGCGGGCCCCCTAGTTCAATGATTGGTCGGTCTGGGTTTAGCCGAGACCGGAAGCGACTTCGCTGAACGTCTCGGAGACCTCGTTGCCGGCGATCTGCACGGCGACGAGAGCAACGATGGCGATGAGAACAACGAGCAGGGCGTACTCAACCATCGAGGCGCCCTTCTCCTCACGCATCCAGCTCGATACCTTGTTCCACAATGCAAGCATGGAAGCCCTCCTTTGGTCGGACGTATTGGCCTGCTCATCTATTCATCGGCCTTGTCAGGCCGAACCTGAAGGCATAATGCAGAAAGGACCCGCCAGGCGGGTCCCTTCCAGGTATTCGAGTTCGGTCTAGCCGAGACCGGATCCGATTTCGCTGAAGGTCTCGGAGACCTCGTTGCCGGCGATCTGCACGGCCACGAGAGCAACGATGGCGATGAGGACAACGAGCAGGGCGTACTCAACCATCGAGGCGCCCTTCTCCTCACGCATCCAACTGGTTACCTTGGTCCACAGAGAAAACATGGAACCCCTCCTTGGGTATTCATCTCAACTTGCAATGTTCAAGCTAGGCCCGATCAGGCAACGGACCAATGGGGCGATCGGCCCATCAGGTCCGGACAACAAGAGGGCCCGCATTGCGGACCCTCTCTAGACGGTTAGTCCGTTCGGTCTAGCCGAGGCCGGATCCGATTTCGCTGAAGGTCTCGGAGACCTCGTTGCCGGCGATCTGCACGGCGACGAGAGCAACGATGGCGATGAGGACGACGAGCAGAGCGTACTCGACCATCGAGGCGCCCTTCTCCTCACGCATCCAACTGGTTACCTTGGTCCACAAAGCAAGCATGGAACCCCTCCTTGGGTAGGTGGATCTTGACTAGCAACGATCAAGCTAGGTGGGGTCGCTGGGCCGGGCAATGAGGCGATCGGCCCATGAGCAAATGCGAATGGGCCCGCCGGAGCGGGCCCATTCAGCGGTCGTGGTTCGACTTAGTTGTCGAGGCCGGATCCGATTTCGCTGAAGGTCTCGGAGACCTCGGTGCCGGCGATCTGCACGGCGACGAGAGCAACGATGGCGATCAGGACGACGAGCAGAGCGTACTCAACCATGGAGGCGCCCTTTTCCTCGCGCATCCAGCTCGATACCTTGGTCCACAATGCAAGCATGGAAGCCCTCCTTAGGTCGGACGTAATGGCCTGCTGAGGTATTCATCGGCATCATCGGCCTGAACCTGAGGGGAAATGCAGGAGAAACCTGCCACTCCAGTCTCTCTGCCCAACCTATCCACAACGAAAGGAGGCCCGCGTAGCGGGCCCCCTCTCATTTGTTTGATCGGTGATGGTTTAGCCGAGTCCGGAGGCGACTTCACTGAAGGTCTCGGAGACCTCGTTACCGGCGATCTGCACGGCGACGAGAGCCACGATGGCGATCAGGACAACGAGCAGAGCATACTCGACCATCGAGGCACCCTTCTCCTCGCGCATCCAGCTCGTTACCTTGGTCCACAGTGCAAGCATGGAAGCCCTCCTT
>DATHUP010000069.1:0-47270 GCA_035462175.1 Acidimicrobiia bacterium | reverse complement strand
CGGGCATAGACCCCGCGCAAGCGCAGCTCCGTTCCCTGGCCGATATTGACGAAGCGAAGCGCATCGGCGCCGAACCTGGACGCGAACTTCTTGCACCCGGCGTGCGGAGTATCCGTTATCTCGAGCACCGCCGAACCGGCCTCCAGCTTCTGACCCGGCACCAAGTTCGCATGGCTCAGGTCGAGATCCGCCACGATGTTGTCGCCGGCCGACGCCCAGCGCTCCCTGTCACCACCCGACACCATATCGAGCAGCCTGGAGTTGATGATTGCGATCTGGATGTCGGGCTGATTTCGGTATTTGCCGGTGGACCAGTGGTCCCCGTGCAGGCCGAGTGACGCGCTCACCTGGGCCGAGGCCGGTGTCAGTCGCTGGTTCTCCTCCGGACGCGCCACCAGCATCTCCACACTGCCTTCATCGGAGGGCGCGCCGATGACATGAGGTAGACCGAGAGCCAACTCCTCCAGTGACAGATGTCCGGGGTTCCCCGCGCTCATGCGGCCTCGGCCCGGCTCTCTCTTGTTCGGCTGTGCCTTCCTTCGAAGTTGGGGCCGAAAGTGTCCGTCCACACCACGGTCCTGATCAGCCATATTGCAGTCAGCAGGAGAAGAACGGGAAAGGTGCGGGCGACGAGAGGGAGGGTGTCTTCGGTCTCACCGAGCCAACCTCCGATCAGAGCTCCGATGGGCAACGTGGCCCAGCCGACGGCGCGGCTTGCCGAGATCACCCGCCCCAGCATGCTCTCCTTGGCGTAGTGCTGTCTGATCGTGGCCAGGGGCACGTTGATCAGCGAGACACCGAGCATCCATCCGGCGTTGAGGGCGAGTGCGGTTGCGCCGAAGGTGGTGAACATGACAGCGAACAAGAGGAGGCCGGTCACAATCAAGCCCACCGTCATTGTCCGGCCCAGACCCATGCTTCGCACCACCTGCGGGGCGAGCAGGGCTCCGACAATCCCGCCCACTCCCATGGCGGCGACCAAGAACCCGACCTGGACATCGCTCTCGGCGCGAAGGATCACATAGGCAAGCAGCACGAAGGTGGCTTCGACGAACCCCATCACGAAGTTGGGCACCGCGGCGGCGATGGTGGTGATGCGAAGCCTCGGCTCGGACCAGATATAGCGGAGCCCGTGGACTGCTTCCTTGAAGAAGGGAGCGCGCCGATCGTCCGGACTTCGATGGTGCTCGACCCGGCCGACCCAGTACAGGAACACCGCGGAGACCACGAAGCTCGAACCATTGATGAACAGACCGAGCTGGGGTCCGCCGGTTGCGGCGGCGAATACGCCGGCGGCGAGGGATCCGATGGCGAAATTCGCCTGTTGACTGGCGGCGACGAAGCTGTTGGCGTCCGCCAGGCGCCGTCGGGGAACCAGAGAGGGGATGAGCGCGTACAGCGCCCCGTCAAAGAAGGTTGTCATCGAACCGACGATGAAGGCAACCACGAACACGGTGCCGATCCCATGGGACGGGTACGTGGCAACCAGATAGAAGAAGGCCGAAGCGCGGAAGAGATCGGTGGCCACCATGATCGGGCGCAGGTGCCAGCGATCGAGGAGCACTCCGGCGAACAGTCCCAAGAGCAGCGCAGGAGCGGTCTCCAGCGCATAGGTGAGGGCAAAGTCCAGCGTGGTCCCGGAGCCGGTCCTGTCCTGGATGTCGAGAACGAGCAAGGGCAGAGTCACCCAAGCGACGTAGGTCCCGAAGTGGCTCACCGCCTGACCGAGCCACAGCGCCCGGTACCGCGGGCCCAATGACGTCAAGGATCTGACGAAGTTCACTGGAGAAGCACCATACCGGGCACTGGCAGTGTGTCCAGCCCTTGTTAGCCTTGCCGTCCGATGCCCGAGCCGCACGAGATACCGCAACTGACCGGCGAGCTGATCGACATGTCGCGGGAGTATCTGCGTCAGGAGACGCTGGAGCCGGCGAAGAGGCTGGGCAAGTCCGCTGGAATGGGCATCGGCGGCGCGGTAGCCATATCGCTCGGCGCCTTCTTCCTGGTTCTCGCCCTGTACAGCGGGCTCAAGATGTGGCTACCTCATGGAGAGTGGTGGGTGGTGTTGGCCAGGTTCATAACCGCGCTGGCCGCGGCGGGCGGGGCCGGTCTCGTCGTGTGGAGGATGCAGAGTGACGGTCACTAAACAGGACATCGAGGCCAAGGCGAACGAGATCGTCTCCGCGGTCAATCAGACCAAGGAGTCGGCGAAGGACACGGCGGTGATCGCCGGCGTAGTCGTCGCACTCATCGTCCTCGCCGCCTTCATCCTCGGCCGTCGACGCGGCTCGAGAAGCAAGACCATGGTCGAGGTATACCGGGTGTGACCTTCCTTCTGTTCGGCTCCGCGCGCGGCTAGACGCGCGGCACACCCGCACAGAAATGTCTACCGCGGCTTGACCACCTCGATCTTGGGGTCTCCGCGGCGGCGGTGGTGGATGACGAGGGCGGAGCCTTCCGGGACCCGTTTGCGGTAGAGCAACTGGCGGCGTGGCCGGGTGCTGGTCAGATAGGCCAGAGCGGCGAGTCCGAGGCCGGTGTACAGATCCCGCTGATCGCCGTTGCGGAGCCCGCGCAGGGTGCGCGCCACACCGGCGGCCCGCACATCCCTGATCCCGAAGAGGCGTAAGAGGGTCTTCATCTGTCTACCGTTGCCCCCAGTTCACCACATTCGGAACCGATGCAGAATCGCAAAATCGTTCAGGCCATCATCTGGGTCGTCGTGGTCTCGATGGTCCTCGCCCTCGGGATCTCGGTCTTCTCGATCTTCTCATGAAGTTTGCCGAGGGTGATCCTGCCCTTCTCATCGATGACAAAGGACGTCACTTCCTCCTCGCCCTCGACCCGGGCCGGACCTTCCAATACCACGAAGGCGCGGTGGCCCACACCGACCTGATAGGACGGGAGGACGGTACCTGGGTGGGGTCTTCCACCGGAGCCCACCTCCTCCTCATCCGCCCACGTCTTGCCGACTTCGTGCTCAAGATGAAGCGGAGCGCCCAGCTCGTCTATCCGAAGGACCTGGGCCCGATCCTGGTCTACGGCGACATCGGCCCGGGGATGACGGTGCTCGAAGCGGGCACCGGATCGGGTGCATTGACCCTGGGCCTGAGCCGGGCCGTCGGGCCGACGGGGCGGGTGATCAGTGTCGAGTTGAGAGACGATCACGCCGCCCACGCCCGCAAGGCAATGGAGCGCTGGTACGGCTCGATCCCGGACAACGTCGAGCTTCGCATCGGCGACGTCGCCGACCAGGTGGAGGAAGTGGCCGCGGAGCGAATCGTCCTCGATCTTCCCGAGCCCTGGCATGTGTTGAAGGTCGCCGCCGAGCACCAACCGCCGGGAGGAGTGCTCGTCTCGTATCTTCCCACCGTCATCCAGGTGCAGACCCTGGTCGAGGAGGCCCGCGCCGCGGGGGTGTTCACCGAGATCGAGATCAAGGAGTTCCTCGTCCGCGACTGGAACGTCTCGGGGCGGTCGGTTCGGCCGGAGCACAACATGATCGGCCACACCGGCTTCCTGGTCTTCATGAGAAAGATCGCCCCCCGCCCAACCTGAGTCTGGACGCCCGGGGTGTGCATCTCCGTCGAGAGCCGAACCCCGCCGCGCTCAAGTCGACCACCCGGTCCGCCGACGCTCTCCTTTGTCGGGGCAAGGTGCCATGATCGGGTATCGGGCATCGGAACCCGAAGAAGTAAAGAGACCGATTCGTATACTGCTAGACAAGGCGACCAAGGCCAGGAGGAAGCCCGTGGACGAAGGACGGAGACCGGACGACGCCACTCAGCTGCGCGGCGTGGTGGCCGCGCTCGAGGAGGAGATCGCCGTTCTGCGCCGTCGTGTCCGCGAGTCCCCGGCCCGGGTCGAGGAGCTGGAGAACGAGCTGACCCGGATGCGGGAACGTCTCGATCGGGCGATGGCCCAGAACGACAAGCTCTCCGCGGTGCTGGAAGAGGCCAAGGAACAGCTGGGTGTGCTCCGGGAAGAGGTGGAGAAGCTGACCTCGCCCCCGAACAATTTCGGGACGGTCCTCCAGGTGAACGACGACGGCACACTCGACATCCTGACCGGCAGTCGCAAGCTGCGGGTCGCCGCCCAGCCCAACGTCGAGGTGAAGAAGCTCCAGGTGGGACAAGAAGTCCTCCTCAATGAGGCGTTCAACATCATCGACGTGCGCCATTTCGAGCCGGCCGGCGAGGTCCTCCGGGTACGCGAGGCGCTGAGCGACGGGCGGGTGGTGGTCTTCGCCCATGCCGACGAGGAGCGGGTGCTGCAACGCTCCGAGACCATGGCCGACGTCAAGCTTCGACCCGGCGACTACGTGCGGATCGACACCAAGACAGGGCTTGTCCTGGAGAAGATGGAGCGCCCTGAGGTCGAGGAGCTCGTCCTGGAGGAGGTGCCCGACATCACCTACGAGGAGGTCGGGGGACTGGCCGAGCAGATCGAGCAGATACGGGACACCGTCGAACTTCCCTACATGCACAAGGACCTGTTCCGCGAATACCAGCTGGAGCCGCCCAAGGGCATCCTCCTCTACGGCCCTCCCGGCTGTGGCAAGACCCTGATCGCCAAGGCGGTTGCCAACAGCCTGGCCAAGAAGGTCTCCGAGCAGACCGGTAGCCCCGACGTCCGGTCCTACTTCCTCAACATCAAAGGACCGGAGCTGCTCAACAAGTGGGTGGGAGAGACCGAGCGCCAGATCCGCCTCATCTTCCAACGCGCCAAGGAGAAGTCCGACGAAGGCGTCCCGGTGATCGTCTTCTTCGACGAGATGGACTCGCTGTTCCGAACCAGGGGCACCGGTATCAGCTCCGATGTCGAGTCCACGATCGTGCCCCAGCTCCTCTCCGAGCTCGACGGCGTGGAGTCTCTGAAGAACGTGGTCGTGATCGGCGCCTCCAACCGTGAGGACCTGATCGACCCGGCCATCCTCAGACCGGGCCGTCTCGACGTCAAGATCAAGATCAACCGGCCGGACACGGTCGCCGCCCGGGAGATCTTCCGCATCTACATAAGCGACGAGACCCCGATCGACGGCGAAGCACTGGCACAACATGGTGGCGACCGGGCCAATACGATCGCCTCCTTCATCGAGACGACGGTCGAGGCCATGTACGCCGAGTCCGACGAGAACCGGTTCCTCGAGGTGACATACGCCTCCGGCGACCGGGAGGTCCTCTATTTCAAGGACTTCGCCTCGGGGGCCATGATCGAGAACATCGTGAGAAGGGCGAAGAAGGACGCGATCAAGCGGCAAATCGCCGGTGGTGAGCCCGGTGTCCGCCAGTCGGACCTCACCGACGCCATCAAACAAGAGTTCCGGGAGCAGGAAGACCTCCCCAACACGACCAATCCCGACGACTGGGCACGCGTGTCGGGGAAGAAGGGGGAGCGGATCGTCTACGTCCGAACCCTGGTCGACGGTGATGACGAGAGTCGCTTGATCGAGAAGGTCTCAGCGGGTCAATACCTCTGATGGCCATCCACAAGGTGCTCGGCACCGAGACCGAGTACGGCATCGTGGTGAGAGGGGATATCGGATTCAACCCGGCAGTTGCCTCCTCGCTGGTGGTCAACAGCTACCCGGGGGACCGGGTGAAGGTGCAGTGGTCCTACGAAGAGGAATCGCCGGGGCGCGACGCCAGGGGTTTCGGGCACGACACCTTCGGCGTGGTCGACCCGGAAGGGGCGGTGGTCAACTCGGTTCTCGCCAACGGCGCCCGTCTCTACGTCGATCATGCCCATCCCGAGTACTCGTCCCCCGAGTGCTACGACCCGTTGGAGGCGGCGCTCTACGACAAGGTGGGGGAGCAAGTGATGCGATCCGCAGCCCGCGCCGCCAGCGAGTTGGCCGGCAAGCAGGTCTCCCTATACAAAAACAACTCCGACGGTAAAGGCAACTCCTACGGGGCTCACGAGAACTATCTGCTCTCCCGCGAGACTCCATTCGGAGACGTGATCCGCTTTGCCACCACCTTCCTGGTGACCCGGCAGGTCTTCACCGGTGCCGGCAAAGTCGGATCCGAGAACGACCGGCCCGACGTCGACTTCCAGCTCACGCAACGGGCCGACTTCTTCGAGGAGGAGGTCGGTCTCGAGACAACCCTGAAGCGGCCGATCATCAATACCAGGGACGAGCCCCACGGCGACCCGTCGAAGTACCGGCGGCTCCACGTGATCATCGGCGACGCCAACCTCTCCGAGTATCAGGACTTCCTCAAGATCGGGACCACCGCACTGATGCTGGCCGCATTGGAGGACGGTGCCCTGCCCGATCCCCTCGATCTTCTCGATCCGGTCGAGTCCTGCTGGCGAGTGAGCCACGACCTGAGCCTGGGCCGGCCCCTGGAGCTCGATGGCGGGGGAACAGCGACCGCACTCGAGTTGCAGGGCAGGTACCTGGAGTGGCTGGCCAAGTACGTCGAGAAGGAGCTCGACGACCCGGTTTGGGACCAGGTGATCGCCGAGTGGGAGCGCACCCTCGAGCTGCTCGAGACCGATCCGTCCCGTCTCGCAGACACCCTCGACTGGGCAGCCAAGCGAAGACTCTTCGAAGGGTATGTCGACAGGGACGGTCTCACCTGGCAGGACTCCAAGCTGCGCGCCCTAGACCTGCAGTACCACGATGTCGACCCCGAGAAGGGCCTCTACAACCGTCTGGTGAGTCGAGGAGCGATGCGCCGGCTCTTCGACGACGACCAGATCCAGAACGCCGCTCTCAACCCGCCACCGCGCACGCGTGCCTACTTTCGGGGGAGGTGTGTCTCTGAGTTCTCCGACTCGCTGGTGGCCGCCAACTGGGACTCGCTGGTCTTCGACACCGGGGAATCCCACCTGAAACGGGTTCCTATGATGGAGCCGCTGCGAGGTGGCGCCGATCTGGTCGGAGCCATGATCGACGAAGCCGAGGACGCGGCCGACCTTCTGCGCCGCCTAGGAGGATGAAATCTGATGTCTGACAGAGAGCGGTCCCAATCCCGGGATCAGGAGAAGAAGAAGTCCGACGAGCAATCCGCCGAGAAGGTAGAGAGCGAGGCGGATCTGGAGGCGCTCGACGACCTGCTCGACGAGATCGACGAGGTCCTCGAGGAGAACGCCGAGGAGTTCGTCAAGAACTACGTCCAGAAGGGCGGGGAGTGATCTCACCCACGGGCCCTCTGCCCATGCTGGCACCCAGCCCCGGTTCCAGCTTCACCGACCTGCTCGACTCGCTGGGGAACCGGCCCACCTGGAGCCTGCCCGTCGGTGAGAAGCCGCCTCTCGCACCTGAGGGCACCACCGTGCTGGCGCTCCGCTTCGACGGGGGTGTGGTGATGGCAGGCGACCGCAGAGCGACCGAGGGCCACCTCGTGGCCCATCGCCGGATCCGCAAGGTGTTTCCGGCCGACCGCTACTCGGCCATCTCCATCGCCGGGATCGCCGGTCTCGCCACGGAGATGGTGAAGTTGTTCCAGGTCGAGCTGGAGCACTACGAGAAGATAGAAGGAGTGCGTCTGTCGCTCGATGGGCAGGCTTCCTTCCTGGCTCGTCTGGTCCGGGGTCAACTCCCGATGGCCTTCCAGGGATTGGTGGTGGTCCCGCTATTCGCCGGCTACGACCCTCGAGAGGGCCGGGGACGCCTGTTCAGCTACGACGCCGTCGGAGGGCGATACGAGGAGATCGACTTTGGGAGCACCGGCTCCGGAGCGCGG
Source organism: Acidimicrobiia bacterium (assembly GCA_035462175.1). Lineage (GTDB taxonomy): Bacteria > Actinomycetota > Acidimicrobiia > Spongiisociales > ZC4RG35 > JARDZU01. The sequence goes on along the minus strand of DATHUP010000069.1, from coordinate 39,576 downwards.
CTCGCCAAGTCATATCTGCGCACCGTTTACCGGGAGGACCTGGGCGCCGACGAGGCCGCCGAGCTGGCGGTCAAGGCCCTGGTCGCCGCCTCCCAGGAGGACACAGCCACCGGGGGCCCCGACCTGACCCGGGGGATCTATCCCAATGTGATCCGGATCGACAGTGACGGGTTCGTCGAGATGGACGACGCAGCCGTGGAGCCCCTGGCCCGTCAGGCAGTCGAGGCAATCCGTTGACCATCCCGTTCTATGTCCCACCCGAGCAGCAGGTTCGGGACAAGGCGGAGTTCGCTCGCAAGGGCATCGCCCGCGGCCGCTCGATCATCGCCGTCGATTACGCCGACGGGGTCCTCCTCCTCGCCGAGAACCCCTCCACCGCGCTGCACAAGATCAGCGAGGTATACGACCGGATCGCCTTCGCCGGCGTAGGCAGGTACAACGAGTTCGAGACGTTGCGGAAGGCGGGAATCCGGCAGGCCGACCTGATGGGTTATCTCTACTCACGTGACGACGTCACCGCCATGGGCCTGGCCACCGCCTTCGCCCAGACCCTCGGTGTCATCTTCACTCGAGACCCCAAGCCATACGAGGTCGAGATCCTCATCGTCGAGATAGCCGAACAGGGAGAGGATGAGCACGGCGATGCGCATCGGCTCTTCCGGGTCACATACGACGGCACCCTCTACGACGAGCGAAACTTCGTCGCCATCGGAGGCAAAGCGGAGCAGCTGACCGAGGCACTCGGCGATCTCTGGGAAGAATCGATGAGCCTGGAGCGGGCCCTCGAGGTGGGGACCGAGGCGTTCCGGAGGGCCGAGGGTCGGGACAGCGAAGGTTGGGAGGCCGCCGTCCTCGACTACTCCAACGGGCGACGGACGTTCAGGAGGCTGACCGGAGACGAGCTCCCGGCCACCTGAGAGCCCCATTCGACGACGTGCGGACAATCTCTCCCACGGCAGCGCCGCACCACGTTTAGCCTGACTACGTGGACCGACGGATCTTCGGATTGGAGAACGAGTACGGGGTGACATGCACCCTGCGTGGCCAACGACGTCTCAGCCCGGACGAAGTCGCCCGCTACCTCTTCCGCCGGGTGGTGTCCTGGGGCCGTTCCTCCAATGTCTTCCTGGAGAACGGCGCCCGGCTGTATCTCGACGTCGGATCCCATCCCGAGTTCGCCACGCCCGAATGTGACAGCCTCGAGGACGTCGTCGCCCACGACAAGGCGGGGGAGCGGATCCTGGAAGGTCTGGTTCGCGGCGCCGAGGAGCGGCTCGAGGAGGAGGGGATCAGGGGCGAGATCTACGTGTTCAAGAACAACACCGACAGCGCGGGCAACTCCTACGGTTGTCACGAGAACTACCTGGTCAGCCGGCACAAGGACTTTCACCGCACAGTCGACGTGCTGATCCCGTTCCTGGTCACACGTCAGATATTCCTGGGAGCCGGCAAGCTGACCCAGACCCCGCGAGGAACGGCGTATTCGATCGCGCAGCGCGCCGACCACATCTGGGAGGGCGTTTCCTCGGCCACGACCCGGTCCCGTCCCATAATCAACACCAGGGACGAGCCACACGCCGACGCCGAGCGTTACCGCCGCCTCCACGTCATCGCCGGCGATTCCAACATGTCCGAGTACGCCACCTTCGTCAAGGTGGGAACCATGGTCGCCCTGCTCCAGATGATCGAGCGCGACGTGGTCTTCCGGGACCTGTCCCTCGAGAACCCGATCCGGGCCATTCGCGAGGTGTCCCATGACGTCACCTGCCGGCGCAAGATCAAGCTGGCCAACGGGAGGGAGCTGTCAGCGCTCGACATCCAGTGGGAGTACCTTGACCGGGCGATGAGATTCGCCCGCAGCCCCGGATTCCCTCCGGAGGTGCAGGGAGCCATCGATCGCTGGGAGCACCTGCTCACCGGGTTGGAAAAAGACCCGATGACCCTCGATCGTGAGGTCGACTGGGTGATCAAGCATCGTCTCCTCGAGCGCTACGCCGACCGGCGTGGCATCCCCATGTCGGACCCTCGCATGTCGATGATCGACCTCAGCTATCACGACGTCGATCGCAAGCGCGGCCTCTATTACCTGCTCGAGTCCAAGGGCCTGGTCGACCGGGTGGTGACCGACGAGAAGGTGGCGGTGGCAGTGCGTCAGCCACCGCAGACGACCAGAGCGCGGCTCCGGGGCGCCTTCATCAAGGCGGCGAAGGCCCGCAAGCGCGATTTCACCGTCGACTGGGTCCATCTCAAGCTGAACGACCAGGCGCAACGGACCGTGATGTGCAAGGACCCGTTCAAGTCCCACGACGAGCGCGTCGAGAAGCTGATAGAGAGTCTCTGATCCTTCGGCTCAGAGATGAGCCACGTGCTACGGGCAACGGGCTACGAGCCAGAAACACACGGGGCGGATGCTTGCTTTTGGCCCGTCGCTCATAGCTCATTGCCCGTAGCACAGATTGTGGTCCCGAACGGACCACAATCTGCTCATGCAGAACGTTGTGGAGCGGGTGCTCAACCTTCTCATCTACCTGCTCGAGTCGCCGGTGCCGGTTACCGCCGAGGACATCCGGCACACCGTCCTCGGCTATGGGGACCAGAGCGACGACGCCTTCCACCGCATGTTCGAGCGGGACAAGGACCTCCTGCGCAGTCTCGGTGTCCCTCTCGAGCGACAGGCTCTCGACATCTGGGAGGTCGACTTCGGATACATGGTCGACCCGGACAAGTACGCCATCCCCGACCCCGGGCTGACCGAGGAAGAGCGAGTGGCCCTTTCGGTGGCGGCGAGAATGGTCCGACTGGGCGGGACCAACGCCGGGCTCGAGGGTCTGCTCAAACTGGGCGGGGCGGAGCGTGGGATGGGGATCGAGCCCCTGGGTGCCGACCTCGGGGCCGAGACCGCAGTGCTTGGCGACCTGTTCCTCGCCATCACCGAGCGCCGCGATCTCCGTTTCCACTACCACGGCGCGGAACGGAGTCTCAAGCCCTACGGAATGGGCCATCGCCGAGGTCACTGGTACATCGTCGGCGAGGGGCCGGAAGGGGAGCGCCTCTACCGGGTCGACCGCATGTCGGGTGTCGAGGTCGGCGAGAAACGGGACACCTTCGCGCGGCCGAGGAAGTTCGACGTCAAGTCGGCCATGAGCAACCACCCCTGGGAGGCGGGCACCGACGAACGAGTCACCGCCACGGTGCGCTTCGACCCCGAGGTCGCCTGGTGGGCCGGTCGGACTCTTGGCGTCGAAGCACCGGAAGAGGGCCCACTCGATTGCGAGGTGCCGGTGGCGAACCGGGACGCCTTCATCGGCTGGGTGCTCAGTTTCGGGGAGGCTGCCGAGGTGCTCGGCCCGGAGGAGATGCGGGACGAGATCAGGGCTCGGGTCGAAGCCGCCCTGGAGAGCTCGGGATGAGCAGCCCCCGAACCGTTTCACGTCTGGCACGGATCCTGGCCCTGATCCCCTACGTTCTCTCCAAGGACGGGGTGGAGGTGCGCGAGATCCTGGAACGATTCGGGTACGACGAAACCCAGCTCACCAAGGACTTGAACACCGTCTTCGTGTGCGGCCTGCCCGGGTACGGCCCGGGTGAGCTGATGGAGGCCTACATCGACGGTGACGAAGTCGTCATCGACGCCGCCGACTACTTCGCCAGAGCACCCAAGCTCACCTCGACCGAGGCGCTGAGCCTCCTGGCTGCGGGCTTGGCGATAGTCGGCGCCGGACAAGCGTCGCCCGAGTTGGAGAGCGCGGTGAACAAGCTGGTGAAGGTGGTGATGCCCGACGCCGGATCGGCGATCACGGTGGATGTGTCCGGCGAGCCAGAGACCCTGGAGAGGTTGAGGGGAGCTGCGGCCGACCGAAACGTGGTGCGAATCACCTACCGGTCGTTGAGCCGGGAGGCCGAGACGGTTCGCGACATCGAGCCCTGGGCCGTCTTCACCACTCTGGGCAACTGGTACGTGCAGGGCCATTGCCGGCTGGTGGATGCGGAGCGTGTGTTCCGAGTGGATCGGATCAGACGGCTCGAAGTCCTAGAAGAAGGATTCGAGCGCCCGTCCGGCATCCCCGAGCCCGGGGTCACCTACTCGCCGTCAGACGATGACGTGGTCGCCCGGATCGCTCTCTCCCGGCAGGCGGCATGGGTGCTCGACTACTACCCGGTCGAGCTGGTGAAAGAGACCAAGAGCACGACCGAGATCCTCTTCTACTCACCCGATGCGGAGATCCCAGCGCGCCTCCTGCTCCGGCTCGGAGCGGGAGCGAAACTCCTGGCCGGGGACGAGGTACGCGCCCGTGTCGCCGCCATCGGCGGCGTGCTGAGGAACAGGTACCGATAAGGGCCGTACGACCTAGTCGCTAGCACTACAGATTTTGACCGGTTCTGCCGATCACCCTTTTGTTATGGGAGACCGGAGAACAGGGATGACGACCATCAAGACAACGTGCACCCGTTGCGGTGACATTCACCTAACACCCGACGACGTGGCTTTGGAGCTTCGTCCGGGTGGCCGGGAAGGTGATTACCACTTCAAGTGCCCGACCTGCACCGAACCCCAACGTAGGCCGGCCAACTCCCGGGTGGTCAGTGTCTTGTTGGCAACGGGGGTGGCCTTTCAGGTCATCAACCCTGACCCGATCACCGAAAGGGAGATCGATGCGTTCGTAGCTGCCCTAGAGGCGGAATCGGATCCGTTCCGCCTCCTGGCCGGCTGACAGACGCAGGTCTCTTCGACGGGCACCACGGGCAGGGTGCCCCTCGACACGCAAAGGGTGGCGACCCCACGGGTCGCCACCCTTCTCGTTGCGGCCCCCGATGCGCAAGGGGGCAGTTACCCTCCAGCCCATGCTCCAAGGTGGCGAGATCATCATCATTCTCCTCTTGGCTCTGGTCCTGCTCGGGCCGAAGAGGCTTCCGGAGCTGGCAAAACAGCTGGGGGAGTGGACGGCGGAACTACGGTCGGCGGCACGTGACATCCGCCGGGGGCTGGAAGCCGAGGTCGCCGACATCAAGCAGGCTGGGGAGGACCTGAAGGCGCCGCTGGACGAGATCAAGAAATCGTCCGAGGAGCTGCGCAAGGAGATCGACGAAGCCGGGGAGAGCGGCCTCGACTGGAAGGGGCCGAAGCCGGTGTCCGGTCCGACACCGGCGGATGCCATGGCCGACCTCGAGGAGATCGAGAAGAAGGCGGCCGAAGAAGGCCCCGGGCAGTGACCGAAGACAAGCCGCAATCCATCCTGTCCCATCTCGAGGAGTTGCGCTGGCGGGTCGTCAAGGTATTCATCGCAGTGCTCGTCGCCGGCATCGTCGCCCTGGTCTTCTCCGACCAACTGCGGCAGATCCTCGAGGCTCCTTTCCATTCCGCCGCGCCCGACAACGAGCTGCAGACGCTCGCCGCCACCGAGCAGTGGGGCGTCCTGATGAGGATCGGCCTGTTCGGGGGGCTGATCCTGGCAAGCCCGGTGGTGCTCTACCAGATCTGGGCCTTCATCCAGCCGGCGCTGACCCCCCGAGAGAGGAATTGGGCATTCCCCATCGTGGGCGCCCTGGTGGTCCTCTTCATAGGCGGCGTGCTGTTCGGCTACTGGACCCTTCCCCGCGGCCTGGAGTTCCTCCTCGACATCTTCCCCGAAGTGGACACCAACCTTCGTCTCGGCGACTACTACTCGTTCACGCTTCGCTTTCTCTTCGCCTTCGGCCTTGCCTTTCTCTTCCCCGTGTTCCTGTTCGCCTCGGCCGCGGCCGGAGTCATCGATTCATCGCGACTGGGGCGGGGTCGGCGATGGGCGGTCCTCCTCATCGTCCTCGGCGCCGCACTGATCACACCAAGCGGCGACGCATTCACCCTTCTCCTCCTCTCCGCACCGCTCTACCTGATGTACGAGGCCACCTACTGGCTGGTGCGTCTGGTGCTGAAGAAGTGAGTGCCGCGCTCGAAATCTTCTGGGAAGGGCTCCCGTTCACCCCCGACGACTTCCAGCTGGAAGCGGCAGCAGCTGTGGCCGCGGGACAGTCGGTGGTGGTGACCGCGCCCACCGGATCGGGCAAGACCCTCGTCGCCGAGGTGGCGATCCACCTCGCCCTGGACAAGGGCGAGAGAGCGTTCTACACCACGCCGATCAAGGCCCTGTCCAACCAGAAATACTCCGACTTCGTGAATGCGTACGGGCCGGAGCGAGTGGGTCTGCTCACGGGGGACAATGTGATCAACGGTGACGCCGAGATCGTGGTGATGACCACCGAGGTGCTCCGCAACATGATCTACTCCGACAGCCGCCGTCTGAGCAGGGTGGGCCTGGTGATCCTCGACGAAGTCCACTACCTCCAAGATCGACTGCGTGGCGCGGTGTGGGAGGAAGTGATCATCCATGCCCCCCAGCACCTGCAACTCGTCTGCCTGTCGGCGACCATCTCCAACAACCAGGAGTTCGCCGCCTGGGTGGGGGAGAGACGAGGGCCGACCCGGCTCATCTCCACAGATCACCGGCCGGTGCCGTTGCAGTCGATGTACATGGTCAAAGATCGGATGGGCACCCATGCCCTCCACCTCCTCCCCACCTTCGTCGAACGGGAGGGTCGGAGACGTCCCAATCCGCGTATCGAGCACATGCTCGGGCTGGAGCGGGGGCGGCGACGCCGGTTCGCCAGCCCGAACCGAATCGAGGCGGTGGAGCTGCTCGATCGGGACGGGATGTTGCCGGCGATCTTCTTCATCTTCAGCCGTGCCGGCTGTGATGCCGCCGCTCATCGGCTCGTGGACGCCGGCGTTCGACTCACCGATGTCACGCAGAGGGCCGCAATACGGGAGATAGCCGAAACCCGCACCGGCCACCTGGGGGACCAGGATCTCGCCGTCCTCGGCTACGACCGTTGGATCGCCGGGCTCGAGGCGGGCGTGTCGCCCCATCACGCCGGTCTCGTCCCTGCATTCAAGGAGACCGTCGAAGAGTTGTTCGAGGCCGGGTTGCTCAAGGTGGTCTTCGCTACCGAGACCCTGGCATTGGGCATCAACATGCCGGCCCGGACCGTTGTGTTGGAGAGCCTGTCCAAGTTCAACGGCGAGACCCATGAGCTGATGCGCCCCGGTGACTACACCCAGTTGACGGGAAGGGCGGGGCGGAGGGGTATCGACGTCGAAGGGTACGGCGTGGTCCTTCATTCCCCTTTCGTGAGATTCGACTCCGTCACCGAGATCGCCTCGATCGGCTCCCATCCGCTCCGGTCCAGCTTTCGCCCCACCTACAACATGACAGCCAATCTCGTGGCCAACTATCGCCAGGACCAGGCCGAGCAGCTCCTGGAGGCCTCATTCGCCGCCTTCCAACGTGAAGGAGACCGACACTCGGCCCAGACCACGATCGATGCCTTGGAGCACACCCTGGAGAAGGAGGAGGCTGCAGCGCATTGCGAGAGAGGCGATGTCGAGGAGTACATGGCCCTGTTGGACACGGCGAGCCCGGCCCGCCACGACGACAGGATCTCTTCGAGCCTTGGTGCCGGCCAGGTGATCGATATCAAGGGTGGCTCCCGCGATGGGCGATATTTGGTGCTGAAACGGCTGGCTCGGAAAGACGGGGGGGCTCGCTACCTGGTCCTGGCCACGTCGGGACGGGTATCGACACTCGGATATCGCGATGTCGTCGGCGGGTCCACCATCGCCGGCGAGATGGAGGTCCCGCTCCCGGTTCGTCCCAAGGACCGCCGTTATGTCCAGGACCTGCTTCGTTCGCTGCGACGTGTGCCCCCCAGGGAGTCGAGCAAGGAGCTGCGTAGACATCCGGTGATCGACCATCCCGTGGCGGGCTGTCCCGACGCCGCCCGGCACCTCGCCGCGGCACGAAGGGCCAACAGGACGCGAAGAAAGCTGGAGCAGTACCGGGAGGCACGTCGTGGCTCGGGGCACGGGCTGGTGGAGGAGTTCGGGGCGATCCGTCGCCTGCTCGAGGACATGGATTACCTGAGTGGCTGGGAGCTGACCGGTCGCGGGCAGCGATTGCGGGGGATATACAACGAGTCTGACCTCCTCCTTGCCGAGACACTGGAGCATGGCCTCTTCCATGATCTCGAGCCGGCCGAGCTCGCCGCACTCACTTCGGTCTTCGTCTACGAGCCGCGGAGCGACACCACATCGCTGGCCGAGTGGCCCACTGCCGCCTTGGCGGAGCGTTGGGATGAGCTGGAAAGGATCTGGAAGGACCTGGTCGACCGCGAGCGTTCCCTTCGGCTTGCCCCCACCAGACGGCCGGACCCGGGTTTCGGGGTGCCGGCCTTCGAGTGGGCGTCCGGGGTCGACTTCGACGACCTGTCCACCAGGGGGATGGCCCCCGGCGACTTCGTCCGCGTCTCACGACAGTTGGTCGACCTGGTCCGCCAGCTGCGGGACACCGCCCCGGGGCTGCGCCAGGAGACCGTGGTGGTGCTCAGGGCCATCGACCGCGGCGTCGTGGCCGCTCAAGGGGTCGGCTGATGCTCGGTGCGGATGTGTCGGGTCGATAGATGCCCCGTTGGCATGTCTACGTGAACCGGGCCGCCGGGCGCAAGCCGGTCGACCCGGCTCTGGTCGGGGAGATCCTCGCCGGTCTGGGGCTCGATGCCGAGATCTTCGCCCCCGAATCGAGGGAGGAGACAACCGGGCTGATCCAGGAGGCGGCTCGTGCCGGCGGGCGTCACTTCGCGGTGACCGGTGGCGACGGCACGGTGAACCTCGCGGTCAATGCCCTCATGCCGCTCGGGCTCGACACCCGTCCGGTGCTCGGTGTCCTGCCGGTGGGAACCGGGTGTGACCTGTTGCGGACCTTCGGGCTTCCCCAGGACCTGGTCGGCGCAGCCCGACACCTGAGCTCACCCGATACCTATGACATCGATGTGGCCACCGTGGAGGGAGAGTGGGGCACGCGATACTTCGCCAACGTCGCCCAGACCGGGGTGGGGGCGGCAGCGGCCCAGACCGCGATGCGGATCGGTCGCCGGCTCGGCGTGGCTCGCTACCCACTCGCCTTTGCCGTCCGTCTCCCCCGATTCCCCAAGGCGAACGTCAAGATCATCACCGAGCGACGAACAATCGAAACGGAGGCCTTGGCGGTGATCATGGCCAATGCCCAGTTCTTCGCCGGGGGGTGGAACGTGGCCCCGAAGGCCACGTTGATCGACGGGATACTCGATATCCAGGTGATCAGCTGCGAGAAGACAAGTGCACCCGCCCTCGTCCCCAAGGTGATCAAGGGCACCCACTTGGGCGACCCGGCGGTGCGCCGTCTCAGCGCCGCCGAGTTCAGCATCGAAACCGATCCGCTGTGGCCGGTTGAATGTGATGGCGAGCATGTCGGGAATACGACTGTCAAGGGCCGTGTTGTCCCGGCCGCGATCAGCCTCAAGATCTGAGGCCGCCGACTTATACTCCGGCGCCCCCCAGGGTCCGAAACCGAGTGAACATGGCCAAGGAACAAGTAGAAGAGCTCACCGAAGAGGTCGAAGAGGACGTTGAAGACGACGACCTCGATGACGTCGTGCCCGTCATCGACGACGAGATCGACGACGAAGTCGATCTCGACACCGACTTCGAGGAAGATGACGATGCCTTCGTCGAAGAGGAGGTCGTCGAAGACGACGACTTCGATTCCGACGACGACGACAGCGATGACGATGACGATGAGGAGACGACCGAGGCCCTCGAAGAGCTGGAGAGCGAGGAGCTCGAACTGCTCGACGACGAGGCCGGAGAAGCCCTGCTCGTGGACGAGGTCGAAGAGCTCCGCGCCATCCGACGTGAAGAGCTGACCATGAACGTGGATGCCCAGCTGCAAAAGTCCGACGAGTTCGTCTGCCAGTCCTGCTTCATGGTGAAGAGGACGAGCCAGCTCGCCAATCGGAAGAAGATGCTGTGCGCAGACTGTGCCTACTGACCGAGTAACGGTCGTAATCCCCACCTACAACGAGAGGGAGAACCTGGCGCACGTGGCCGCAGCAGTGACCCACCAGGGATACCGATTACTGGTGGTCGACGACTCCTCACCCGACGGCACAGGCGATCTCGCCGATCGGCTGGCCGCCGGCGACCCCAAGATCTCCGTCCTCCACCGACCGAAGAAGGAGGGCTTGGGTCCCGCCTACGGATCGGGATTCGACCGTGCCCTCGAAGACGGGGCCGAGATCGTCGTCGAGATGGATGCGGACTTCTCCCACGACCCCGGCGATCTGCCCCGTCTGGTCCAGGCCGTAGACGACGGGGCCGACCTGGCCATCGGGTCCCGCTATGTCCGCGGTGGGTCGACGCCGGATTGGCCATTGGGCCGCCGGCTCATCTCGAAGGGGGGGAATCTCTATGCCCGAGTCATGCTCGGCATCCCGATCCGTGACTCGACTGCCGGGTTCAGGGCGTTCCGGGCCGAAGCGCTCCGCTCCCTGCCCTACCGCGGGGCCCAGGCGTCGGGTTACGCATTCCAGGTCGAGATGGCGCTGAAAGCGCACCAAGCAGGTCTGAATGTCGTCGAGGTTCCGATCAGCTTCCGTGACCGCACCCGCGGGACATCCAAGATGGGGACCGGGATAGTCGCCGAGGCGATGAGGCTGGTGAGCGTGTGGGGGCTGCGACGGATGAGTCGAGCTCTCCGGCTTTGGGATCGATGAGGATCAACGCCCGTGTGGCGGGCGACGACGATGTAATGGCCTTGGTCCGCCTCTATCGCGGCCTGGAGTCGGAGATGACCGCGCTTCACCCGATGTGGCCCCTTGCCGACGGGCTGGCCGAGCCGATCGACTCCTCGTTCCAGATGTTGCTCGGTGACCCGGAGGCGCTGGTCGTGATGGGCGAGGTCGACGGGTACCCATTCGGGTTCGCCGTGGCCCGGATCGAGGAGATCCTGCCCCAGGCGGCGGGGGAGAGGATCGGCTCGATCCGCCTCATCTACGTCGAGCCCGAAGCCAGGGAGATCGCCCTCGGAGAAGAGATGAGGGACTACGCAATGGAGCTGCTCCGCCGGCGCGGGATCACCAGGTTCGATGCCCACGTCCTCCCCGGCCACAGATTGGCCAAGAACTTCTTCGAGGCAGGCGGATTCTCGGCGCGGGCGATCATCATGCACCACGATGACAACAAGAAGTGATCGGCCCCTGGTCGGGGTAGGCGTGGCCGTCGTAGACGAGGAGAGGATCCTCCTGGTGCGGCGGGCCAATGAACCTGGCCGGGGTCTGTGGGCGGTCCCTGGAGGGAAGGTCGACCGAGGCGAGCGCCTGGTGGAGGCGGCGGCAAGGGAGGTGCAGGAGGAGACAGGCCTCAGCGTTGAGATCGGCGACCTGGTCTGGGCCGGAGAGCACATCTCAGATCACGGGCACATCGTCCTGATCGACTTCCTCGGTAAGGTCGTAGGCGGCACTCTCGTCGCCGGCGACGATGCCGATCGGGCGGAATGGGTCCCTCTGCAGGAGGCCATGGACTATCCCCTGACCGACACCATGTACGACCTGATCGAGGTGCTGCTCTCCCGGCCGAGGTCATAAGCTGGCTCGATGAGCTCCGGGCCTGTCGAGCTGCTGCAACAGCTGATCCGCAACCAATGTGTCAACGACGGCAGCGCCGACAGCGGCCACGAGGCTCGTTCGGTGGCCACCCTGCGCGATTTCCTCGGAGTGGAGGGAGAGGTGTTCGAGCCGGTGCCCGACCGCCAGTCACTGGTCTATCGCGTCCCCGGAAATGACCCTACCGCACCCTCGTTGGCCCTGGTTCCACATCTCGACGTCGTGCCGGTGGACCCGGCCGGCTGGTCGGTAGATCCATTCGCCGCCGAGATCGACGATGGGTTCGTGTACGGGCGAGGCGCCGTCGACATGCTGAACCTGACTGCTGCCATGGCGGTGGCGGTTCGCCCTTACCTCACCGGTGAGAAGACAGCGCGGGGAGATCTGGTCTTCGCCGCCGTCGCCGACGAAGAGACCGGTGGCCGACTTGGCGCCAAGGCCCTCGTCGAGGAGAACTGGGGATTGGTCGCCGCCGACTATCTCCTCACCGAAGTGGCCTACCCGAGCCTGAGCGTGGGGGACCAGCGCACGGTGCCGGTGTCGATCGGCGAGAAAGGCGCCTACTGGTCGGTGCTGGAGACACGGGGAAAGCCCGGCCACGGCTCGACGCCATACGGGGCGGACAATGCGCTGGAGAAGATGGTGGCCGCCATGGCAGGGATCATCTCCACCCCTTCCCCGGCGGCGATCACGAAAGAGTGGCTCGACTTCGTGGAGAACCTCGGATTGGACGAAGAGTCTGTACGGCGGCTGACCGACATCGATCGACTCGACGAGGAGATCGACCGGATCGCAATCGACGATCCGACCATGGCCCGGTACGTCCACGCCGCCACCCATCTCACCATCTCGTCCAACCTCCTCCGGGCGGGGACCAAGGTCAACGTGGTGGCCGACCACGCCCGGGCGCAGATCGACATACGAGGCCTCCCCGGGATGGACCGGGAGTTCGTCGACTCCCATCTGCGCAAGGCGATGGGGAGCGCAGGCGATCAGGTGGGGATCGAGCCGATCATGGACGGAGAGGCCACTGTGTCGTCCACCGGGAATCTTCTTTGGGAGGCGATCGGCGATGCCGTCGAGGAGCTGGACGGGCACCGTAGCCTCGCGCCAACATTGATGACGGTTGCCACCGACGCCCGCTTCTGGCGGGCCAGAGGCACAGTCTGTTACGGGGTTGGGCTCTTCGACGATCGGATGCCCTTCTCCGAGATGCTCTCCCTGTTCCACGGGCATGACGAACGTGTGTCTACTGCCTCGGTGGAGCGAACGACCCGGCTCTACCAGCGGGTGCTGGAGCGATTCTTCGCCGCCGAATGAACGTCATCTGTGACATCGACGGGGTCGTCTATCGGGGCGATCAACTGTTGCCGGGATCCGACGGGGCCCTGCGAGCCCTACTCGACGCCAGGATCGGGCTCTTCTTCGCCACCAACAACAGCACCAGATCGCCGACCTATATCAGTGAGAAGATCGCACGTATCACCGGTGTCGAGGTGGCGCCCAGCTCGATCGTGACCTCGTCGCAGGCGGCGGTCCGCATGCTGGGAGCCGATCCGGGCCCGGTGATGGTGCTCGGTTCGGAAGGGATCCACGCCGCCCTGGCCGATGCCGGGATAGGCGAGACCGCCGACCCCTCGGAGGCGACGGCCTTGCTGGTCGGGCTCGACTGGGACTTGAGCTATGAGCGGCTCACCCGAGCTGCGGACGCGGTGAGGATGGGGGCGCGCTTCATCGCCACCAACACCGACCCCACCTTCCCGGTCGCCGACGGTCTCCTCCCTGGAGGGGGCGCCTGCGTGGCCGCTGTGCAGGTGACGACCGGTACCCAGCCCGAGATTGCAGGCAAGCCCCATCCGCCCATGAGGGAGTTGCTCAGGGCGAAGGGAATCGGGGCGGCATGGGTGATAGGCGACCGGGTCGACACCGACATCGCCCTAGCCCGGTCCGAGCCGGACTGGAAGTCGATCCTGGTCATGACCGGCGTCACCGACCCTGGGGCGGCGGCCGAGACCGCCGACTACACCGCACCCGACCTGGCTTCGGCGGTGGACCTGGTCCTGACCCATCGCTGAGCCCACCGAGGCACAGGTCTCCCGTAGCCTGATCTGATGGGCGACCTGCTCCTCTCCCTTGCCTTCATCCTCTTCTTCGCTTGGGTGGGCCGCGCCCTGATCGGGGCACGCGAATTGACCTGGCGGCGCACGACTCTCGCCGCCCTGGCCGGGATCCTGTTCGGTTACACGGTCGGGGCGTTGTTGCTGCTCAGGGACCTCGACCAGATCGGTGCCCTGAGCAGCGATGAGATCACCAGGGTCGGCCTCCCCTTCACCCTGATCGGGACCATGGGAGCGATCGTTGTCTTCGAGCTCCTCTTCACCGGTCCTCCGACCCGGCGTGGTTTGCGTCTGGTCCGTCCGATGAGAGCTCTTCGGCGCCGGGCCGGCATCATCGGCCGAGGCTGGGAGGTTTCCCGGATCCTCGTCCGCCACGGCTTGGCGCCGCTACTCGGGCTGAGACGGGGCGAGGTGTCGGCCCGAAGCCCTGGGGAGCTGGCCCGCCGAGTCCGCATTGCCCTCGAGGAAGCGGGAGGGATGTTCATCAAGCTGGGCCAGCTGTTGGCGACCCGTCCCGACCTGCTCCCCCCGGTGGCACAAGCGGAGCTCGGCCGTCTCCATGCCTCGGCGGCCCCCCTAGGGCCGGAGGAGGCGGAGCAGGTCCTGAACGCTGAGATCGGACGACCGCTCGAGGAGGTGTTCAGCCACATCGACTGGCAGCCGTTGGGCTCGGCTTCGATAGCCCAAGCCCACGCCGCCCGTCTCCTCGACGGCCGTGAGGTGGTGGTCAAGGTTCGCCGCCCCGAGCTGGAGAAGCAGGTGGAGATCGACCTCGCCATCGCCCGATGGTTGGCCGGCACCGCCGAGCGCAAGACCGAATGGGGTCATTGGTATGAGGTCTCGAATGTGGTCGCGGAGTTCTCCGAGGTCCTGCACGGGGAGCTCGATTTCCACGTCGAAGCGCGACATGCCCTCGAGGCCGCAGCCGCTCTGGAAGCGCACCCGCGGATGAGGGCGCCCGAGATAGTCGATTCACTCTCCACCGAGCGGATCCTCGTCATGGAACGACTCGTCGGTGAGCCATTGTCCCGAGCGCCGAGTCTCGACCCGACCGACGCCAGGGCCATCGCCGACGCGCTGTGCACATCCCAGGTCGAGGCAATGCTGAACGGGAAGAGATTTCACGGCGACCCCCATCCGGGAAACGTGATGCTTCTCGACGACGGCCGACTCGGGCTCATCGACTTCGGGATCGCAGGCAAGCTCGACTCCTATGAGCGGGCGTCGGTGCTTCAGATCCTGATTGCCCTCAAACTCGAGCAACCGACGCTGCTCTACGAAGCCATGGTCTCCATCGGAGCGGTGAGCCCGGACCGGGACCCCCAAGAGATCGAACGCGCCCTGGCCCAGTTCCTGGCCACCCACTTGAGCTCCGGCCTGCCCTCACCGGAAGCGCTCACCGATCTGCTTCGGCTGGCCGGCGAGCTCCGGATGAGACTGCCTCGGTCCACCACCACCATGTTCCGGGCCTTGGCGACCCTGGCCGGGACCCTGGAACAGATCTCACCTGGCTACCCCCTCATCGATGTCGTGGCCGAGATCGGCGGCGCCGAGCTGCGAGGAAGAATGGCACCCGGGTCGGCCAGCGAGCTGATCAAACAGGAATGGGCCCAACTCGGCCCGCTCCTGCAACGGGCTCCCCGTCACGTCGATCGCATCGCAACGTTGCTCGAGCACGGGCGACTCACCACGCGGCTGCGGCTGTTCACGGACACTGCCGAAGTTGCGATAGTGGAGCGGCTGGTCAACCGGGTGGTCCTGACCCTGCTCAGTATCGGCACCGGGATCGTTTCCGTGATGCTGCTCTCCACGCCGGGTGGCCCGGCCCTGAGGCTGGTCAACACAACTCTGTTCGAGATGCTGGGCTGGACCGGCCTCACCCTGGCGGTGATCCTCCTGCTGCGCGTTCTCCTCGCCGTGCTGCGCACCGAGAGCACCTCGCACCGCTGACGGCACGGGTCTGGCCTTCACCGCACCTCATGGGCGATAATCCGACGATGGACCTCACCGACGACCAGATCGAGAAGCTCGAAGAGGCGCTCGCCCGTCTCGGGGAGCTCGACCCCGCGGAGTTGCCCGAGCCTGCCGCCGAACTTGCCAGCCTGCTCGGTTCGATCCTCGAGGAATCGGAGCCTTCCTGAGCCGGCGCCGTCTCGACGCCGAGCTGGTGCGGCGCGATCTGGCCAGGAGCCGAGCCGAAGCCCAGCAGCTCATCAGCGGGTCGAGAGTCGTGGTCGGAGGGATGCCTGCCCCCAAGCCGGCGTCGTTGGTGGCCCCTGACACGCCCATCGAACTGGTCTCGGACGAACGCCGCTGGGTCTCTCGCGGCGCACTCAAGCTGCTAGCCGCACTGGAGGCGTTCCCCGTTGACCTGGATGGGAAGGAGGTCCTCGACGTTGGGGCTTCGACCGGCGGGTTCACCGAGGTCGCCCTGGACCACGGGGCCGTTTCGGTCACGGCCGTCGATGTCGGTCGGGGGCAACTCCACGAGTCGCTGCTGCGTGATCCGCGCGTCGACTCGAGGGAGCGAACCAACTTCCGGCTGGCCGACCTCGATCGGCTCGGTGCTCCGTTTCCGGTCGTCGTCGCCGATCTCTCGTTCATCTCGCTTTGCACCGTCGCCGACAACCTGGCCGCGGCCTCTGCGGCGGGGGCGGACCTGATCGTGCTGGTCAAGCCGCAGTTCGAGGCCGGCAAGGGCCAGGTGGGCCGGGGAGGGGTCGTGCGAGACCGGGCGGTGCGTGAACGAGCGGTGAGACAGGTGATCGACTGTCTCGGCCGGGTCGGTCTTGGTGCACTCGGATTGATCCGGTCGCCGATAGAAGGCAGGGACGGCAACATCGAGTACCTACTCTGGCTGCGCAAGGACGCAGAAGGACTGGAACTGGAGGTGCCCGCTTGAAGTTCTCCCTCGAGGTCCGACATGGGCCGGAGAACGCCCGAGCCTTCGCCGAGAAGCTGCGCACCTCGATCGCCTCGGCCGGAGGAGAGGTGATCGATCCCGGCGACAGTCGAGCGCCCGACTTCGTCCTGGCGGTAGGTGGAGATGGCACCGTGCTCGCTGCAGCACAGCGAGCGATCGTGCACGACGTCCCCCTCCTCGGCTTCAACCTGGGCACGATGGGCTTCCTGGCCGAGGCCGAGCCCGACGACCTGGTGGAAGCTGTGGACCGGCTGATGACCGGCGATTACGAGCTCTCGGAGAGGTTGACCGTCACCGCCACGGTCAACGGCGAGGCGGTCACCGGGGTCAACGACGTGGTGGTGGAGAAGGTCGACAGCCAGCGTCTCATCCACCTCGACGTCTCAGTCGACGGAGCGCATTTTCTGACATACCGTGCCGACGGGCTGATCATCGCCACGCCGACCGGGTCCACCGCCTATTCGTTCTCCGCCCGCGGCCCTCTCGTCGACCCGGCCGTGAATGCGTTGATCCTGACTCCGGTGGCGGCGCACTCACTCTTCGACCGCACCCTGGTGCTGCGCCCTGAGACCCGGCTCTCCATCCAGGTGGTACGGGACCGGCCGGTCAAGGTGACCGTCGACAAGATCGACATGGGCCATCTCGGCGAGGGGGAAAAGGTCGAGGTGGAGCAGGGGCTGAGACCGGTGCGATTCGTCCGATTCCGACATCGCACCTTCTCCGGGCTCATCACCGGCAAGTTCGGCCTCACCTGATGCTGAGCTACCTGCGAGCGCGCAACCTCGGCGTCCTCGAAGACGCCTCCATCGAGCCCGGGCCCGGCTTCACCGTGATCACCGGCGAGACCGGTGCGGGCAAGACGATGCTGCTCGGGGCCCTGCGCCTCCTGACCGGGGAGAAAGCCAAGTCGACCGGTGTCGGGCCTTTCGGCGATGAGACGGTGGCCGAGGGACTGTTCACCGAGGGGGCAGAGGAGCTGGGCATCACCCGTGTCGTCCCCAGAACCGGGAAGAGCCGGGCCTACCTCGACGGAAGTCTCGTTGCGGCAACCGCCCTCGGAGACAGGCTGGGAGGTCTGGTCGAGATCGTCGGCCAGCATGATCAAATGATGCTCAAGAGCAGCCAGTCGGTCCTGCAGCTGGTCGACGCCGCACTCGATGCCGGCGGCCGGAGAGCGCGGGAGGACTACGAGGAGGCGTGGGCCCGTCACCGAACCGCCCTCGATCGGCAACGACAGCTGGGCGGCGACCGCATGGGTCTGGAACGCGAGCTCGACCTGGTTCGCTATCAGGTGCGCGAGATCGAGTCGGCCGGTCTGGAGCCCGGTGACGATCGTCGCATGGAGTCGAGGTTGTCCCGTCTCAGGAACGCCGAGATGATCAGAGAAAACCTGGGTCTCGCTCGAGACGAGCTGGAGTCGATGGTCGAGAGCGCCGGGAGCGTGGTCGCTCGGCTGCGCAAGGTGGTTGCGGCGGACGACACCGTGAGCGACGCCCTGGAACAGGCCGAGGCGGTCGGCGCGACGACCCAGGATCTTCTCCGGGAGGTGCGTGATGCGGCTGAGTCGGCCAGCGAGGACCCTGAAGCTCTGGAGCAGGTGGAGCAGGCTCTGAACGCTCTCGGCGACCTGAAGCGGAAGTACGGGAAGACCCTCGACGAGGTCCTCGATTTCGGAGCCGACGCGGCCAGGCGCGTCTCGGAGCTGGAATCCCTGCTCGACCAGGCCTCGACCATCGACGACCTGGTGACCTCGACCGGCAAGGAGCTCGTCGAGACGGGGTCGAAGCTGACTGGGGGGCGCGAGTCGGCTATCGAGAGGATCGAGAAGAAGGCAAAGGAGCATCTCTCCGCTCTCGGGCTTCCTGCCGTGGCACTTCGTTTCGTGGTCGAGCCCACCGAGCCGGGCCCGTCGGGAGCCGACCGTATCGAGCTCCTCTTTGCCTCAGACGACCGCCTGGACGTTGGTGCGGTCCAGGATGTGGCCTCGGGCGGCGAGTTGTCGAGGCTGGTCCTCGCGCTGCGGCTGGCAACCCGATCGCAGGACACGAGCACCCTCGTCTTCGACGAGGTCGACGCCGGAGTGGGCGGCGCCACCGCACTCGCATTGGGCCGAAAGCTCGCCGAGCTCTCCCACACCTGCCAGGTGCTCTGCGTCACCCATCTGCCCCAGGTGGCGGCGTTCGCGGATGCTCACTACGTCATCGAGCGCTCGGGGTCGTCGGCTCTCGTCCGACCGGTGGACGGTGAGGACAGGCTGGGCGAGCTGTCCCGCATGCTGGCCGGCCTCCCGGAGAGCGAAAGGGGGCGAGAGGCCGCCGCCGAGCTGCTCGAGGGGGCGCACAGTTGATGATGCTGGCCCAGGGCCGCATCGGTGCTACATTGGCATCCCGTGATGAACGGGCCACTTTTCACCTCAGAACCAGCCTCTCCAGAGCACTCTGAGGAGACCCCCGGCCCACCCACCGCCACCAAGTTCGTATTCGTCACCGGCGGCGTCGTCTCCAGTCTCGGCAAGGGCATCGCTGCGTCGTCACTCGGCCGCCTGCTCAAGTCGCGCGGGTTGCGCGTGGTCAACCAGAAACTCGACCCCTACATCAACGTCGACCCGGGCACGATGAACCCATTCCAACATGGCGAGGTGTTCGTGACCGACGACGGGGGCGAGACCGACCTCGACCTCGGTCACTATGAGCGCTTCACCGGGGAGAACCTGAGGAGGAGCTCGAACGTGACCTCGGGCTCGGTCTATCTCTCCGTGATCCAGAAGGAGCGGCGGGGTGACTATCTGGGCGACACGGTCCAGGTCATCCCACACATCACCAACGAGATCAAGGATCGTATCCGTCGTGTCGGCGAACAGGACGTCGACGTGGTCATCACCGAGGTGGGCGGGACGGTCGGCGACATCGAGAGCCTGCCCTTCCTCGAGGCGATCCGTCAGTTCGGCAACGAGGCGGGACGAGAGAACGTGGCCTTCGTCCACGTCACCCTCGTTCCCTACATCGCAACCTCGGAAGAGCTGAAGACCAAGCCGACCCAACACTCGGTCGCCGAGCTGCGAAGCAAGGGCATCTCCCCGGACGTGATCATCGTGCGATCCGACCGCGAGATCGACGAGTCGGTGCGGAAGAAGATCAGCCTCTTCTGCGACGTCGAGCAACGAGCTGTCATCGCCGCCCCCGATGTGGGCGACATCTACGAGGTGCCCCTGATCCTCCATGACGGCGGTCTCGATGCGGTGATCTGCGATCGGCTCGGATTGGTCACCGGCCCACCCAACCTCGAGACCTGGCGCTCCATGGTGGACAAGGCGATGTCGGCCACTGAAGAGGTGAGGGTCGGGATAGTGGGCAAGTACGTCGGCCTCCCCGACGCCTACCTCTCCGTAGCCGAGGCGCTCCGCCACGCCGCCGCAGGACTGGGCCTCAAGCTCGATCTGGTCTGGGTGCCCAGCGACGAGCTGACCGGTTTGCTCGCGGACACATATCTCGAGGACCTCGACGGCATCGTCATCCCGGGAGGGTTCGGCTACCGGGGTGTGGAAGGGAAAATCCAGGCCATCCGCTATGCCCGGGAGAACGATGTCCCCCTGCTCGGCTTGTGCCTCGGGCTGCAGGCCTCGGTGATCGAGCTCGCCCGCAACGTGCTCGGCCTCACCGACGCCAATAGCACCGAGTTCGACCCGTCCACCCCCCACCCCGTGATCGATCTCATGGCCAGCCAGGAGGATGTGGAGGACAAAGGCGGGACGATGCGTCTCGGTCTGTATGCGGCCAAACTGGCGGAAGGCTCCAAGGTTCGCGAGCTCTACGGTCAAGAGCTGGTCTACGAGAGGCACCGGCACCGCTGGGAGGTGAACAACCGGTATCGCAAGGAGTTGGAGAAGGGGGGAATGAGGCTCTCGGGGCTCTCACCCGACGACAACCTGGTCGAGTACATCGAGCTCGTGGACCACCGCTTCTTCGTGGGCACCCAGGCCCATCCCGAGTTCCGATCCCGGCCTGATGCGCCCCACCCCCTGTTCACCGGGCTGATCCGCGCCGCGGCCGAAAGTAGTGGCCAGACGGTCGAGCTTCCGGAGACCGTCGACCTGACCGTGGAGTGAGGCAGAGCCGGCTCGGTGCCGATAGCCTGCCCGGGACGGCGCCCAACCGCTTGGAGGACGAGTCTTGATCGTCGGTGTTCCCAGGGAAGTGAAGACCGAAGAGCACCGCGTGGCGATCACGCCGGTCGGGGTTCGCGAACTGATCGAGCACGGGCACACGGTCCTGATCGAGAAGGGGGCGGGCGAAGGCTCGACGATCCTCGACGAGGAGTACGAGGCGCAAGGAGCTTCGATCGTGCCCCTCGCCGAGGATGTGTTCGCCGAAGCCGAGATGATCCTCAAGGTCAAGGAGCCGCAACACTCCGAGGTCGAGATGTTCCGACCGGGCCAGATCCTCTTCACCTACCTGCATCTGGCCGCCTATCCCGACCTGGCCGCCGGCCTGTTGGCGAGGGACATCGTCGCCATCGCCTACGAAACGGTACAACTGCCCGATCGCTCGCTGCCCCTGTTGGCGCCGATGTCCGAGATCGCCGGGCGGATGGCCACTCAGGTCGGCGCCTACTTCCTGGAGAAGGCGGAAGGGGGGAGAGGAGTCCTCCTTGGTGGCGTCACCGGGGTCCGTTCGGGCAAGGTCGTGGTCATCGGGGGAGGGATGGCCGGGTCCAACGCCGCCGTGATCGCGGTCGGGATGCAGGCCGACGTGGTCGTGCTCGACACCGACATCAACAAGCTGCGCACGCTCGACTCCCTCTACCGGGGACGGGTGAGGACGATGCACTCGAACCGGCTGACCCTCGAGGAGGAAGTCCTCGATGCCGACTTGGTGATCGGGACCGTCCTGGTCCCTGGGGCATCGGCCCCCAAGCTGATCACCGAGGACATGGTCCGCGGCATGAAGCGGGGTGCGGTCCTGGTCGACGTCGCCATCGACCAGGGCGGCTGTTTCGCCACCTCCCGTGAGACGACCCACTCCGATCCGGTGTACCAGGTCCACGAGGTGGTCCACTACGCCGTTGGCAACATCCCCGGAGCCGTCCCCCATACCTCCACCTACGCCCTCACCAACGCAACTCTCCGTTATGCGGTCAGCCTCGCAACCAGGGGGGTCCCCGGGGCAGTCGACGCCCACCCCGAGCTGGCAGGAGGGGTCAACGTGGTCGGTGACGCCGTCTGCCATCCGGCGGTGGCGGAGAGCCTGGGAGCACCCTACGTCGCCCCGAGAGAGGCGCTAGCCGCGGTTTGAGCTCCGGCTCGCCCTCACTGGCCGAGTGCATCGAGGAGTATCTCTTGTCGCTGGACGTGGAGCGCGGGCTCTCCTCCAACACGATCGAGGCCTACGAGAGAGACCTTGGCCAGTACCTCGAGTTCCTCGGGGGTGCCATTCCCGACCCGGCAGCCGTCGAGCGCTATGTGGTCCATCTGAGGCATCGGGAGCTGGCCTCTTCGTCCGTGGGCCGAAAACTCGCCGCGATCCGGGGCCTGCACCGATTCATGGTGGCGGAGGGTCTGCGTGAGGACGACCCCACACTTCTCCTCGAGTCCCCGCGCCGACCCGAGCCATTCCCGAAGGCTCTCACCGTCGACGAGGCGATCCGCCTGGTGGAGACCCCCGACCTGGGCACGGTCAAAGGTCGTCGTGACTCCGCCCTGCTCGAGTTCCTCTACGCAACCGGGGCGCGGGTTTCCGAGGCCGTCGGCCTGGACATGGGCACGGTCGACCTCGAGGACCGGGTGGTCATGGTCACCGGGAAAGGAGCAAGGCAGCGACTGGTCCCGATCGGGGGGAAGGCGGTCACTGCCATCTCACGGTGGCTGCCCGATCGGCTCGGTCTCCTCCGTCGAGCGCAGCGCGGGGATCCGCTGTTCCTCAATCTGCGCGGGAGTCGTCTCAGCAGGCAGGGAATGTTCGACGTGGTTCGCGCCAACGCCCGGAACGCAGGGATCACCGGGGAGAAAGTCTCGCCGCACGTCCTCCGTCATTCGTGTGCGACCCACATGGTGGAGGCCGGCGCCGACCTGCGGACGGTACAAGAGATCTTGGGTCACGCTACCATCTCCACCACCCAGATCTACACGAAGGTCAGTTCTGCCCATCTCGTGGAGATCTACGTCCAGTCTCACCCGAGGAGCCGATGACGACGTTCGACATCGCCAGTGCCGAGAAGGCACTCAAAGAGGAGCGAGCCCATCTCGTCCACCAGTTGGAGGAGCTCGGCGCGGCCGAGACCGGTGACCTCCGCTCCGACATCGACTTCGGGGGGAGCTTCGCCGATGCCGCCGCGGTCACCGCGGAGCGAACCGAGGTCCTGGGCGTGGTCGAGTCTCTCAAGACACTTCTGATCAACGTCGACCGGGCCCTGCGCCACATCGAGAACGGCACCTACGGTCTCTGCGAGGATTGCGGCACCCACATTGCTCCGGCTCGTCTCGAGGCACGCCCGGCATCCGTGCTCTGCATCGATTGCAAGACCCGGGCATCGCACTAGGAGGCCACCAGGTGCCGGGCTCGTTGAGCCACCTCGCCCGTCGCTTCTTCGATGTGCTCCTGGCCCGCCCCTTGGACCAGGCCGAGACCAGCGCGGTGGAGAACTGGCTCGACGAGAGTGAGGCCACGCTGTTCTTTTCCCAACCCGAAGCCGACCAGCGACATGGCTACCACGCCGCCCTGGTCGTGCTCGCCGCCGGGAACGCGGATGGGACGGTCCTCAAGGCGGCACTGCTCCACGACGTGGGTAAACGACACGCCCGCCTCGGGGTGATGGCCAGGAGCCTGGTCTCGGTGCTCATCCGCCTCCGGCTCCCTCTGTCTGCCCGGGGAAGGCAGTACCGGGACCATGGTGAGACAGCGGCCCGGGAGTTGGGGGAGCTCGGATGCGATGACCTGATCGTCGACTTCGCCCGCCATCATCACGAAGGGAGACCGCCCGGCATCCCCGAGCCCGTCTGGGACCTCCTCCAACGAGCCGACGAGCCGCCAAAGACGGGGGAGACGCTCAGGTCCCGAATATCCTGACCACTTCATGACCTTTCACGTCAAGACCACCGTGTTCGAGGGGCCGCTCGATCTCCTGCTCCAGCTGATCACCAAACATCAGGTCGAGGTGACCGCGGTCGGTCTGACCGGGGTGGTGGGTGAATACCTCTCCTTTCTCGACGAGATGAAGGACCTCGACATGGAGGTGACCTCGGAGTTCCTGCTCATCGCGGCCACCCTGATCCAGCTCAAGGCTCAGTCGCTGCTGCCGACCAGGGGCGAGTTCGATCTCGACGAGGAGCTCGCCCTCATGGAGGAGAGGGACCGATTGCTCTCCCGGCTCCTCGTATGCGTCACGTTCCGTGACGTTGCCGCAGTGCTGCAACGCAGGCTCCAGGACGCGAACCGATTCGTTCCCCGAGTCAGCGGGATGGATCAGCCGATCACGACCGAGCCGGCTGCCCTGGTCGTGCCAATCGATGTCGGCGCTCTCGCCGGGATCGCCTTCTCCGTCTTCTCCAGGGCAGGGGCCGAGCCGGATCTCGACCATCTCGATCTCGATCTCCCCTCGGTGGAGGCGGCCATCGACGAGATGAGAGCCCGCGTTGCCGAGCTCACCCTGTCCAGCTTCGAGGAGCTCACCGAGCACTGCACCCGCCCGGTCGAGGTGGCGGCGTACTTCCTCGCCCTCCTCGAATTGGCTCGCTGGGGTCTCATCGAGGTGTCACAGGACGACTGGCTGGCCGAGATCAAGGTGAAGGACCGGGGCGTGGGAACGGTCGACTTGGCCTCGGAGTGGGCATCGTGAGAGATATTGCCGCCCTGGAGGCGATCCTCTTCGTGACCGAGGCGCCGGTCCCGGCCGGTGAGCTGGCCGAAGTCCTCGAGCTGCCCAAGGATCGGATCGAGGAGATGCTCGAGAGCCTGACCCGGGAGCTGGAGGACCGTGGATCCGGGCTGGTCCTCAGGCAGGTCGCAGGAGGCTGGAGGCTGTACTCGCATCCGGATGCATATCCCTTCCTCGAGCGCTTCTCGACATCGGCCACGGCTCGGAAAATGTCACCGGCCGCGCTCGAGACACTCTCGGTGGTGGCATACCGTCAGCCTGTGGCCCGAAGCCAGATTTCGGAGATCCGCGGGGTCGACTCCGACTCGGCGGTGCGCACCCTCGAACGTTTCGGCCTGGTCGAGGAGAAGGAGCGTCTCAACATTCCCGGGAACCCGGCGGTGTACGTCACCACCGAATTGTTCCTCGAGAAGATGGGTTTGCAGACCTTGGCCGATCTGCCGCCGCTGGCCGATCACATCCCGCCGGCCTCTACCGTCGATTCCCTCGAGGAGACTCTGCGCCCCGGGACTGCGTGACACATGGCGGAGGCAGTCCGCGTCCAGAAGGCGGTTGCCGGCGCCGGGTTGATGTCCCGTCGTGCTGCCGAGAGTGCGATCCGTCAGGGCCGGGTGGCGGTCGACGGAAGGACAGTGGAGTTGGGTGACCGGGTGGACGTGAGCAGCCAGCAGGTGACCGTCGACGGGATCCCGATTCCGGTCAACCCCGAATTGGAGACCCATCTCGTCTACAAGCCTCCCGGTGTGGTGTCGACGGCTTCCGACCCGGAGGGGAGACCCACCGTCGTCGACCTGGTCTCCGCAAACGCCAGGCTCTTCCCCGTCGGCCGCCTCGACTACGACTCGGAGGGCCTGATTCTGCTGACCAACGACGGCGATCTGGCCAATCGGGTCACCCACCCACGCTATGGCATCGTCAAGAAGTATCTGACGCTGGTCCGGGGGACTCCGTCCAAGTCCGATATGCGTCTTCTCGTTTCGGGAATCGACCTCGACGACGGCACCGCCCGCGCCATCTCCGCAACAGTCGTCGGCCGCAAGGGCGCCGAGACCATGATCGAGCTGACCATGGGCGAAGGTCGAAACCGGGAGATCCGTCGAATGTTCGAGGCGATGGGGCTCGAGGTCACCAGGCTGGTCAGGACGGCGATCGGCCCGATCAGCGACCGCTCGCTGAAACCGGGCCAGTCACGCCTCCTCTCCACGACGGAGATCCACGATCTGCTCGCCTCGGGCGCAGCGAGTGGCCGATGATCGGTTCCAGAGCGATGACGCCCCTGCAGCGGCCGTTCGTACGGACGATTCGGCCTCCGGGGTCGAAGTCGGAAACGATCAGGGCTCTGGTCGTGGCGGCACTGGCTCACGGCTCTTCGACCCTGAGCCAACCTCTCGACTCCGAGGACACCGGATTCGCCCGACGGGCACTGGAGCAGCTCGGGGTCGAGATCGACCTCGGGGACAACGCATGGGCGGTGCGCGGCTCGTCGGGAAGGCTTCAGCGTTCCGGCGCCCCGCTCGACGCCGGGGCATCGGGTCTGACCGCTCGAGCCATGATCGCGCTGACCCCACTGGTCGATGGGCCGACGACCGTTGTGGGGCGGGATCGGTTGCCGGAGCGCCCGATGGCCGGTTTGGTCGATGCTCTGCGTGGGCTGGGTGTGGAGGTGACCGACCAAGAGGGCCGGCTCCCTGTGACCGTGCACGGGACCGGGGCGCTTCCCGGCGGCACGGCGGGGGTGGACTCGCGTCAGACCACCCAATTCGCCACCGCCTTGCTCATGGCCGCGCCCCTGGCCACGGCTCCGCTTCTGGTGATCCCCCGCGGGCTGGAGGGGTCACATCGATACATCGACATCACGGTGGCAACGATGACTGAGTTCGGGGCACGGGTGGAGCCCCAAGGCGAGGGCTATCGCGTGTCGCCCACCGGATACAAAGCCACCGCTGTCTCGATCGAGCCGGATGCCTCGGCCGCCGTCTATCCGATGGTCGCAGCCGCCATAACCGGGGGGCGGGTGACGATCGACGGTCTCGGATCTCGATCGATGCAGCCCGACATGGCGGTGGCTCGGGTCCTGGAAACGATGGGTTGTGCCGTCGAGCAGAGCGAGGCGAGCACCACGATCGACGCACGGGGGCGCCAGCTGGAGCCGGCGGATGAAGATATGTCGGGCTCTCCCGACGGTGCCCTCGCCGTGGCCGTCGCCGCTCTGTTCGCCTCAGGCCCTTCTCGGCTACGCGGGCTGGGCTCGCTCCGTTTCAAGGAGTCCGACCGTCTCTCCGCTCTGGCCGACGAGATCAACCGCCTCGGGGCGCATGCCCGAATCGAGGGGACCGACCTCCTCATCAGCCCGGCCGAGCTGCGCCCGACCCGCATCGAGACCTATGGGGACCATCGCATCGCCATGTCCTTCGCCCTGATCGGCCTCGTCATGCCCGGAATCGAGATCGCCGAGCCCAAGGTCGTGGCCAAGACGTGGCCCGAGTACTGGGATGTTCTCGACGGTCTCGCCGACGAAGACGTCTGATCTGGCAACGCCGCCTCGCGTCGCCGCGCTAGGTTGATCCGAGCGGAGAGGGACAAACCCGGTTCCATAAGCCCCCATTGTCCGAATACCCCCATAGGACACCCTCTGGGATCGGGTCCCTTCTCCGCCCGATAGGCTGCCCCCGTGACCGAGCTCATCGTGACCATGGACGGGCCGGCCGGCACAGGCAAGAGCACGGTGAGCCGGTTGGTGGCTGACCGTCTGGGCGTCCCCCGACTCGATACCGGAGCCTTCTACCGGGCCGCCGGTCTGGCCGCACTGCGGGCCGGAGTCGACCTCGACAACCATGCCGCGGTGGCCGACCTCGTCGCCGGACTGCGCCTCGACCAGGCCGACGGCCGGATGCTCCTGGAAGGACTCGACGTCTCGCAGGAGATTCGCACCCAGATCGTCACCGAAGCCTCGTCCCGAGTGTCCACCCATCCCGACGTTCGCGGATTGCTGGTCGTCTACCAGAGGGAGTGGGTGGCCCGGCACGACAACAGGGCGGTCATCGAGGGACGTGACATCGGGTCGATCGTGTTCCCCGACGCCACTGTGAAGGTCTATCTCGACGCCAGACCCGATGTCAGGGCCGAACGCCGCGCCGCTCAGACCGGGGAGCACTACGACCGGGTTCTCGAGGAACTGCGCGACCGTGACCGCCGCGACTCGACCCGAGAGGCCTCACCCCTGACCGTACCGGACGGCGCGGTCGTGATCGACACTTCCGACATGGAGGTGGAGGAAGTAGTCGACTTGGTGGTCGAGCTGGCGCTCGACGCGACCGATTGAACCGGCCGATCGCGGCATCGAGGTTGGGATCCTGGCCCTCCTACCATGATGCCATGACTGTGGAGAGGGTCCTCGTCGCCCAGCCTCGCGGGTTCTGTGCCGGTGTGGAGATGGCGATCAAGGCCCTGACATGGATGACCCGCATCTTCGACGGCCCTGTCTACTGCTATCACGAAATCGTCCACAACGAATGGGTGGTAAAGGCGTTCGAGGGCGTCGGAGTGGTGTTTGTCGACGACATCGACGAGGTACCGCCAGGCGCCCCGGTGATGCTCTCCGCCCATGGCTCGGCCCCCGAAGTGGTGGCCGGCGCCGGAGCCCGCGCCGCGGTTGTGATCGACGCGGTGTGCCCCCTCGTCACCAAGGTCCACCACGAGGTCAAGCGGATGGCACGCGACGGATTCGACATCATCTACGTCGGTCACGAAGGGCACGACGAGGCGGTAGGGACCGTGGCCGAGGCGCCTGGGTCGATCAAGCTGGTCGAGCCGGAGACCGGGCTCGGCGAGTACCGCCCGGCCGACCCGGGCAAGGTCGCCCTTCTCGCCCAGACCACTCTCGGCGTCCATGAGTGGAGGGCAGTCATGGACGATGCCCGAGTCCGCTTCCCTGACCTGCAGATGTCACGCAAGTCGGACCTCTGCTATGCCACCACGAACCGTCAGGAGGCGGTCGAGCAACTCGCCGGCGAGTGCGACCTGGTGCTGGTGGTCGGATCGCACAACTCCTCGAATACCCAGGCCCTGGTGAGGGTCGCCCGGGAGCACGGGGTCGCGGCCCACCGGATCGACTCGGCATCCGACATCGAGAGCGCCTGGCTCGACGGGGTGACGACCGTGGGGCTGACCGCGGGGGCCTCGGCTCCCGACCACCTGGTACAGGAGGTCATCGACCGCCTCGCCCCATCGGCCGGGTTCGAACTGTGGTCGACCATCGAGGAGCAGGAGTACTTCCCGCTCCCTCCCCAGCTGAGGGCCTTCGTCACCACCCTGCAATCCCTGGTCGAGGCCGGGGTCACGGCACGCGATCCGGGTCGAGACGGCTGGCTGCAGAGAGATAGGGAATGGACCGCCACCGGGGCCCTCGACGTGGTCAGCGGCTGATCGCCAACGCCGACGGGGAGAATGGGCCCGAGGAGCATCGATGAGCACGCTTCCTGTAGTCGCAGTCGTCGGTCGCCCCAACGTGGGCAAGTCGACCCTGGTCAATCGGATCATCGGCTCGAGGTCGGCGGTCGTGGAGGAAATGCCCGGCGTGACCCGGGATCGCCGCGAATTCGCCGCCGACTGGGCCGGACGCGACTTCGTGCTGGTCGACACGGGGGGCTGGGAGGTCAAGCCGTCAGGTGAGGTGAACGCCTCGATCAGAGAGCAGGCCGAGGCGGCCGTGTCCGGTGCCGATGTCGTTCTCTTCGTAGTCGACGGAACCACCGAGCTCACCGATGACGACACCGGCGTCATCTCGATCCTGCGGACGGCGCAGGTCCCGGTGGTGCTCGCCGCCAACAAGATCGACAACAGCGCCTCGGAGGGGAACATCGACCGGTTCTGGGGTCTGGGCCTGGGCGAGCCGCAGCCGATCAGCGCATATCACGGCAGGGGAGTGGGGGAGTTGCTCGACGAGGTGGTCGGCCGGCTTCCCGAGCCGCCCGAACCGGAGGAGGAGGACGATGTGCCCCGGGTGGCCATAGTGGGACGCCCCAACGTGGGAAAGTCGACCCTCCTCAACAAGCTGGTCGGTGAGAGTCGTGTGATCGTCTCGGAGACACCCGGGACCACCAGGGACCCCATCGACGTCGACGTCGAGCTGGAGGGGAAGCGCTACAGGCTCATCGACACCGCCGGGATAAGGCGAAAGCCCCAGATCACAGAGGATGCCGACTTCTACTCCGTGATCCGGGCTCGTGAGGCCGTGAGGAGTGCCGACGTGGCCGTCCTGCTGGTCGACGCCACCGAAGGGGTCACTCATCAAGATCAGCGCATAGCCCGGGAGGTGGTCGACGCAGGGGTGGGATTGGTCATCGTCCTGAACAAGTGGGATGCCATCGAAGAGGAGCAACGGGAACTGACAGAACGATCCCTGCCCGATCGGTTCGGATTCGTGGGCTGGGCCCCTGTGCTGCGCATGGCGGCCAAGACCGGGGCACGGATGCAGCGGCTTCCCGGAGCCATCGAAGCCGTGATCGCCGCCCGGGCGACAAGACTCCCCACCGGACATTTGAACCGGGCGGTGAGACAGTGGACCGCCGCCCATCCGCCACCGGTGAGAAAGGGCCGACGTCCCAAGATCCACTACGTGGTCCAGGCCGGCACCGCACCACCCACATTCGTGCTCTTCCTGTCGGGGGGAACCCTGGGCGACGACTACCTGCGCTTCCTCGAGAATCGGCTCAGGGAAGAGGCGGACTTCACCGGTAGCCCGGTTCACATCGTGGCCAGAGCCGGGGAGCGACGATGAGTGAGGACTACCTCCCAGCCGGGAACCAGGAGCAAGAGGAGGTCAAGGCTCCGTTCAGCTTCAAGCTGATGATCGTCCTCACCGTGCTCTACCTCGGCTGGCGGCTTATCCAAGGGATCGTATGGCTGGTGGAGAGACTGACCTGAGCCGGGGGGCCTGGCTAGTCGTCCTCCCCATCCCCACTCGATCCGAATGTCGACTCGAGACCGGCGACCAGCGCGTCGACCTCGGCGTCGGTGAGTCTGGCTTCGGGGTGGAGAATTGTGAATAATCCAGGCGGCATCGATCCGTCGATGACGGTCTCGGCGCTCTCGCTGCTCTCGTCGTCGGGATCTGACGCCCACTCCGACCAATTGGCCTTGGCCCGGCCCTGATCCACGTCTCGCTGCACCAACCACGACACCGGTGCGATGTTCGAGTACCAGGGCCACTCGGTCTCGTTGGAGTGGCAGTCGAAGCAAGCCCTCACCGTCAGCTCGCGAGTCTCCGACGAGCTCCACACGGGCTCGGCCTGGACCGGCGGGTTGGCGTGGGCTCGTCCGTAGGGGATGAACTGAATGGCGAGCACGAAGACTCCAGTCACGATGAGGAGAGGCTTTCCCAGCCGCCAAAGATTGGCCCTCCATGAGCCGCGCTCCCAGGTCGAACGCGCCGAACCCAGGACGAACCCGAGGGCGAACACCCCACCCAATGCCAACAGACCGACGAGTATCCGATTCAGCGACATTGCGGGCCCAGACTACGAACCGTGCGGAGACACACCAATCTCAGTGTCTGGCGAAGGCGCGGTTGGTCGGGCCATTGTGGGTAGGGCCCTTGCAGTCGCCGTCGATGGGGCGGGCTCGACGGGTCGAGCCTCAGGCGGCCGGTGGGCCTGCCCCGAGGTGGAAGGCGGCGCGGAGCAGGGCGGCCACGGTCTTGGCGTCGACGATCTCACCGGTGGCGGCCATGGCCACGGCTTGCGAGAAGGGGATTCGCTCCACTTCGATGACCTCGTTGGGCTCGGGAGATCGACCGCCTTCGATGGGGGTCAGGTCTCGTGCGATGTAGATCCAGATCCTCTCGTCGGTGAACCCGGGCGTGGTCAGGATCGAGCCGAGCCCGGTCAATTCGCCCGCGGTAAGGCCGATCTCCTCTTCCAGCTCTCGTCGGGCACAGACCTCCGGGTCTTCCGCTCCATCGAGCTTGCCTCCTGGCACCTCGAGCAGCCATCCGTCCGCGGCGTGCCGGTACTGACGCACGAGAACCACGTGGTCGGCCCCACCTTCGTCGGTATCGAGGGGGAGGGCGACCGCTGCGCCGGGGTGACGGATCATCTCCAGCTCGGTCTCGTGCCCGTTGGGGAGCATCACGCGGTCGATGCTGAGATCGACCACCCGACCCTTGAAGATGCCAGCGCTCGAGATCAAACTTGGGGTGGCTTGGTGGTTGGAATCGGGCATCCGGCGATCGTAAACGACGCTTCTTCGACCCTGCCGGGGATCGGCCGGCCGCAGGTAAGGTCGGGCTCATGGTCGACGTCGACCGGGCCCGCGTCCTCGGTTTCCGCACCACCCGTCACCATCTCGACCGACGGCTTGCGGCCGACGCCTTGACCGAAGCCGCAGGCACGGCCGGAATCCAGGAAAGCTCCCCGGGCACGGCCGGCATCTCGTTTCACGCCCGAGTCCGGGGTGTGACATCGGATCGGCTGCAGAGTGCGCTGACCGTCGACAAGACGCTGGTGACGGTGTGGGCCATGCGAGGAGCGCCCTACATCGTCCCGACCGATGAGATCGCCATCTTCACGACCGGCTCGCTGCCCACAGGCGAGGAATCCCTGAGGACCTACTTCGGTGGTTGGGCCAAGGCACTGAGAGACATCGGGTCGAGTCTCGAGGATCTTGTGGCACGAGCCGCCGAGGTCGCCGCGCAGGTCCTCGACGGGCGCACCTTGGTTGTGGACGAGTTCCGACACGCCATCGCCGGGCACATGCCCGAGATCCGCGGATTGAAGCCGCCGTCGGGAGCTCACGCCCGGCTTCCAGAACCGCTGTTCCGGCTACTGGGTCAGATGGGCCTGGCTTGCATCGTCGACGCACGACGGATGACCGACGCCATCATCGCCCGCACCGACCAATGGCTGGGAAGCACATCGACATCCATCGGGGAGGACCAAGCCCGCGCCGAACTGTTGAGGAGGTTCCTCCGCTGCTACGGCCCGGCCACT
The DNA here is from genome assembly GCA_035462175.1 of Acidimicrobiia bacterium. Lineage (GTDB taxonomy): Bacteria > Actinomycetota > Acidimicrobiia > Spongiisociales > ZC4RG35 > JARDZU01. The sequence goes on along the minus strand of DATHUP010000069.1, from coordinate 7,168 downwards.
GCAAAGGCATTCGCAGAATGGACGACGCGCTCCGTCTCCGACGCCCAGTCCGTGTTCTCCGACATCGAGACCGATCTGGTCGACGATGACTCGGGTGAGCGGTTGCTCGCAGAAGATCTGAGGGCACTCAAAGCGCGACGCAAGCCTTCAGGTGTGAGACTCGTGCCCGCTCATGATCCATTCCTCCAGCAGCGAGACCGGGAGCGCCTGCTGCCCGACCAGAAGAAGCGCAAACTCCTTTGGCGCCCCGTGGGCGCTCCGGGTCTGTTGTTGGTGGACGGGAAGGCCGCAGGTGTCTGGAAGTCAAGCCGGGATGGAGAGATACTGAACGTCACCGTTGAGCCCTTCGCAACGATCTCCAAATCGGTCCGTCGGATGGTCTCGGATGAGGCCGAGGCCATCGCCCCCTTCCGCGGAGCCGAGCGGGCCGTTGTCTCATTCGCCGACTGACCGTGAGCCGCCTCGATCGGCGCCGGGGCCGGGGATGAAACGCCCGGTTCTCTCGTCCGCCGCCCGACCGTTCTCGGCCACAAGCCGCCCCCGGAGATAGGCAGCGACGATCGAGCCCCGGAACACTCTGCCGGTGAATGGGCTCCATCCCGCTTTGGACTGAATGTCCTCGTCTCGCACCTCCCAGCGGCCGTCGGGGTCGACCAGGACGAAGTCGGCGTCCGACCCGACCTGAAGCGCCCCTTTCTGCGGAAACAGCCCGTAACGCCGGGCAGGAGCCGTGGAATAGAGACGCACCACATCCTCCAATTCCATCCTCCCTTCGAAGGCGGCGTCGATGAAGTAGGGGAGAGTGGTATCGAGCCCGGGAAGCCCGAACGGCGCCGACCACATGTCGCCCTTTGACTTCTGCTCGAGAGTGGACGGGGCATGGTCTGTTGCGATGTGGGAGTAGGCGCCCTGTCCGAGTGCGTCCCACATCGCGTCGCGATCCCGTTCGGATGTGATTCGGGCCGGCGGCGTGAACTTCCGCAGTGGGCCCAGCTCGATCACCTCGCTCTCGTCGAGGGCGAAGTACTGGGGACATGCCTCGGCGGCGAGATCCGCCCCATGACGACGCGCGGTCGAGATGATCCCTGCGGCCATGGGATTGGAGACATGAGCCAGCGTCACCGCCGCGTCGCTGGTAAGCGCCAGGACCGAGACCGCGGCCACGGCCACCAGTTCGGCCTCGCGTGAGCGCCATTCGGTGAGGAGGGCGGGATCCACCCGTCCGTTCTCCTGGAGAGTCTTCTCGGCGAGGGCGGTCAATGACTCGTCCTCGCAGTGGACCAACGCCCGGCCTCCGAATCCGGCAAGCCTCTTCATCGCACCGTCGACCGAGGCTGCGTCGAGCCCCGGGACACCGTGGGTGGTGCAGGTGAACATCTTGAAGAAGGTCGCACCCGCCTCCCACATGGCGGCCATGCCCGGGATGTCCTCGGGCCAGAGGTGTGCCGCCAACCCGAAGTCGACGTTGGCCCGGCCGTCCAGGTGGGATCGCTTCTCGGCCAGGTCCTGTGGCCGCCGCACGGGGTGGGCGTGGGTGTGCTCGACGATGGTGGTCACGCCTCGGGCGGCGGCGGCGCGGGTACCGGTGGGAAAGTCCTCGCGTTCGGTCGGGCCCGGCTCCATGAGATGGACATGGGTGTCAACCATCCCGGGCAGGACCAGCAGCCCGGACGCGTCAATCGCCGTCCCCGCGATCTCGAGGTCGCCGACAGCGACGACCCGCCCACCGGAGACAGCCAGGTCTGCCCGGTGTCGGCCTTCCGGTGACACGACGAGGCCACCCTTGACGATGAGCTCCGGCACTTCGGTCGTCTGCGATGGCTCTACTTGCAGTCCCTTCGCGGCAGCAACGCCAAGATCTGAAAGGCGAGTTTGTTGACTGACATCGGGCGGAATCTAGGCAACCAAGGCGCGGTGGTGCTTTGGTCTCGCCGTCTGACACGTCGTGCGGAATCAGGACCAAAGCCCCTTGTCACGCTCGATCGCCTCGACCCACGATCGAGTGATCGAAGAAAGGGAATCGAAAGGAGTTCTGGATGAAGGTCCTAGTCGCATACGCAAGTCGTCACGGCGCCACCGCCGGAATCGCCGAGCGGATCGGGGCCGGTCTGCGCGAGTCTGGCCTCTCCGCAGACGTGTCGCCGATAGGGGACGTTCGCGATGTCGCTCGGTACGACGCCTTTGTCATCGGTAGCGCCGCCTACATGTACCACTGGCTGAAGGAGGCCACATCGTTCGTCAAGCGGCACCGCGCCCTGCTCGTCGAGCGGCCGGTCTGGCTGTTCAGCAGTGGCCCACTCGGCACCGACCTCGTCGACAAGGAGGGCAACGACGTCTTCGAGGCGGCCCGGCCAAAGGAGTTCGCCGAATTCGAGAATTTGATCCACCCGCGCGGGGACAAGGTCTTCTTCGGAGCCTGGGATCCCGATGCCCCACCGATCGGGATTGGGGAGAAGTTCCTTCGGAAGATGCCGGCAAACCAGGAGTGGATGCCTGCCGGGGATTTCCGCGATTGGCCGGCGATAGACGAGTGGGCCGCCGAGCTCGCCGGTGAGCTCCGCGCGGTCTACGAGACGAGCGACCCAGGGCGGATAGGTCCTGCCTGAAGACTCAATGGCTCCTCGAGCCGCGGTCTCGGTTGGTGGGTCCCGCCTTGATTGCTTTCAACCACCGCCGAGGAGCCCTCCGAGGCCAGGCACGACATCATCGAGTGTGCCGGACAGGTCATCGAGCAAGGGTTGAGCCGTATCGTCAACCAGCGGTTGCACCGCCTGGTCCACCGTGTCGGTGACTACTCCGACTGTGTGAGCCACCACTGCAACGGTGTCTTCTACCGTCTCGACGGCAACGTCGACGAGCGGCTCGACCACGTGGTCCACCAAGGCGTCCACGGTCTCGGTGACCAGGGGTTCCACCACTTCCGGGATAGACACCTCAGGCTCTTGGGGGGCTCCTGCTACGGCCGGCTCGGCCTCCTGCGTGGCGTCGTGGTCGGGACGAGGGGCCGAGGACAGCGGCGCTTCGCTCCCCACGGATCTGACGGGATGCGGAGCATCGGTGACGGTCCGATCCGCCGGCGAATCGACGGCGCTAGCTGACATGCCGACTTCTACCTGTGATGCCGATGTCGACGCTGCCTCCCGGACTTCGCCCGCTGGAGCCGTGGAGGCCATCTGAGACGACTCGCCACCAGGGAAGACCGCGGGCAGCAGCATCGTCGACAGCGCGACGACGGAAACGGCTGCGCCCAGTCTGGCGCCGCCCGAAGAGATCGCTGCGGAGACGAGCGAATGGGCAGGGTCGGTCACACGCCCGCTGACCACCGTCGACCCCGGCGTCATCGCAACGTGACCCACCGTTGTCGCGGCTTCGAGTATGGGAGTCTCGGATCGCAACTCTTCGATCCACCGACCGAGAGGGCCGTCGGCAGGCAGCTCGGCCCTGAGGTAGCGGAAAGTGTCGGAGACGGCTCCAAACGTGAACATCGGTAGGGCGAAGCCACCATCGCCCAGTGACCTCAGATGCTTGCGGATCTTGACCAGTGCCCGCGCCTGGATCACCCTCACGTTTCCACTGCTCAGCCCGAGAGCCTTGCCGACATCGGCGGGTGAGTCCTCCTCGAGGATGCGCATCTGGATGACCCGCCGCTCCCTCTCGCTGAGCACGGCGAAGGCCTGCATTGCCTGCCCGGCTGCTTCGCTCAGGCCGACGATTTGTTCCACGCTGGGGCCAGGGTCGGGCCGCGGCGAATGCTCGGCCACCAGTGTCTCGGGGCGCCGGAAGCAGCGGCGGTGGTGATCGGCGATTCGTCGGTACGCGATGGTGAAGAGAAGGGAACGCAACCCCGATCGGTCACCCACGAAGCCGGGTGACTGCTTGAAGACGGCTACGAACACATCCTGGACGAGGTCCTCAGGCTCCGGCACCCCACGAGAGCGGGCATAGAAGTTGAGAGCAGGCGCGTACTCGTCGAAAACCTCTTCCCACGACAGCACCGTGCCATCGGAGGTGGCGAGCGCCGGCACGGCGTCTGCGCTCGCTGCAGTGTCCTCAGCTCGGTCGCCGATCCTGGACGTCACAGGTCATGTCTCGGATTGGGAGGTGCCAACACTCTAGTGGCGCACCGAATTGGGCGTACCAGCGGAAAAGTCCGTGTAACCAACCGGGGCCATACGGCGATAGCAATAGGTGAGAGCCGACAGAGACGACCAGCAACGTCCGGAGAACCGAGACCCGCAGCCGACCGGAGTACAGGGATGACGACGACCATCAAGACATCTTGCATCCGTTGCGGAGGTATCCACCTGACACCGGACGACGTGGCTCTGGAGCTGCGTCCCGGTCGTCGCGAGGGTGACTACCGCTTCAAATGCCCCACTTGCGCCGCGCCGCAACGCAGACCCGCCAATCCTCGAGTGGTTGGCGTGCTTCTCGCCACTGGAGTGACTTACGAGGTGATCAACCCCGACCCCATCACCGAATTGGAGATTGCGGCCTTTGTCGTGGCCCTCTGGGCCGAATCTGATCCCATGCGTCTTCTGGCCGACTGACTATCTCGCCACAACCTGGTTGCCCCAGCTTCATGATTGGCCAACGAGAGATCGTGTAACGCATCGGGACCCGGCAGCGATAACGAAGTGAGAGCTGGACTTACCCGGGAGGTCCCGGATGAGCCTCAGCTGATCTACCAGGCAATCGAAGCGGTAACCGGGCAACCGGCTGCAGGTCGTCATGAGCGTTGGGAAAGGCGATGACCCCGCGACCCAGGATTGACTCCTACCTTCAGATCGGCGAGCTCACAGTTCTCCTCCTCGATCTCGGTGTCCAACTCGGCCAGGGCTATCTGTTCGACGAGCCTCTGACCCTGGGGCGACCGGATGCCTTCTCCAAGGGCTCCTGACCGCGAGGGCCCGGTGAAAACCCTGGTCAGATGGTCGGGCTGAGAGGATTTGAACCTCCGACCTCATTGCTCAACTGTCCACCCGATCGATGTAGGCGTAGGCGTAGTTGACTCTGCCGCCGTCGTCCTCCACTGCGAGCTCAATCAAGTAGAGCCCGGGAACGAGCATGCTCATTGGCAGCTCATGCTCCGGATTCGAGGAGATCGACAGAGACGGCGTATTCGGCGTCTCGCGGTGGAGGCTCCACTCGTATCGGACAATCTGTCCATCCTGATCGGATGAACAGCCGAGCGTTTGGGTGCAGGCCTGAAGGATGATCGGCGTCGCATCGTCTGCGGGTCCCTGGACGGTGAGTGTCCCACCGGCCTCAACCGACGCCCCTCCGAACGTGAGCAGCATGAACGCGACCGGAGGGTGGTTGGCCACGATGAGACCGAAATCACCTGCAACTGGGAGAAAGCCCCCCGCGACAAACACCTCGTCGGCTACGCCTTCTGTGTTGGTATACCTCAAGTAGAAGGTGCTGTTCGAGGGCCGGAAGACGGCGGGGGTGTCAATCCCATCGACGATCCCCCAGTCACCTGCAACCAGATGGTCTCCGGGGTCACCGAAGAAGAACTGATTGTCGGCTACGCCCTGGGTGTGGGACTGTCGGAAGTAGACGAGTCCGGTCGACTCCCGGTGCAGGCCAATCGTGTCGATGCCGTCCCCGTCGAAATCTCCGACGAACGGCTTGTCGCCGGGGTCGCCGAAGATGTAATTGAAGTCGGCTGCTCCCAATCCGCCATCCTCGACGCCGAGGGTGTTGATGATGAACACCCGACCCTCGGAGGGACGGTAGATAGATACCGTATCGCATCCGTCGCCGTTGAAGTCTCCGGCCAAGGGAACATCGCCGGGGTTGCCGAAGAAGAATCTGATGTCGGCGATCCCCTGAGTGTTGGAGTTACGCAGGTAGACATACCCGTCCGATTGTCTGAACAGACCCGGTGTCTCGTCGCCGTCGCAGTCCCAATCACCGACGAACGGTAAGTCCCCCGGGTTTCCGTAGATAAACCGGGTCAAGTCGCCATACTGCCCGCGGAGAGACCACGCGCCGATGGTGACGAGGCCGACTCGGTCGGTTACGGAGTCATCGTCGATTCCCATTGTCATGATCCCGGGATCCGACCATCGGTCGCTCTCTTTGGGATCGAGCAGCGTTGCCTCACTCGCGGACGCTGAGGCCATGACGGCCGCAATAACGACAGCTGCGATCACCGAGACACTCCTTGGTCCCCTCGCCTTTCCATCACCGCAATCCCTGCTACCTGACATCAGTAAACCGCGGAAGTCAATAGGGAAGGTCTGCTCGCCTCCCTTCCGATAGCGGCCAACCTGCCGACGTTTCCCCCTTCGAGTGGTCAGCTCGGATAGTGGATGAGGCTTGACCCCGATCATGGGGTTGGTCTCGATCTCTCCTTCCTCGATCAACCACCGGAAGAACACGGCGAGACTGGAGTGCCTCTGCTTGGCGGTGGCCGGTGTCCGGTCTTCGAGGATGTAGAGGATGAAGGCTCTGAGGTCGTCCCTGGTGATCTCACCAATCTCGACGGATCTCGATTCGTTCTTCAGCCAGTCAGCCAGTTGCTCCACCGCCAGGCGGTAGGTCTCTCGCGTGCGGTCAGACTTCCGGGATGCTCTCAGGTCGAGGTCCTAGGATTCGAGTCCTCGATCCAAATTCATGAGCACAGAGTAGGTGTCGAGTCGAGGCCAGATAACGGTGCTCAGTTCGAGATGTCAGCATTGTTGAGAAAACATAGAGAGGCAGAATCGTCAACTTGTAACAGGAGAAAACGCCTCTTTGCGCCCTCGGCAGGATTCGAACCTGCGACACCCGGTTTAGGAAACATGCTCTGTATTCGGGGTCTCTGATGCCCGAAAACGCCAATCACTATGGGGTTTTCGCATTCTCTAGGTCTGCCGCGTTCCGGTGCTCAGTCCTGGGCGGTTCACTGGTGTGCTGGCTGAGTATGGGCTTTCAGTCGAGTCCGAAGTTGCCGGCGACGGGAAGCCACGATGGCTGGCCGAATACGAGTTGGCTGTCGGCGTTGCCTTGGGTGTTGGTGTGGCGGAAGTAGAAGGTGGTGTTCCCGGGTCGGAACAACCCTGGGGTGTCTACTCCGTCGACGATCCCCCAGTCACCGGTGACGAACCGGTCGCCGGGGTCGCCGAAGAAGAATTGGTTGTCGGCGATACCGGTGGTCAACGTGTTGCGGTAGTAGACG
>DATHUP010000068.1:0-20278 GCA_035462175.1 Acidimicrobiia bacterium | reverse complement strand
CTGGCGACGAGAGCAGAGCGAGCCCCAGTGGTGGAAATGTCGCCGACGAGAAGGAGCAGTTTGGCGGCACCGCCAAACTACCCCAAGGGTCTGAACGTTCGACTGCCGACCAGCAGAACCGACAACACGATGCCACCGCCCATCGGACCGGAGCGGCCCTGGAGGTCAGTTGCGAGAAGCACGGCGATACGGGCGAGCGGCTAGAGAATCGCCAGTCCCATCCAGATCCTGTGCGGCTTGCCAGGCCCCGGCCAGAACCCGGCGAATGCGATGCCAGCCAGGGTCAGGGCGACGATGTCGATCGCCATGACGACGCTCAGCGCATCGAAAGACATTCCGTCCAGGCCGGCGTTGATCCCGAACAGGACAGCGAGCCAGGGCTGGAGGACTGGCGACGAGACGATCAGACCAACGATGCCGACACAGAGCAGGGTCGCCTCGAGGGCGGCGGCGACTCCTCCGAGCCTCCGTAGCGATTCACCAGAAACCGTGGCGGTAGCCATTCTGTCGATCTGAACGTTCATAGCTCAAGGTGTCCAGGGTCTTTCGGCCTCCGTTCTCTGGACGGCCGCAATCGCAAGCCCAGACTCCAGTCATCTGCCGTCACTCGGCACCAGTCATCCCTAACTGTGCTGACATTGAACATGGCTGAGAGACCCCTGGATCTGCTCTCTCGAACAACGCCCTCCTCAGTTGCTCACCCCGGTTCGGCTGCCCATCCCCTGCCGTCAGGTCACCGGGCGAGCGGCACAGGGCGAGGAGCAGGACATCAGTTGGTCGATGTCGCCGACCGGTGGGCAGTGAATGTCCAGGCTGCAAGGGGGATGCGGGCGACGGCGAGAACCGTGAGAACGAGCAGCGCCTGGCCGTATCCGAGAGCAAACCGAGGGTCACTGAAACGAACTCCGGCGAGGCCGGCAGCAGCCGGGAGTAGCACGACGGCAAGGAGACCGGCCAGTTGCCCTGTGACGTTGTTGACAGCCGACGCCACACCCTGGTCGGTTTCGTCGAGGGCACTCATGGTGACCGCGGCGAGGGGAGCGGAGAAGATGGCCATTCGAACAGCCATGATGAGAATGGCTGCTACCGCGTCGGGCACCGCAGAGACAGCTGTGATCCCGCTCAGCAGGAGCAAACCGCAGGCGTAAACGAGCAGTCCGCCGAGGACGGGAAGGCGGGGTCCGATCCGATCGGCGAGCTTTCCGATCAGGGGAGATCCTGAATGTGACCTTTGCCACTACCCGATCACCACAGGTCGGACTATTCGCAGCAGTAGTGCTGGTTTGTGCAACCCCAAGGAGATGAGGTTATGACCGCAGGACTTGCACCCTTATTGCGGGCCGTGAGGCAGACCCCGGCCTCTGTCATCGAGTGCGTGTCTCGAAGATGGTTGGTCACCTATGAGCGAGGCGTGCCTTCGATGAAGATGTGCGGTCAGGCTGCTGGCGGTGGATGGGGGTCAGTGTCCGAGAAGGCGAGGACGCTGTGACCATCGCCTCCCCGTCCCGACCCGAGATCAGTCCTTTGGATCATCGACTTCCGATCGCCGGCGAGTTCGACGTTGAGTCAGAGATGGGTGGGATCCTCAGCCGCCATCCAGTGGTCGGTCTGACGCTGGGGATTGTGCGCGACGGGTCTTTCGAGTTCCAGGGGCACGGGTTGGCGGATATCGCGTCGAACACACCCGTCACCGCGGAGACCGTGTTTCGGATCGGTTCGATAACCAAGACGTTCACCGCGATCGCGGTGATGCAGCTGTGGGAGGAGGGCCTGGTTGATCTCGACGCTCCGGCCAACGACTATCTGAAGGCCTACCAGCTGATTCCGGCTGAGACCGGCTGGCGGTCGGCGACCCTGCGCCACCTACTGACCCACACCGCCGGGATCCCGGACGTGCGCCACATCTCCGACCTGCTCCATGCCAGTCTGACCCCGTCCGGGGGGCGACCGCCGGCCCTGAGCGTGGACTTCGGAGAAGTGCTGCCGTCCCTCGCCGAGTACTACCGCGGCGGGTTGCGGGTGGTCGTCGAGCCCGGGTCTGCTTTCGCCTACAGCAACCACGGTTACGCCACGCTCGGCCAGATCGTCGAGGACGTGAGTGGGATCCCGCTCGGGCGCTACTTCCGCGAGCGCATCTTCGAGCCGCTCGGCATGGCCGACAGCAGTCTCGTCCGCACGGATCGGGTAGCCTCACGGCTCGCGACTGGCTACGCGCTCGGGCGTCGTGGTGCCGTACCCGTCCCGGATCGCGACTGGATCGGTGCAGGAGCCGGCGGGATCTACTCGACTGCAAGCGACCTGGGCCGCTTCGTCGCGGCGCTGTTCGGCGGGGGTATGAATGAGCACGGGCGGATCCTCGAACCCGCGACCCTCGCCACTATGTTTGACGCCCATTACCAGCCGGACAAGCGGCTGCCGGGCATGGGCCTCGGGTTCTTTCGCGTCGAAGCCGCCGGCCACCCGCTCGTCCTCCACGACGGGATCCTGCCCGGCTTCAACTCGGAGATCCTCGTGGCGCCCAATGACGGGATTGGCGTCATCGGCTTGACCAACGGCTCGTCCGGGGCTTTCGCCTGGCTGCACGTCGAGCTCGGGCGGTTGGTCCGCCACCTGCTCGGCGTGCCCGAGGACGCGGGGCGGAGCCAAGTCCCGCACCACCCAGAGGTCTGGGCAGAGCTCTGCGGGCGGTATGTCTTCCCGCCTCGCGTCGCCGACTTGCGTCAACGGCTGATGCTCGGCGCCGGGGCGGAGGTCGTCGTCCAAGGCGGGCGGCTCTTGCTTCGGCTCCTGACGCCGGTCCCCGCCGTCTACCGGGGCCTACCACTCGAGCCCGATGACCAGACCGATCCGCACCTGTTCCGGCTTGATCTGTCCGGGTTCGCCATGTCCCCCGTCCGGGTCGTGTTCTCAAATGTGGTCAACGGTCAGGCGACCGAGATCCATACCGATCTCGGCGGCCAACCGTGGTCACTACTCAGGGTTCCGGACAGTAGGACGCGGATTCCCTGGCTAAGACCAGCGACGTGGACACTGGCGGTTGCCGGCGTCATGGCAGCCGTTCGGCGGCGTCAGAGGAGGGTTCGATCGTGACCATCACAACCGCGACCGAGCTCTGGCGCATGAGCGCCTTGGAGCTGGCTGAAGCGATCAGATCCAAGCAGGCCTCGAGCCAGGAAGTCATCGAGGCACACCTCCGGCGGATCGAGGCCGTAAACCCCGTCGTCAACGCCGTCACCGTCGTCCTGGGCGAGGAGGCCATGGAGGCCGCCGAGGCGGCCGACCTGCAGGTGGCCGCCGGCGGTGGCCTGCCCTCACTGCACGGTGTCCCCTTCACGGTTAAAGAGAACATCGACCTCGCTGGCGCTCCGTCCACTCTCGGGTTGAGGGCCCTGGCCAACTCGTACCCGGCCTGCGACGCCCCGATCGTCGAGCGGATGCGAGCCGCCGGCGGGATCCCGATCGGCCACACCAACTGTCCCACTCTCACGGTGCGCTGGCACACCGACAGTGAGCTGTGGGGAGCAACCCTGAACCCGTGGGATCCTTCCCGGACGGCCGGTGCCTCCAGTGGAGGCGAAGCCGCCGCGCTGGCGACCGGGATGAGCCCCTTGGGATTGGGCAACGATGGGCTCGGGTCTCTCCGCTGGCCGGCCCAGTGCTGTGGGGTTGCCGCACTCAAGCCCACCCTGGGACGGATCCCACATGCGACGACGATCGAACCGCTTGACGCGGCGATCGGTGTTCAACTGACTGGCGTTGAGGGACCGATGGCGCGGCGGATCTCAGACCTCCGGGCTGCTTTCGATGTGCTGGCAGGGCCGACCTGGCATGACCCCTGGACGGTGCCAGCCCCACTCCGCGGACCTCAGCTCGCGCGACCCATCCGGATGGCGCTGGTGGTTGACCCGGAAGGCGGGGGCACCGCCGACCAGGTGCAGGAAGGAGTGCGCAGGGCCGCAGCTGCCCTCGCCGAGGCCGGGTACTCCGTCGAGGAGATCGAGCCTCCTTCTATCAACCTGGCGGCGAAGATCCTCCTGGACATGCTCAACACACCCGACATCCGAGCGTTGTGGCAGCTCATGTCCTCCCTGCTCCCCGCCGACACGCAGCGGTTCTTCTCCTCTTTCTACGAGGTGGCGGGCGATCCCGACCCGGTGACGACCCTGCAGAGTTTCGTGAGCAGACAGTCGCTGCTCCGGGCTTGGGGCGAGTTCCAGGAGACGTATCCGCTGATCGTTGCCCCCATCTACACCGACATTCCCTTCGAAGCGGGCACCGACTTGGAAGACGGTCGGGTCGCCGAGACCATCAACGGTATGCGCATGGCCATGGCGGTGAACGCGCTAGGTCTGCCTGCCGTGGCGGTTCCCGTCGGCGTCGGCGAGGGCCTCCCACAATCGGTCCAGGTCATCGGCCCCCGCTACCGCGAGGACCTGTGCCTCGACGCCGCACAGGCGATCGAGGAGCAGGCTGGGATCCTCACCCCGATCGATCCCAGGTCGCCGGAGGAGACGCCAACATGACCATCGACCGGCTGACCCCTCTGGACCGGCTGATGCTGGGAGCGAGCAGAAGGTGGCCCCAGGACATCGGCGCCCTCACCATCCTCGACGGGGCCACGTTGTTCGACGCAGCCGGCCGACTCCAGGTAGAGGCGATTCGGCATGCGATTGAGGCGCGGCTGCATCTCGTTCCCCGATTCCGTCAGCTGATCCACACACCGAGGCGGGGGTTCGGTGGCCCATTCTGGGTTGACGCCCCGGACTTCGACCTCACCTCACATGTTCGTGAGCATCCGCTTCCACCTCCCGGTGACGAATCCGGACTGCTGGAGGTCGTCGAGCAGCTGCGGAGGCGGCCGCTCGACCCGACTCGACGGTTGTGGGAGATGTGGTTCCTCACCGGACTTCCCGACCAGAAGGTGGGGCTGTACGTGAGGATCCACCACTCGATCGCCGACGGTATGGCCGCAATGGCCACGGTGGCGGCGTTCCTCGACACAGCTCCGGACCAGTCAGTCACACCGCCAGCCCCGTGGACACCCGGACCCCGGCCGTCGACTAAAGATCTCCTCACCGACAACCTGGCTCACTACCTCCATTCGGTGACCAGGGCGGTGTCGGTGATCATGCGGCCACGGGCAGCCTTCCGTCGACTGCGTGAGGCATGGCCTGCGATGCGCGAACTGCTCACTGAAAGGCCTGCCAGCAAGACAGGCCTTGATCGGATGGTGGGCCCCGCCCGCCAGGTCAGACTGATCAGAACCAGCCTGGAAGCAGTGAAACGGGCGGGCCGAGCCCATGGCGCCACGGTGAATGACGTCCTCCTCACGGTCACGGGCGGTGGTGTCCGCGCCCTGCTAGCCAGCCGCGGCGAGCCGGTCGGCGACACGACAATCCGGGCCTACTCCCCGGTCTCACTGCGCCGGCAACTTGACGACCCACAGCAGGGGAACCTGATCTCACAAATGGCGGTGCCTCTCCGTCTCGGCGACGCGGACCCCACGCGGAGGCTGCGTCAGGTGGCCGCCGAGACCACCCGTCGGAAAGCGATGACACGCACCTCTCTCGGCGTGCTCGTACAAAACCGAATCCTGAGGCGTCTGACCTTGATGGCAGCGATGCGCCAGCGGGTCAACGTTGCCACCGCCAGCATCCCCGGACCCCCGATACCCCTCTACCTGGCCGGAGCCCGCATGCTGGAAGTATTCCCGCTGATACCCCTCATCGCCGACGAGCCCCTCGGAATCGGGGCCCTCTCCTACGCAGGAGACCTCTTCATCGGCATCGTCGCCGACCCGGACGTCTGCCCCGACATCGATGTGCTCGCCGCCGGTATCCGTAACGAGCTGGAGGAGCTCCAATCCGTCTACCACTCATCCCCCAACGGGATGGTCACATCCAAAGAAAGGATTACACGATGACAACGATGTCGATCCGGGAACAGTCCCTCAACGTCGAGGTGGTGGGACACGGTTACCCGTTGCTACTCATGCACGGCGGGCCCGGCCTGGACCACTGGTCACTGCGGCCGTTCCAGCAGCTGGCGGATCGGTTCACCCTGATCTTCTACGACCACCGCTGCAACGGACGTTCCACCGGCGCTCCCGTCGAATCGATGACCTGGGACAACCTCACCGCAGACGCCGACGCATTGCGGCAGGAGCTGGACTTCGAACAGTGGGCGGTGCTCGGACATTCCTTCGGCGGCCACGTCGCCCTCGAGTACGCGCTGCGCTATCCACAGAGCCTCTCGCATCTGATCCTGCTCGACACCGGCGGTGACAGCCACTGGTCGCAACAGAATGCGGCTGACCTCATGGCCAAGCGGGGTTATAGCCCCAAGAAGGTGGAGCTGGTCCGCCGCTGGTTCAACGGCGAATTCACGCCCCAAGAGTTCTTCCCGATGTCCATGCGGATCGGGGGCGCGTACTACCACGGACCTTTCCTGTGGGCGATGGCCAAAGCCATGATCCACGGTGGGTGGCGTTCGCAACCGCGGCCGGAGACGTTGATCTTCGCCGGTCGCCAGCTGATCAGAGGCTGGACGGTGATGGACCGCCTCGACGAGATCAAAGTGCCGACGCTGGTGATGGCGGGACGGGAGGACTTCGTGTTCCCACCCGAGTGCCAGGAAGAGCTGGCCGCGGGGATCCCCGGAGCTCGCCTCCGGATCATCGAGCACGCCGGCCACATCCCACATGAGGAGCAGACCAGCGAGGTGATGGAGGTCGTCAGGGAGTTCCTCTTCCAGCGGGCAGCCACACAAACGAGGCGATGAACATGGAGCACCGAGATCTGACCCAACTCAAACAGGACGCACTGGACAAGGTCATCTTCCACATGACCCCGAAAGAGTGGATAACCGAGTCCGGCCCATGGGTCTTGGACCGTGGCGATGGTGCGCTGCTGTACGACGTCGACGGCCGGGAGTATCTTGAGCGGGCCGAGGTGTGGGGCGCGCAGCTCGCCGATTCGCTGGTCGGGGAGGTGCAAGAATGGGGCTAGCCCACCCCGACGTCGCCGATGCGCATCCAGGGAGGCACTTACCTCAGCGCGATCTCACATAATCCGTCTGTGCAGCCGGCCTGCGACCCACTCACCCACTCATACGGTTCTTCAGGCAGCGAACGGGAGACGTGAAGGTGGCGGTTGGCGCGGTACTCGAGTTGGGGGTCTTGCCTCGTGACTCGCGTAGTTCGTAGACGATTGGGACTAGCCCACGGTTGACCGATCCCCGCTCGCTGTTGAAATCCATGTCCTCCCAACAGTCAGGTGCTGAGGACCAGGTTGAGGTCGTGGATTGAATAGCGTCCGGGCGAGCTGAAAACCGTATGTGTCAGGGATCGTCAACGAGGTTACCCGGTCTGGCGATACTGTCCTGCAGTCTCCTCAACCTCGTACTGGTGCTTCGCCACCTCTTGCTCGGCGCGTCGGTAGCCGTAGTAGTAGTGGATCGATAGCCCGATTCCCCACATCACTAGGGGGAAGGGGAACCAGAGAAGGTCTCATCGGTGTACGCAACTAGAAGGTAGTTCAGGACGATCAGCCCGGCGTTCACGATCGCGTAAATCGTGGCGTGGATACGCCATCCGGACTTGGATTGACGTACGTCCAGGTCCTTCTCAGCTGCCTTGTACTCGTCAAGAGTGATCACTCTCGCACCTCCTCATTCCTCCCTGTCGAGACTCTCGACGGCTTAGGAAGCCATGGACTCGACAGAGGATGCTTCGATCTGTTCCCTCACTCGGAGTCGATCAATATTCAGCTCTTCGATGTCGAGCTGCTTGATTCGTCCTTCCAAAATGGCGAGGGAGCGGATCATTGCTTTTCGAATGATCAAGAACCCGACCATGGCGGCGGCCACGTTCATAGCGGCCAACGCGGTAAAGAGCCGGGCCATGATCACCTGCATCACGACTGGTTCTTTCTTCACAAGACCTCCTTTTCCGAATGCCGAAAGGATGGCCAGTCAGTCAGCCCCAGCACTCACCACAACTGTTCCGCAGGAGAATCGGTACGACCAGAGCCGAAGGACCTCAGTTTCCCGCTGTCACCACAAAACCCGGACAGCGAGTCGAAGATGTCGACGTGCAGCCAGGGTGCGGGCAGATCCCGGATACCGGTCCGAGCCGAACCAAAGGCGCTGGGCTACTGACCTTCGGAAGGACGAGGATCTTGGAGTGGGGGACGTTCGACTCTGTCGGGGCACGTCCGGTCGGCGCATGATCGCCTCATGACGCGCGGCAACGTACACGGCTTCTCGACCCTGCAGGCGTACGAACTGCTCGGCCAAGTCGGCCGACTCCAGATAGGGAACATGATTGATCCCTTCTACTCGGTGGTTGCCTCGGTCGGCCGGGAGTTCCTCGAGTGAAGTATCCACTTTCTCGGCGCTCAACACGTCTCCGATTCCCTACTGCGACAGCTAACTCACTGGTGTCACACATCTACCCGGGACGATGTGACCGATCCTCGGAACGATCCGTTACCGATCAACCTCCGAGATAGGCACGATGCTGGGAGTGTCGAAGCAGGCAGCGCAGTGGAAGTACGGCTCGAAGGTCACCGCGTAGCCAACTGACCGGGACGAAGGAAGTTCCCGGTCGCACCGACACTCGGTGCCGGGGACCCAATCATCGACCAGCGTGACCTTGGCTGAGACAGCGCCATCTCACCTCGTCTCACGTCGCTCGCCCCACGGCCGCCCCACAAGACAGTGGAAGGGCGCCATACCCCCTGGTCAGAGGGTTTTGACCGCATCTTTCGCAACGAGGGGGTCACGGGTTCAAATCCCGTCAGCTCCACTAAACGCCCTGGTCAGGGCTATTTCTGATCGACCGCCAGCTCGCTCGATTCGGGATCCTGAAGTCTCGCGCTCCACAGATGGCCCACAACGCCCGGGTTCGAAGCACCTCATCGGGTTGTGAGGTGCTTTCTCACGGCACCTCACACGAGCTCACCGGGTCAGATGAGGAGTGGAGATCGCCGGCGTGGGCACGCGACGGAACTCAGTGGCTCAGGAATAGCCCATCCCATGCCAGTTAGCTAGCGCAGAGTGCCGGTGAGCGCGCACCCGGAAGGTAGCGCTATCGACGTCCGCATCGCGCGTTATGAGCGGCCCATCTCACGTCAGTCCGGCCTAGTTCTGCGCCGTTGGTGTTGACCGCAACGATCTCGAAAGGCTGCTTGTCAGCCACTAAACCCCCATCTTTCGAGGGTCGCTTCGAACACCCATAGGGTCTGGATCAGGACAGTCGAGGAAGCACCATTTCCTGACCACCACCCCCTTGATGATGTTCGGTCGCTCTGTACCTCCGCACCGCCTCGTTCACCTTCCTGCCTCACCCTGATCCCGTTGCCGATCTCAATAACGTCGGTGAGTCACACGACCTCTTTTGACCGAGTCGGTATTGACGTAGGCGGCAGGACGCTTGACGATCCACGGCCCCCAGGCGAAGCACTCAGCCTGATGTGACGAGTGGTTGCCATCAGCCAGAGGACTCCCATGGCACCCATCAAGACACTCAACCCGACTTCACTCGCCTCGACCAGCATCCAGATGCCAGCCGTGAGGGCAACTAGGCCGAAGAGTGAGGCAACGGCAAGATACGTCCTACTGCCGTGGATGAGATCGCTGAAGTAGGGCACGACTGCACTTGCGGAAGCCGCGATGCCCAGCGTGAGAGTGATTAGCCCCGTCGCCCGCACCCCACTCAGCCCCGGCGGCGCTGCATCAAGAACCCAGAGGACGTATAAGACCGCGGCGAGAGCGACCAAAGTCGTGGCAACAACATCCCGTCTCCGGAGACTCATTATTCAACTCCTCTTTCGACATCATCATCTATCGGCCAAAGGGGGGAAGACCAGGGTCCAAGGACCTCTTCGATCAGTCGGCTCTCACGGGATAGGCCACCCAGAGCGAGGGTCTGCCCGATTCTTCCGGTTTCCTGAGTCAGAAAAGGGCCATTTGCCCTACCGGCGCTGGTGAACCTCGGTTACTTGGAGAGGAGAGATCTCTGAATAGGAGGCTGCGTAATGACTGATCTCTTGGAACGACAAGAAGAGAGGGCAGAGCACAAGAGGTTCGATGCCATCTGGTGGGGCGGAGCTTTCCTCTGGATTGGCATGGCCCTGGCCGGTGACTATCTGGACATCCTGCCGCGAATCGATGGGGATTGGTGGCCCTGGATCTTCATAGGGATTGGCCCCTGGGCGCTGATCCTCAACAGCTATCGAATCGTCTCCGCGACGGCACCCAATCCCACGACTTGGGATTGGACCTGGACTGTCATATTCATAGCGATTGCGGCCGGTTCCGTATTGGACCTCACAGGTGACCTCGTTGGTGCCCTAGCGCTCGTCGTGATCGGCCTCGTAGTCCTGATCAGAGCAATCACACGTCAGGAATAGCCGCAGAGCCAGGCTCCCTACCGGTGTTCCGGGTCGGCCTGGCGACGCGAGCAAGTGGTCGACGTAGATGGAGCTAGCGGAGATCATCGACCTGAGCCAGGTCAACTACTGGGCCGTGGCAGCTGCCGCCCTCGCCCACATGCTGGTCGGCTTGGTCTGGTTCTCGAAACCTCTATTCGGAAAGACCTGGATGGAGATGACAGGGCGCGATCTAACACCGGCCCCAGCCCTGATCCCGGTGGCCATCCTCGGCCACCTCGCCATCGCCTTGGTCCTTGCCCTCATACTCGACTTCACCGCTGTCACCACAGTCCTTGACGGGATCGCCATCGGACTGCTGGTGTGGCTCGGCTTCGTCGTCACACTGGACATAGGCGAACTCGTTTGGGAGAGGATTCCGTTTCGACTCTTCCTTCTCCGGGTCGGCAACCATGCCGTGGCAGTCTCCGCAGCTGCGGCGGTTCTGACCGTCTGGCGGTAAGAAGGCGCTGTCGGACGCTCAACGCGGAAGCAAACGGGTGTTAACGCCCAGACCACCCATATCGGCAATCTGTCTCGGTATCACCCGTGACTCAGAGCGAGCGAGATCGGCACTTCCCGCTCGGGGAATGCCGGTGCTTCTCTCACTCGCCTAAATGTTTCGACAGCAACCAGTTTCTAGGGATAGAGGACTCGAACTTTGCAATCGAACAGGGTGTAGGCGCGCCACTCAGAAAGGTCTTCCGTTGCCTCTATGTACGCGATGAGATACGAACCGTTGGGCTGCTGTTCAGGCCACAGACCAGTGGCCACCACTGACCATGCCGATTGGGGGCCGCCGCCCTCAATGGTGCATCGCGAGTCTGCGTCTGAAGCAGAGAACTCCTGGAGGAGAGCAAAGCGCACATCAGCGGGCGTATCGGCATCGAGACTCGCAAGGTTGCGCACGGCGGCGAGATCGACGCTGTCAATGTCGGCTGTCGGGAGCGGCGCATCCGGCCGATGTTCCACAGAACACACCTTCCAAACCCCACCTTCTCGCACCATGTGAAAACGCCAAACCTCTCGGTCCGTTTCCGATGCTCCAACGAAGTCGACTTCGGTCCACGCCGTATCAACCGGGATATCAACACTCTCCTGCGGTGAATACTCCGAAGCCCCGCCGTAGCCGGTCCGCTCGTTGGCCACCCCGTAAATCGGCTCCAATGGGCCAAGTGTCGACGGGTCGGCCAGATCAACAGGCCCCGCGATGGTCTCACACATCAGCATCTCTATCTCTTCCACATCTCCAACCTGCATGGCGGTAAGAACATGGATGGCTGAATTCGCGGGCGTCTGAGGAGATACCCATACACATGACGTGACGCCGAGTGCCACGACCATGGCAGCGAAGATGTCCGCTTCTTCATCTCCTAGGAGCATCGTCCCATACCCAGAGCTGGTTGAGCAGGCTGTGGTCGAGACCCCCAAAGACCGAATCCGTACCTGGCCATGTCCACGATAGGCCCCGACAACGCGACACCGCTGCGGGCGCAACAACTCAGTCCGGGCTAGCGCAGTTCAACAGTTCTGCGCTAGCAACGCCCTCTGGGCCAGCTAGCGCATAGCGGCACGTCTCGCTCGCCTCAGATGAATCATGAGCGTGCCCCTTTAACGTGGCTGACGATGAAGGTCGGGTTTCAATCAGGGACTCCAGCGGAGCCAGGCATTCAGGCCTGGAGTCTGGATCACCTTGGCTTCGCGACCTGGGGGCCTACGAGAAGGGAAGTCCTCGATCAGGTACCAGGAAAGCTGGATATCCACTTGCGGTGGATGGCCCAGCATCAGTTGCCCAGTCGACGAAGCCGAAACCCAAAGGTCGAGGTGGTGGAAGAGATCTCAGGACATGAACCGCTGTTCGGCCACGACCGTGAACCGGCGACGACCGAGGAGATCGACCTGGCGATGGCCATGCTCCGGGCCGGCCATCACGATCTCGTTCAGTTGCTGGACGATATGCCCGACGCCTTTCTGGGTTTTGAGCCGCCGTATCGACACTTCCCGAATTGGGCTGACTGGCGGACTGTCGCTGCGACGCTCGCCCATATGGCGAACGCAGAATCTCACTACTACCTACCCATGATCGGTTATGAACCTCGGAGTGCAACAGTGACTTCAGGGGCTGACTGGCAGGATTATCTCCCGTCCGTGCGAAGCGACACCCTCGAACGCCTGGCACATCTGCGATCGTCATCGGATCGGGCGAGGGTGCAGACCCGTGTCAGGAGAGGGCGCAGAGCGCCCCAAGGAGAGGTCGAGGAATGGTCGGTGCGCAAGTCACTGCGCCGAATCGTTCGTCATGACCTGTTGCACACGAGGAGCATTCAACGGATTCGACGGGAGTGGGAGAGGACGACCGGCGGAGCCGGTCCCTAACAACAACTCGGGGCGGATAACGAGCACTTCACACTGTGCTCGCTATCGGCACGTATGGTGCTCTTGACGTGAACGCGTTCAGTTCTATTCCGGCACCTTCGGGAGGCATCAGGCGCGTACGCTTCGCCGATGCCTGCGTTGTCGGTTCATGTTGAAACCAGGGTCCTTCCTTCTGGGGACCTGACTGATCTGTGGATTAGGGATGGAATGTTCGTCGAGGGTCCCTCGGATGGTCCCACCATCCATGCGGGGGGTTACGCGGTTCCTGGTCTGGTTGATGCTCATGCCCATCTCGCGCTGGCGAGCCCAGCTCCCGACGCCGACGACGATGAAAGGGCACGTGCCTCGGCACGAGCCCACGTCGAAGCGGGAGTGCTGTTGGTTAGAGAGCCGGGTAGCCCCAACCGCGCCTCCATCCGGATAAGCCGCTCGGGTGGACTTCCCACCATCGTTACCGCTGGGCGCTTCCTGGCTCCTCCGGGCCGCTACTTTCCTGGTCTGGCCAGGGAAGTAGATAACGACATGCTGGTATCGGCTGGTCTGGATGAGCTTCAACATTCTGGGGGGTGGGTGAAGGTGATAGGTGACTTCTTCGACCAAGAAGGCCGCTTCTCGGTCAACTTCTCGACCGAGGCTCTGCGGGAGACAGCCGAGCGGGTTCACGAGGCTGGAGGTCGGATAACGATGCACGCCATGGTTCCCGATTCGGTCCAGCAGGCGATCGAGTCCGGCTTCGACGGTGTCGAACACGGATCCATAGTCGAAGAGGGGCAGATAGCAGCGATGGCGTCTGCGGGGATCACGTGGACACCCACAGCGCTGATCGACGATGTGCTCAGGGACAGTGCAGAGGAAATGCTCGGATCCGATGGCGCAGCATTTCTGGTCGCCGGGTTGGAGTCGCATGGAGAATCGATCCGTCAGGCACACGAACTCGGGGTCCGGATCCTGGCAGGCACCGACGCTGGGATGAATCCACACGGTGTCGTTGCACGAGAGATTCGTCTCCTCCACTCCTTCGGACTACCTAATGCCGCGGCTATGGCCGCCGGCTGCTGGGACGCCAGGACCTACCTCGGGTTACCCGGAATCGAAATCGGGGCACCGGCTGACCTCGTGATTTTCCCCGACGATCCCCGCGGGGACCTGGCTGTGCTCGATCACCCCGCCCTGATCCTCCTCGGTGGCGAGGCCATTCGGGCCAAAGACAAGGCCCAGCTCAACTGACCCGATCAGCCCAACCAAGAAACCGCTCAGAACAATTGATCTCGAGCGATAACACACACTTCCGGACCCCGAGCAGAACGGCACGTATGCGTGCGGCAATGGAGACCCGCCTTTCGAGTGAGCGTCAACCGCCGGCGATCCTGTAGGCAACCGGTACCCCCCCACTGGATCCTCATCGTCAACAAATGTTGACGATGAGTGACGTTGTGGCTATGGTGGTGATGTGGACATCGAGGCGAGTGCACGCAAACACGGTGTCCCCGACGAAGACATGATCCACGCACTACGACATCATTGGCGAGCCTTCGAAACCGACGATCCGGCGGTGACGATGTTCATCGGGCCGTCTCGCGCAGCCGAGCCGCTGGAGGTGGGTGTTGTCTCCGACGAAGAGGGGACGGCGGTTATCCACGCCATGAGGGCCCGCAGGAAGTTCTTGGAGGGCTGGTGGATCGAATGAGCAAGTCGAGGGCCGAGCGAGCCAAAGCGTTGGAGGAGTGGGCTGAACGGGTCGAGTCCTCGGATCTTAGGGAAGCCGACACCGAGGCTCTACGGATGATCGCTGAGTTGGCGGAGCGGCGCGATGTAGTTGAAGAGGAGCTGATTGATGCGGTGCGTTCGGCGCGTCAGGCTCACCGCAGCTGGTCCGAGATCGGCACGATGCTCGGTGTCTCGAAGCAGGCAGCACAGCGGAAGTACGGCTCGAAGGTCAGCGCGTAGACAACTGACTGGAGCGATGGCGGCTCCCGGTGGCACCGAACACTCGGTGCCTGGACCAGGCGGGACCCTGGCTGAGAAAGCGTTCTCACCTCGTCTCCCGTCACCTCACCTCGCTCGCCCCACAGCCGCTCCACAAGTCACGAAACAGCTCGTGTTTCCCCTGGTCACAAGGCTTTGACCGCATCTTTCGCAACGAGAAGGCCACGGGTTCAAATCCCGCCAGCTCCACTAACCGCCCTGGTCAAGGGCGTGCAACATCACTCCCCGCGCTAGGTGGTGTTAGGGAACTCGCGTGCCACAGGGACTCCACAGCGGTCGCGGCGATTCACGCCATGAGCACTCGCAGGGGAGGGGTGTCCTCTGTTTCGGGTTGAGAACGATGCTTGCGAACAGAGTCGGAGCCGGACCAAGAAGATGACGGGCCGCATAAATGACCGTGGGGCCTCCCCGGGTTTCACGGAGTGCCTGCGCACTACCACGGGAGTTTCACGACGTCCTCGAAGAGCCAGTAGCGTCGCCGACAGCTCAGCAAACGGTAATGAACGCGAGCAGGACTCCAGCCCGAACGGGATTGGGGCCTGCCCCCTAGCCGGCAACTTTGGGTCCCACGCCGAGGTGCCGATATGTAAGCAGTCTCAGATATGGGTGGTTCCGCCCGGGTTCCACCGATATGCGTGGCTGTATGTCTCTAGGCCGACTTGGGCGCTGGCCTACGCCCAGCAGCGAGATAGGCGGTTGCGCCTCCGGGGAGTCTGGTTGCCTTGTCCCATATTTCGGGGTTGCCACGGATCGAAGATGTCTCGCGGGTTGCGAGATCGTGACGAGCCGTGGCGATCAGCATGGCGGCGGTCATCGTTGCTCCGATGAGCAGGGCGACTCTTCCTGCGGTCGGCAGCTTTTTCCAGAGAGTTCTCATGTCAATGCCTCCTGTCTGACACGTTCATGGTCGTTGCGCTGAGAACGCTTGCGGATGTGTCGGTGGGCCATCCATACGGCTACGGCCATGACGATGGCCACGTCGACGAAGCCGAGGATCGACTCCCAGGGCAGTTCGATGTCGCCTGTTTGGATGTTGTTGAAGAAGGCTCCGAGGGGTGTGAGCAGCGGCCACAGGATGAGAAGGTTGGTGGTGAGCCGGTAGACGATGGCGTATACGACACCGAGACCGAACAGGAACCACATTTCGTCTGCCCCCATCCCAAAGCCGACGTGGTAGAGGGCGTAGAGGAGGGCTGCCCCGCCTACAGCCGGGATGACTCCGAAGCTGGCTTCGAGGCGGCCTTGGATGAACCCCCGGAAGAACACAGCCTCGAACAATCCGACAACCAGGGACATGACCAGCAGTGGCACCCAGTCGACTGCCGCTGGGAGGTCATAGCCCCAGAGGGTGGAGGCGAACTGGATCGCAGCGAAAACGAGACCCAATGTCAGCGTGGCCCGCAGATGGTGAAAGCCCAGTCCAAGTGAACGGAGGTCACGGCCTCGCATCCAAACCTGGTAGACGATCGGACCAACTACCCCGATGATGAGTCCGAAGGCAAAAGAGAGGAAGAGCCAGAGAACATTGTCGGTGGTGAACACGGTGAACGCCAGACGAAACAGCCCGACCACTGCGACATAAAGCACGCCGATCACTAAGAGGTCCCGACCGTCGGCGCCCCTGTGGGTGAAGGCGGGTCGGAGTCCTGGGATCAGTGCGAGCAACAACGCCACGGGGACCACCAGCGCAGCCCACAAGGTCAGGTTGGCGATGTTCAACGCCAGCAGGGCCGCCATGGAAAAGACCGTCCAGACGACGGTGCGTACACGGTTTGCGGAACCGTCGACTTCAGCAGGGTGATAACCCATATGCACCTCCAATGTGAGCGTCACATGTGTGAGTGCGGGTTACCAGGGCCAGAAGAGGCCTCAGTCATTTAGGAAGTCCCGAGCGTTTGCCACCCCGCCAGCATCAGGGTCGTGTCTGGTGACGAGGGTCAAGTTGTTGCGAACCAGTGGCGACTCGCAATGGACCCATGTCACGGCATACCTTTTGAGGCCGATGGACGACCACGAGAGCGACGGCCGCGGTTTCAGCCGGTTGACCCGCCTTCGGCACCAGTTCGGGCATGTGCTTTCCCATGACCACGACCATGCCCCGGCACCTGCGGTCCTCGACACCGGTGCGGTCGGCATACGCGCCACGAAAGTGTCCCTGGCCGGTCTCGGTATCACGGCGCTGATCCAAGCCGTGATCGTGGTGGTCAGCGGTTCGGTTGCCCTCCTATCGGACACAATCCACAACCTCACCGATGCCCTCACTGCTTTCCCGTTGTGGATCGCGTTCGCAGTGGGCCGACGGCCCGCAACCAAGAGGTACACCTACGGTTTCAACAGGGCCGAGGACTGGGCCGGGCATCGTCATCGTCATCGCCATCGCCCGGACTCGTCATCTGGGAGTCGGCGCAACGACTCGTCGAACCCCGACTCATCGACCAGATCCCCTGGGTGATCGCCGCCGGGATCATCGGCGCACTCGGAAACGAACTCGTCGCCCGCTACCGGATCAGAGTCGGCCAAACGATCGGATCAGAGGCACTGATCACAGACGGCCGCCACGCCCGCACCGACGCCCTCACCTCACTCGCCGTCGTCGCAGGGCGTCGAACACAGGCGTACCGGAGGGATGTCCACTACCAATGAAGAGTCGCAAGAAGTCCGCTACTCCAGGCGAAGGTCGTAGCGAAGTGCGAGGTGGGCGGTGTCCAAGTGGCGGTGGAGGCTTAGGACGTCTTCGGCGTTCAGCCAATCGATGCTGAGGCCCGGGACGGAGGTGGAGATACGGGCGAGACTGGCCTTCAGGTCCGTTCGTGCTCGATAGGGCGAACCGAGAAGAGAGCTTCATGACTCGGTGGCGGCCGAACACGGAGATGAGAGCAACACGAAAGCGGCCCGGCCGAAGGCTCTTCGGCTCCGCAATGTGACTTGTGCCTCTACTTGGCCGCGGCACCGCTGAGTACATGAGAGGGGGAGGGCCTAGCTCTATGCAAGTTGAAACCAAGAAACCCCCATCTCTACCTCCTCGCTGGTTCATCGGCACGGCCATCGGACCCTGGTCCGGTTGAGCGGTGGTCGCGTCGGGCTGTGGCGGCCGAAGCCGAACAAGTGGGGGGCGATGCGTCTCACCACCATCGGACGTCGCACCGGCCGAGAGCGCAGCGTGATCGTCGGCTACTTCGAGGACGGCCCCAACCTGGTCACGATGGCGATGAACGGTTGGGGCGAAGGCGAGCCGGCATGGTGGCTCAACCTGCAAGCTCATCCCGACGTCGAGGTGACGCTCGTCGACGGGCGCCGTCTCGTCACCGGGCGAGCGGCACACGGCTTGGAGCGGGAACGTCTCTGGGCGCGGTGGGGAGAGATCGACCAGAACTTGGACGGTTATGCGGCGCTTCGATCCACGGAGACCGCCGTCGTCGTCTTGGAACCACGGTTTGAGACTGATGATGCATCGGTCGCACCGTGAGGGGCCTCTCTCGACGTTCGCAGACACAATTGCTCCCGCCACAGCCAGTATCGACGTCTTCCTCCACATTCCAGTTGACCGGATCGTCCTGCTTTCTGGAAGTGCTTCTGGTTAGCCAACTTTGCAATCTCTCTGACTCCGATCGCTGCAGAGTACAGGGCGGCTCTTTCAATTTCCTACTTCCCAATGCTGCTTGAAGCGCTGCTTGGTGGTCTGATCATCGGATTCTTCGTCAGCTATTTCTTGATTCGCTTCTTTGACAGGATCCCGACGAGAGATCCAATCCTCAAATCCGTAATGCTGAGCATCATTGTTCTGGCCATTGTCACATTGCTGATCGAAGTCCCCGCCAAGTTCCTCGACACAACCAGTGATGCTTTGCGTTACTTCCTCATCGGCGCAATGTTCAACGCACTGAGGATCCTCGCCCTTGGGGCAGTCATTGGCTATCTATACGGCAGGCTCAACGGGCGTGTGAAAACATGAAACCGGTTGTCATGACAGGGTGGAGGATGCGAGATGTTTCCCGGAACCACTGATCAGCTGACGCGGGTCAAGGTGGCCAGGATCGCGGGCGGCCTTTACCTCGCATACATCCTCGCTTCCGTGCTCGGTCTCATCCTGGGGAATATCGGGCCGGGTACAGCGGAGGAGGTCTACGAGGCGATCGTGACGAATGAGGGGTCATTCCGTCTGGGTCTGGTCATGGCGTTGATGTCGGGGCTTCTCTTTGTCATGGCCGCCTGGGGTCTCTACGTTCTTCTGCGACCAGTCAACAAGTACCTGGCGTTGCTATTTCTCCTGCTCAACGCTGTCGGTGTCGCCATTCAGGGCGCGAGCACTTTGTCGTTGGTTTCCGCAATGCTGCAGGGAGATGGGGCCAGCCACATGCAGGCCTACTCGGGGGCACAGCTGGAAGGGCTGGCATATCTGTCTATCAACGTCTACAAGATGGGCTTGGTCACGGCGCAGGTGTTCTTTGGCACGTGGCTGTTCCCGCTCGGATACCTGGTCTACAAGTCCAGATTCCTTCCCCGATTCCTGGGCGTCCTTCTGATGGTTGACGGAATCGCGGTCCTGATCTGGTTCCTTCAGGCCCTGCTGCTGCCGGACTACCCAGCGATCCGCTACCCCGGGCTCGTTGTGAGCTTCGTAGCTGAGATCGGACTGGCACTATGGCTCCTCATCAAGGGCGTGAAGGTCGTCGACGTCGGAGAAGCCCTGCCGGATTAACCCGAGGCGTTCGACGTAGCCGCCTTCGGCACCCGTGCGTCCTGGGATTCCAAGGCTTCTTGCAGGAGGCCAGGCTCCTTGACGATTTGGGTCGAGTGGAGTTCGTGAAGCGCGGTGACCGTCGGTCTCGTGGTCGTAAGAGCCCCGTGTTGGAGCACACGTCGGACCCGACGGTCTCTTTGACTCTCAGCGTCGGGCGAGGGTCACCGCCGAGGTGGATGGGGTGCTCGCCGTTACCGATCTGAGGCTCCGTTGGCACGGGCACCAGCTCCACGTTTCAGCGTCGGTTGCTGTCGATCCCGACCAGTGGCCGCCGGCCACGAAACCGCCCACGAAGTCGAACACGCCCTCCACCACGCCTACACCTTCCCGGTCATCACCATGATCCACGTCGACCCTGAAGGCCAGACGAGCGCCCCACGACGCCACCGCCCACCACCGGCATTAAGCAGGTTCCATCGCGCGTCCATCGCGCGAGAGAGTGCGATGGGACGGTCATCAACGCGAAATGACGCGAACCAGAAACAGTGTCTGACCGGGCATTTCGCGGGTTTACCCTGGCCAGCTGTCACCTCGGACTCGGGCTCATAACCCGAAGGTCGCGGGTTCAAATCCCGCCCCCGCTACTGCACGGCCGGGCCCGAGAGGGTCCGGCCGTTTGCGTCGCGACGACTGCGGCAGGGTAGCTCAGCCGGTTAGAGCACGGCACTCATAATGCCGGGGTCGCGGGTTCGAGTCCCGCCCCTGCTATGTGCACGAGTCCTTGGAGGCTCGTTATCTCCGCCCG
>DATHUP010000067.1:0-8760 GCA_035462175.1 Acidimicrobiia bacterium | reverse complement strand
AGTGGTAGTGCTGACGCAGATACATGATCTTCCCCACCACCTCAGCTGAGGTTGCGTTGGGGCTGTAGTGCGGTCTCGAGGAACGACCACGGAGGCCCTCAAGACCCTGTTCCTCATAGCGGCGCAGCCATTTGTAGAACGTCTGGCGGCTGATCCCGTAATACCGGCAGGTCTGTGAGACGTTTCCCGTCACCTCAACCGCATGCTGTAACACAGACAGCCTGTGGTTCACCAGGCGCCGCTGTTCATGTTCTGTCATCGGTTCTCCTAACCCGATCCGGAGAACCCGAGATGTAAGCAAGCTCCGTCAGTTCTAGACTCCATGCGGACTTTCCGCGGACTCTTGGGCGATTCGGGGTTCGGAGCGCGACCAGTTCCGATAGCGAAGACCCCAGGTACTACCTGGGGTCTCTTGGAGTGGAGCTGAGGGGATTTGAACCCCTGACCCCTTGACTGCCAGTCAAGTGCTCTGCCAGGCTGAGCTACAGCCCCATGATTGGGATGCCAGTTTACATCGGTCTACTCATGTCATTCCCTCCTGTGTTGTGGCCTACGAGAGGGCAAGAGAATCGGAGCGTCGGGTCACCCTCAATGGCGCGGAGTCTTATCACGAGCAAGGGCTGGAGCATCACGACGAGTATCGAGATGTAGCCGTGCATGCCCGACCACCACACCACTTGATCGGGACGACTCTGGTCTCGTCGCCCAGCGAGCCAATCCGTTGGTCGACGCCTGCACGCTCGCACGGGATCTCCCGACGGCGCGGACGGTTCAAGTCGGCCGTTCACTCGGTAGTCCGCCGCGTGTGATCTCTCCCACCTCGGTCTCAATCTCGTCGGCTAGTGCAATGAGTCGTTGTCCCAATCTTCGGGCTTGCCCCGTATCGAGGGCGGTGATGTGTTGTCCGCGCCCACTTTGGAATGTCGATAGGAAGACACCCTCGTCGATCCCGATCGGATAGTTCTTGAGCGTCTGAATCCAGACGCCGTACCGGGCTTTAACCATCTGGTCAGTCCCGCTGAGTCGGTCGATTGAAGCCGGACTGGCCGACGGCGGCGTGGCGCCCGAATCGTGTACGGGCGGTGACATCGTGTAGGCAATCATGACCTTCTCCTCTGAATCGCTTGTCGAAACCATGTCATGCCCAGCCCTCCGCCGAAACCCGGAGCACCCGTGCTCCGCAGGGCGGGTTTCTGGTGTTTTCGGTCACTGCGATCCCGTGGGTCTTGACGAAGAAGTCACAGTCGACGGTGAAACCGGGACAAAAAGGACGCCAGCTCATCGCGCTGTCACCAACCCGGAGCGGTCTCCCATCGTCAACCCAGACCACAGGGCGACGGCCAAGGCGGCGAATCCCACTGCCGCCGGTGGTCCAGCATGGGTGAAGACCAGAGCCGAGGCGAGCAGAGCGACATAGGTGACCGTGGGCGCGCCAGACGCTCGTAGCGCAAGCCCGGCGGGTATCACCGCCAGCAGCCACATGCCCGGAGCGACCCAACCCAGACCCGTTATCAGGACGTGGGCGAATAGATACTCACCGGTTGCCCTCGCATCACCGCCGATCAGGATCCCGGTGGCGATACCGGCAACGGCGTCGTAGGCGGAGAACCAAGCTGCCCACAACACGGCAGCTCCCCGGGCAACCGTTGCAGCCGGCCCTTTGATGCCTTTCAGCAACGCAAGGATCGCCAAAGCGACGATCGGCGCAAAGACCAGTTGGGCGATATGAACGACCATCCATGTGGGGATGTCGTCGTCGATGAGCGATGTCGGATGTATCAGCGCCACGACCACCCAGGCGATGCATACCGCTGCCAGAAGGACCACGACGGTGGTGGAAGTTCTCTCGAGCGGCCGTGTTGTCGAGTTTGGGGTCACGGGGTGTTCCTCTCTTCGTTTCCGGTCGAGAAAGGGGTTTGCTGTGCATCATCCGCTGACCTTCCCTCCGCCGCTCACATCCAGATCGCGGGATGCTGGGCTGTTGGTCAACGTCAAGGTGGCGCCGCCCGTGACCCGCCCGGTGACCTCGAGCATGGCGTTGACCGTTGCTTTCGAACCGCCCTCTAGCCCGATATCCATCGTCTGGACGACCATGTCTTCAAGATCGATGGCGGCTCCGCCTTCTGCTCGGAGCTCGACCTCATCGGCGGCTCCAACGCCGTGGACGGTGGCGCCTCCATCTGCAGCCAGGCCGATGAGGACGGGCATCGCGACTCTCACCATGCGACCTGATCCAGGAGCGATGACGTTCCCTCGTACCTCAACGACCAGGGTGTCGCCACTCACCTCGGTGATGATCTTGTCTTGGAGGTTGTCGTCGTAGATGCTGGTAACCCCTGCGGCAGCAGCCGGGTCCACTGTGATTTCGACGGCTATTCCACTGGAGACCTCGATCTGATCGAACGACCCGACCTCCCTCGGCTCCGAGACGATGTCGCCCGACCCGGTCGACGCACAGCCCACCGCCGTCAAGGCGAGGACAAGAACCACCCCAACCAATGTCTTACTTTGTCTCATGCTCCGACTCCTTTCGTAACGGCGGTGTCGACCGCCATTGGCTCGTGTGCGACATGGGGTTTGCTCAACCACCAGCGCGCCTGCGTGGAGATGACTGCGAATGCCACGACTGCCGTGACCGCCGTCATTGACCAGTACATCTGGACCCGATCGCTGCCCCCAAAGAGGAGGATGGCAATGCCGCCTGCGGCATTTAGCGAGGCGTGCATCAGGAAGGCGATCAGGACGCTCTGCTTGGTTCGGACGAACACTGCGGTGAACAGGATGGACAACACCACGAGGGCCGCGGCGTCGGCCCAAGGGAGATCACCGGACACGAACAGTGGGATGTGCCAGACCGCCCATAGGACACCGAGGCCGAGGCTGGCGGTGAGCGGTGAGGTTCTCTTGAGCAGGCGAGGGAGGGCATAGCCGCGCCAGCCGAGCTCTTCCCAGGCTCCAGCGATGACGCCCACGACCTGGAACCCGAACAGTCTTCCCATCTCCAGCCAGTCGACCAGAGGGCCCTCAGTGGCGACCTGCGCGCCGGCCAATACATTGACCGACGCGGCCGCGGCGAGCAAGGCGACTGGCCCGAGGATGGCGATCAGGTACCACCGGACACCGACCCGCCACACGACGACCTTTCGCAGCAACGCGCCGACCTCGCGGCGCCCGTCGATCAGCGCGGCAACGGCGATGGCCGCTATCGACACCCCAGGGGGAAGCAGACCCATTGGCCAGCTGATAGCCAGTGTCAACAGATAGAAAGTGGTGATCGGCCAGCGTCTGGCCAATCCGGACATCAAGGGAACCCGACCCCCTTGCCTCACGTCTTGTGCCAAACCACTCATGGGCTCCTCCTTCGGATCCACGGCCTCTGCGGCCTTCCTTGGTTGATCCTTTCGGAGGGTCGCTTCGGCGTCGACCCGGTCCCCTGGTGTCTCTGTGGGCGGGTTTCTGGCCCGTCTTCAGACAGGCACGCCGAACCAATCAGGGAGAAGTCGAGAAGTCGAGATCAGCCGCGCAAATACAGCAAGACGGCCAACACCCGTTTGGAGTCGCTGCCCGTGGTGGGAAGGTCGAGTTTGCTGAAGATGCTCGACACATATTTCTCGACCGCCCGCAAAGTGATCACGAACCGGTCGGCGATGCCCTGATTCGACCGACCTTCTGCCATGAGGGCGAGCACCTCGCGTTCCCTTGGGGTGAGACGGTCCAACGGATCGCGTTTTCTCTGCTTGGAGATCAACGCCGACACGATCGTCGGGTCGATGGCAGACCCGCCCTCGGCCACCCGGGCGACGGCGTCCATGAACTCTTTCACGTTGCTGACCCGATCCTTGAGTAGATAGCCCACTCCGGCTGCTGAGTCCCCGAGCAGTTGCATGGCCAGACCCACTTCCACGTATTGGGACAGCACCAACACCCCGATGTCAGGGTGTCCGGCTCGAATCTTCAACGCCGCCTTCATCCCCTCGTCGGTGTGGGTCGGCGGGAGGCGAATGTCGACGATGGCGACATCGGGCGGGTCGTCGTCGACCAGGACGAGCAGCTTGTCTGCGTTGCCGCTGGTTCCTGCCACCTCGATACCGCTCTCGGTGAGCAGTCTGACCAAGCCCTCCCGAAGAAGGACGTTGTCCTCGGCGATCATCACCCGCATGGGATCTCCGCCCGGAGCCGGGTACCTTGTCCCACAGGGCTCCAGACCTGGAGACGCCCGCCAAGGGCCTCGACACGGTCGGCCAGACCTCTCAGGCCGGAGCCAGTGTCCGCCGAGGCTCCCCCGATCCCATCGTCTCTCACCTCGACGATCAAAGCGCCTGGATTTCGCTCGAGCTCGACCACCGCCGAGGTCGCCTCGGCATGTCGGGCCACATTGGTCAGAGCCTCACACACGATGAAGAATGCGGCCAGCTCGACCTGCTCGGGCATCCTGTCCTGGGTGGCTCCGATCACTTCAACCGGCACGGTGGCACGAGTCGCCACCGACTCAAGGGCAACAGCGAGACCATGGTCGCTCACCGCTGCGGGATGGATGCCGTGGGCGAGGTCGCGCAACTCGGCGATGCTGGCCGTCACTTCCTGGCGGGCAGAGTCGATCCTCGTACGTATCTCGGCGTCGCCGTCCAGCCGATCCCCTAACTCGCCCAACTCCAACGTCAGGGCGATCAGACGCTGCTGAGCGCCGTCGTGAAGGTCTCTCTCCAATCGTCGCCGCTCCGACTGCTCGGCTTGGAGAATACGAGCGCGCGAACCTCGCAGCTCCTCCAGCCGGGCCCGCAACTCGACCTGTAGCTGGGCGTTCTCGATGGTCATTCCGATGGCCGACACCACCGACGCCAGCAGCCTTGGTTCGTCTTCGAGTGCGGAATCATGGGCAAGCATGGCCACCGTCTGCTCGTCACGTTTGACCGGTGTGGACGACCGACCGGGTGAGCTCTTTAGCTCGATCTTTCGGCCGTCGACGTCGGCGTATGAATCGAATTCGGGCAGCCAGTAGGCCAGCCTCACCGAGGGGTCTCTGAGGGCACGCGCTACCGCCGCTTGAAGATCTACCGGCCCAGGATTGACCCCGAGGTCGACGAGCAAGTCGGCGACCGCAGCCCGCGCAATCCTCTGGCGCAGCAAACCGACCAGAACCGCGACGGGAACGGCGACGCGCGCAATCAGCATGGCCCAGCGAAACGGGCTGCCGAGGTCCGTTGTTATCCCGACAAGCCATGCCAAGCTCTCGCCGCTGAACAAGATCGCCACCAAGACCCCCGCCACGAGCATCGGCGCAAGGCCCGCCCGGGCCGTGGTGGAGGCCTTGACGGCGTGATGGACGATGAGTCCCAGCAGAAAGGTGGAGATCGTCAGCATCACCCATGCCCCGTAGTCCAGGACCTCGGGACCGATCAACCTGACCAGGAGATTGGCGACCGCGACCACCCCGGTGACGGCGCCGACGGTCGCTATGTCGAGCCACGAGCCGAGCCGTCCGCTTGGGTAGGACAGGACCAACCAGATGAGGAACAGGTTCATCAGGGGTACGGCAACCAATGGCAGCAGGCCAAGCCCAGGAACCTCCGAGCCAAAGAACAGGAGCATCGGTCCTGTGATTCCCACCGCGGTCATGAGGCCGCCGATCCGGCTGTCGGGCCGTGCGTACCAGGCGATGGAGCCGGCTATCAGATAGGCCCAGCTGTAGCCGGCCAACACGCTCAGACTCAACCCCGGTGGTACACCACGCGAGGAAGCGTCGATGTAGACCGCGGCACCCACTAGTAGACCGAAAGCAAGGAGCCCCAGGCGAATCGGCCCCGACGCGCCCCAACCTTGCCGACGCGCGACTATCACCTCTGTCCCTGAACTTTGCTCGCTCGACAGCCAAGGCGATGTTCCCATGGGCGAATCCAATCCTGTCGATCCGCGATCGGGCGATCGGGAGGACCCAGTATGCCCTGCGGCGGCCGGGCCGGACGACCCAATGGCGTCCAGAGACCGCTCCAACGGTGACCTCGGTAGCGATGCCGCGTCAGGGTCCGAGGAGGCCGTCTCAGAACTCTCCCCCAATCGGCCAGCTGATGCTCGATGGCCGATGCCGCGCCTTCAACTCCGCCCGACCCGCCGCTCGAGGCGGTCGAAGCCTCAAACCGGTCCAGCGATCTGAGCCAAGGCGACAAAGCTGAGTACCGGCAACGCCAGGTGCCTCAACGTCCGCCTGAGCCGGCGCGACCTGAGCGCGGTCAGTCTGCGAATAGGCCGCGCCTCCATTTCAGAACTCCTCACGGTGGAAGCGCCAGATCGCCAGGTATACCAGGACGACTGCTGCTGCAGCTGTGACGATGACCGGGACCATCCGGTTGAAGTCTGGAGGCGAGGCCAGCGCATGGGAAGCGGCCACGTCGCCAAGGAGCCAGGGCGTGGCCATCACCAAAGGCAGGGGAAGCATCCCCTTGAAGAACTGACCGACAAGCACCAGGCCGATGCCGAGTCCGGACACCGGGCCGCGTCCCTTGAGCATGCAGCCCAACGCAATGGTCAACACCACATAGAAGAGCACCGACAAAGCGACTATGCCGACGGCGAGTGCGAACTGCCCGTAGTCGAGGGACACGGGCAGCAGGACCTGCGCTTGCACCACGAAGATGAGGGAAGGGATCAGCAGGGCGGTTGCAAGAAAGCCCACGGAGTTTGCGATCAGCTTGGCAAGGACGAAGGAAGTGCGCGAGGCGGGCTTTGACATAACCCAGGCGGCGGTCCCCAATTCCTTCTCCCCGACGACCGCTCCTTGGATGGTCAGCACGACACCGATTCCTATCGTGATGGCGCCCATCTGGAGAAAGGTCTGTACCGCCTCGGCGACTAGTTCTTGGGGCGGCATCCCCGCCCCCTCGAGCATGACCACAGTGCTAACGCCATTGAGAAGTACCACCCAGATCAGAGTCTGGACCCACCACAACCGGGTGGCCCACCAATGGCCGAGCTCCTTGCGAACGAGATTGCCCAGACCGCCCCGCCATCCCGTCGTTTGGATAGGGACCAAAGGGGACTCGACGGTGGCAGCTGTTGTGACTGAGGTCATTCTCCATGCTCCTTCACTAGTTGGAGGAACACGTCCTCCAGGTTGAAATGTCTCCTGCCGAAGGCGGTAACCACGATGTCGTCGGTGGCGATGACCGAGCGCAGGAGCTCTGATTCGGCGGCTTGCTCGTCGGTGACGCTGACGGTCATCGCGATCGAGCCATTCTGGGAGGCGGTGGTGATGTCGCTCACCCACGGATGTGCCCGCAGGACGCGCAGTGTGGCTTGCTCGTCGCCTCGGATCGTGAGTTCGTATGTGGTGGAGTCACCGTCGAGAAGTTCGGCGGTGGGGGAACTGGCCACCATCCGGCCGTGGTCCAGTATCGCCACATAGTCGCTCACTCTCTCCACGTCGTCGAGGATGTGGGTCGAGTAGAAGATCGTGGTGTAGGCCCGAAGGCGTTCCATGACATCGAGCACGTCACGACGGCCGACCGGATCGAGGGCCGCCGCCGGCTCGTCGAGTATCAGCAGGTCCGGGTAGTTGATCTGGGCCTGAGCGATCCCGAGCCTTTGCCGTTCGCCACCGGAGAATCCTTTGGTTGGCCTATCGGCCTTGTCCTCCAGCCCCACCAACTCGAGGGTCTCGTCGATCCTGGCTCGGATCGCCCTTGCCGGTCCCTGGTAGAAGAAGCGTGCCGTGAACTCGAGCGTCTCCCGGGCGGTCATGTGTGTGTAGAAACGAGGATCCTGAGCCAGATAGCCCACCCTCGAACGGATGGCCAAGCTGTCTTGGACGCTGTCCATGCCGAAGAGTGTCGCCTTGCCCGAGGTCGGGCGGCTCAGACCCAGCAACAGCTTGATGGCCGTGGTTTTACCTGCGCCATTGGGGCCGAGGAACCCCACAATCGAGTTGCGGGGGACCGTCAGATCGATTCCCTGAAGGGCAGAGACATGTCCAAATGTCTTTGTCAGCCCAGCGGTGTGGATGACAGAGTCTTGGACGCTCGCTGCCTGAGCCGCCGGATCGGATTGGTTCTGGAGGACTTTGGTTCTCACAATGCTCCCTCTTGATTCGAGATCTAGGTCCACCATCTCAGAACCACCTCGCCTCTGAAACCCGGTATACCGGTACTCGTGGGGTCGGGTTTCTGGTGTCTTGCCGATCAGGCTCCGAATGCAAGAAGTCGATGTCGAGGCACCAGCCATCTGGGCGCAACGGCTTCGCCGCCACCAGGCTCGGCACCAGCAAGTCGAACTCCCCCAGTTGCAAGCCACGACAATCAGACCCACACAAACAGGCCGGTTAGCCGATCCGGCCCCGCGGTGACCCCCATAGCCGATTCTCCAATTCCAGACAGGCGGGGGGTACCTACCATGCTGCACCCGATAAGCGGTGCACGCCGCCACAACTATTCGACGAGCGTCATTGCTGTCATCCTTCTAACTCTGGTATGAGGCTGTGTCGTCGACGCGGCCCAAGGAAGGCGGGTGGTCAGCTCTCCAATCGTGTGAGATGTAGCGAGAGAGCGGGCCCTCGTGTAGGAGGGAGGACCCAACGAGGGAAGACCCGTGGAAATTCAGGGCTACTGGCGTTCTCTCCCACCTGGGGGATCCACGAGCCCCGACTCGTAGGCGAGTACCACGGCTTGGGTGCGGTCGCGCAGCCCGAGTTTGGTCAGGATGTGGCTTACGTGTGTCTTGGCGGTTGCCTCGCTGATGAAGAGTGTCTCGGCGATCTCGGCGTTGGAAACC
>DATHUP010000066.1:0-19372 GCA_035462175.1 Acidimicrobiia bacterium | reverse complement strand
GGCTGTACAACCGCGACCCCGACGCCGGATGAAGTGGCGCCGGATCCGAACCCGCAGCCACGAAGTTGGGCCGAACGCCCTTCAGGTCCGGTCGTTCTTCGGTGGTCATGCGGAACAGGGCCTGAGTGGGCACGCTCGGTGTCTTGTGGGCCCAGGAAGACTTGAACTTCCGACCTCATCCTTATCAGGGATGCGCTCTAACCGGGCTGAGCTATGGGCCCCGACTGGTAGTCAAGGACCGCGAATTGTACCGGCTCTCCTTGATGAGGCGAATGAAGTGACCGCTCCAGGAGTCCAATGCGCGGGTCCAGCTGTTTCCTCCGACGAGGCTCGGAGTCAGCCCGCTCTCTCATGTGCAAAGGTCTCGCTTCTGGGGAAGACGCCCTGATGACGCCGAACACGATTCCCCCGGCCCAGGGTCAGGACGAGGACGAGACTCCCGGTGGTGGCCCAGAAATCGGGGTACCAGCCGGGCAGGGAGAGAGGGAGCGTCGAGTAGATCGTGGACCAGGTGAAGGACAGGGCGGCCAGCCAAGGCACGACTCCCGCACTGCGTCACGCCAGGTCGGCCTGCTCACCCTTTCCCTCCTACCGGCCCGCAACTCGCGAACGAATCGGAAGTCCCGAGCGCAAGCATCAGGGTCGAGTCGTCTGGACAGGGAAGAGAACGATGACGGCGATGGTGAGTGTCACCTGTCGGATCAGTTTGATCCGTGTGTTGGTCGTCATTGGTCGGAGGCCTGGTGGCTCGATCGATCGTAGCCAAGCCGGATCGGCGCTCCCGCTTGACAGCTGCTCCGTAACAGCGATAAGTTATCGAAGATCACTTATCGCTGGTAGAGAAGGGAGACAGGATGAGACAGCTGGCAAAGGTGGTGGTCCGGTACCGGGTCTGGGTGTTGACGCTGGCGGTTCTGGCCACGGTTGGTGCGGGTCTCTTCGGTAGCGGTGTTGCCTCTTCTCTCTCCAACGGTGGGTTCGAGGATCCCGACGCCGAGTCGGTGGCCGCCGCCGATGCCCTGGCCGCGGAGTTCGGCTCGACACCACCCGACGTGATCATGGTGATTCGAGCCCGGGACGGCTCCGTCGACGACCCTGAGGTGATCGCGGCCGGGATCGCCCTCGTCGACGAGATCGCCGGCGAGCAGGGTGTGCTCCAGGTGTCGTCGTATTGGACCCTCGGATCGCCGGTCTCGTTGCGGAGCGACAGCGGAGACGAGGCCCTGGTCTTCGCCTCGCTGGAGGGTGATCAGGGAACGATGCTCGGTCGGTCCGCCGAGATCACCGAGGCCTATCACGGGCCGAACGGGCCCATCGAAGTGCTGGTGGGGGGGAGAGGCCCATTGTTCGCCGAGGTGCAGGAGACCATCGAGTCGGATCTGGCCCGGTCCGAGGCCATTGCCTTCCCGGTGACGCTCGTCTTGTTGATCGTGGTCTTCGGCAGCGTGGTGGCTGCCTCGCTGCCCCTTGCGGTGGGCGCCTTCGCCATAGTCGGGACCCTCTTCGCACTCCAGGTGTTGACCGGGTTCACCGAGGTGTCGATCTTCGCCCTCAACCTGACCACCGCCATGGGTTTGGGTCTTGGAATCGACTACGCCCTCTTCGTCGTCTCCCGTTTCCGTGAGGAGCAGGCGGCGGGATGGGGCGCCCACGACGCCGCCACTCGCACCATCCAGACCGCAGGACGGACGGTCCTGTTCTCCGCCGGAACCGTGGCGGTGTCCCTCGCCGCGATGTTGGTGTTCCCTCTCGCCTTCCTTCGCTCCTTTGGCTATGCCGGGATCGCGGTGGTTGGCCTGGCTGCGGTCGGCGCGGTGGTGGTGCTCCCCGCACTTCTGGCTGTGCTCGGTCCACGTGTGGAGAAGCTGCGGGTCCGCCGGGTGAGGGCCGGTACCGACACCACGGGAGCATGGCACCGAATCGCCACCACGGTGATGCGTCGCCCCATCCCGATCGCCACCGCGGTCATTGTCCTGCTGGCGGTGCTCGGCTCTCCCTTCTTCGGGGTGAGGCTGGGCCAGTCCGACGACCGGGTGCTCGCCGAGGGCTCCACCGCCCGGGAGGTGGGGGACGCCTTGAGGAACGACTTCTCGGCTTTCGAGGCCGGCTCCATCGATGTCGTGGCCCCAGAGGCCAACATCACCGAGACAGACGACTTGGCGGCGAAGCTGTCCGTGCTGGCCTCGGTGGCGCGGGTAGACGGCCCGACCGGTTCCTACGTCGGCGGGGAGAAGGCACTCGAAGCCACCCCTGCGTCGGCACGTTTCCTCTCCGCCGACGGCTTCTTCCTCTCGGTCGTGCCTTCGGTGGACCCCGGGTCCGAGGAAGCCGAGACCCTGGTCAGTGACATAAGGGAGACCGAGCTCGCCTATGAGGTTTTGGTCGCGGGACAGACGGCCGACCTGGTCGACACCCGATCGGCGCTGTTCGGTGCGCTGCCCTGGGCGGTGGGGATCATCGCCGCGGTCACCTTCGTGGTCCTCTTCCTCATGTTCGG
This sequence comes from Acidimicrobiia bacterium, assembly GCA_035462175.1. Lineage (GTDB taxonomy): Bacteria > Actinomycetota > Acidimicrobiia > Spongiisociales > ZC4RG35 > JARDZU01. The sequence continues at coordinate 16,875 of DATHUP010000066.1, read as the reverse complement.
GTCGGTCTTGGTGCCGGCCAAAGCCCTGGTCCTCAACCTGCTGTCGCTTTCGGCCACATTTGGAGCGCTGGTGTGGATCTTCCAGGACGGCAACCTGTCAGATCTGTTGGGCTTCACGCCCACCGGCAGCCTCGACCTGACCATGCCCATCCTCATCTTCTGCATCGCCTTCGGGCTGTCTATGGACTACGAGGTGTTCCTGCTCTCCCGGATCAAGGAGGAGCACGATGCCGGAGCCGACAACACTCGATCGGTGGCAGGTGGCCTGGAGAGAACCGGTCGCATCGTCACCGCTGCCGCGGTTCTGATCGCGGTGGTGTTCTTGGCCTTCGGCACCTCCAGCGTGACCATGATCAAGATGTTCGGTGTCGGCATGACCCTTGCGGTGCTGGTCGACGCCTTCCTCATCAGGGCCACGCTCGTCCCTGCCTTCATGCGTCTCGCCGGAAACGCCAACTGGTGGGCTCCGAGTTGGATGGCGGCGATCCATCGTCGCTTCGGCTTATCCGAGTCTGCCCATCTGGGCGGGACTCCCCCTATCCTCGAACCAGAGGCAGCATCATCGTGATATGACCGACCCCCTCACCGTACCCCGCTCGTCTGCAACCCGGGAGATCCCAGGGCGGCAGCGGGCGCGCAAGGGAGAAGGTGAGTTGCTCCGGGACGAGATCCTCGACGCGACCGAGGGGTTGCTCGAAGAGCTCGGCGCCAAGGAGGCGGTCACGATGCGCGCGGTGGCGGAGCGGGTAGGGGTGTCCGTGCCCTCCATCTACATCCACTTCGCCGACAAAGACGTCCTCTTCTACGAGTGCTGCCGGCGAAACCTGGTCGAGCTGGCCACACGTCTCGAGGCCGCTGCGGCGGGATCGGGCACCGTCGTGGAGCGCATGCGGCGCTGCGGTGAGGCCTACCTCCGGTTCGGTCTGGACCAGCCCGGTCAGTACATGACGTTGTTCGGGACCGACATCCCCGACACCGTCGACCCTGAAGTGGCGGCAGACGACCCCGGCCGACGCTGTCTCGAAGTCGTTGTGGGGCTCATCGAGGAAGGGTTGGTCACCGGTGAGCTGAGGGCAGACCTACACCCGCTGGCCACCGCGGTGGCGGTATGGGCCGCTGCCCATGGGGCGGTGAACTTGCTCTTGACCAAACGCCTGCAGACCGACTCGCTGGTCGAGATGCCCAGCGAAGAAGAGGTCATCACCGCCGTCGTCGACCTCTCCATCAACGGGATGACCGTGTGAAGGGTTGACCCGCCGGCGGCGTGATCCGGGCTATCCAGGATCGATCGCCTGCACGAAGACTGCAGCCCCGTCGTCGGAACCTCCGTGCTCGAGCCACAGCTTGACGATGAGGCCCGACGAGGTGAGCGGGGGATAGTTGTCGAAGTAGTCGAGGACACGCGCCTCGCTGCCGGTGCCGATCATCGGAGCGGAGGCCAGTTGCGCCGGGGGACCGCCGCCCGCCGGGTAGGCCCAGAGCCCGGTCCCGTCGTCCAGGTTCCGCTCGACCAACGCCGCCTCGGCTGTGGCCCCGACCAGGGTCCCGTCGGTGGGCGTCACCGGGCTGGCCGGGCCGGGTCCCTCGGAGAAGACGATGGCATCGCCGACCTGTTCCCAGAAACCGTTCCCTGCGGGATGGATCAAGGCGCGCTCGGTTATGGGCTCGAACCCGGCGGCACCGGGAAGGAGACGATGCACTCCCTCGTCGAATTCGGAGTAGAAGATCGTCGTCCCGGTGCTGCGCAGAAAGCCGTTGGAGAATGGGAGGGCGACGCTCTCAGCCAGCGAATTGTCGGACGGGTCGATCCGGGTCAGCTCGGGCTCGCTCCGGTAGACCCATGGAGCATCCCCGGCCGCAACCAGCTGCGGGGCGAACAGACTGAGGATGCACGGCACGTCGATCGTCGCCTCGAGCTCGAGGGAGGGGTCGAACCGGAAGACGGCACATTCGCCCTCGGTGGTGGCGCTCATCCACAACGAGCCGGCGGCGAAGACGATCTGGCCGTCGTCGGCCATCTCGACCCGGGAGACGACCGTCTGTGCCACCGGATCGATCGCCATCAGCTCGCGGTGTTGGTCCTCGAAGCGAACCGACAGGTACAGGGCGCCGCTGTCGTCGAGGGCCGAGCCCACCACGACCGCCACGTTCTCCAACAGTGGGCTGAGCTGTCCGCCGGTGTTCGACCCGGGCACCTCCTCGATGGTGGTCACCACGAACTGGTCGGTCGACTCATAGCTCTGCACGAACCCGGGGTCATCGGTGACGGCGACATCGAAGGCACACTGGAGGAGGAGAGCCTCGTCCACGATCGACCCGCACTGTTCGAGGCCCAGCTCTTGGAGGACCTCGGACAGGTCCACGAATCCGAGAGGCGCCCCGAGCTCGGGGATCGACCTGTCCCGGTAGGTCTGCGGCCCCGCCCCCGCCTCGTAGTCGAACAGGGTGGTCGCGGCCGTGACCTCCCAGCCATCGGCCAGGTCGGTGTACAAGGCGGTCCGATAGTCGGCTTCGACGTCGACCTCGGTACCGTCGGGGAGCGTCGGCAGCGGTCCCGATCCGCTTCCGCTGAGCAGACCCGTGGCCGTTTCCCGAAGGTTGGGCGACGGCGAGACCAGGATGTTGATCCCCCACTCTCCGAGACCCAGCGCCCAGACAATGGTGCCGTCGGGCGCCTCGATCTGCACCCCGTCGGCGACGGGCGAGATCTGCAGCCCGCCGGAAGCGGTCGGCGTGTCGATTGGTGTCTCGATGCCGTCGACCAGGAGGCGCAGACCTGCCCCGTCGGCATAGACCGCAGCGCGCCCACCGTCCGCGGTCACCGCGACCGCGGTGTTGATCGTCACCGACGTCGACCCTCGATACGGCTCCTGACGGGTCTGGACCTCGACGGCATCGGACCGGAGCAGGACGAACTCGCCGGCGGCCTGGAAGTCATACGAGCGCCCGTCGATGGTGGTGAGATGGGGGTCGCCGTTGCTACTCCCACAACCTCCTTCCGAACACGGTGTTCCTGGACCTCCGCCGGAACCGGCCGGCGCCGGGTCGTCGTCCTCCTCATCCTCATCGCACCATTCGGCGATCGACCATCCCCGCAGCGATGCGTCGCTCCCACTCAGCGCGTCAGCGGTCACCGCGACACGGATCTCCTCCCCGAGATGGTCACTCGGGCCCGGCGTCCCGTCCGGGCAGCTGCAGTCCTCGACCATGCAGAAGACCCGGGAATCGGCGACGAAGGGGATCTCGTCGCCGAACATCATGTCGCCAACCATCGCCTGTCCCAGGACGTCGATGGTGAGGATCTCGGCCACCACCGACACGTCGGAGATGGCCGCTGAGAGAGGAGTCGAAGCAATCACGGACTGGAAGGTCCCGTTGGAGATGGTGAAGGCGCCAGGGGCGGGCCGGACCGCCGGGCCCGGGATCCCGGGCGCGTTGACCAGCGAGAATGTGCTCGTCGGGCTTCCGTCGCGGTACCAGCCGGGCGCCCAGGTGGTGAGCACGTCGGTCGACTTTCCCCCGACGGCTACGTTGAAGGCTGCCAGGTTCGAGGTCTGGTCGAGGATCGGGTCGAGCACGGTCCAGGGGTCGATGCCCCGGTCGTGGAGATGGGAGTAGAACCCTATGGCGTCATAGGTCCTGGCGAACAGCCCTTCCCCGGGCCCGGGGTCGATCAGGTACTCCTTCCAATGCCGCTCGGCCGGCTCCAAGCCGGCGCTGCCCCCGACGTAGGCCTCGCCGACCCACATCGCCTGTCCCTCCATGATCCACGGAGGTGAGCCCTTGCGCCGTGACAGGGTGCCGAGACGCGAGTACTCGAAGCAGTGCCAGGTCTCGTGGGCGAGGACGGCGGTCAGGTTCTTCCCGGAGAGCGCCTGGGCGTTGGGGAGCACGGTGACCCTGCACTCCGTGATGTTCTCCCCGTCGTCTGCGACCGGGAGAGCGGTGGCGTGGAGGATCCCCACCGGGTCGGGCGAGACCACCACCTCGACCTCGAGACCGAGTGGTCGCCCGATCCTCGACTCGATGCCGGTGACGATTCCGGCGATCTCGGCCTCGTAGTTGTCGGCGTCGGCTGCGAGCAGGTCGGTGGGCAGGGAGAAACCCATGGTCTCGATCGCAGCGGGGGGTGACGCGGGCGAAGCCTCGGGACCGTCGCCCGGCGAGCCGGTGAGGAACTCGGCCAGGGGGCCGGCCGCAGTTAGCGCCGCCTCCCTCTGTTCCGGCGTGATCTCGTCGATGTAGAGCGAGAGCATCCTGATGGCGATCGTGCCGAACTCCACCTCCGCCTCGGGGCCCTCGGGAACCTCGACGCCGGGCAGAGGTCCGAACACGGCGGCGAAGGCGCGCAGTGCGGTCTCACGAGACCAGGTGCCGTCGTCGCGGATCTCTTGCAAGACCTGCTGAAGCGGGGTGGGATCGGGGTCGCCCTCGTCGTCCCCGACGACGAGGACCGCGACCAAACCCACCATGGCCACGAAGGCGATCACAGCCGCGATTCCCAGCCAGCTTCTCGGTGCGGCCGACTCCGACGACATGAACCGATCATGCCAGTGGAGACTGTGCGTGGGGTTAAGGCGGGAGCATGTGCAGCCAGAAGGGGGTTGACAGATCGGGTCGGTGTCTGGCATTATCGGTCGATCGACCGACTCAGAAAACTGCAGGAGCGAACCGTTGACCACCGAGCCCAAGACCAGAGCCAGCATCCTCGAAGCGGCCAAACAGGCGCTGCTCGACTCGGGGTACTCCGGGTTGTCGACCCGGAAGATAGCCGTCGCCGCCGGTGTGCCGCTGAGCCAGATCCACTATCACTTCGGGTCGAAGCAGGGCCTGGTGCTCGAGGTCCTGGAAGAGGAGAACCGCAAGCTGCTGGACCGCCAGAAGGGCATGTACTCCAGCGACATGCCTCTTTGGAAGCAGTGGGAGCAGGCGTGCGACTACCTCGAGGACGATCTCGACTCGGGCTATGTCCGGGTCCTGCAGGAGCTGATGGCGGCGGGATGGTCCAACCCCGAGATCGCGGTCGCGGTGAAGACCATGCTCCACAACTGGTACCTCTTGCTCGGCGAAGTGGCGGAGAGGGCCGCCGACCGGATCGGCGGGCTTGGCCCCTTCACCTCCGCGGAAGCCGGGTTCGTGGCCGGGTCACCCTTCCTCGGCGCCGAGGCGATGATCCTGCTCGGCATCACCGAAGAGGAAGTCCCGATCAGGTCGGCGCTGCGGAAATTCGGAGAGGTGCTGCGCCGTCTCGAGGGGGCATCGTGAGGGCCGCCTTCCCGGACCAGGCCGGGCACGTCGAGCGGGACGGGATTGGCTTCGGCTATGAGGTGTTCGGCCAGGGAGAGCCGACCATCCTTCTCCTCCCCACCTGGACCATCATCCACTCCCGATTCTGGAAGATGCAGGTGCCCTACCTGGCCCGTCGCCATCGGGTCATCACCTACGACGGCCCGGGGAACGGGAGGTCGGACCGGGTCACCGACCCTGCTCGCTACTCGGCAGAGTCGTACGCCGCCGACGCGGTGGCGGTGCTCGACGCCTGCGCTGTCGAGCGGGCGGTCGTGGTCGGTTTGTCGCTGGGCGCCCAGTATGCGACCCGGCTGGCCGCTCTCCATCCGGAGCGGGTGATCGGCCTTGCCTTGATCGGACCGGCCCTGGCGTTGGGAGAGCCGCTGCCTGAGCGAGCCGGCATCGTCGACAACTTCCAACGGCCCTATCCCCAGGACCCCCAGGGTTGGGAAAAGTACAACCTGGCGTATTGGCACGACCACTACCAGGACTTCGCCCAGTTCTTCTTCGAGCAAGTCTTCCCCGAGGCGCACTCCACCAAGCCGATCGAGGACGCGGTGGGCTGGGCCCTCGAAGGAGGGCCGGACATCCTGGAGGCCGAAGCGGCCCGGCCCCGGCCGCAGGTGCCCGACACCGAAATATTCACCGAGATCGACCGCCCGGTCCTGATCCTCCATGGCACCGAGGACCGGGTCCAGCCGCACCGGGCGGGTGAGGAAGCGGCCCGACTATCCCAGGGTGCGTTGGTCTCGATGATGGGGTCGGGTCACATGCCCAACGTGCGAGACCCGGTGCGCGTCAACCTGCTGTTGCGCGATTTCGTGGAGAGGCTGGGCCGATGAGGGCGGTCTATCCCGATCGTCAGGACGTGATGACTCGGGACGGTGTCGAGGTCCACTACGAAGTCTACGGGGACGGAGACCCGACCCTGTTCCTGATCCCGGCCTCACCGATCACCCATTCGCGCATCTGGAAAGGGCTGATCCCGCATCTCGCCCGTCACTATCGGGTGCTCACCCTGGACGGGAGGGGCAACGGGAAGTCGGGCCGGCCCACGGACCCGAACGCCCACAGCCAGAAGGCGACCCTGGGGGACCTCCTCGCCGTCCTCGATGCAACCGACACGCCGAGCACGGTCCTCGTCGCCCATTGCCACGCCAACTGGTGGGCGGTAGCCCTCGCCGCAGCTCATCCCGATCGGGTGGAAGCGCTGGTCGCGATCGAGCCCGGTGTCCCCTATCTGGGCACACCGCAGCCGCATTGGGTGGAGACCGCGCCGCACTGGGACGAGATCCTCGAGAACCCCACCGGCTGGCAACTGAACAATCGCGACGCCATCACCACCCGGCACCGGGAGTGGGTCGAGTTCTTCTTCGGCGAGCAACTGGTCGAGTCCCACTCCAGCAAGCAGTACGAGGACGCAGTTGAGTGGGCCCTCGAGTCGACCGGTGACGTCCTCGCCGCAGGGGAGGAGGGGTTCGACTTCGGGCTCCCCGATCGGGAGACGGCCGACGGCATCTACCGATCCCTCGATGTCCCCACACTCACCATCCACGGCGACCGGGACATCTGCCAGCACGTCGACCGGGGCCGGGCCTTCGCCGAGATCACCGGTGGCGACCTGGTCATCCTCGAAGGCGCCGGTCATCTCACCCCGGCCCGGGAACCGGTCGAGGTCAATCTCGCCATCCGTCAATTCGTCGACAAGACAAGGGGGAAACCGATGCCGAGCCATGTCTGGCCCCGCGGGATGAGTCGGAGGAAGAAGGCCCTGTTCCTCTCTTCCCCGATCGGGCTTGGTCATATCCGCCGTGACCTGGCCATCGCCGAGGAGTTGAGGGCGATCGAGCCGGACCTCGAGATCGATTGGCTGGCCCAACATCCGGTCACGCCGGTCCTGGAGGGCGTAGGGGAGAAGGTCCATCCTGCCAGTGGCTGGCTCGCCTCCGAGTCGGGTCACATCGCCTCGGAGGCCTCCGGGCACGAGCTGCACTGTTTCCAGGCGCTGCGCCGGATGGACGAAATCCTGGTCGCCAACTTCATGATCTTCCAAGAGGTGGTCGAAGAAGGGCTCTATGACCTCGTCATCGGTGACGAGGCCTGGGACGTCGATTACTACTGGCACGAGAACCCGGAGTTGAAACGGGCCTCGAATGTCTGGCTGACCGATTTCGTCGGCTACCTCCCCATGCCCGACGGCGGAGAGCACGAGGCGTACCTCACCGCCGATTACAACGCCGAGATGATCGAGCACATCGCCCGTTTCCCCCGGATCCGGGACCGCGCCATCTTCGTGGGCAACGCCGATGACATCTACCCGGCGGTGTTCGGTCCCGGTCTGCCCAAGATCCGGGATTGGACCGAGGAGCATTTCCAATTCTCCGGCTACATAACCGGATTCACCCCGCCCGCGGCAGGGACGGCCGAGGAATGGCGGACGGAGCTGGGGTATGACCCCGACGAGAAGGTGTGCATCGTCACCGTCGGCGGTTCCGGGGTGGGGAGGGCCCTGCTCGAGAAGGTGATCGAGGCCTATCCGATCGCCAAGGAGCGGGTGCCGGAGTTGAGGATGGTCGCCGTTGCCGGCCCACGCATCGACCCGGACAGTCTTCCCAGCCGACCCGGTCTCGAAGTGCACGGATATCTGGAGGGTCTCTACCGGCATCTCGCCGTCAGCGACCTGGCAGTTGTCCAGGGTGGCTTGACCACCACCATGGAGTTGGCCGCGGCGCAGCGACCGTTTCTCTACTTCCCCCTGCACAACCATTTCGAGCAGAACTTCCACGTCCGTCACCGGCTCGACCAATACGGGGCAGGTCGGCACATGGACTTCCGCAGCACCGATCCCGATCTTCTCGCCGAAGCCATCACCGGCGAAGTGGGGAGACAGGTCCACTACCACCCGGTCGAGACCGACGGGGCGCAACGCGCCGCCCGGTTGATCGCAGAGCTCATCTAGGACCCCGAAGAGAGGAGGCTGACAGCGAGAAGACACGTGGCCAGCAAATCGGTCGAACGACCGACCTAGTACAGAATCGATATCGACAGCGGCCGGCCAGATCTAGGCAACCGCCACCGATCCAGCGGACGGTGCCAGGGCATACCTTCGCCCCGTTCGCGAACACAACAGCTACGAACAAGGAGAAATCACAAATGGCAACGACAACACCGACGAGCCGGAACGGCGTGAACGTGGAGGCGCTGTTCGGCGCCCTCGACGCGGTGAAGGCCCAACCCGAAGCGGCCAAGTTCCAGTTCAGGGCGAGTAACGAGTGGATCAGCGGCACCCACAGTCGCAGCAAGATCCATGACTTCTTCGGTCTCGGGGCGGAACAGGCCCATCGTGAGCCGCACGAGTACGACGCCGACCATCCCGAGCTCCTGGTGGGCACCGACCAGGGGCCGAGCCCGGTCGAGTTCCTCCTCCACGCCCTGGCCGCATGCATCACCGCCGGCATCGGCAACGTCGCCGCGGCGAGGGGCATCGAGCTGACTCGGGTCCGCTCCACGGTCAGCGGCGACATCGACCTGGTCGGGTTGCTCGGGATCGATCCATCGGTTCGCAACGGCTATCAGTCGATCGAGGTCCGATTCCTCATCGAGGGCGGCGCCGGGGCCGACGAGCTCAGGGCAGTGGTGGAGCGGTCCATCGCAAGGTCGGCGGTCTACGACATGTTGACCAACGGCACCTCGGTGACGGTCCACGTCGACGTCGCATGAGAGGGCCGGAGTTCGCGGTCGGGGGCCTTCCCCGGCCGCGCCCGGTCCATCACGATCCGCCCGGCGAGCCGGACTACGACGTCATCGTGGTCGGGGCCCGCGTGGCCGGAGCCTCGACGGCCATGTTGCTGGCGAGACAGGGCCACCGCGTGCTCGTCGTGGACCGGGCCACCATGCCATCCGACGTTGTGTCGACCCACGCCATCCTCCGCAGCGGGGTGCTGCAGTTGACTCGCTGGGGCATCCTCGACCGGGTGATAGCCGCAGGCACCCCTCCGGTGCGTGAGATCACGCTCGGCTTCGGCCCTGAGCGCATCCCGTTCCAGGTCCGTCCAGAGCACGGTGTCGACACGCTGTACGCCCCGCGGCGTCACATCCTCGACACGATCCTGGTCGAGGCGGCCGAGGAGGCAGGGGCGGAGTTCGCCGGCGGGACCAGGATGATCGCCCTGCTCCGCGATGACGGAGGCCGGGTGACCGGCATAGTGGCCAAGCGCCGAGGAGTCGAGATGAGACCCACCTCCCGGATGGTCATCGGCGCCGACGGGGTGTGGTCACGGACCGCGGACCTGGTCGGGGCGAATTCGTACCGAACTCACCCAGCCACCAACGCGGTGACCTATGCCTACTACCAGGGTGTGGACGTGCCCGGTTTCTGGTTTCAGTTCACCCCCGGGGTGAATGCCGGGATCATTCGCACCAACGACGGCATGTGTTGTGTGTTCGCCGGTCGTCCCAACGACCGGATGGGCGAGTTCCGGGCCGACTCCGAGAAAGAGTTCGCCCGTCTTCTCGAAGAGGCAGGCCCCGACCTGGCCGCAATCGTGGCGGCGGGCTCGAGGGCCAGCCAGTTCCGCGGCACCAAGGGGCTGCCTGGGTTCATCCGTCAGCCCTGGGGCCCGGGATGGGCCCTGGTCGGCGATGCCGGCTACACCAAGGACCCGATCTCGGCACATGGGATCAGCGACGCCCTGAGAGATGCCGAGCTCTGCGCTCGGGCCGTCGATTCCGCCATTCGCCACCCCGAGGGGACCGAGGAGGCGATGAACGGGTACCAACGGTTGCGGGACGGGTTGTCCCAGCCGATGTTCCGAGAGTCAGAGGTCCTGGCGCGCTACAAGTGGGATGCAGCGGAGGCGTCGGACCGGATGCGGGCGATCAGTGAGGCGGTCCGCGCCGAGTGCGCGGTGTTGGCCTCCCAGTGCGAGTGGACCCCGGATCTGGCCACGGTCTGACTGAGATGGGTGGGAGAGCCGTCAGGTCACCGCACGCCAGATCGGCGGGTCCCCGTAGGCGATGACCACACCCAGCTCGTCGACCACCAGATCGGCGGAGAAGCTCCCCGAGGCATAGGTCCATCTGCCGTCACCGTGCTTGGTGTACGACTGCTCCGCCGGCATGAAGACGAGCTCTGACCACTTCAGCCAGCCGACCCGAGTGGTGACCGGGATCCCGCTCGTGAATGCGAGTCGCCGGATAGGGAGGGTGTTGGTCGCCGGGGTCCACCCGAGATCGATGTCCACCCCGCCGTCTAGGTCTGGTCGGTGGTTACCTTCGATCACCCACCTTCCCTGAGGGCTTACCTCCACCTCGAAGAGGGTGGCCATGGCCGGGATGTCGATTCTCGCAGCACGGGTGGACCAGTCGGGTCTGGCTTCGACGACATAATCGATCTCGACCCGGATCCCCTCATGGCGGATCAGGGTCGTGCCGGCAAATCGGTATCCATCGTGATGCGAGTGGAGAGTGAAGTGCTCGGTGGAGTCGAGGAGATCGCTATCCCAGCGGCGATCGACGAGCAGCCCACCTGTCGCCCCGGTCATTTCAACGGTCCAGGGTGCAGGTTCACCGTGGCACTGTCGTGCAGGGTTTTCGGCATCGGGGCCACAGATTAAGACCCAGACTCGAGGGCACAGCGAGGTCGTGTCTCTTGACGGGCGGGCTCGGGCTGGGTGGCAATAACTCCCCCGCGCCGACAGGGGACGGGAGCCATACTCCCGACCGTCGCATGGACCTCGATCTCGACGCCCTCGTCTGGCCGGGCCGGAACCAGCCCGTGCTCGCCGCTAACGGTGTTGTCGCCACCAGCCAGCCCTTGGCGGCACGGGCCGGTCTCGATGTGCTTCGCGACGGTGGGAATGCGGTCGACGCCGCCGTCGCCATGGCGGCGGCCCTCACCGTGGTCGAACCGGCAACGTCCTCGATCGGTGGTGATTCCTTCGCCTTGGTGTGGGACGGGGAGAAGCTCCACGGGCTGAACGGGTCGGGTCGCGCCCCTATGGGTCTCACCGCGGACGTGGTGCGGGGGCAAGGGCACCAGACGATTCCGGACCACGGCTGGCTCCCGGTCACGGTGCCGGGGACCCCGGCGGCCTGGCGGGACCTCCATCGTCGTTTTGGGACGCTCTCGTTCCTCCGTCTGCTCGAGCCGGCTGTCCGTTACGCCGACGAAGGCCATCCCGTATCGCCGATCTCGGTCTGGCATTGGCGCTGGCAGGTGGGAGAGGTCCATCCAGGTCTCACCGGAGCGGCCTTCACCGCCTTTCTCGATCTCCTGGCCCCGGAAGGGGCGGCTCCCCAAGTAGGTGAGATTTGGTCCAGCCCGGACATGGCCGCCACTCTGCGTCTCATCGCCGGGACCGACGCCGACACCGTCTACAGCGGGGAGATCGCCGAGCGAATCGTCGATTTCTCCAAAGCCACCGGCGGTTATCTCAGGGGTGAGGATCTGGAGAGACACGCCAGTTCGTGGGTCGATCCAATCTCCACGGGCTACCGCGGTCATGAGGTGTGGGAGATCCCCCCGAACGGGCAGGGCATCGCGGCCCTCCTCGCCCTCAACATCCTCGAAGGGTTCGATCTGGCTTCGAAGCCGCGCAATTCGACGGAGAGCTTTCACATCCAGATCGAGGCCATGAAGCTCGCCTTCGCCGACGCCCACCGATACGTCGCCGATCCCGACTGTGTCCCCGTGCCCACCGATGCCCTCCTCTCCAAGACATACGCCGGCGAGCGGAGGTGCCTCATCGGTGACCGAGCCCTGCTCGCAGAGTCGGGCAAGCCCACCGGGAGCGACACGGTGTATCTGTGCACCGCCGACTCCGACGGCATGATGGTCAGCTACATCCAGTCGACCTACGACGCCTTCGGCTCCCATGTGGTTGTGCCCGGCACCGGTATCGCCCTGCAGAACCGAGGGTCGGGCTTCAGCCTGGAGGCGGGCCATCCCAATCTGCTCGAACCGGGAAAGCGCCCGTTTCACACCATCATCCCCGGCTTTCTCAGCAAGGAAGGCGCTCCCATCGGGCCATTCGGGGTGATGGGGGGGCATATGCAGCCCCAGGGCCACGTGCAGATGGTGGTCAACACCGTCGACTACCACATGGACCCTCAGACCAGTCTCGACCAGGCCCGGTGGTTCTGGTGGAGGAAACGGGACACCCGCCACGAGCCGGCGACCGACACGTCAATAGTCGACGGCCTCCGGCGCCGCGGTCACGACGCCCTCTACTGGAACGAGCTCGACGCCTACGGGCGGGGCCAGATCATCTGGCGGCTGCCCTCGGGGGCATACATCGCCGGAAGCGATCACCGCGGCGACGGCCAGGCCGTGGGTTACTGAGTCGAGGGTCTCAGGCGAGGGCGTACCGGATGCGGGATGGCTACCGGCACGCACGGACGTGAACGGCGTCAGTCGTCGATGACGATCAAGCTCCCCTTCATGCCCGCCTCGGGATGGCCGGGGACGGCACAGATGTACTGGTACGTGCCGGGAGGAGCGTCGAACGCGACGATGCGCTCGGCGCCGACGGGGACCCTGAGGTCGACCCCGAGGTCCTCGACTGTGAACGTGTGCCAGAACAGGTCCCGGTTGGCCACCTCGACCATGATCTCGCCCGAGGACACGACCAGGACGTCGTCCGAGAAGGCGACGTTCTCCGCGACCAGAGAGGTGGTGGCATCGGGCACCTCTCGGTTACCGGACACCAGCGCCCAGGTGGTGACACCCACCAACCAGAGCAGGGCCAGCCCGATCGTGATCGAGGGCCCAGTGCTTCGGGCAGACCCATCAGCGGGTCGGAATAGGTCATTCGCTGCCGCGATGACACCGGTGAACGCGATGGCTGCCAGCCCGGCCGTGACCAGGACCCATTGGATTTGCGAACCGACCTGGGCATTGGTGAGCGCAGCCGCCCCCATGAAGAAGAGAGTGACCAGCGAGACCAACGAGATTCCGACCGCTCCGAGCCGACCTCCGCGGAGCCGAAGCAGAAGGGTGGAGATCAGGTAGGCGACGGCAACTGCTGCCGCCTCGATGTCCCCGAGAAAGAGGGCAACCATCCCGAATCCCAGAGCACCCGCCCAACCCGTCCAGTTGAGAAGACGTCGCCATCTCGGTCCACGGTGGCTCGCCTCGTTTGCCACCAGTACCTCCGCCTTGCTCTCCGAACTCAGCATCCTCACTCCTTTCTCCATGGATCGAAAGGTCTGTCGTATCGAGTCGGCGTGCCGAAATCGTTACGGGACCTAGGTCCTGATCCAGATCCCGATGGAGGTCGGCGCCAGGGTCTGCTCCAGGGTCTCGGTCAGATCTGTTGAGAGGCTGTCGGTCGTGGTCACATTGTTCATACGCGACGTGAAACCTTCGATGACGCGTTCAGCGTCGAACCGTTGACGGTTGAATCTCCTGTCCACCACATCCCGAAGCCGGTGCCGGAGTGGGTTGAACAAGGCGGCCAGCCCCAGGGTGGTGCCGGCCACGGCGAAACCTCCCGAGGAGGGGAAGACGGTCTGCAGACCGATGACACCCCCGAAGTAGACGCCGGCGAGGAGGACAGCCAGCACCGAGTAGGAGACGGTCCGGCTCACGAGATGGTCGATGTCGTACAGTCGGTACCTGAGGATGGCCACCGTCAGGGCAACCGGTGTGATGAGACCTGCCAAAGTGCCCACCGCCACCGCAATCGATCCGAAGTCGTCGGGTCGGAAGACGGACATGCCCCAGATCAGCATCCAAACCACGATCGCGACCAAACCACCAAGGGCAACCCATTTGATTTGTTGGCGTACCTCGGGAGGAGCCCCCCGATAACGGACGATGAGGGATGCGATGGTCCCGATCAGCGCCGGGAGCAACAGGATCGCGGCGAGATTGGCCACGCGGTTGAGACCGGGGTTGGCATACGGGTTGGGGCGAGTCTGATCGACTCCGAGAGTCGCTTCGGTGGCTTCGAGCGTGACCCAGCCCGCCACGCCGATGATTCCCATCCAGGGCAGGAGGCGCCAGCGGGGCGTTGGGACTCTGCCCGTGGGGAATATCAACAGCACCAGGCTGAGCGAAGCGGGGATGACGAATGTCCAGTCTCCGAGCCAGTTGGCCAGGGCTGTCTCCGGTGCTTCCGGCGCGTGGAGGAAGTACAGGGACACGATGAGGAGAAAGGTCGACGCCAACCAAACAGCCCCCGCCCCAAGGATCCAGCCGATCGGGTTGCCCGGGACACGGGTGACCAGGATCGCCCCAATCGTGGCCAGGGCTACTCCGGTCACAACGTATGCCACCACTATCCCGGCGTCGACCGGCCCGGCCACGTACACGCCGCTGATCACCGGGCCGGGCACTCCGCGGACGACCCCCTGAACAAACCACAACCCGAACCCCAGGAGACAGGCCACGACCAGGCCGAACCACGAGATCCACACCCACCGATGTCCTACTCGACCAGGTCTGATCCGGGCCTCCTTGGCCGTGATGAGGGTCATCGTGTCATGCACACCATCACGGAATCGTTACGAAACCCTCTCCCGAAACCGTCGCCGATTCGCACCGAGCGTGACGACGTGGAACCAGAGCCTCAGCGAGCGAGTACGCGCCATCACATGCCTCGAGTCGTTGCGATGGTCCGATCGGAGTAGATGGTCGTCCCCGGGAAAGCGAGGAAGCTGAGGAGGAGGCCGGCGACCCCGGCGACCAAGGGCGTCCCGATGATCATGTGCACCGACCACCCGAGTCCCTCGCCCCATACTTGAACTGCGATCAGGTAGAGGATGTACCAGATCGCAGGCACGGCAAACGCCACCAGGCGGATCGCCCAGAACCGGTCGGGCGAAGGTCGGGCGAGCCTGATGATTAGGTCGCCGACGACGCCGGCGACGACGGCGACCCCGATGTACCAGTAAAGGTCGCTGATCATCGTCATCAGCGCCCCGCTGACGCCGATCATCAGCGTGAGTGACCCGAGGGGAAGAGGTCCGTGACGGAGGGCGAGGAGCAGGAACCCGGCGATGAGAGTGGCCTGGATCAGGAGAGCGGCAACTCCCAGCGACTCGCGGACGAACGGCTCCGCCCAGAACGGGGTGTGACCCGATTGGTTGGTTGCGATCACTGCCTGATCAGGCGACCAGCTTGTCCCTGCCCACCCCTCATCAGCTCCCGGGTGCTGTGTGATGTTGCGTTGACCGGAGCCGTCGCTTTCCATGAGATAGACGTCCAGGTCTCCAGTCCTGTTGCTGGCGAAGGCGATCAGTTCTCCGTCGGGCGACCACGACGGCGCCATGTCCTCGCCAGGGTCAGATGTGAGCATGGTGAGGTCGGAGCCGTCGGGCCGGATCCGAGCGATATCGAGGTCGCCCTTGGGGCTGGTTTCGAACAGGATCCACTCGCCGTCCGGGGAGAAGGACGCCACGTACATGCCCCCATCGACACTGAGATAGGGCTCGGCCTCACTGCCGTCGACCGCCACCCGGTACAGAGCGGGTTCTCCCCCACGATCTGAAGTGAAGATGATCTGGTCTCCATCGGGTGACCAGGTAGGTCCCCAGTCAACGGCCGGGTCGTCGGTCAGTCTCGTGGGCTCGCCGCCCTCGGATGGAATCACGAGGATCTCGGGCTGGCCATCGATCTCGTCGTTGAAGGCGATCATCGAATGGTCCGGCGACCATTCGGCATGGTGGAAGAGCCCGGGCCCTTCATAAAGGACTACCTGGTCGCTGCCGTCGTCCGCCATGGTCACGAGTCGGCCGGTCTCTCCCGTCACCGTGCTGATGACGAGACGGCCGTCGTCGGCGTAGTCGGGAAGCCAAACCTGATCGGCGCCCTCGATACGAATCCGTGATTGGGCCCCTCCGTCGGCTCCGACCGTTGCCAGGTCGGACCTCCCGGCGTCGAGGGCTTCGACTTGCTCCGGCCAGGTGTCGATTGCGGGGTGCACGTACTGGGTGAACGAACCGAGGATGGCGAGGCCCATTGTCAGGGCCGACGCCCAGGGCAGCCAGCGGGGGAACGTGGCCGGGGGGCCTTTGGACCAGGCCGACCGAACCGGGCCGAACACCATCAGGAACCCGCTGGCGGCCAGAGCGAGGTGGGTGGGGCTTAGCAAGGCGTCGATGTTCTCCTCGATCCCGAACGCCGCGTGCCAGACCAGATCGCCGAGACCCGCCGCCAGGAACAGCCCAGCACCAATCAGGGATAGGCCGTAGCCGGGGGGCAGCGCCGCGCCAGTCGATGCACCCTCTCGCCGATTGTGCAGCCAGGAGGCGAGCAGGACTCCGCCAAACAAGCCCGCCGACGCGTAGAGGATGGCGTGCCAGGGCGTGAAGAATGACTCGTCGACCCGGCCGTGGGAGTGGGCCCAGAGGTCGACGAAGAAGCCGCCGACCAGGAGAACGGAGAGGACGCTCGCCGCCACGTCGAGACGGCTCGGGTTCGGGTCGGCGGCAACCCTTTCCGGTTTCTCGATGGTCGGTGCCGCCACCGACGAATCTTATGGCGAGACGACCCAGCCGTGGGGCGCAATCATCGAGCGACCCATTCCAACCGGTTGATCGACGGGGAGTCGGTCAATGGCCACAGACTCTCCCCAACCCTGG
>DATHUP010000065.1:0-140530 GCA_035462175.1 Acidimicrobiia bacterium | reverse complement strand
GTCGTCGAGCAGACCTTTCTTGGCCAGCGAGCGGCCCTTGACCTCGGTCAGGATGGTCTCGATCTCCTTGATCTCGGCGTCGTGGATGCCGTGCCGGCCCAGCCAGATGGCAACCGAGTCGAGACCCGATCCCTTGCCGAGCACGATCTTGGGGGCTGCCTGGCCGACCAGCTCGGGTCGGAAGGGGAACGGCTCGGTCAATTCGTCCCCGACGTTCTTGACCCAGGTGGCGATGATCCCCGACTCCACGTTGAACAGCATGTCCCCGGTCACGGGACGGTTGCCGGGCTGGGTAACTCCGGAGAGCTCGGCTACCAGCCGGGCGATCTCGGTGAACATCTCGGTTTTGATGCCGGTGTCTATCCCGTACATGGTGAGCAGGGCGAGCACGGTCTCCTCGGTTGGGGCGTTGCCGGCCCTCTCCCCGATACCGCTCACCGTGGTGTGGATCACCGATGCGCCTTCGGCCACGGCGAGGGCGGTGTTGGCCACTCCCATACCGAAGTCCATGTGGAAGTGGGTCTCCAGGGGGACGTCCATCCTCTCCCTGACGCGCTGTGTGTAGTAGCGGATGGCGTGGGGAGAGGTGACACCGAAGGTGTCGACCAGGGCGATGTTGTCGACGTGACCGTGGGTGGCCACCTGCTCGAGATCGTCGAGGAGCTGGGTCATAGTGGTGGCCCGGGTGGCGTCGATGGGGAAGAACGTCACCTTGAGACCGTTGTCGTGGGCGTATTTGGTCGCCTCGACCGAGGCCTCGATCGCCTTCTCCACCGGCCACTGGTAGGCCTTCTCGATGAGGTGGTGGCTGGCCGGCACCTCCATGACGACACCTGACACGCCACAGTCGAGGGCCAGTTCGACATCGGGGACCATGCAGCGGCTGAATGCGTAGATCTCGGTGGGCAGGTCCTCGGCCACCATCATCTCGATCGCCTTCTTGTCGGCGGGTGAAACGGCAGGGAGCCCGGCCTCGATCCGGTGGATCCCGGCAGCGGCGAGTGCCTCGGCGATCCTCAGCTTGTCATCGGAGGTGAACTCGACCCCGGCCTGCTGTTCGCCGTCGCGCAGGGTCACATCGTGGACCTGGACCTGTGAAGGGATCTGGAAACCCTCGATCACCTCGGGTAGGTAGTTCCAGGGGCTGGAGAACCACTGATCGGTCTTCCATGGCTCCTGACCCATCTCGCCACCTCCTACTCCGTTTCGACAGGACGATCCTGCATCATATACGATCGCTCATGGATCGTCCCAGTCCCCGGTCGCGAGCCCGAGAATGACCCCAAGAAAGCTATGGGTTGGCGGTTATGGCCCAGAGAAGAGCGCCCACGGCGACGGGCTGGACGCGTTCCGGCGCGTAGTGGAAACCGCCACGGACGGGGAGGTGGAGGTCGAGGTCACCTGGAACATCATGGACGAAGGGCGGCCCAACACCGATCTCTTCGAATTGGTCGAGGCCGGTCACATGTTCCTCTGCTACTTCTCCTCCAGCTACCTGGGGAGCAGGGTGCCCGAGCTAAACGTGCTGGAGACGCCTTTCCTCTTTCCCGACCTGACCTCGGCGCACCAGGCACTGGACGGTTCACTGGGGGAGGCGTTGGCCGGGGCGGTCCGCTCCTCCACCGGCTTCGAGGTCCTCGGGTTCTGGGACAACGGTTTCCGTCACATGACCAACCGGCTCCGCCCCATCCACCGGCCCGAGGACTGCAAAGGTATGACCGTGCGTATGCAGCCCAACGCCATCCACGAGGAGTTGATCCGGTGCTGGGGGGCGATCCCGGTGGCGGTCGAGCTGAGTGCGGCCATCCAGCTCATAATCCGGCTCGATGTCGATGCCCAGGAGAACCCCCTTGCCAACACCGTGGCCTACGGCGTCGACCAGGTGCACCGGCACGTGACCATGACCGGGCACCTCTACGGTGCCAGGGGTCTGTTCGCCCACCGCCCCACCTTCGAGTCGTTCGACTCCGATCTGCGTCAGGTGGTGCAGGGGGCGGCTCGGACCGCCGTCGAGGTCCAGCGCAGAGCGGCAGCGGACATGGAGAGGTCATTGCGGGCGAGGTTGGAGGCAGACGGGGTCGAGTTCGTCGACCTCACCGATGACGAGCGCGCGGCATTCGTTGAGGCCTCGGCCCCGGCCATAGCCCGCGCCCACGACGGAGTCCCCGAAGAGCTCTTCGAGCTGACCCGGACATGACCGGTCGGTTCCAACACCGCACCGTGGTGGTGACCGGTGCCGCGGCGGGAATCGGCCGGGCCACCGCGGCGGCATTCGGCGAAGCAGGGGCGAGTGTCTTCGTGGTCGACGTTGACGAGGACGGTGGTGCGGCCTCTGTGGCCGGGATCGAGGGCTCGCGTTACCTGCACTGCGACCTCACTTCGGAGGAGGACGTGGCGACGACAGTCGCCGCCATCGATTCCGCCAGCGGGCAGATCGACGTGCTGGTCAACAACGCCGGCGGGTTCCCGGCCGCTCTGGGGCTCGAGGACACCACCCTGGAGGAATGGCACCGCATCATCGACGTCAATCTGACCTCGGTTTTCCTGATGACACGGGCCGCTCTGCCCCTGCTCCGCCGGTCGGAGGCCGGCCGTATCGTCAACCTGGGCTCGCTGGCCGGTCAGACCGCGGGTTGGCAGACGGCGCCCCCGTACGTGGCAGCGAAGGCTGGGGTGCACGGTCTCACCCGAGCCCTCGCCGCCGAGCTGGCCCCGGAGGGGATCACGGTCAACGCCCTGGCCCCGTCAGCGGTGCTCACCGAGCGCATCGAGCGTCTCCGCGACGAGTCGGAGCTGGCCGCCACGGCGGCCGCCATACCACTGGGGCGTTACCAGCGGCCAGAGGAGGTGGCGGAGTGGGTGCTGTTCCTGGCTTCTCCCGAGGCCGGCTTCATGACGGGCCAGACGGTCTCGGTCAACGGGGGTAGGTTCATGGCATGAGAGGGAGGTGGAGTAGATGGCTCGAATGATCCGTTTCGACGAGGCGGATCCGGTAGCCCGGGGCGACGGGATCGAAAGCGTGAGACTCACCCCCGAGCCGCTGGAAGGCCAGGGTTTCACCATGGGAGTGACCAGCTTCCCGCCCGGGACCGGCATCCGGCTCCACAGCCACAACACCATCGAGCAGGTCACCGTGCTGGCGGGGGAGGGGATCGCCGAGCTGAACGGTGAGCAACTCCCTGCCCGACCCTTTGACACCACCCAGATCGCACCGGGGGAGTGGCATCGATTCGTCAACACCGGCTCCTCGACGATGCGAATCCTCTGGGTCTACGGGAGCACCGAAGTGACCCGGACCTTCGCCGACACCGGGGAGACGGTCGAGCAATTCGCCCGGTGAGGCTTCCCTACGAGCGCTTGGAGCGCTTCGTCACCGATCTCCTCACCGCGGTGGCGGTGCTTCCCGATCACGCCCGGATCACGGCCAGCCGTCTGCTCGAGGCCGACTTGAGGGGAAGGACCGGGCACGGTCTGATCCGGGTCCCCCAATACGTCCCCCGGATCGAGGCAGGTGGGATCAACTTACGTCCCGATATCGCCCTGACCCGGGAGACACCGGTCAGCGCCCTCGTCGACGGGGACAACGGGATCGGTCAGGTGGTCATGACCCTGGCCACGGAGACGGCCATCGCCAAGGCCACCGAGACGGGTTTGGCCTGGGTGGGCACGGTTCACTCCAACCACGCCGGAGCAGCCGGGGTGTACACCTCGATGGCGGTGAGGCAAGGTCTGATCGCGATGTACCTGGCGGTGGCCAGCGCCAATGTGATGCCCCCCTGGGGTGGAACGGAGCGGCTGCTCGGGACCAACCCGATCTCGATCGCCATTCCGGCAGGGGAGGAGGACCCATTCCTGCTCGACATCGCCACCACCGTCACCTCGCACGGCACGATCAAGGTGGTCGCCCAGCGAGGCGAGCAGATGCCCGAGGGCTGGGTCGTGGATCCCGAGGGAAAGCCGATCCTGGACCCGCACCGGGCCGACGAGGGGTTCCTGATGCCGATCGGCGGCTACAAGGGAGCAGGGCTCAACCTGGCGATCGGGCTGCTCGCCGGCGTTCTCAACGACGCTGCCTTCGGGTCCGACGTCATCGACCACCGGGCGGTTCCGGAGCAACCGGCCAACACCGGCCAGGCCATTTTGGCGATGCGACCGGACCTGTTCCGCGATCTCGACGTCTTCAAGACCGACATCGACCGTCACCTGCGGGCTCTTCGTCGTTCGGGAGAACCAGGGTCGGTCCACCTCCCCGGCGAGGCGGCGGCGCGGCTCGAGAGGGAACAGCGCCGGGAGGGGATCCCGGTCGGTGAGGTCCTGCTCGGTCAACTTCAACAGCTGGCAGAGCGGTTGGGAGTGGAGCCGCTCTAGTCGGAGCGGCCAGCCCGGCCGAGGTGCCGTCGGGTGAGATCGGCTTCAAGGCCCCGTCGGGAACGACCAGCGCAGTCGATCGGGGGTGATCTCGGCGACTGTGGCGCAACCCAGGTTGGCCATGGTGTTCACCAATTCTTCCCTGAGGATCTCGAGGACCCTGAGCAGACCGGCTGCGCCCCCCACGGCCAGCCCCCAGCATTGAAGCCGGCCGATGCCAACAGCCCTGGCACCCAGGGCCAGCGCCTTGGTCATGTGTGCCCCTCGGTCGAACCCGCCGTCGATCATCACGTCGGCCCGGTCGCCCACGTTCTCCACGATCGGGCCCAGCACCTCGATGGTGCTCACCGCGTGATCGACCGACCTGCCGCCGTGATTGGAGACGTACAGGCCCGAGACGCCGCACTCAATGGCCTGGATGGCGTCCTCAGGTGTCATCACCCCTTTGAGCACCACGGGCAGGTCGGTCCGGGCGCAGAGCCAGGCGAGATCCGGCCAGGTGAAGCCGGGCCGAACCGAGTAGTCCATGCCATGGGGCACCAGGTTGGGCGGTCCCTCCACCGGCACCGTCCAGGTGAATCCGTCTTCGAGGCTCCGGTCACGCCGGCCGATGACCGGGCTGTCGACGGTCACACAGAGTGCGGCGAAGCCGGCCTCCTCGACCCGGGCAACGACTTCGGCCATCCAATTGCGATCGCCGAGAACGTACAACTGGAAAAGGTGACGGCCGGGGGAGGTCGCGGCGACCTCTTCCCAGGGCGACTCGCAGAGGGTGGAGCAGATCGCGGACGTGCCCATGTCCGCGGCCGCACGGGCCGCCGCGACTGCGTCTCCCGGGTCGTACAGACTCAGCGCCCCGATTGGCGCCGGCATGACCGGGAGGGCGAGCGGGATGCCGACGAAGGATGACGTGAGGTCGATGGAGGTCACATCCCGCATTACCCGTGGGACCAGGGCGAGACGGTCGAGGGCGACCCGGTTCCGGGCGGTGGTCGCGCCCTGCCCGGCGCCGGACGAAGCCCAGAGATGGGCGCCCGGTTCGACCACGGCGCGGGCCCGTGCGATCACCTGGTCGATGGTCTTCAAATCGGAAAGGTCCGCGGGAGCGGTCACGACACCCTCAATAGGCCACCTCTACCAGCCGGCCCTCCCTGGCCGACCGATCGATCGCCTCGCAGATCTGGGCACTGCGCAGCCCGTCGAGCCCCGAGGCATTCGGTTCCTCTCCGTGAAGCACGGCGCTGGTGAATGCGGCAAGGGAAAGCCGGTGCGCCTCCGGGGCGGGATAGCGGGTGAAGGTCTCCCCGCTCTCGGTGAGAACCGCCAGCTCGCCGTCGCTCCGCGAGCGGGTGAACGAACGCCCAACGATGCGGCCCTCGGTGCCGTAGATCACGATGTCGTTGAGCGGGTTCCGAAGCCGCTCGTTGGCGTTGTATTGGACCATCGCCCCGTTCCCGAAGCGGAGTTGGATCAGGGCCAGCATCTCGACGGCTCCGGATCCGGGGGCCACGTCGAACATGGCCAAGACCTCGATCGGGTCGGAGCCGAGCAGGACCCGGAGGAAGTCGAGCCCGTGCACGCCCACGTTGTGCACGGATCCCAGGCCGGCCATCTCGGGATCGGCCCGCCAGTTGTCGTAGTGGCGCGGCCCAGAAGCCACCTGCATCTGGACCATCTCGACCCGCCCGATGATCCCGTCGGCGATGAGCCGGCTCACGTCCTTGACCCAGGGAAGCTGGCGGTTGTGGAAGTTGACCCCGAGCGCTACCCCGGCCTCCGTGCACGCCTTCAAGGCCGCTTCGGCGTCGGCCACGTTGTTGGCCAGGGGCTTGTCACAGAGGACGTGTTTGCCTGCGGAGGCGGCGGCGATCACCTGTCCGGCATGGAAGACGTTGGGAGTGGCAATGAACACCGCCTCCACCTCGGAGTTCGCCAGCATCTCCCCGTAGTCGGTGTAGGCGAATCGGGCTTCGAACTCCCGGGCGAAGGCATCGGCCCGTCCCTGATCCCTGCTCACGGCAGCGACCAGGTCGCACCCGGGCTCGGCAACCATCGCCGGAGCCATCGTGCTGCGAACGATGTTCCCGATCCCGATCACTCCCCAACCGAGGACCTGGTCGGCCATCAAGTCCCCAGCATGCGGCCCGGGTTGGTGACGAGGATTGCCTCCTTCTCCTCGTCGTCGAGGTGGGCGAGCCCTCTGACCCAGTTCACCGGGTCGGAGAGGAACATCGGCGCCGGGTAGTCGGTGCCGAGCACGACCCGGTCGATCCCGACCGAGTCGATGAGGAAGCGGATGACGTGCCCGCTGTAGGT
This sequence comes from Acidimicrobiia bacterium, assembly GCA_035462175.1. Classification (GTDB taxonomy): domain Bacteria; phylum Actinomycetota; class Acidimicrobiia; order Spongiisociales; family ZC4RG35; genus JARDZU01. The sequence goes on along the minus strand of DATHUP010000065.1, from coordinate 133,846 downwards.
GCAGCTGTCGAAGTGGAATCGGGTCAGGTAGTCGCTGGGGGGAAGGGTCTGCGAGAACCCGTCGTTCTGCCCGAAAGGCGGGATGAAGCCGCCCCCGGATCGAGGCTCGAGCGCACCGGCCACCTTGTCCATTCGGGCCACGCCGAAGGTGGTGTAGCCGCCACCGTGCGCCAGGTAGGGCTCGAGACCGGGGCAACGGTCCATCACCCCACCGAAGACCAGCGTGGCGAAGACCAGCGCCCGTTCGGTCAGGTTGCCCACGGCGTTGCCCAGCTTGTATCGCCTGATTCGATGGTTGACCACGGTGTCACCACCCTGGTGGAAGAACACGATGGCTCCCAGCTCCTCGGCAGAGCGGAAGAAGGGGAGGTACTCCGGCTCGTCGTAGGTGCGGCCGGCGACGTGGTCGCTGATGATCACACCCTTCAGCCCCAGCCCGGTCATGGCCCGCTCCATCTCAGCGATGGCGCTGGGTGTGTGTTGCATGGGAAGCGTGGCCAGACCGGCGAAACGGGTCGGGTGGGCGGCCACCATCTCCCCGATCTCGTCGTTGCACTCGCGAGCGATCCGTTTGGTCACCTCGAGCTCGTTGCCGTACTGGTAGAACCCAACGGTCGGCGTGACCAGTTGCTTGTCGACTCCGAGCCGGTCCATCTCGGAGAGACGCTCTTCGAGGGTCTTGTCGAATCCGCCCAAGCCGAGCTCCCCTGGGACCGCGTCGAGACCGTGCCACTCGCCTTTTTCCCGGATCGCCCTCTTGTAGCGTTCCGGGGTGACGTGGGCATGCATGTCGATCACCGGCATCGCTGCCCTCGAGATAGCCACCACATAGGCTACATAATACATTCTACCGGAACAGCACCCGATACCCCGAGGAGAGCCAATGCCCGAGTCGATGAAGAACCGTCTGGCCCGAGGTGACCAACTGGTCGTGTTCGCGGTGGGGAGGATGTTTCAGCACAACATCATTCGCTATCTGGGTATGGAGGGAGGATTCGACGGGTTTTGGGTCGACGTAGAGCACGGGGGTCTGACCACGCGCGACATCGAGATCGCGGCCATGGCCGGGGCAGCCCACGGTCTGGAGTGTTTCGTCCGTGTGCCCCCCACCGACTACGCCACGGTCACGAGATGCTTCGAGAGCGGCGCCACCGGGGTCATGGCGGCCCAGATCAAGAGCGCGACGCAGGCAGAGGAGTTCGTGCAATGGTCCAAGTTCGCCCCTCGTGGGCGACGGGGGCTGAACCCCCTCGGCTACGACGGGGCATACGGCTCGATCCCGCTCGCCGATTTCGCCGCTACGGCGAATCGGGACACCTTCGTCGCCATCCAGATCGAGACGGCAGAGGCGGTCGGGGATGTCGATGCCATCGCCGCCATCGACGGGGTGGACCTGCTTTTCGTAGGCCCTTCCGACCTGAGCCAGGCGGTGGGGTCGATCGGCGACTTCATGGGCGAGGATTCGATCGAAGCAGTGGACCGGGTGGCCGAGGCGTGCCGGGCCCACGGCAAGCATTGGGGGGCGGTGACCCCCTCGCCTGCATATGCCTCATTGCTGGTCGAGAAAGGTTGCACCCTGATCTCGCCGACCAACGACGTGAAGCTGGTGACGACGGGTCTCGCCGCGGTGAAGGAGACCTACTCCTCGCTCTGGTGAGCAGCCTCGCCAGCTGACCCGGTGTCGAGCCGGAAGGCCTCGAGGGGCAAACCGATGTGACGGTGCTGGATCGCGAACGCCTCATCCACGTCACCGGCTGCGAACGCCTCCAACAGCGCGTAGTGGTCGGCGATGGCCCGTCTCCGGATCTCGGGGTGGAGTTGCTGCGCCTGGGCGACGAACACGCCGCCGGCGCCCTCGAGGCCCACCAGGACCTGACTGAGACGTCTCGTCCGGGTTGCGTGGTGGAAGATGGAGTGGAACCTGATATTGGTTTGCACCCACGACCCGATGTCCTCCTCCTCGGAGAGCTGGTCTGCCACCTGTCTCGCCTCGTTGATCTGTTCGGGGGTGATTCCGGCCATGGCGCGGCGGATCGCCACCTTCTCCAGGGCGCGACGCATCTCCACTATCTCAACCATCTCGTCCCAATCCGGTTTGCGCACCGTTCCGATGCGATGGCTGTCGAGGGTGATCAGCCCTTCACTGGCCAGGTCGCGCATAGCTTCCCGCACCGGGGTGGTGCTGACGGCGAGTTGTGCCGCTATCTCGGTCTGGACCAGACGTGACCCCCCGGGCAGGTCCCCCCTCAGAATGGCGGTGCGAAGTGCGTCCCGGACCAGTTCCACGGCGGTGACCCGACGCGATCTCGACGTGTCCAGACGCATGGTGTTCTCGGTGGTCATGTGCTTCTTGGGGATAGGCGGCCTGAAACGCTTTTGAACCAAGTCTCCGCGTTCTGTAGTATACCGAATATAGAGAGTGAACCGCCACATCGTCGGCGGAACCGGGAAACGCCCGTGGACACGAGGAGTCTGTCATCGCCAGGTACGCAAGAGGTCCCTTCGCCGTCGACTGGGAGGACCGGTACGACTTCGCCGAGTTGCGTCGGGAGCGGGTGGCCAAGGCCCATGAGGCGCTGGGGGCGTCCGACGCCGACGCCGTCCTGGTGTGGAAGGACGAGAACGTCCGTTATCTGACCTCGCTGAGGGCACAGCTGATCGCGGGAAAGACCACGTCTCTCAACGGGGCCCTGCTCACCACCGAGGACGATCCTGTGCTGTTGGGCTCGGGTGGCGAGATCGACAAGGCACGGTTCGGGATGAGCTGGATCGGCGAGGCCCATGCCGTGCCGATCATGGAACAGAGGGAGCTGGTCGACGGTTTCGTCACCGACATCCTGACCCCACTCCTCGAATCGAGAGAGCTCACCTCGGGCAAGCTCGCCGTCGACCAGGCAAACATATCCTTCATCGACTCGATGCGGGCCCATCTTCCCGACCTGGTGCTCGTCGACGGGGACACCGTCATGCAGCAGGCGCGCTGGGTCAAGACCGACCTCGAGGTGGCGGTCATCGAGGAGGCCTGCGCCATTGGGGACTCTGTGACGCAGCGTGCCCTGGACGAGACCCGGGCCGGGCGGCGCGAGCTCGAGGTTGCGGCGGATGCCATGCAGACACTCTTCCAGCTCGGGGGGGAGATGGCCCATGTGATCACCCCTTTCGTGGCCTCCGGCGAGCACATGTCCCCGCCACACCGTCTCGCCACCGACAAGATCATTCGCAACCAGGACCTGTGCTTCATCGACATCGGGGCGATGTGGAACGGCTACTTCGCCGACATCGGGCGAACCACCATCGTGGGCAAGCCGTCCCGTGAGCAGCAGGACATATACACCGCCGTCTACCAGGGCCTGATGGCCGGCCTGGACAAGATGCGCCCGGGCAACACCAACCAGGACTGCGCCGACGCCATCATCGCCAAGATCGCCGAGCATGGGCTCGCCGATCATCTCTTCAGCCTCTTCATCGGTCACGGGATCGGGATGGGAGCCAACGAGCCTCCCTACATCGGCGAGACCCTCCCCGGAGCCACCACATACGAGTTCCAGCCCAACATGGTGTTCGCCGTCGAGCCGCTGGTATGGGTCCCCAACGTTCGCGGAGGCGGGGGAGTCCGCCTCGAAGACATGGTGCTGATCACCGATGGCGACCCACATCTCCTCTCCCGGGTGGAATACGAGGAGCGGCTGCTGGTCTAGTCGCCGGGCGTCACCGCTCCAACGCCTCGATCACTGCGGCGACGATCATGCTCGCCACCCGTTCGACCGCCTCTTCTGTGTTGCCTGCCAAATGCGGGGTGAGCACCAGGTTGGGCACGCCGGCGAAGATGCCGGCAGGCCCTGGGCCCAATGGCTCGGTGGAAAACACGTCGAGGGCGGCGCCTGCGAGCGCCCCGCTTTCGAGGGCCCGCGCCAATGCCGGCTCGTCGACGATGCCGCCACGGGAGGTGTTGACCAGGACCGCGGTGGGCTTCATCGCGGCAATTGCCGCCGCATCGACCAGGTTGCGGGTCTGGTCACCCAGCGGCACGTGCAGGCTGACCACGTCCGACGTGGCGAGCAGGGTCTCCAGGTCCACCTTGCCTACGGTGGCCCAGGCCGGGTCGTCTTCGGGAAGAAACGGGTCGAAGGCGACGATTCCCATCCCGAAGGCGGCGGCCCGCACCGCTACCTGGCGGGCGATCGAGCCCAGGCCGATCAGCCCCAATGTCTTGCCCAGCAGCTCATGGCCGAAGGCATGACCCTGCCGCGGCCACTTGCCGGCGACCATCGACGGGGTCATGTCGAAGACCCGCCGTACCAGCAGCAGCATCGCCCCGATGACGTATTCGGCTACGGAGACCGCGTTCGCCCCCACCGCCGGGATGACGGTGACACCGGCGAGGAGGCAGGCATCGGTGTCGATGTTGTCCATGCCAACCCCGAGACGACCCACCACTCGGAGGTTCGGCGCCGCGGCGAGCAACCCTGGGTCGATGCGGGTCCGGTTCCGGATGAGGATTGCCACGGTCCCGGCCAGCTCTGCGAGGAGCCGATCCCGGTCGGCGTAGAGGTCGGGGTCGTAGACCACCTCGAAGCTCTGGCGGAGACGGCCGAGGTGGGGCTCTGGGAGGAACTCGGAGACGACGACCTTGGTCACGTCTCGCTGCGGGGGGACAGCCCGATGATCTCCCGGGCCTCGGCCGGGGTGGCGATCTCCCTGTCCTGCTCGACCGCGATGCGAACGATCTTTTCGACGAGACGGGCGTTGCCTCCGGCCAGCTCCCCTGGCGAGATGTACGGGTTGTCCTCGGCGCCGACCCTGACATGCCCGCCGAGACCGATGACCATCGAGAGCAGCTTCCACTGCTCGGTGGGGCTCATCACACTCACGTTGAAGTTGACGAACTCGGGGAGGAGCCCGGTCATGTAGAGGAGTGCCGACTCGGTGGGCGGTGTCCACGAGCCGCCCTCCCAATCGATGAAGACCGTGGCCCAGAGCGGCTCTTCGAGGAGTCCCTCGGAATGGAGCTTGGTCAGGTTCCACACCGCACCGGAGTGGAACACCTCGATCTCGGGCTTCACCCCGTGTCGGGGCAGCTCACGCGCATAGTCGCGCAGCTCCTCGAGGGGGTGCAAGGAGTAGATGGCATTGGGCGGGTGATCGGGGTCGGGCTGGAAGTACTCGTCGTGGGCGTTGAAGGCCACCGACATCATCTCCGGTCCCAGGTCGAGCAAGGGAGCCCGGTGATCGAAGCGGGCCCCGGCGATGCCGTATTGGATGATCGTGTCCCGCTCGGTGCGGATCCCCTCGGTGATCTCGGCCCAGCCTTCAACGTCGATCCGGCTCAGCTTGCGCCCGTCGGCCTGTAGCTCCGCCTCGAGCTTGCGGACTCCGTGGAGATGCGAGATGGCTGCTCCGGCATCCACGCATCTGACGTACTCCTCGGCGATCAGCGCCGTGTTCTCCCGGGTGGGGGCGGGGCAGTGGGGATTGGACGGGTAGGAGACCGACGAATCGCAGGCGGCGGTGATTATCAGCTTGTCCATGGACACGTGCGGTCGTTCACTTGCCCGAACCGGTGACCAGGCCGGCGACGACATATCGCTCCACCCGGGTGTACACCAGGATGAAGGGGAGGACCGTCAGCAGTGTGAAGGCGGCCTCGCCCGGGAAGTTGGCGATGCCCTCGATCCCCTGCATCAGGTACAGCTCGAAGGGGAGGGTGCGCTTGCCCGGCGACGTGGTCAGGACCAGCACGAGGGTGAACTCGTTCCACGCCTCGCGAAAGGCGAGCACGCCGATGGTGATCATCGCCGGTGAGGCCAGGGGGGCCACTATGTAGCGGAGACGGCCCCACAGGCTTGCGCCGTCGACATTGGCCGCCTCCTCGATCTCCCGCGGGATCTGCTGGAAGAACCCGACCATCAGCCAGACAGCAAGTGGGAGGAGCATTCCCGTGTAGACGATGATCAGGGTGAAGCGCTTGTCGAGAAGCCCGGCGGCGACGGCGAGTCTGTACAGCGGCACCATCAGCCCGAGGCTCGGCACCAGTCTGGGGAGCAAGGTGAACAAGAGCAGAAGATGGCGTCCCCGGAACCTGAACCGGGCAAAGGCATAGGCGGCGGGCACCCCGATCACGATGGTGAGGAGCGTGGTTCCCACTCCGACTATGAGGCTGTTGAGGAACGAGTCGATGAAACTCTCGCTGGAGAGGACCTCCCGGTAGGCGTCGAGGTTGGGGTTGGTCGGGATCAGACCGGGCTCGGCGAAGACGGCAGCCCGTTGTTTGAAGGACACCGAGATGGTGACCAGGAAAGGGGCCAGGGTCCATACCACCAGGGCTATGAGAGGGAGAGCGAGCAGGGCCTGCTTCACCCCGCGTCTCACCCGTCCCCCGGCCGGCCGATGAGGCTCGGGTGGTGGCCCGGTGACCGCCGCCGCGGCCCTCGCCGTCTCCTCGGCGAAAGGAGGTTCTTCGCGATGGATGTCGGTCATTGCTGATACTCGTATCGACGGCCGATGGCCACATAGGCCAGGGTTAGAAAGGCGTTGAGGACGAGGATGAAGGTGGCGATGGCCAGCGCCGCCTCGAATTCGAGATTGCGGAAGGCGACGGTGTACATCTCCATGGCCAGGGTCTGGGTCGCCCGGAGAGGCCCGCCCCCGGTGAGGGCGAGGACCACTCCCAGGCCGGTGAGCGTCGAGTAGGAGAGCCACACCGTGCTGATCAGGAGTTGTGGGGCGAGGAGGGGAATGGTCAGACGTCTGGCCCGGGTCCATCCCGTGGCCCCGTCGACCAGGGCGGCGTCGAGATAGGACTTGTCCACCGTCATCAACCCCCCGAGCAGGACCAGGATGGTGAGGGGGAGGTCGGTCCATACCTGGGTGACTATGACGACGAACATGGCCAGGCCCGGATCGGCCAGCCACGACGGGCCGTCCACCCCGAACCATTCGATGACCTGATTGAGCACGCCGAACTGGCTGTTGAACAGGATGCGGAACATCACCGCGGCGGCGACGTTGGAGATGATGTAGGGGGCGACGGTGACGGCCCGCAAGAAGCGCAGCCTCGAGACCACCCGGAACAGGGCGAAGGCGAAGAACAGGCCGAGCCCGGTCCCGAGTACCAGGGAACCGAAGGTGAAGATGGCGGTCCGGTTCATGGCATGCCAGAAGGTGGGGGCATCAAACATCGCCACGTAGTTGGCCAGGCCCACCCACTCCAGAGGCGACCCGAGCGTCTCCCGGGTATAGAGGCTCTGCCACACCCCGTAGAGGACGGGGAAGCCGAGGATGGCGGCAACGAGGAGGATGGCGGGCAGGCTGAACAGGTAGGGCGTCGCCTTGTTGTGCCCCAGGACCACGTTCTGGTCGGGGCCGCGCCTGTCCTCGCGCCGACGCCACCATCGACGGCGCGGTTTCTCCCTGGTGATCGTGGTGGCTGTCATCTGCTGGGCAACGCCCGGCCTCCCCTGAGGAAGAGCACACCCGTGACGGTGTCACGGGTGTGCCTCATGTCTTCGGGTGCTCGTCTCAACGTAGCACCACTGGGTTTTCCTCTAGATCCCGTCGAGCAGCGCCTGGTATTCGGTGGCCAACTCCTCGGCGGTCTTGTCGGTCCCGACCACGATCTCGCCGAACATCTGCTCGAGTATCACCTCGACGTCGCCGGCCTTGGGGCCGGCCGGCGTCGGCGAGCTCCCCAGGTAGGCCGCCTTGAGATCCTCGTTGAAGAACGGCCAGATCTCCTGCAGCCTGGGATCCTCGATCGCCTCCGTCTGCCTCATCGGGACCGAGCCGTTCCCGGCCGCCTCGATCAAGTTGTCGGTCTCGGCGATGTACCTGAGAACCAGGGCCGCCTCATCGGGATGCTCGGTTCCTGCCACCACTGCCCATGCCCTCGCCGCGGAGAGGGCGACGCCGTCTTCGCCACCGCCGGACTGGGAGAGCGGGACCGGTGTCAGGTTCCACTGGTCGGGATAGGCAAAGCCCTCCGCTGCACCGAAGTCGGCGGCGGTGGTGAACCCGTCCAGGATCAACCCGGCGTCGCCGGACACGAATGCGCCACGGGACTCGTCCTCGCCCCAGGCAATCGCCTCGGGGGGAAGCAGCTCCTCTTGTGCGGCCTGGAGGAACCAGTTGATCGTGTAGATCCCGGCGTCCGACGTGAGGTCGGGGACTGCCTCGGTGTACTCGACCCCGGCGGCGGCCAACATCGTCTTCAGCGTGGTGACGCCCTGGCCGGCCTGCGCCTGGACCGTCATCGGGATGCTGTCGGGTCGCGCCGTCTTCATCGCTCTCATGGCGTCGAGCACGGCGTCGAGGGAGTCGAAGGGCACGGTGACCCCGGCCTCCTCGAACCATTCGGCGTTGTAATAGAGGACGTCGAAGTTGGCGGTGATCGATGCCCCGTACTTCACGCCGTCGAGGGCGGTCTCGTCCCAGACCAGGGGAAGTAGCTGGCCGTATTGATCCGGATCCTCGGCCTCCCAGGTTGACGCGATCTCGTCGTGGGACTCGAGTAACCCTGCCTCGACATAGCTGGCGATGAGGAACGAGTCCTCGGCGCCGAGCACGTCAGGCAACGGCTGGCCTGCGTCGCGCATCCGGAGGAACTGCTGCAGGATGTCGTCGTTGGCCTGGACGTCCCAGGTGACGTTGATGCCGGGGTTATCGGCCATGAAGCTCTCGAACCCGTCCGGCGGGATGTAGTAGTCACGTGTCACCCAGACCAGGAGATCGACCTCCTCGCCTGCGTCTCCGCCTCCGGCCGTGGTAGCTGTTCCTCCGTCGGCAGTCGTGCCCGTGTCTCCGCCTTCGGTGGTGTCCGTGCCCTCCTCGTCGGCGCATGCCGCCATCACCAGCCCCAGCGCCAAGATCAGTGCAATCGCCTTGTGTGTTCCAGATCGTCGTGCCTGTCTCCGTGATTCGGATTCAGGATGGCGTTTCCGTCTGAAGATCATTGATTCTCTTCTCCTCCCGTATCGATGCCTGCGGTGGGTCCCGAACTCCAAGGCAGGGGTAGAAATCGCCGACTGTCCTGCACTATGTAGAATACCGATTATTGCGTAACCGTCAAACGAGGTGGAGCTGATAGACATGGAGCCGGTGAAGGTGGCATCGATCGGGCTGGGATGGTGGGGAGGCACCCTGGCCGAGAAGGCGAGAGAAGCCGGTCTGGAGCTGGTGAGCGTCTTCGCCAGGAGCCGCGAGCAGCGCGAGGAGTTCGCGGCAGCCCATGGGACGCGACCTGCATCTTCGCTCGACGAGTTGCTCGGCGACCCGGCCGTCGAGGCCGTGTTGATCGCCACTCCTCACTCGACCCATGCCGATCTCGTCGTCGAGGCGGCGTCGGCCGGCAAGCACGTCTTCGTCGACAAGCCACTGACCCTCGTGGTGTCGGAGGCAAAACGCGCCATCAAGGCTGCCGACGAGGCGGGCGTTGTGCTTCAGGTCGGTCACAACCGACGACGTCAGCCGGCCAACCGTCGTCTCAAGCAGATGACGGATGCCGGCGAATTGGGTGTGATCCACTACGCGGAGGCCAACCTCTCCAATCCACGCGGTCTCAACCCACGCACCGGTTGGCGCGGTGACCCGGCGGAGAGCCCGGCGGGCGGCATGACCGGGCTCGGCGTGCACATGGCCGACAACCTGAACTACCTGCTCGGCCCTGCGGCAAGAGTGTCCGCCTTCAGCAAGCAGGTGATCGGTGTGAGCAATCTCGATGATGTCACGGTTGCCTCACTCGAGTTCAGCAGCGGCCCGGTTGCCTTCATCGGCACCAGCATGGTGATCCCGGACATCGCTCGCACCGCTGTCTGGGGCACCGAGGCCGCTGCTTGGAACGAGATGGACGGGGAGCGCTTCTTCCTGCAGCGCACCGGGGAGAAGGAGCGCACCAGCCAGCCCGTCGACGTGCTGGACACGGTCAGGGACGAGCTGGAGGAGTTCGCGGTGAATGTCCGGACCGGCTCCGCACCCGAGACCGGTGGGGCGGAAGGCCTGGAGGCGGTTGTCGTCCTCGAGGGGATCGTGGAGAGCGCGGCCACCGGGCGGGTGGTAGACCTGGGAGAGGTTCGCTCCCGGGGGTGATCGCCGAGCCGGCCGGCCCCGACCGTCCTCAGTCTCCCGGAATCACGGGCAGTAGGAGACGGGACGGCCGATCCGGTCCGAGGTGGATCGTGGTCTTCCCATCGAAGACCTCCGGGGGACGGTCATCCGCGTCGTCGTGGGTCATCCCGCCCGTGCCCCTGGTGGCGTAGACAAAGCTCTGCCCGTAGTCGTCGAGACGTCCGGTGAACTCGTAGTCCTTGCCTCGTATCCACAAGGCCAGGGTGAAGCCAGGGGGCACGATGATGCAGGATGGGACGATCTCGACGTCCAGCTGGTACACCTCGCCAGGCACCAGCGGCTCCAGCCGGTCATGAGGGTGATACGGCTGCCAGGGGGTGCTTCGCTCCAGGTCGAGAGCGCGATGCGAAGCTCGTAGCCACCCGTTGGCGATGGGAGTGTTGGGGTCGGTCGACCCTTCGAAGGTGACCTCCCGGCCGTCCGGGTCGAACAGCTGGAGGATCAGGAACAGATCGGCATCGGCCGTGGTGGAGGAAACCCAGATCTGGGCTGCCATGGGCCCGGTGATCTCGGTCTCTTCGGTGAACGGGGGGGTGGAGAAGCGCAGCCCCTCGCCGAGCGCCTCGAATTCGAGACTGATATCCGAGACGGGTGGCTGCGGCGAAAGACCGAGACCCGGTTGCAGGTGGTACTCGGTCCACTCGGTTCGGGCGAGCGGCCACTCGCTCTCCCCTCTCCACTCGAAGATCTCACCCGGTCGGCGGATATTGAGCTGGACTCGGGGAGTCTCATCGAACCCGTTGTCGAGTCCCTTCAGGAAGTGGTCGAAGAACCTACGCTGCAGGTCGCGTCCGTAAGCGGAGTAGAAGTGGGTCCAGTGGGTGTCGCCGTGGGCCTCCAGCCACTTGTCGCCGGAGGGCGCGGTGACGAACCCGTTGAAGTTGCCCCTAGGATGGATCCCCTGCCCGCCCCAATTGGCCGCGCTGAGCACGGGGACCTCGACGCGGGTGAGGTCGATGGTTCGCTCCCGGTGCCAATCGTCGTAGAGCGGGTGCTCCTTGATCGTCGCCCAGTAGTCACCCCGGTTCGCGGCCAATATCTCCTCCGAGAGTGTCACGGGGCCGGCGACCGACTGTCCCGTGTTGGGGTTGACCGGCGCCCGCCCCCCCTGTCCGTATTGAATGGGGAGGATCTGGTTGGGGAGCCAGCGCTTGGTGAACTCGCTGAGGATCCCACCGTGGAAGAAGGCATCCCGATAGGGATCGTTGAAGCCTTCCCAGGCGATGACGGCTGAGAGGTGGGCAGGCTGGCGTGATGCGGCAGCCCATCCCATGACCGCGTAATACGAGATGCCGGCGATGCCGACCTTGCCACTGCTCCAGCCTTGGGTGCCGGCCCATTCGACGCTGGAGCAGACGTCCTCGTATTCCTGCGGTGAGCGCGGGTCCAGGGTGCCCGGCGACCAGCCCGCCCCGCGGGAGTCGACCCTGACCACGACATAACCGTGCGGCACCCAGCGCTCGGGATCGACGACCTCCCAGGACTGATACTTGTTGGTCGAGCCCTCCAGGACCGTGGGGTCCTTTTCCACCAGCTTGTCCCACTGCATCTGATAGACGCTCCCCTGGAAGGGAAGCCCCTTGGCATAGACCCCGTGACTGAGTATCACCGGGTACCGGCCCTCCTCCTGCGGGCGGTAGACGTCCGCCCGGAGCACAAGGCCGTCGGGCATCGGCACCGGCACCTGCCAATCGATCGCCATGCCGTCGGCGTGATCGGTCCACGAATGCTCGTCCATGTCGGAGGGCGACCATATTCGAAAACGGGGGGGCAGAGACTTCCTGTCAGATTGGGTTCGAGTTCAGCTTGCCGTTGATCTGACATTCCACCTTTGGGGGGTGGTGTAGCCGGTGGCACGATCAGGTGCTGGGTCCTGTCTGAGCGGGTGCGAGTTCAGCTTGCCGTTAATCTGACATTCCACCTTTTGGGGGGTGGTGTAACCGGTAGCACGGCAGGTTTTGGTCCTGTAAGAGCGGGTTCGAGTCCTGCCCCCCCAGCAACACTCGAAGGAGAGGTGATCCTTGCCGCTTCACGTAGTCGTCCTCGCCGCAGGGCAGGGCAAGCGGATGATGTCCGAGCTGCCCAAGGTGGCCCACGTGGCGGCGGGCCGGCCCTTGATCGGGTGGGTCCTGGAAGCGGTGCAGCCACTTCAGCCGGTGAGCACGGTGGTGGTGGTGGGTCATGGAGCCGAGCAGGTCAACCCCCATCTCCCCGACGGGGTGATCGCTGCGGTGCAAGACGAGCAACTGGGCACCGGTCATGCGACTCAGATCGGGCTCGCCGCCTTACAGGACGTCGCCTCCGACGACACGATCATGGTGCTCTATGGGGACATGCCCCTCCTCGGCGCCGACCTGCTCCGTAGTCTCGCCGGGCGTCCCGACGAAGTGGCGGCGCGGATGGTCACCTCGGTGTTCGACGACCCGTCCGGCTACGGGAGGGTGATCAGGGATGACCTGGGCCTGGTCGTCGCAGTGGTCGAGGAGCGTGATTGCGACGACTCTCAAAGGTCGATCAGGGAGGTCAACGCCGGGGCCTACGCCTTCCGGGGCAAAGACCTGTTCGATGCGCTCAGCGCCATCTCCAACCAGAATGCGCAGGGCGAGTACTACCTGACCGATGTGGTCGGGATCCTCGCCGATCGAGGAGAGAGTTTGGAACCGGTCGAGGCGACACCCGAGGAGGTGGTCGGCATCAACTCCCAGGACCAGTTATCGGAAGCAAGCAGGCTGTTGCAGGCTCGCACCAATCGAGCACTCATGGAGTCGGGAGTCTGGATGCTCGACCCGGATCGGACCTACATCGACGACACGGTGACGGTCGAGCCCGGGGCGCGCATCTACCCCGGGGTCCATCTGGAGGGGTCGACCACCGTGGCCGCCGGGGCGCGGGTCGGGCCGGACGTGTTCGCCGTGGATTCCGTCATCGGTTCGGGCGCGACGGTGTGGTACTCGGTGCTGCGCGGGGCAACGGTCGGCGCCGACTGTGAGGTCGGCCCCTACGCCTCCTTGCGACCGGGAACGGTCTTGGAAACTGGGGCCAAGGTGGGGACCTTCGTCGAGACCAAGAACACCACGCTCGGAGAGAAGGCCAAGGCGCCGCATCTCACCTATCTCGGCGACGCCACAGTGGGGGCCCGGTCAAACATCGGCGCAGGGTCGATTACCTGCAACTACGACGGCTACGAGAAGCACAGGACCGTGATCGGCGAGGACGTCTTCGTCGGCTCCGACACCATGTTGGTCGCGCCGGTGACGCTGGGCGACCGCTCCGTGACCGGCGCCGGCTCGGTCATCACCAACGATGTGGCCGAGGGCAGTCTCGCAGTGGAGCGCAACGAGCAGCGAGAGATCCCCGGCTACTCTCAGAAGCGCGCCGAGAGACACGCTGCCAAGAAACCCGAGGACTGAGTTGGACATTGTCTCCCGCAACCGAATGATGCTCTTCACCGGGGGAGCCAATCTCCCGCTGGCCGAGGAGGTGGCGGAGACGTTGGGGGTCGCCTTGGGTGAGCTGGAGCGCTCCCGGTTCGCCAACGGGGAGATCTATGTTCGGCCTGCCGAGAGTGTCCGCGGCGCCGACTGCTACGTGATCCAGAGCCACTGCGACCCGATCAACGATCGCATCATGGAGCAGTTGATCACGATCGACGCACTGAACCGCGCCTCGGCCCGCCGCATCACCGCGGTGATGCCGTTCTTCGGGTACTCGAGACAGGACAAGAAGGTGCGGCCCAGGGAGCCGATCACCGCAAGACTGGTCGGAGACCTGTTCATGACCGCCGGCGCAGACCGTCTGGTGTCGGTCGATCTTCACACCGGCCAGCTCCAGGGATTCATCCACAAGCCGTTCGACTCGCTGACCGCACTGCCCATCATCACCGAGTATCTGTCGGAGCGGCTCGACGGACCGACCACGGTTCTCTCACCGGACGCGGGCGGGGTGAAGCGGGCGGAGCGCTATGCCCGGTTCCTCGACGCCTCGGTTGCCTTCGTCTACAAGCGGCGTGATCCTTTGCAGCACAACGTGTCAGAAGCTCTGGAAATGGCCGGATCGGTCTCCGGCCGGCATGTGGTCATCGTCGACGACATCATCGACACCGCCGGCACCGTCACCAACGCGGCCGAGATGGTGCGGCACCAGGGTGCGGCCAGCGTTCGCATTGCCGCCACCCACGGCGTCTTTTCCGAGCCTGCCCTCGACCTGCTCAAGAACGCGCCGGTCGAAGAGGTGATAGTGACCAACACGCTGCCTCTGACCCCGGAGGTCCTGGAGTTGGACAAAATCCAGGTCCTCTCCATCGCCCCGATCCTGGCCGAGACCCTGCAGGCGATCTTCATGGATTCCTCGGTGTCGGAGATCTTCCTGGGCGAGAACGCGTAGCAAGGCGACGACCGGACCGGTGTTTCCTACACTCCGCGCCCCGTGAGCGCCCGTCATCGACAACCCGCCTCCCCGGCTCAGGCCAGGCTGCGCGCCCTGATCATCGCCTTGCTCGCCATCTTCATCATCGCCTTCTTCTTTCTGCGCGGCTCGGGGGAAGGGGCCGGCCCCGACGGAACGGTCCCACCGGTGGGATCGGGCTCCACCACCACCCCTTCGGACACGGCCACAACCGCTCCCGGCTCGGTCACGACCCTCCCTGGGGCCACCTCGAGCACCGCCGGCGACTTGCCGGCCTTGCAGGGGGTCAGGCTGGAGACCCTGGCCCAGGACCTGAGGCAGCCCACCGTGCTCGCCTCCCCGCCAGGCGACGACCGTCTCTTCGTGGTGGAGAGGGTGGGGGTGATCCGCGTCCTCGACGCCAACCGCGAGCTGCTCGGCCCGGCCTTCATCGATCTGACCGACCGGGTTCTGGCCAACGGGATCGAGCAGGGGCTGCTCGGGCTGGCCTTCCATCCCGACTACGCCAACAACGGTCGGTTCTTCGTCTATTACACCGATCAGGGCGGCCGACGCCAGCTCTCCGAGTTCCAGGTGTCGGTGTCGGACCCGAATCTGGCCTCACCCGACACCGAGAGGGTCCTGGTCGAGTTGGAGCAGCCGCCCGACGCTACCGACATCCGGCATTACGCCGGCCAGCTCGCCTTCGGCCCAGACGGCTATCTGTGGATGGCCATGGGCGACGGAGCCGACTCCCGCGATCAGGGCCAGGATCCCAACACAATGTTCGGCGCCATCTCCCGGATTGACGTCGACGGAGGGGACCCCTATGGGATCCCGCCCGAAAACCCGTTCGTCGGCGGCGGCGGCGCCGGAGAGGTATGGGCGTACGGCTTGAGGAACCCGTGGCGTTTCTCCATCGACTCGGGCGACGGTCTGATCTACATCGCCGACGTGGGTCACGCCGACCAGGAAGAGATCAACGTCCTGCCGATCGACGAGGGCGGGTTCAACCTCGGCTGGTCCGACGTGGAGGGAACTCGCTGCTTCCACGTCCAGGACTGCGATCTGGCCAACTACACCGCCCCGGTGATCACTTACTCCCACGAGGAGGGCTGTTCGGTCACCGGCGGGTACGTCTACCGGGGAGCCGAGATCCCCGAGCTCGCCGGCACCTACTTCTACAGCGACTGGTGCTCGCAGTGGATCCGGTCGTTCAAGTACGTCGGCGGCCAGGTCACCGAGGAGCGAGATTGGTCGGCCGATCTGGGCCAGCTCGGGCAGATCAACACCTTCGGAGTGGACGGGACAGGAGAGCTCTACCTGGCCACCCACGAGGGGATCGTCGCCAGGTTCGTCGCCGATCGTTAACCGCCGCCCGCGGTCGGGGCAGGCAGCGTGATCAACTCACCCGGGTAGATGAGATCGGGGTCACCGGAGTGGAGAGCATCGCGGTTGGCGTCGATGACCGAGAGCCAATAGGGGGCGACTTCGTCAGCGCCTGCGGACCGACCCAGACGTCGGGCCAGCTCGGCCTCGCTTATCTTCCAAAGATGGTCCCCGGGCTCGACGACGACCGTGCCCGGGGTCTCTGCCTCTCCGGCGGCCACTGGCACGAACCCGTTGGGTCCGGCCGGGGCGGCGGCAGCGACAGAGCCGACCATCACGACGGCGGTGGCAAGACCGAGACGTCTACCCCATCCCATGTCGTGTTCATACGGCAACCGGAGTGCAGAGGGAAGGGGGTTACAGTGCCCGGACCTGACCAGGAGACGGAATGAGAGCCCGGATCGGAATCGTCGACACCAGCAAGGTCGTCGAGATCGACATCGACGACGTCGCGGCCTTTCGGGCCGAGGTGGAGCAAGGTGTGGCCGACGGTGGTGTCGTCTGGTTCACCGACATCAAGAGCCGGACCGTGGGAATCCCCAGCCGCGGACTGGCCTTCGTCGAGATCGACACCGAGGGCGGGGGCCCGGCAGTCGGCTTCGCCCCCGGCGTATGAGATCAGACAGCGCGGCGTCGGCGCTCGGCCAGCCAGCGCTTGCGAAGACGGCGACGGTCATCCTCGGCGTAGCCGCCCCAAACCCCGGACTCCTGATTGGTCTCTAAGGCGTACTGAAGACAATCCTCCTGGACCGGGCAGATGGCGCAGATGGCGATGGCAGCGTCGATCTGGTCTATGGCGGGGCCGGTGGTGCCTACCGGGAAGAACAGAGTCGGCTCGGAGTCCCGGCAAGCTGCCAGTTCCCGCCAATCTGTGGTGATGGTGGTGAGCAAAACGCTTCCTTACTTTGTGATGTTTTTCACAAGCGTTCACGATGTGAAACACTGGGAACGATGGATTTTCCGAAGCGAACGATAATGTCCCAGCCACGCTGTGTAAACGGATTTCTTCCCCGATGACCGGGCTCGAGGGGGCGCCGATGGTGGTCGGCCACCGGGGCTGGCCGACCCGATTCCCCGACAACACCGTGGCCGGGTTCCTCGCTGCCGCGACGGTGGCCGACTCGGTGGAGACCGACATAAGACGCAGCGCCGACGGGAAACTCGTCCTCTCCCACGAAGCCGAGATCTGCGATCTCGTTGTTGCCGACCACGACTGGTCGGTCCTGGTCGAGCTCGACGTCGGAGAGAGGAATCACCCTGCCCTGCTCGACGAGGCCGTCGCAGCCATTCCCGGGATCTCCTTCCAATTCGAGGTGAAGAATCTCCCACATCAACCGGGTTTCGAGCCCGATCATCGGATCGCGTTGGAGACGGCGGAGCGATCGAGACCGGGAGATATCGTCACCTCGTTCAATTGGCTCAGCCTGGCGACGGTGCGTCGCGTCTTCCCCGAGGTGGCAACCGGTGTCCTCGTCGCCGCCAACGGCGACATCGACCAGGCCATCGAGGAATGTCGGCAGGTTGGGCACACGGCTCTGGTTCCCTCGATCCAGCTGCCCCGCCCCGATCTGGCCCGAGCAGTCGATTCCGGTCTCCAGGTCTATCCCTGGGTGGTCGACGACCCGTTGCTGGCCGGTGAGTTGGCCGACCTCGGGGTGTCGGGCATCATTACCGACGACCCGGCCGCGGTCCGCTCGGCCCTGGAGAGACATCGATGAGCATCAGAGAAGAGCTCGCTGACGAGCTGAGAGACGCGATGAAGGCGAAGGACGCTCGGAGACGCGACGTGATCCGTCAGGTCGAAACCGAGGTAGCCATCGCCCGGAGCCGGCCCGGCTTCGAGGGTGAGCTCGATGACGAGCTGTATCGACAGGTGATCGGGACATATGTCAAGAAGATGGAGAAGTCGCGGCAGGAGTATCTCGACATCGGGGACCGGGGGGCGGCCATGGCCGACAAGTTGGGCTACGAGGTGGAGTACCTGTCCCGCTGGCTCCCGCAGAAGCTGGACGAGGAGGCCACACGCGCCCTGATCCGTGAGGCGATCGCCGAGCTGGGGGTGGCAGGAGAGGAGAAGGCGGCCGGGCGGGTCGTCGGGCATCTGATGAAAAGCCGCGGTGAGGACCTCGACGGTGGCCTGGTCAACCGTCTCGCTCGCGAAGAGCTCACGGCGGGTTGAGCGTCCCCAACTTCGAGCCGATGCTGGCGACCCGCTGGGCGGCGGCGTTCGACGACCCCAACTGGTGGTTCGAGGTCAAGTGGGACGGGTATCGAGCGGTTGTCGCCTCGAACGGAGGGCAGATCAAGGCCCGCTCTCGACGGGGCCTCGACCTGACCGGCCCTTTTCCCGAGTTGTCAGGGCTTCCCCTGCCCGACGGCGTGGCCATCGACGGGGAGGTGGTGGCCTTCGATGATCGGGGAAGGCCCTCGTTCTCCAATCTGCAGAGACGAACCGGCTTCGCAGGGAGGGGCACCGGCGCCGACGTGGGAGTCAACTTCGTCGCATTCGACCTGCTCTACCAGGGCGAGAGCATCGTCGCCCGTCCCTATGAGGAGCGGGTGGAGCGACTGATGGCATTGGGCCTGCCTTCTCCCGTCGTCGTCCCCGAGCCCACGCCAGAGCATGGGTCCACCCTGTTCGAACTGGCTCAGGCCCAGGGACTGGAGGGGATCGTGGGGAAGAGGCTCGGATCCCCTTACCTCCCCGGGAGACGGTCACCCGACTGGCGAAAGGTGGCTGTGACCCACCGGTTGCGCGCAGTCGTGGGCGGCTATCTACCCGGTGAGGGAGGCAGAGCCTCGACCTTCGGCTCGATCCTGGTTGGCCTATATGACGAGTCGGGTCTGCGTTGGATCGGGGCAGTCGGGTCGGGGTTCGACGACGCCACCCTCGCCGCCTTCATCGGCTATCTGCGCCAGATCGAGCGCCCCACCACCCCGTTTCGCAACCAGGTGATCCTGCCCAAGCCGGTCAAGCCGGTCTGGGTCGAGCCGGGGATCGTCGTAGAGGTCGAGTACAAGGAGTGGACCCACGACTCCCATCTCCGCGCCCCGGTCTACAAGGGGATCGAGATTGCGGATCCGGAGACGGTCACCTGGGCGGAGGAAGGCCCGCTTTAGCCGGCCTTCGCCGTGGCCTTCTCCTTTTCCTTTGACTTGGTCGCCTCGACCGAGGCTTTGAGTGCATCGAGCAGGTCGACCACCTTGGTGGGCTCCGGAGAGGTGGTGGCGATGATCTCCTCGCCTGCGACCTTCTTTGCGGCAAGCTCCTCGATCACCTCGCGGGTCTTGTCCACGTAGTCATCGGCGGCGAAGGGGCGAGTCAGATTGTCGATGAGAGAAGCGGCCATCTCCACCTCTTCCTTCCTGATCTCCACCTCGGTCTCCAGTTCCTCGAATTCGGCGGCGCGGAGCTCGTCGGGCCAGTACATCGTCTCCATGACGATCACGCCGTCCTTGGCTCGGAGCGTGGCCAGCTGCTGCTTTTCCCGGATTGACACCTTGGCGATAGCGACCCGTCCCTTGTCCTCGAGCGCCTCCCCGAGGATCCTGTAAGCCTTGACGCCTGTCTTCTCAGGGGCCAGGTAGTAGGACGACTTGTAGTACATCGGGTCGATCTCGGACTCGTCGACGAATTGGACGACGTCGACCAGCTTATTGCCCTCCGGATGGGCCGAGTCGAGCTCCTCGTCGGTGAACACGACGTAACGGTCCTTCTCGAACTCGTAGCCCTTGACGATGTCGTCCCACTCGACTTCTTTGCCGTCGCTCTCGGCTACCCGCTTGTAGCGGATCGGGGAATGGTCGGTCTTGCGCAACTGCTTGAACTTGGGCGTCTTGTTGTCGGTCGCGGTATAGAGCCCGACCGGGATGGTGACCAGCCCGAAGTTGATGGCGCCTTTCCAGATGGCTCGTGGCATGGGATGAATGGTACTTGGTAACCGGTATTCGGTACTGAGTACTGAGTACTGAGAACTGGATGGGCGCTCCCGGCAGGATTCGAACCTGCGCACCCGGCTCCGGAGGCCGGCGCTCTATCCCCTGAGCTACGGGAGCGGGCAGGATCGAATGGTAAGCCCTCGAGGGGGCAACACCGCAACCCGCTGTACCCTTCCCCGAGAAGTGACCGAGCCCGTTTCCCTCCCCACCCTTGGATCCCGGCCGACGCCCGCAATGAGATACCTATCGACGAGAGGAGAGGCGGAGCCTCTCGACTTCCGTGGCGCGATGCTGACCGGGCTCGCCCCGGACGGGGGCCTGTTCGTCCCCGAGGTGATCCCCTCGCTCCCCCGAGGTTGGGAGAAGTGGAGCTACCAACAGGCGGTCACCGTGGCGTTGACTCTCTTCGGTGCGGAGCGGGTAGGCCCCCTGGTCCTGGAGGCAGCATCCCGGTTCAGGCATCCCGAGGTTGCCCCTCTGGTCCCGGTGGGGGATCGTCACGTGCTCGAGCTTTTTTGGGGCCCGACGCTGTCCTTCAAGGACCATGCACTTCAGATAGTGGCCCGCATGCTCGACCGGGAGGTGGGAGAGCAGAGGACGATCCTGGGCGCCACTTCGGGAGACACCGGCTCGGCGGCGATCGAGGCCTGCAGGGGGAGGCCCAACCTTCGCATCGTGGTCCTCTTCCCGGAAGGCAAGGTCTCCGAGTTCCAGCGGCGACAGATGACCACGGTCGACGATCCCAACGTGCTCGCCGTGGCGGTCGACGGCACCTTCGACGACTGCCAGGCGATGGTCAAGGAGGCCTTCGGGCGTCATGTCGGATTGCTCGCCTTCAACTCGATCAACTGGGCGCGCGTTGCGGCTCAGGTCGGCTACTACGTCTACCTCTCCGCGAGGATGGGGAAGCCGTTCGACGTCGTCGTCCCCACCGGCAACTTCGGCAACGTGCTCTCCTGCTGGGTGGCGAAGCAGATGGGAGCGACCATCGAGGATATAACCATTGCCAACAACGCCAACAGGGGATTGGCCGATCTGATCAACACGGGTGAGATGCCGGCCTCCGAGGTGACCCCGACCCTGGCGCCGGCGATGGACGTCACGGTGCCTTCCAACTTGGAGCGATTCACCGACGACCCGTCACGCGTGTTCCGGGCCGGGTACGCCGACGACGAGGAGATCATCCGCACCATCGCCGAAGTGCACGACGCCCACGGCTATCTCCTCGACCCGCACACTGCCACCGCGTGGTCCGTCGGCGGCGCCGTAGCGGGCCCGCGTCGCCAGGTGGTCGTGGCTACCGCGCACCCGGCCAAATTCGGGGAGGCTGTCGAGCGGGCCATCGGTCGCAGACCGGACCCGCCGCCCGGCTTCGAGGGCTTGGCCACGGCACCGGAGCACTTCGAGGTGATAGAGGCGGAGCCGTCACAGCTCGACCGCCTCCTCCGTTGACCCCAACTGCTTTGCGCAACACGGGCGAGCGGCTACTATGGGGTTCGCCGACCACGCCACGGGACGTTTCGGCCACCCTCCCACAGCCTCATCCGAGGCATGCCCCATTGCAGTGCGATGGTGCGTATCCCGGTCCGATCGAGTCCGCGACGAATCGCGAAGGATCCAATGACCACACGAGCTCAACTCCAGAGCAAGTCCATCGACGAACTGCGACAGATCGCCGATGCAGTAGGCATCGAGACCGATGGTCTCCAAAAATCGAAGCTGATCACCGCCCTCGTCGACGCAGGTCAGGTCGCCGAGGCATCACCTACCGAGGATGTCGACCTGCCCCAGGCGACTCCCAGGGTGGAGCGTGCCGCCCAGGACGGCGAGGCACAAGCCGATGCCGCCGAGACCGACGGTTCGCGTTCCGATGGGCGCCAGGGTGGGCGCGGCGACAGCGACGACCGCCAGGGTGCCTCGCGCAACCGCAACCGGCGCCGTCGCGGCGGGGGACGCGAGGACGAGTTCATCCCCGAGGAGGACCTCGAGACCCGTGAAGGGCTGTTGGACATCCTCCCCGAGGGCTACGGGTTTCTCAGGGTCACCGGCTATCTGGCCGGCGACAAGGACGTCTACGTCTCGGCCAACCAGGTGCGCAAGTTCCGTCTCCGCAAGGGCGACATAGTCTCCGGGCCGATCCGGCCCCCGCGCTCGAAGGAGAAGTTCCCCGCCGTCGTCCGCATCGACAAGGTGAACGGGATGACATCGGACGAGGCGATGAAACGGCCCAGGTTCGAGTCACTCACCCCCTTGTTCCCCGACGAGAGGCTCCGTCTCGAGATCGACGGCAGGGCCAACGGCATCCTCACCCGGATCGTCGACCTCATCGCCCCGATCGGCAAAGGGCAGCGCGGCCTGATCGTCTCGCCGCCCAAGGCGGGCAAGACCACGGTGCTCCAGGAGATGGCCCAGGCGATCACTACCAACAACCCGGAGTGTTACCTCATGGTGGTCCTCGTCGACGAGCGGCCCGAAGAGGTCACCGACATGCAGCGCTCGGTCAAGGGCGAAGTCATCTACTCCACCTTCGACCGTCCCGCAGAGGAGCACACCCAGGTGTCTGAGCTCGCGCTGGAGCGGGCCAAGCGGCTGGTGGAGATGGGCACCGATGTCGTCATCCTCCTCGACTCGATCACCCGTCTCGCCCGTGCCCACAACCTGGCCACCCCGGCCTCGGGCCGGATTCTCTCCGGTGGTGTCGACTCCCAAGCCCTGTATCCGCCCAAGCGGTTCTTCGGCGCCGCCCGCAACATCGAGGAGGGCGGTTCGCTCACCATCCTCGGCACCGCCCTGGTGGAGACCGGGTCCAAGATGGACGAGGTCATCTTCGAGGAGTTCAAAGGCACGGGGAACATGGAGCTGCGTCTCGATCGAAAGCTGGCCGACAAGCGGATCTACCCGGCGATCGATATCGAGGCTTCGGGAACAAGGAAAGAAGAGCTGCTGTTCGACCAGACGGAGCTGACCCAGGTGTGGAAGCTGCGCCGGGTGCTGTTGGCACTGGAATCCGGTGCCGCACTCGAGCTGCTCATCGACCGCCTGAAGACCACGAAGTCCAATGCCGAGTTCCTCGCCGAAGTTGCGAAGAGCAGCGGCAACTAGATAGGAGCCCGAGGTGAAGACCGAAGTTCATCCCACCTACGCCGAGACCCACGTCACCTGTTCGTGTGGCAACACCTTCACGACCAGGAGCACCAAACCCGGCGACATGCACATCGAGTTGTGCAATGAGTGCCACCCGTTCTTCACCGGCAAGCAGAAGCTGGTTGACAGCGGTGGGCGGGTCGAGCGCTTCCAGAGGCGTTACGGGAAGACCGCCTTCACCAAGGCCGGGGATCCGGTCGATTCGAGTGCGGAGGCGGAAGCCGCTGACGCAGAGTGAGTCGGCCGCGCCGCGGCTGAGCGGTTCGATCGACCCGGCCAAGACGGTCGGGGGTCAGGCAGTGATCGAGGGTGTGATGATGCGCGCCCCTGGCGCCTGGTCGGTGGCGGTGCGACAGCCGGATCAGACCATCGTCGCCCGTCGCGACGTCCTCGGTCGTCTCGCCGAGAGGAATCGGGCTGCTCGAATCCCCCTCGTCCGGGGCATCGTCGTGCTCTGGGAGTCGCTGAGCCTCGGCTTCCGCGCCCTCTCCTGGTCTGCGGAGAAGGCGGCCGGTGAGGAAGAGGAGCCGCTGACCCGGGCCCAGATCGGTTGGACCATGACCCTGGCCTTCGTGCTCTTCGCCGGGATCTTCATCCTCCTTCCCGCCCTGGCCGCCGGGGCGGTGTCGGGCGAGTCCGGGATCGTGTTCAACGTGATCGAAGGGGTCACCCGTCTCTTCCTGTTCGTCGGGTACATCTGGGTGATCGGCCGCTCCGCTGAGATCGGGCGGGTGTTCGAGTATCACGGCGCCGAGCACATGTCCATCCATGCCTACGAGGCGGGGGAGCCCCTCAGCATCCAATCGGTGCGTCGCTATCCGCCCGAGCATCCCCGGTGCGGGACCAGCTTCCTGTTGATCGTCGTGCTGGGCTCGATCATCCTCTTCACCTTCTTCGGCCGGCCCGGATGGGCGTTCCTGGTCACCTCCCGTCTCCTGGGCATCCCGGTCGTCGCCGGCTTCGCCTACGAGTTGTTGCGTTGGTCGGGGACGCGGAGGTCGGGGCTTCTCGCCCGTGCCCTGGCCGCTCCGGGTGTCTGGCTGCAGAAGCTCACCACCAGGGTGCCCGACGAGACCCAGATCGAGGTGGCCATCTCGAGTCTGGTGGTCGCCTTGGACGACGAGATGGTGGACGACGTGATCGGGCGCGGCGGCGTGCCCGAGTCTGCCCTGGAGGTGCGCCGTGTCGTCTTCGGCATCACCTCCCCCCACGAGGAGGGCTGATGGAGGAGTCCCTGGCGGCGAGGCTCGCCGAGATCGAAGCCGTGTTCGAGGAAACAGAGACGGCGCTGGGAGATCCTGAGACCCTGGCAGACTCGTCCCTTCTCGCCGAGTTGGGCAAACGTCACTCCGATCTGCGTGACGTGGTGGCCGACATCCGGCGTCTCCGGCAGGCGCAAACGGACTTCGACGAGGCTCGGGCGATGGACGACCCTGACATGGCTGCTCTCGCCAGTGAGTTGGCGGCGGAGATCGAGCAACTCGAGAGTCGTGTGACCTCGGCCCTGGTTCCTGCCGACCCGACCGACGAGAAGGACGTGATCGTCGAGATCCGGTCCGCGGCAGGCGGGGACGAGGCCGCGATCTGGGCGGGCGACCTGCTCCGCATGTACGAGCACTATGCCGAACGCCACGGGTTCAAGATCGAGCCGATGGACAGCTCACCCTCCGAGGCGGGTGGCTACGACAAGGTGACTGTGGCGTTGAAAGGAAAAGGGGCCTATTCGAGGATGAAGTATGAGGCCGGGGTCCATCGGGTGCAGCGGGTCCCCAAGACCGAGTCCCAGGGCCGGGTCCACACCTCGACCGCCACGGTGGCCGTCCTCCCCGAAGCCGAGGAGGTGGAGGTCGAGATCGACCCCGCCGAGGTCAAGATCGACGTGTATCGCTCCACCGGCCCCGGCGGCCAGTCGGTCAACACCACCGACTCCGCCGTCCGGCTCACCCATCTCCCCACCGGGACGGTGGTCACCTGTCAGGACGAGAAGAGCCAGCTCCAGAACAAGGAGAAGGCCATGCGCATCCTTCGCGCCCGTCTCTACCAGCGTGAGCTGGAGCGGCGTCAATCCGAGGTGGCCGGTGCTCGGCGCTCCCAGGTCGGGTCCGGCCAGCGCTCGGAGAAGATCCGCACCTACAACTTCAAGGAGAACCGCGTGACCGATCATCGGATCGGGCTCACTCTGAGACGACTGGATCAAGTCCTCGACGGCGACCTCGACGAGTTCGTCACCGCCCTCACCACCGACGAACAGGCCACCCGTCTCGCCGACGGCGGGTGAGCGGGTGGAGACCCGAAACCTGAGGTTCCACGTAACGCATTTGCCACAAACCGCCTCGAGTTCACCGGTCCGCCCTCGACCTGGATCCCGGCGACCCCCGCGTCCCCGACCGCGTCGCTCGAACTCGAGAGAGTTCGTAACGTATATGCAACGCAGAACCTCAGGTTCGGTGCGGCTTCACCCCTCGATGCCGAGGTTCGCCACGCCCCTTCGCTCCATGTTGCCCCAGGCGCGGGTGCCCTTGCCGCCGATGAAGGCGCGGATCCGCCAGGCAACCGTGAGCTGGCGCATGCCGAAGTTCTCGATGAGGGCCATCACGATGAGTCGGGCGGTGTCGGTCCTGGAGTTGAAGTAGCCGTAGGACTCGTCGAGAAGGAGGGCGACCAACGAGTTGAGCAGCCCGATGCCGAAGGCGAGGGCGAGGAGGACGAAGAGAGTGGTCGTGTTCAGCGCTCCGAGGAGGAGCGCGGTCGGGATCGTGATCCACCCCACCACCTCGATGAGCGGCGCCAGGAACTCGAAGAGGAACATGGCGGCCCAGGTGATCATCCCCAGCTTCCCGTACTTCGGGTTGAAGGTCATGGGGAGGAAGTCCTTCACCGACGTCATCAGCCCGCGGTGCCATCTGATCCGCTGTCGTCTCAGCACCCGCAGGGTTTCCGGGACCTCGGTCCAGATCACCGCCGACGGCTCGTAGACGATCCGATAGGGGATCTGGTTGTCGATGTGATATCGATGCATGCGCATGGTCAGGTCCATGTCCTCTCCCATGTGCCCGATGGTGAAGCCGCCGACGGCCACGACGGCCGACCGCTTCCAGACCCCGAAGGCTCCTGAGATCAGTGGCAGCGCCTCCATCTGCGACCAGGCGGGCCGGCTGGCGAGGAAGGTGCGCAGGTATTCCAGCACCTGCATCCGTGGGACCAGCCTCTTGGGCACTTCGGCCCTGATCAGATGGCCGAGTTGGACCCGGCTCCCGTTGAGGGGCCGGATGTTGCCACCGACGGCGACGGTCCTCTCCCGGTCCTCGACCACCCGGCGCATGGCACCTACCAGGCAATTGGCGTCGAGGATGACGTCGGCGTCGGTGCAGAGGGCGTAGGGATAGCGCGCCGCGTTGATCCCGGCGTTGAGGGCGTCGGCCCGCCCCCCGTTCTCCTTGTCGATCACGGTTATGTCCACCGTCCCCCGTCCCCGGTAGATACCTCGCAGCGGTGCGGTAGGGATGTCGGCGCGATAGGGGACCCGGACCTGCTCCAGGTTGAACGCCTCCACAAGCTCTTTCAGGGTCTCGTCGCTGGATCCGTCGTTGGTGACGATGATCTCGAAGCGCGGGTAGCCGACGATCGACATAGAGCGGACCGAGGCGACGATCCCCGCTGCCTCGTTGTAGGCAGGGATCACGATGGAGACGGGGGGCGAGGTGTAGCTGGAGAGCATCTCGGAGACCCGTCCGAACCGGTTGAGGTGATGGGTGCGTCGCATGACCGCCCCCGAGCGCAGCCCGAGACCGATCATGTACGCCTGCATGACGATGAAGTAGATCAGCGTGGCGTAGCCCGCCCAGGCGAGGAGGTCGTTGATCACACCAGCACCCGTTTCCCGGCGGTGACATGCTCGAGGAGCAGGAGGTCTTCCTCGGTGGCCTGTCCGGTTTCGTCTCGCTCTCGGGCAGTGGTGAGAGCGCCGATGTCGGCGAGAGCCTCGGCGGCTGCATCCCGGGCGAAGGGGTCGGCAGACCTCATCGCATTCAGCAGCAGTCGGTCGCCGCCCGGCAAAGATCCCAGGGCGGCAGCCGAGTTGCGTCTCACCCACCAGTTCTCGTCCTCCAGCCCCCGGGCCAGCGCGAGGTTGACCGTGGGATCGCCGATGTTCCCCAGTGCGGTGGCCGCCTTCGCCCTGAGCCTCCAATCGGATGAGCGCAGGGCGTAGTCGAGAGGTGGGATGGCCATGGGCCCGCCGACGAACCCCAATGCCTCGATTGCGGCCAGCTGGACTTCAGGATCCGCGGCGACACGGAGGACACCGGCCAGGGTGGGCCCGACCTCGCGATCGCCGATGGTTCCCAGGACCCGGATGGCCTCGATCACCCCGCGGTTCTCGTCGTGGCCGAGATTGACCCGTATGTAGGCGGTCAGAGGCCAGGTCGCCGTGGCTCCGAACCCGATGAGAGTGTCGGCGAAGCGCACCCGCACCCACGGATTCTCGATGCCCAGCCTCTCCAGGATGGCGTCGATGGACGCCGTGTTCCGCATTCGGCCCAGACCTCGGGCGCATTGGATCCTGATCTCGGGCTCGCGATCGGAGAGATGTTCGATGAGGACAGGCGCAGTCGACTCGTCACCAATCTCGGCCAGCGATACCGCCGCCCGAAGCCGTCTTCCCAGCGGGAAGCCACTGCGAAGCTTGGCAACCTGTCTCTGCGCCACCCCCAAGCCGTCGACGAGCCCGGTGAGGGTCTCTGTGTCCGCGCCGGACACGACATTGCGCAGGTCTATGACCGCGTCGATGAATGCGTCGTCGTCGGCGGCTTCGGCCCCGATCCGGTCGGTGGACCCCTGTGAGGCCAGGTGACGGCTCAAGGTGGCCACATAGGCGGCGCGGCGCAGCTCGTGGCGCTCGGTGCGCCTGCGATGGAATGCCTTCAGTGTCACCAGCCCCAGCAGCAGGATGATGTCGACGACGAAGACGATCCCGACCGCCAAGAGCCCGATCGTGGTTGCGTTCATGAGATCTATCAGTTCTCATCGGTCGATGCGAAGGTCGGATTGAGGAAACCGGTGCTCAGTCGGGCAGGCGCTGGCGGACTCGGGCCAGCAATTCGGGGAGCCGAAAAGGCTTTCTGATGAAGTCCAAGGCGCCCGACTCGAAGCTGTCGACCACGGTGCGCTCGTCGTCGACCCCCGAGAGCATGATGGTCTGGATCTCGTGCCCTTCCTGTTGCCAACGGTCGATTATCTCCAGCCCGAGCATTCCCGGCATCAACTGGTCGAGGATCACCAGGTCGTATCGCCCGGATACGCCCATTTCGTACGCTTCGACACCGTTGCGGGCGGTTTCTACCTGGTAGCCCTCCAACTCCAATGCGGTGACCAGCACCGTCGTGACCGTTTCCGAGTCGTCGGCGACAAGAACTCGCTTGGCCTCACTCATCGAAGTCCTTGCATCCTGGAACATCCATGCCAGGCCGATGATGGCAGACCTCGGGCTCGCCGGTGTTTTGTTCCCGGTTGGGCCGGCAAAAGTGAAGTATCTTCTGACGGTTGGGGGTTTGCATCAGAGAGTTGGACGTGCCCATGGCCACGATTCCCGAACACGAGAGAGTCAGGCTGGAGGCTGCCGCCGGTCCCGACGCATCTCTCGATGATCTGATCGCCCGCCGTCTCGGGGGCGAGCCATTGCAGTACATCGAGGGCACGGCTGCTTTCGGCCCCCTCGACATCGCCGTCGACGAACGGGTGCTGATCCCGAGACCGGAGACCGAAGGCTTGTTCGAGCTGGCGACCCGCATGGTGCGCAAGCCGGAGATCATCATCGACCTCTGCACCGGGTCGGGCGCCCTGGCGCTCGCCCTGAAGAGCCGGTTCCCCTCGGCCGCCGTTTTCGCCACCGACATCTCGGCGGATGCGATCGACGTCGCCGCCGACAACCGGTATCGGACAGGGCTGCAGGTCTATCTGGCAGAGGGCGACCTCTTCGACCCTCTCCCCACCGCGATACTCGGATCGGTCGACCTCATCGTGGCGAATCCCCCTTATGTGGCGGAAGTCGATTTCGACCGGCTGCCCGCCGACGTGCAGAGGGAGCCGAAGGTGGCCCTGGTAGCCGGGCCCACCGGTCTCGAGGTGATCCAGCGGATCGGCGCGTCGGCGGCGTCCTGGCTTCGACCCGGGGGCGTCGTCATCTGCGAGATCGGGGAGAGGCAGGGTGTCTCCGCGACCAGCTCGTTCGTCGACCTGCCCGCCATCGTCCGCCAGGACCTCGGCGGCCGCGATCGCTACATCGTCGCGGTCAAACCGTGACCATCGAGGATGCCGTGGCGGCCGTACGACGTGGCGAGGTGATCGGTCTCCCCACCGACACCGTCTACGGGATCGGCGCCGATCCGATGAGCGAGCAGGCGGTGGCTCAGTTGTTCGAGCTCAAGGGCCGGCCTGAGCACAGACCGGTCGGCCTGCTGGTCGCCTCCTCCGAGCAGGCCGAGGTCATCGGCGACATCCGCGGTGTCGCCGCCGACCTCGCTGCCGCGCACTGGCCGGGCGCCCTCACCCTCGTGGTGACCCCGACGGTGGTACTCGCCGACTGGGTTGGCGACGCGCAACGACAAACCGTGGGGCTGCGCGTGCCCGATCACCCCGTGACCCTGGAGCTCCTGGCCGCGGTGGGGCCCCTGGCCGTGACTTCGGCCAACGTGAGCGGCGGTGAGGAGTCGTTGAGCCACGATGAGGCGAGGGCTCTCTTCGGAGACCGGGTGTCGGTGTACGTCGAGGGCCGGTCGACGGGGGGCCAGTCCTCGACCGTGGTCGACGTCACCGGGAGCGAAATAGTCGTCCTGCGTCAGGGGCCGGTCCGGGTCTAGTTACCCTCGGGACATGATCTCGATGGACCCCCTGGAGCAGGTCGACCCGGCGATAGCCGATCTGATCCGCAAGGACCTGGTGCGGCAGAACACCCACATCCACCTCATCGCCTCGGAGAACTTCGCCTCGCCGGCGGTGATGGCGGCTTCCGGCTCGGTCTTCACCAACAAATATGCCGAGGGTTACCCGGGTCGGCGCTATTACGAGGGCTGTGCGGTGGTGGACGAGATGGAACAGCTCGCCATCGACCGGGCCAAGCAGCTGTTCGGGGCCGAGCATGCCAACGTGCAGGCCCACTCAGGGGCCCAGGCCAACATGGGGGTGTACTTCTCGATCCTCGAGCCCGGCGACCGGGTGCTCGGGATGCGTCTCGACCAGGGAGGCCACCTCACCCACGGCTCCCCGGTCAACTTCTCGGGTCTCTACTACGACTTCCTCGCCTATGGGGTGGACCCCGAGACCGAGCTCATCGACATGGGCCAGGTGCGAGAGCTGGCTCTGGAGCACAAGCCGAGGATCGTGCTCGCCGGCTACTCGGCCTACTCCCGGACTCTCGACTACGAGGGCTTCAGGTCGATCGCGGACGAGATCGGCGCCATCTTGATGGTCGATGCCGCCCATTTCATCGGTCTGGTGGCCGGCGGCTCCTACCCTTCGCCGGTGCCTCACGCCGACATCGTGACCGGCACCACCCATAAGGCGCTGCGCGGACCCAGGGGTGGGCTCATCCTCAGCACCAGCGAGTACGCCAAGGACGTCGACAAGGCCATCTTCCCCAACGCCCAGGGGGGGCCGATCGAGTCCCAGATCGCGGCCAAGGCCGTCTCCTTCCAAGAGGCGATGCAACCCGCGTTCCATGTCTATACCGAGCAGATCGTGGCAAACGCAAGGGCGATGGCGGCCGCCATCCAGGAGGCGGGGGTCCGGGTGGTCTCCGGTGGCACCGACAACCATCTCTTCCTGGTCGACCTGCGGTCCGTCGACGAAGACCTCGACGGGAAACAGGCGGCACGGCTCCTCGACGAGGTGGGGATCACACTCAACTTCAACACGATCCCCAACGATCCTCGCCCCCCGTTCCGAGCCTCCGGGCTGAGGATCGGCACTCCGGCCATGACCACCCAGGGGATGACCGAGGCCGAGGCCTCGGAGGTGGCCGGGCTGATCGCTCGTGCCCTGCAGAACCGGGACCAGGAATCCGTGCTCGACGCCGTGAGAGGACGCGTCGCCGAGCTGGCCGCAGCGTTTCCGCCCTACCCTGAGGACTTCTCCGGACATGTGTAGGTTCGCGATTTGGCCGGCTACGGGTCGGCTCCTACCCTTTGTGAATAGATTCACAAGCTTGGGATCCAGTCACCAGACCAAGATGCGATGAAGTACGAGACACCGCACCAGCAGGTCGGCCGCGCCATTTACGAAGGGTGGGGTCGATCCGGGGCCTTTGCCGGTTCCATCCTCTCCGGCGCCCTGCTCGGGTTCCTCGCCGACCGCTGGCTGGGAACCGAACCCTGGCTCGTTGTCATCGGCAGCTTGCTCGGCATCTATTCGGGGTTCGTCCAGGTGTGGAGTTACATCAAGACGATCGGGGAGGCCGATCGTGAGTCTTGAGCACGGCCCTCCCGTCGAGGCCTATCTCGCCCGAGACACCGCGGCACGGGCAATCTATGTCGCTCCGCTTCTGGTCCTTGCCTTTGGGCTCCTCCGTGGGTGGGATGGGGCTTGGAGCGCCGCTCTCGGCGTCGTGGTGGTCCTCGCCAACTTCCTGCTCGCCGGCTTCATCCTCTCGATTTCGGCAAGGATCAGCCTCCAGGCTTATCATGCCGCCGCTCTGATCGGCTTCATCCTTCGTCTCGTGCTGTTCGTGGGCGCGGTCTATCTCATCGCCAGCTTGGTCGACGTGGACCGGGTGGCCTTCGGGGTAGCGGCGGTGATCGCCTACTTCGCACTCCTGACGTGGGAGGCGGTCTCGATCTCCAGGAATAGAGAAAGGGTGCTGAGTTGGCGCAGATGATCCTCGCCACCGAATGTGACGTCGCCAACGAGGTGATCTGCGCCCCGGCGAACGTCAACGAGCTGTTCGAGTTCCCCGCCATCTTCACCATCGGTGGGCTCGAGTTCAGCCGGACCCACATCCTGATGCTGCTCGCCGCGTTCGTGGCGATGGCCATCCTCTACTTCGGCTTGCGCGGGCAGAGACTGGTCCCCACCAAGTTCGGCGCCGCGGTGGAGGGGTTGGTGGGCTTTGTCAGGGACGGCATCGCCCGGGACGTGATCGGTCCCGAGGGGACCAGGTACGTGCCCTACCTGATGGCGATGTTCTTCTTCCTCCTGGTGGGAAACCTCTTCGAGATCACTCCGCTGATCAACTTCCCGGTCACGTCGCGGATGGCGATACCCGCCTTTCTCGCCTTGGTCACCTACGTCATCTTCATGTTCGTCGGCTTTGCCAAGAACAACTTCCGCTTTCTGATCGACACCGCCTGGCCCAAGACGGTCCCGATCGGACTCAGGTGGCTGGTGGGGCTGATCGAGGTGTTCTCGGTCTTCATCCTGAGGCCGATCACGCTGGCAGTCCGACTATTCGCCAACATGGTGGCCGGGCACCTGATGCTGACCTTGCTCCTGACCTCGGGGGTGATCTTCATCGCCGCCATCCCGGAGATCGGGCTCAAAGGCTCCATCGGCGTCTTCTGGTTCGGCCTGGGCCTGTTCATGTTCCTCTTGGAGATCCTGATTGGCGTGCTCCAGGCGTACATCTTCACCTTGTTGACCGCGATCTACATTGAATCGTCCATCCACTTCGAGCACTAAGGAGAGAGACAGATGGAAGGCAACATCGAGAACCTGACCGGCGCACTCTCGCTGATCGGTTACGGCTTGGGAGCGGTCGGGCCCGGCATCGGGATCGGCATCGTGGCCGGCAACGCCATCACTGCGATGGCCCGCCAGCCCGAGATGCAGGGCACGATCCGGACCACCATGTTCCTTGGCATCGCCCTCACCGAGGCGCTGGCCCTGATCGGGTTCGTCCTCTTCTTCATCGCCTCTGCTTGATAGGAGACCGGAATGCAGCTACTGACAGCCCTGGCCGTCCTGGCCGCCGAGGAAGGGGGAGAGACGGGTGGCGGTCTCAGCCTGATCGTGCCCCCCACATCGGAGCTGATCGCCGGGATCATCGCCTTCCTGATCGTCTTCTGGTTCGTGGGGCGTCGGGCAATGCCGATGATCAACCGCACACTCGAGGCCCGGCAGCAGGCGATCACCGGGCAGCTCACCGAGGCCGAGGAGGCGAAACGGGAGGCAGAGAGTCTGCTCGCCGATTACCGCGGCCAGCTCGCCGAAGCAAAGAACGAGGCCAACCGGATCATCGAGGAGGCCCGTGTTGCCGGGGAGCAGCTCAAGGCAGACATCGTGGCCCGGGCCGAGGAGGAGGCGGCCGCCACGCTGTCGAAGGCCCGCGAGGAGGCGCAAACCGAGAAGGGGCGCGCTCTCGCCGATGCCCGACGCGAAGTGGGTGAGATCTCTGTGAGCCTGGCCGAGAAGATCGTGGGCGGGTCCCTCGACGACAAGATCCAGAAGGACCTGATCGAGCGCTATCTGACCGAGTTGGAGTCCCTCTAGATGAGCGACCGGGTCTCGAGCTACGCCGACGCCATCCTCGCCCTCGCCGAGGCGGAGGGTGAGCTCGAGCGCGTCGAGACCGAGTTTCTCGCCATCGGCCAGGCCCTGGAGAAGTCCGAAGAGCTCCGATCGGCGCTCACCGACCCCGAGCTCCCCTTGGATCGCAAGCGCGCCGTGATAGACGAGCTGATCGGGGGCCGGGCTTCAAACCTGAGCGTCGGGCTGGTTCAGTTCATCGTCGGTCTCGGCCGTGCCTCGGAACTTCCCTCCATCGCGTCATCGTTCGTGGAGCGCGCCGTCGAGTCGCGATCCCACGCCATGGCCGAAGTGCGCAGCGCCGTCCCGCTCGACGACGCAACCGTGGAGCGCCTGGCTGCCGCCCTGGGCAAGGCCACCGGTCGACAGGTCGAGGTCAAGGTCATCGTCGACGAGTCGGTGATCGGGGGGATCGTCGCCCGGATCGGCGACGTGGTGATCGACGGATCGCTGGCCCACTCGATGGAAGAACTTCGTCACACCGTGCTGAGCCGCTAGGAGAGCAATGTCTGAATTGACCATCACTGCCGACCAGATAACCAAGTCGCTGCGTGAGCAGCTCTCCGGCTGGGAGCCGGAGGTCGACAAGGAAACGGTGGGCTATGTCACGTCCATCGCCGATGGCGTGGCCCGGGTCGAGGGCCTGCCCAGCGTCATGGCCTCCGAGCTGCTCGAGTTCCCCGGCGGCCTGGTCGGTGTCGCCCTCAACATCGACGAGGAGGACCTTGGTGTGGTCATCCTCGGCGAGGCGAGCCACATCCAGCAGGGCGACCCGGTCAAGCAGACCGGTACCGTCCTCTCGGTCCCGGTCGGCGATGCCCTCCTCGGCCGTGTCATCGATCCGCTGGGCAACCCGGTCGACGGGAAGGGTCCGATCGACACCACAGAGCGCCGTCTCCTCGAGACCCAGGCGCCTTCCGTGGTGGAGAGACAGCCGGTGAGCGAGCCCCTTCAGACCGGGATCAAGGCCATCGACGCCATGACCCCGATCGGGAGGGGACAGCGTCAGCTGATCATCGGCGACCGTCAGACCGGCAAGACGGCCATCCTGGTCGACACCATCATCAACCAGAAGGTCAACCAGGGGACCAAAGACGAGGTCAAGTGCATCTACGTGGCCATCGGGCAGAAGGCGTCGACGGTGGCCGAGATCGTGTCGACCCTGGAAGAGGCAGGCGCCATGGAGTACACGGTGGTGGTCAACGCCCCGGCGTCGGCCGCTCCCGCCCTCCAGATGTACGCCCCCTATGCCGGGTCGGCCATCGGCCAGCACTGGATGTACAACGGGCAGCACGCCCTGATCATGTTCGACGACCTCTCCAAACAGGCCGTCGCCTACCGGGAGATCTCCCTCCTCCTCCGCCGCCCACCCGGCCGCGAGGCTTACCCCGGCGACGTCTTCTACTTGCACAGCCGGCTCCTCGAACGCTGCGCCAAGCTCTCCGACGAGCTGGGTGCAGGCTCGATGACCGGGCTCCCCGTCATCGAGACCAAGTCGAACGACATCTCGGCCTA
Source organism: Acidimicrobiia bacterium (assembly GCA_035462175.1). GTDB lineage: Bacteria > Actinomycetota > Acidimicrobiia > Spongiisociales > ZC4RG35 > JARDZU01. The sequence goes on along the minus strand of DATHUP010000065.1, from coordinate 98,842 downwards.
TATCCCCACCAACGTCATCTCCATCACCGACGGGCAGTGTTTCCTCGAGACCGACCTCTTCTACCAGGGGATCCGTCCCGCCCTGAACGCCGGGACCTCGGTGTCCCGGGTTGGTGGCGCCGCCCAGGTTGCGGCGATGCGGAAGATCGCCGGGCCGCTCCGTCTCAACCTGGCCCAGTACCGCGATCTGGCCGCCTTCGCCGAGTTCGGCTCGGAGCTGGACGCCACGTCTCTGGCCCAGCTGGAGCGGGGACGTCGGGTCGTCGAGGTGTTGAAGCAGCCCCAGTTCTCGCCGATCCCCGTCGAGGAGCAGGTCCTGGCCATCTACGCAGTTACGGAGGGTTACCTGGACGACGTCGACATCGCCGATGTGCGTCGCTTCGAGGTGGGGATGCGAGAGCACTTCCGCAGCCGTCAGCCAGGGCTGCTCAACGAGCTGCGGGAGACCGGAAAGCTGCCCGAAGGCGAAGCCATCGACACCGCCATCACGGAGTTCAAGGAAACCTTCGAGAGCTCGAGGGTCGAGGAGTAGCAGGCAGGCATGGCCTCCGCCCAGCTCCGCGATACCAGGCGACGGATCGGATCGGTCGATGCGATCAAGAAGATCACGCGCGCCATGGAGCTGATCGCAGCCAGCCGCATACCCAAGGCACAAGCACGGGTGCACGGCTCCAAGCCGTACACCGCCAAGCTGATCGAGGTGATCGAGAACGTGGGGGCTGCCGGCCGGTCGTCGCACCGCCTGCTCGAGCAACGTGACATCCGGACGGTCGGTCTTCTCATCGTCTCCTCCGACCGCGGCCTGGCCGGTTCCTATGCCTCCAACATCATCCGGCTCGCGGAGGCCCGGATCCGCGAGCTCGATCGGGAAGGCAAGAACGTCGTCCTCTACGCGGTGGGCAAGAAGGCGCAGGGCTATTTCCGCTATCGGGGCTACCGGATCGAAGGCGCCTACGTGGGTGTAACCGACACCCCCGGGTATGGCGACGCCCGCGCCATCGCCAACACCGCCCTCGCCGCCTTCGCCACGGGGCAGATCGATGCGGTCGAGGTGTTCTTCACCAGGTTCCAGTCGGCCATGACCCAGGTGCCCGCCCGTCTCGACCTGCTCCCGATCACCCCGCCAGAGACCGCTGAGACGGAGCGAGAGCATCAGGTCTCCTACGAGTACGAGCCATCACCCGAGGAGATCCTCGACCGCCTCCTCCCCCGTTACGTGGAGGCCACCATCTTCAACATCCTGCTCGAGGCCTCCGCCTCCGAGCACAGCGCCCGGCGCAGGGCGATGAAGGCGGCCACTGACAACGCCGAGGAGCTGATCCGGGTGCTCCGGGTCCAGGCCAACCGGGCCCGCCAGGCCGAGATCACCACTGCCATCGCCGAGATAGTGGGCGGGGCCGAAGCGCTCGCCGAGGGGCGGACATGAGAGTTCAGGCGAACTACGAGAACGCGAATGGAGAATGCAATGAGTGACGCCTTGCCCGTGGGGCGAATCGTCAAGGTGGCCGGCCCGGTCATCGACGTCGAGTTCCCCCCCGAGGGGCTCCCCGAGATCCTTCATGCCATAACCGTCGACTTCAAGATCGGCGACGACGAGCGCAGGGTCATCGCCGAGGTGGCGCAACACCTCGGTGGGAGCAAGGTCCGGGCCATCGCCCTCGCCCCCACCGACGGGCTTACTCGTGGTGCCGTCGTGCACAACACCGGCGGGCCGATCACGGTCCCGGTCGGCGACCAGACACTGGGTCATATCTTCAATGTCTGGGGCGATTCGCTCGACGCCCCTGACCAGGATTTCTCCGAGCCCCGCTGGCCGATCCATCGCACCCCGCCTGCCTTCGAGGACGTCGAGCCGCAGAAGACCGTCTTCGAGACCGGGATCAAGGTGCTCGACCTGATCAGCCCCTACCTCCAGGGTGGGAAGATCGGGCTCTTCGGCGGCGCCGGCGTCGGCAAGACCGTCCTCATCCAGGAGATGATCAACCGGGTGGCCACCCAGCACGGTGGTGTCTCGGTGTTCGCCGGTGTGGGTGAGCGCACCCGTGAGGGGACCGATCTCTTCCTGGAGATGAAAGAGACCGGGGTCATCGACAAAGCCGCCCTCGTCTTCGGCCAGATGGACGAGCCACCCGGGGTCCGGCTTCGGGTCGCCCTCTCCGCTCTGACCATGGCCGAGTACTTCCGCGACGTGCAGCGCCAAGACGTGCTGTTGTTCATCGACAACATCTTCCGATTCACTCAGGCCGGCTCCGAGGTGTCGACCCTGCTCGGGCGGATGCCCTCGGAGGTTGGCTATCAGCCCAACCTGGCCGACGAGATGGGATTCCTACAGGAGCGCATCACCTCGCTGAAGGGAAGGTCGATCACCTCCTTGCAGGCGATATACGTGCCCGCCGACGACATCACCGACCCGGCCCCGCATACCGCCTTCGCCCATCTCGACGCCACCACGGTGCTGTCACGTCCCCTCACCGCACTGGGCATCTACCCGGCGGTGGACCCGCTCGACTCGACCAGCCGCGCCCTCGACCCCCAGATCGTGGGAGAGGAGCACTATGCGGTGGCGATCGAGGTGCAGCGCGTCCTGCAGAGATACAAGGACCTCCAGGACATCATCGCCATCCTCGGCATCGACGAGCTCTCCGAGGAGGACAAGCTGGTGGTGGGTCGGGCCCGGCGCATCCAGCGGTTCTTCGCCCAGCCGATGTTCGTAGCCGAGCAGTTCACCGGTCAGCCCGGCATCTACACGCCGCTGGAGGAAACCATCGCCGCCTTCAAGGCGGTGCTGGACGGTGAGATGGACCAGTACCCGGAACAGGCCTTCTACATGGTCGGTGGTCGTGAAGACGTCGAGCGACGGGCCGGCGAGCTAACCAAGGAGGCGGCGGCCTGAGCCGCCGCTGAGTCATGGCCGCCACCTTCCAGGTGGACGTCGTCTCCCCCGAGGCTACGGTTTGGAGCGGGGAAGCCACGTTCGTGCTGGCCAAGACCCCGGACGGGGAGGTGGGGATCATGGCCAATCACGAGCCGCTCATGGGCGCCCTCGTCACGGGCGTGGTGCTGGTCGAGGCCGAGGACGGGACCCGGACCACGATCGGGGTCCATGGCGGTTTCATCCAGGTCCTCGACAACCAGGTGACCCTCATCACCGATCGGGCCCAGATCGCAACCGGGGGCCGCGAGGAGGCGAGACAGGTGGCCGAGGAGCTTGCCTCCCTCGAGGAGGAGTCAGGGCCTTAGGCCGCCGACGAACTCCTCCACGGTTTCGGTGAACCCGCCGCCGATGGCCGAGGCGATGACCGGGAAGAAGAGCGAGCCCAGTATTCCGATGCCCTCGACCTCGAGGCTCACGTCGACCCTGGTCACTTCACCCTCGGGGGCCAACCCGACGGATATCCGTCCTTGGATCTCGGAGGTGCTGATGTGCCACCCGATCATCTTCCCCACCTCCCGACCTGCCGGGGTGGCGGTGCCGTTGTACCTCCGCCCTCCCACGGCACTCTCGAAGGAGAAGCCGAGGAGACTTCCCGATTCGTCGATCACCGGGTCCACCACCCTGTCCACCCCCGGGATCGCCTCCCATGTGGTGGGCAATTCGAGCGCCTGCCACACCTCGTGGATGGCGGCCGGCGTGGTCGCGCTGTGCTGGTATCTCTGGTCGGGCACGGCGGCAAGTTAATGGCTCGCCCGGCTGGCTGTGGCAGACGACAGAGGCGGTAGGGTGAGCTGGTTGTCTGCTCGGCGTGACAGGGAAGTGACAGGTGGCTGAGTTCGTTTCGCTCCGTGACGCCATCGGAGATCTCGTTCCCGACGGCGCCACCATCGCGATGGAGGGTTTCACCCACCTGATCCCGTTTGCCGCCGGCCACGAGCTGATCCGCCAACGCAAGAAGGACCTGACCCTGTCCCGGATGACTCCTGATGTCATCTATGACCAATTGATCGGGATGGGATGCGCCCGGAAGCTGATCTTCTCCTGGGGTGGGAACCCGGGGGTCGGCTCGCTGCACAGGTTCCGGGATGCAGTCGAGCACGACTTGCCCCATCCCCTCGAGATCGAGGAGCACAGCCACGCCGGGATGGCGGCACGGTATGCGGCGGGTGCCTCCGGGCTCCCCTTTGCCGTGCTGCGGGGTTACGCCGGCACCGACCTCGGCGATCACACCAGGGTGGCGTCGATCCACTGTCCCTTCACCGGCGAAGAGCTGGCGGCGGTCCCGGCTCTCAACCCCGATGTGACGGTGATCCATGCCCAACAGGCGGATCGACGGGGAAACGTCGGGATGTGGGGGATCACCGGAGTGCAGCGCGAGGCGGTCCTCGCGGCCAAGTCTGCGATCGTCACCGTGGAGGAGGTCGTGGACGAGCTGTCGGCGTCCGGGCCCAATCACGTGGTGCTGCCGGCGTGGACCGTCACCGCGATCGCCCCGGTCCCAGACGGGTCGCACCCGTCCTATGCGATGGGCTTCTCGACCCGGGACAATGCCTTCTACACCGGGTGGGACGCGATCTCCCGGGACCGCGAGAGCTTCGCCCGTTGGATGGAGGACTTCGTGTTGGGAGCCGAGGACCATGCCGCCTACCTCGAAATGCTCGGGGGTGGCGGTGGGTGAGGAAGCGGCCCGGTCGGCCGTGTACACGTCGGACGAGATGATGACCGTGACCGCGGCCAGGAGCTTGAAGGACGGCCAGGTGTGTTTCGTCGGCATCGGGCTTCCCTCGGAGGCCGCCAACCTGGCTCGTCTCTCCCATGCGCCTCAGGTGGTTTTGATCTACGAGTCGGGCACGATTGGCACCAGGCCCGACATCCTCCCCCTGTCGATAGGCGACGGTGAGCTGGCGGAGACGGCCGACCTCGTGGTGGGAGTCCCCGAGATCTTTGCCTACTGGCTCCAAGCGGGGCGTATCGACGTCGGCTTTCTCTCCGCGGCCCAAATCGACCGGTACGGCAATCTCAACAGCACCGTGATCGGGCCCTACGACCGGCCCGATGTCCGTCTACCCGGCGCCGGGGGCGCGCCCGAGATCGCGGCGAATGCGGGCGAGGTGATCGTGATGTTGCGGCAGACTCCGCGCTCTTTCGTGCCGGTGGTCGACTTTGTCACCACGCTGGGCTTCGGCCGGCATGGTGAAGGTCGATCGGGGAGTCAGGGGGCGGGGCCCACTCTGGTAATCACCGACCAGGGTGTGCTCAAACCCGATACCTCCACCCATGAGCTGACCCTTGTGGCCACCCACCCGGGAGTCGATGTCGAGACCGTGCGCGCTCAGACCGGATGGGAGCTCCGGGTCGCCGAAGCGGTCGAAGTCACCGAGCCGCCCACGACCGAGGAGCTGGTCATCCTGCGCGATCTCAAGGAACGCACCCGGCAGGCACACGCCGGTTAGGCGATCAGCGCCCTTCTAGAAACCCTGACACCTCGGCGGTCCAATCGTCGGGTCGTTCCAGGTTGGAGAAGTGGGCCGCGGACTCGAGGATCAGGAGATCGCTCTCCGGGATGTGGTCGTGGAGCCAGACCGACTCTCCCGGCGGGGTCGCTATGTCCCGGTCCCCCCCGATGACGAGGGTGGGGGAGCGGATGACGCCCACCGACTCACGCAGGTCGGCATCCTTGAGGGCGGCACAACAGCCGATATAACCAACCGGGTCGACGGAGAGGAGGACCCTCGTTGCCTCGGCGACCATCCCAGGGTTGGCCGAGGCGTGGTCCGGGGAGAAGAACCTGTCCACTGCGGCCTCCCTCACCGCTTCCATGCCTCCGGCCTCGACCGCCTCGATCCGCGCCGCCCAGAGCTCCTCGCTTCCCACTCGGGCCCCGGTGTTGGAGACGACCAGGGCCTGCACCCGATCCGGAGCGTTGATCCCCATCCAGAGTGCGACGAGAGCACCCAACGAGATGCCGCACAGGTCGAACTCACCCACGCCTGCCGCGGTGGCGACGTCGAGGACGTCGAGCCCCAGCTCTGCGACGGTGTAGTGACTGGGCGCCGCCAGCGAAGCGCCGTGCCCGGGGAGATCGAGCAGAACCACACGTCTTTTCGATGACAGGATCGGAACCTGCTGCGCCCAGAGGTCTCGATTCGCGCCCAGGGCATGGACCATGACCAGGGGCCGGCCCGGACCACCACCAGCGTCGGACCAGTCGAGAGTCCCGGTTCTTCCCTCATGGGCCGTCATCCCGGCTCGACCGTCGCCTCGTAGGCGGCGAGGACCCGATCGATCAGCCTCGGGTCGAGGTCGGGGCCGTCCCCGGCTCGAGACTCCATCTGCCCCGAGGCGACCTCGAGTGAGCCGAGGCAGATGTTCATCGCCTCCACCGCCGAGGCGGTCGTCTCGAAGACGAGGGGGATGGCCAGCCACTCGACATGCCAGCCGCCGATTCCCCGGTCGAGCTCGTGGGAACGACCGCCCGTGACCATGCTCGCCGCCCCGGTGCAGGCCTCGGCTGCGGCCACAGCCCTGATGGGGTCGATCGGGTTTCGCTTCCCGGCCATGCTCGACGAGCCTCCGGATCGGACCCGGACCTCGGCGATGTCAGTGGAGGCGAGCAGGGCGATGTCCCCACCGATTCTGGCCATGGTCCGGGCGCACCGCTGGAGCACGGCGACCAGGGCCGCCACCCGGGACCGGTCGCTGTGCCAGGAGATGCCGGGGGAGCGCAGCCCCAGGCGGGTGGCCAGAGCCTCCACCACCTCGATCCCTCTCTCGCCGTAGGGAGCCAGGTCGCCCACCGGCCCGCCCAATTGGACCACCAGGCCGGCCCGGGCCTCCCTCAGCTCGCCCAGGTGGCGAAGGACGGGATCGAGCCAGGTTGCAGCCCTGAAGCCGAACGTGGAAGGCCGGGCGTGTTGAAGGAAGGTCCGGCCAATCTGGGGCTGACCTCGATGATCGGCGACGAGTCGGGCGAGTATGCGGGCCAGGTCGGCCAGCCCGGACTCGAGTATTCCCAGCCCCTCCGCAGCCTGGACCATAGTGGCGGTGTCGATCACGTCCTGGGTGGTCGCCCCGTGGTGGAGCCACCGGGAGTCGTCTTCGGAGACGCGGCCCCGAATCTCGGCGAGGAGAGGGTCGAGCGGGGTCCCTTCCACCCAGGTGGCAGCCAGGATCGCATCCGGGTCCGAGGCAGGGGACGAGCAGGCGTCGGCCACCCTCCCTGCTGAATCCGGCGGGGCGAGGCCGGTGTCGGCCAGGGCCAGAGCCAAGGCCGCCTCGAATCGGAGCATCGCCTCCACCCGGGCGGAGGGGGCGAAAACCCTGGTCATCTCCTCGGTGGTGAATCCAGGATCGACCATGTCAGAAGTCGAAGAACACCGTCTCGTCCTCACCCTGGAACCGCACGTCGAATCGGTAGACCCTGGGTGGCCCCTCGTCGGTCAGCTCGGCGATGAGGGTGTGGCGTCTGCTCGCGGGAACGGTGCGCAGGATGAGGTCGTCTCCATTGGCCCGCTCCTCGTCGGAGAAGTAGATCCGGGTGAACACCGGGTTGAGCATTCCACGCCCCTGGACGATCAATGAGATGTGTGGCGCCTGGAAAGCGCCCTCGACGTCGGGGACCGGGCCCGGCTTCACCGTCTCGAATCGGTACTCGCCGGTGTGGAAGTCGGAGATCGCCCGCCCGAAGCCGGTGAAACCTTCGTCGAGCGGGAGGTCGCGGCTGTCGTCGGCATGGCGATATCTGCCCGACGGATTCGCCTGCCAGATCTCGAGGAGGGCGTCCTCGATGTGGTTCCGGTCCCCGTCCAGCACCCGTCCCTCGATCACTATTCGCTCCTCGTCCCGGCCGGGGCCGACCAGGACGTTCTCCCCCTCGCGGTAGAGCCTGAGCGTGAAGAAGGGCCCGACGGTCTGCGACGGCGTCTGCCCCAGCCGCCCCCTCAACTCTCCCCCTCGTCGAGCGGGGTGGCCATCTCGCCGCGAAGCACGATGTCCCAGCGATAACCCAGGGCCCAATTGGCCTCGGTGACGTCGTGGTCGTAGGTGGCGACGAGGCGGTCCCTGGCATGAGGTGGGGCGGAGTTGAAGATCGGGTCGAGGGGGATCAGCGGGTCGCCGGGGAAGTACATCTGCGTGACCAGACGCATGCCGAGGGCGGGCCCGAGCAGCGAGAAGTGGATGTGGGAGGGGCGCCAGGCCTTGGGGTGGTTCCCCCACGGATAGGGCCCTGGCTTGATGGTGGTGAACCGATATGCACCTTGGCGGTCGGTGAGACACTGGCCCACCCCGACGAAGTTGGGATCGAGGGGAGCTGGGAACTCGGTCTCCCGCCAATGGGCGTAGCGCCCGCTGGCGTTCGGCTGCCAGATCTCGACAACGGTGTCGGGCACTCCCCGTCCCTCTTCGTCCAGGACCCGCCCGGTGACGATGATCCGCTCGCCGATGGCCGGGCTCCCCGTGCCGGTGTTGGTGGTCAGGTCGGTGTCCTCCTCGGAGATCTCGGCCCACGCCGGGCCGGGGCCGGTGGTCTCGGTCAGGGTCTGCACGATCCGGATCAGATCGTGGCCGGGGCTTCGCTTGACCGTCGACCGGTAGTCGGGATAGGAGAACGGCGGGTGGTCGGCGTATGCCTTGGGGCCGTAGTGGCGGATCACGGGCTCGCTCATTTCGCATCATCCTCGTCGTAGATCGTCTTGGCCACCTTGAAAGCCCGGTTGGCGGCGGGGACACCGGCATAGACGGCGACGTGGAGAAGGGCCTCCCCGATCTCCGCCGGTGTCACGCCGGTGTTCCTCGCGGCGCGGAGGTGAAGCTCGAGCTCCTCGTGGTTGAGGCTCCCGAGGATGGCGATGGTTATGAGGCTCCGTGTCCTCAGGTCGAGACCTGGTCTGGCCCAGACCCCTCCCCACGCCGTCTCGGTGATCCATCGCTGGAAGTCGGCATCCATCCCTGTGGCGGAAGCGGTCGCCCGGTCGACATGCTCGTCACCGAGGACCTTCCGTCTAACCCTCATCCCGTCCTCGTATCCGCTCATCGTGCCCTTCTCGCTCACACCGGCCTCACAGAGGCAGGCCCACATAGTTCTCGGCCATCACCAGCTGCGCACTCTCCGATTCGAACAGATGCTCCAGCTCGGCGATCTGGAGCCGACGCTCGAACTCGTCGCTCATCCCGGGGAAGGTATGCAGCATGGTGGTCATCCACCAGGAGAACCGCACCGCCTTCCACACCCTGGCCAGGGCGGTGTCCGAGTATCCCTCGAGCCCCGTGGTCGAGCCGGAGGTGTAGAAGTCTGCAAAGGCCCGGCTCAGATACACAACGTCGGAGATGGCCAGGTTCAGCCCTTTCGCCCCGGTCGGGGGGACGATGTGGGCGGCGTCGCCGGCCAGGAACAGCCGACCGTGGCTCATCGGCTCCCTGACCCAGCTTCGCAACGGGGTGATGAGCTTCTCGATGGAAGGGCCGCTGACCAGGCTCTGCGCCGGCCCTGGGGGGAGCCTTGCGGTCAGCTCGGACCAGAAGCGGTCGTCCGGCCAGTCGTCGAGGGTGGTGTCGGCGGGGCCCTGGACGTAGTAGCGGCTGCGGTGCTCGTTGCGCATCGAGCACAGGGCAAAGCCTCGCTCGTGGCTCGCATAGATCAGCTCGTCGCTGACCGGCGGGGTTTCCGAGAGCAGGCCGACCCAACAGAACGGGTAGATCCGCTCGAAGCTGTGTCTCAACCCGGCCGGGATGAAGTCCCGGCTCACGCCGTGGACCCCGTCGCAGCCGGCGACGAAGTCGCAGGCGATGGTGTGGGTCTCGCCCCGGTGGGTGAAGACCACCGACGGGCTCTCCGATTCGACGTCGTCGATCCTGATGTCCTCCACCTCGTCGACGAGAGGGACCCCCGCGGCGTCGATCGCCTCGTACAGGTCCTTTTGCAGCTCGGTCTGGCCATAGATGGTCACGTGCCGTCCGGTCAGTCCCTTGAAGTCGACACGCAGCATCTCCCCGGCGAAGGCGATCTGAACCCCGTCGTGGGCGAAGCCCTCCCTTCCCATTCGGCGGCCGAGACCGGCGTCCTCCAGGATCTCGGCGCTCCCGTGCTCGATCACCCCGGCCCTGACCCGCTCCAGCACGTGCGCTCTGGTGCGCAGCTCGAGTATCACCGTGTCGACGTCGTGCAGGTGGAGCAGATAGGCCAGCAGGGAGCCGGCCGGGCCGCCCCCGATGATTACGACTCGTGTCCGATTCGGGATATTGGTCATGCTCGAGCGGTGAGACTACGGCATGGGCGCCGGGCTCCCCGACCCGGTGGCCAATACGAGATCGGGGCGACCCGTTGGCCGCCCCGATGATCCTGGGAGGAGGGATCGGTTGTCGCCGGTGATCCGTGGCGATCTCCGGCAACCCGAGTTCTACCCGACCCGGGTGACCATGAGGTGAACGCCGGCTTTCCCGCAGCCGAAATATCGGGCTTGCCTCTCAGGCGAGCGCCGACGACTCCCGCAGGGGTTGCAGGGCGCCCAGGGACTCGGCCACCACGACCAGGTCGTCCTCGTTCTCCAACCGGAAGCCCGGGTCTGGGTTGGTGTGTGTGGTCCCGTCTCGTGACACCGCCAGCAACGTCGCGTGGTGATCCCTGCGCAGCTTGGCGGAGAGCTCGTCGATGGACATGCCGACGCAGTCCTCCGGGAGGGTGACCCGGTACAGCTCGGAGCCTTGCCCCCCGGAGACGATGTCCATCACCAGCTCGGACAGACCCGGGTACATGGCGGTCCGGGCGAGGAGATGTGAGGCCAGCTTGGACGTCACCATCACCTCGTCCACGTCGGCCCGTCTGAAGTGGGGGACGTGGTCGGGGTTGTTCACCTCGACGACAGTGCGCACCTCGGGGGCCAGGGACTCGATGGCGAGGACGGTGAGGATGGAGGACATGTCGGCTTCGTTCGACCCGTCCGCCGGGCAGATGATGGCGGACACCGCGCTCTCGATCCCGGCCCGCTTGAGGTCTCCCTCGTTGGTGGTGTCACCGCGGACGAAGTACACCGAGTCGTCGGCCGGGCTTCGCTCACTGTCGTGGAGCAGGACGATCTTGGTCCCGTACTCGTCCCGGGCCAGCTCCCCGATCAGGTCACGGGCAGTCGAGTTCCAACCGCAAACCACGATGTGGTCCCGATACCCCGAAGCTCCCATCCCTTGTCCCTCCTTCAATAGGAAATCGATGACGAAACCCACCAGTGCCCCGGTGATGGTGGCCACGATGGCCACCCCGAACAATCCCAGCAGCCAACCCACGGCCCAGCCCACTGGCCCGGAGACAAAGCCCCCCTCGCCGAGACCGAGCACGGTGGCTCCAGCCCAGTAGAAGGACCGGCCCAGCTGCTCGACCGAGCCCTCGGTCTCGGCCAGCCAGATCGCAACCGCCGCCACCGAGAGGAAAAGGGCGAGACCGAGGAGGAGCGAGCTGAAGAACCGTTTGTCGATCTTCTCGCCCACCCGTCGCACATGCCAGCTCACCCGGCGCAGGAAGGGTGAGTCGAACAGCGCCTTGAACCGCCCGAACATGGGGCGAGAAGGTAGTCGCTGCCGGGCGCCCCCGGCGCGCCGATCCCCCCATTAATCAGCCGGGGTATGTCGATCCCCGCTCCTAACCTCCCGTCGACACCGTTCGCTCATGCTGATCGCACGCGACCTCCGGATCGACGTCGGCCCCCGCATCCTGCTCGAAGGGGCCTCGTTCAGCGTGCAGTCGGGCGACCGGATCGGTCTCGTCGGCCGCAACGGGGCGGGAAAGACCACCTTGATGAGGACGCTGACCGGCGCCCAGGCGCCGGTGGAAGGGACGATCCTCAGGTCCGGGCGCATCGGCTACTTCTCCCAGGAGGCATCCTTGCCCGAGCTCGAGCATCCCGACGCCACCGCCCTGGAACGGATCCTGATGGCGCGGGAGATCGGGGCATTGCAACGTCGTATCGAGGAGGCGAGACGTCGGCTCCATGACCTGAGCGGGGCGGAGCGGGACCGGGGCATCGCCCGTTTCACCAGGCTCCACGAGGAGTTCGAGGCCAAGGGCGGATTCGTCGCCGAGGCCGAGGCGAAGCGAATGGCGGCCGCTCTGGGGATCGGCAACGACGAATTGGGTCAATCGGTGCTGACCATGTCCGGTGGGCAGCGTCGTCGGGTCGAGCTGGCCCGGATCCTCTTTGCCGAGACCGACATCATGCTTCTCGACGAGCCCACCAACCATCTCGATCTCGACGCCAAGACCTGGCTGATCGAGTGGCTGTCGTCTTACCGGGGAGGCATGTTGGTCGTCTCCCACGACCTGCCCCTCCTCGACGAGGCGATCACCTCGGTCCTGGCCCTGGAGCACGGGGAGATCGAGGCGTACCGGGGCAACTACTCGCACTATCTCGCCGAGCGGGACCGGAGACGGGTGCAGAAGGAGCGGCAGCGCAGACATCAGGACGAGGCGATCGCCCGGCTCGAGGAGAACATCCGACGCTTCAAGGGGAGCACCGAGAAGATGGCCAAGGCGGCTCGGGCTTGGGAGACCAGGGTCGACCGGATGAAACGGGAGCTGGTCGAGGTGCAACGGCGGGGCAAGAAGGTGAAGGTCGCCTTTCCCCAGCCCGAGCAGTCGGGCCGTGTGCCCCTGTCCGCATTCGGGCTGGCAAAGTCGTTCGGGGACAACCTGGTCTTCGTCGACGTCGAGCTCGCCGTGGAGAGAGGGGAGCGGATGCTGCTGATCGGGCTGAACGGGGCGGGCAAGACGACACTGCTTCGAATCCTGGCCGGGGTGGAGACACCAGATCTCGGGGAGGTGTCCCTCGGGCACAAGGCGAGTCTCGGCTATTACGCCCAGGAGCACGAGCAGATCATCGCCGGGATCACCGTTCTCGATCACATGCGAGAGGTGGGCGGTCTGCCCGAGCAGACCTTGCGCTCGCTGTTGGGTCACTTCCTCCTGGCCGACAAGGTCGACCAGGACGCCGCGACGCTCTCCGGGGGGGAGAAGACCAAACTCGCCCTGGCCATGTTGGTGGCGGCGCGGCCCAACGTCCTCCTCCTCGACGAGCCGACCAACAACCTCGACCCACAGGCGAAGGAGGCCCTCCTCGACGCACTCACCCTCTACGAGGGGACGGTGCTGCTGGTGAGTCACGACACCGACTTCGTCGCCGAGCTGGTGCCGGACCGGGCGGTGCTCATGCCCGAAGGCGAGATGCGCTTCTTCGACGAGGAGCTGCTCGATCTGGTCGCCCTCGCCTAAGAGGGCGCCGCACAACGACGAAGGGAGGGCCTCCCTGTGGTGAGACCCTCCCTTCTGGGGTGATTGCGGGGATCGCTCCCGACATTCATCTGCAAGCCAAGATGCCGAGGGGTGAGCGCCCGTCGCAATCCCCGTTGGCGCTCTCTCCCAGCGCAGCCCCACTCTCCCTCCGGTCCCGGCCTTCCTCCAGAGCCGTTTTTCGATCCCCCTGATATGACTAGTCCCATTCGAACGAACGTTCGTTCGTGTTATTCTCCGGGCATGAGCCATGAAGAGCGTTTCGACGCCATCGTCGCCGCCGAGGAAAAGGTCGAGGCGACCGACTGGATGCCCGACGCCTACCGCAAGACGCTGATCCGCCAGATCGCACAGCACGCCCATTCCGAGGTGATCGGGATGCAACCCGAAGGGAATTGGATCGCCCGGGCCCCGACCCTGCACCGAAAGGCCATCCTCATGGCCAAGGTCCAGGACGAGGCCGGTCACGGTCTCTATCTGTACTCCGCCGCCGAGACCCTGGGCGTCGAGCGTGACGAGCTCCAGGAGCTGTTGCATCGAGGAAGGCACAAGTACTCGTCCATCTTCAACTATCCCACCTTGAGCTGGGCGGACATCGGGACCATCGGCTGGCTTGTCGACGGGGCGGCCATCACCAACCAGGTGATGCTCACCCGCTGCTCGTTCGGCCCCTACGCCCGGGCCATGGTCCGCATATGCAAGGAGGAGTCGTTCCATCAGCGTCAGGGCTACGAGATCCTGATCCGGCTCTGTCAGGGCTCCGCGGAGCAAAAGGCGATGGCCCAGGATGCGCTCGATCGCTGGTGGTGGCCCTCTCTGATGATGTTTGGCCCACACGACACCGACTCCACCCACACCGAGCAGTCGATGCAGTGGAAGATCAAGCGCGTCTCCAATGACGACTTGCGGCAGCAGTTCGTAGACATGACGGTGCCCCAGGCCGGCTATCTGGATCTGACCATCCCCGACCCGGAGCTGCGATGGAACGAGGAACGTGGCCATTACGACTTCGGCGAGATCGACTGGGACGAGTTCTGGGCCGTCGTCAAAGGCAACGGCCCGATGAACCGTGACCGGGTCGAGCACAAGGTCAGGGCCTGGGAGGAGGGCGCCTGGGTGAGAGAGGCCGCCACCGCCCACGCCGCCAAGAAGGCGGGGAGGACGGCGGCATGAGGAGGCGCAGGTGACATACGACGTGCCGGTTGCCCCCGGTGAGAGTGCCGACATCGACGAGGGAACCGAGCTCTCCGCCGAGCCCTGGCCGATGTGGGAGGTGTTCGTCCGGGCCCACCGCGGGCTCTCCCATGTCCACATCGGCAGTCTCCACGCCGCCGACGCCGAGAGCGCATTGCAGAACGCCCGGGACGTCTACACCAGAAGGGGTGAAGGCGCCAGTCTCTGGGTGGTTCTGAGCAGCGAGATCCACTCCTTCGACCCGGACGAGATCTCCGAGTACGTCGAGGCCAACGAGAAGGTTTACCGGCTGGCCACGACCTACGAAATCCCCGACGAGGTGGGGCGGATGTGATGGGCGCCGAGATCTCTACCACAGACCCCGAATCACTTGTCACGACCCTGATCGCTCATGCGGATGACAATCTGGTCCTTGCGCAGAGATTGGGGGCGTGGATCTCCAACGCACCCGAGCTCGAGGAGGACATCGCGCTGGGGAACATCGCACTCGATCACCTCGGGGTTGCTCGAGCCCTCTACACCCGGGCCGGTGAGATCGAAGGGACCGGCCGAACCGAGGACGACTACGCGATGAGGCGAACCGAGCGGGAATTCCTCAACCTCCTGCTCGTGGAGCAGCCCAACGGTGACTTCGCCCACACCATGGTGCGGTCGCTCTTCTTCGACGCCTATCAGGTGGAGCTTTGGGATGGGCTGTCACGCACGGACGACGAGACAGTGACCGGGATCGCGGGCCGGGCGGCCAAAGAGGCCGGCTATCACCTGCGTCACTCGTCGGCATGGGTAGTTCGTCTCGGCGACGGCACCGAAGAGTCGCATCATCGCTCGCAGTCAGCGGTCGATGCCTTGTGGCGTTACACGGGCGAGTTGTTCGAAGGCCCGGGCCGGGTCAGCCGCGACCGGTGGGAGGGGACCATCCAGGACGTGCTCGACGAAGGCGGTCTTCGCGTCCCCGAGGATCCCTATCAGCGCAGCGGTGGGAGAAGTGGGTTTCACTCCGAGCATCTCGGCCCCCTCCTCGCCGAGATGCAGTGGATGCAGCGCAGCTACCCGGGGTTGAAATGGTGAGCAGGGCTCCGGCTCTCGATATGGATCTGGCGCGTGAGGTGGCCGGAGGAGTGGTCGATCCCGAGATTCCGGTGCTCACCGTGGCCGACCTGGGGATCTTGCGCGATGTGAGCTGGGATGAAGGGAGGGTGAAGGTGACCATCACCCCCACCTACTCGGGGTGCCCCGCCATGCGCCAGATTGAAGAAGACCTCGAGTCGGCCTTGGCCGCCGCCGGGTTCGCCGAGGTGCAGGTCATCACCGTGCACCATCCCGCCTGGAGCAGCGACTGGATCACCGCGGAGGGAAGGGAGAAGCTGGCCGGGTTCGGAATCGCTCCGCCGCTTCCCGACGGGGTCGTGCTCTGCCCCAGATGCCAGGCATCGACACCCAGGCTGGTGTCCCGTTTCGGCTCCACAGCATGCAAGGCGCTGATGATGTGCTCCTCCTGTGGCGAGCCCTTCGACCATTTCAAGGAGTATTAGTGCACCGACTCGCAAGTCTCACGCATGTTCCGCCGGGCCCTCGACGTCCCTGGCTGCGTCCTCGTCCTCAACGCACCGCACCGGGTGCGCCTTCGTCCTGCGTCCTCGCCAGGAACGCCGATGGCTCGGCGCTACACGCACGGAACCCACGAGCCGGAGCACTAGTGCAGTGAGCGTCGCCTTCCACCCTCTCCGAGTCCTCGAGGTGACCCCACTCACCGACGACTCGGTGGCCGTCACCCTCGACGTGCCGGCAGAGCTGGCCGACGATTTCCGCTACCTACCCGGCCAGCATGTCACGCTGCGGGCCACGATCGACGGAGAGGACGTGCGCCGCTCCTATTCGATCTGCTCCAACGCAAACGGGGGAAAGCTCCGGGTCGGGATCAAACGACTCCCCGGTGGCGCCTTCTCCAACTATGCCACCGGGATGCTCAAAGCGGGCGACATGGTCGAGGTGACGACCCCGACCGGCGAGTTCACCATCGAGCCCGATCCGGCAACGAGCCGTCACCGGGTTGCCATCGCCGCCGGCTCGGGGATCACCCCCGTCCTATCGCTGATCGGGACCACGCTCGAGTCCGAGCCTGGCTCGTCGTGGACCCTGGTCCTGGGCAATCGGACCGCCAACACCGTCATGTTCCTCGAGGAGCTCGAAGGGCTGAAGGACAGGTATCCCGACCGATTCCAGCTCCTCCACGTCCTCAGCCGGGAGGGGTCGGACCTGCCTCTGCTGGCCGGTCGGATCGACGAGGGCAAGATCAACTTCCTCCACGACCGGCTGCTCGCCGGGCGAGAGGTGGATTCGTGGTATCTCTGTGGCCCATATGACCTGGTGACGACAGCGCGGCGCGTTCTGCGCGACCTCGGTGTCGACGACCGGAGCGTCCATGACGAGCTTTTCTTCGCCGGCCCGCTCGACCCGGCCTCACTACCCCCCGAGCCTCCACCCGGGGAGGGCTCGGTCGATCTCACGGTCATCCTCGACGGGCGGGCGGTGCAGACCCGTATGTCGCCGGAGAGCTCGATCCTCGACGCCGCATTGCGGGTCAGATCCGAGTTGCCCTACTCCTGCAAGGGTGGGATGTGCGCCTCGTGCAAGG
This sequence comes from Acidimicrobiia bacterium, assembly GCA_035462175.1. Taxonomy (GTDB): domain Bacteria; phylum Actinomycetota; class Acidimicrobiia; order Spongiisociales; family ZC4RG35; genus JARDZU01. The sequence goes on along the minus strand of DATHUP010000065.1, from coordinate 81,805 downwards.
GTCGCATCGAGGTCGGGGAGGTGCGCATGGACAAGAACTACGCCCTCGTCGACTCGGAGCTGGATGCCGGTTACGTGCTCACCTGCCAGTCCCACCCGATGTCGGATCGGGTCGTCGTGCGCTACGACCACCGCTGATGGTCACCACGAGGAACAGCCGGGCCGATGTCATCGCCGCCGCCGGGCGGCTCTTCGCCGAACGCGGGTATCACGGCACTTCGATGCGCGATCTGGGGCGGGAGCTGGGCATGTTGGGCTCTTCCCTCTACGCACACGTCGACTCGAAGCAGGATCTTCTGGTCGAGGTTGTGGAACAGGGAGCCCGGCTCTTCCAGGAGTCGGCCGCTTCTGCCCTCGCGGTCGAGGGGACTGCCCGCGATCGGCTCCGGGCCTTGATCCGCGGTCACGTGGGCGTCGTGCTGGCCAACCAGGACGTGGTCCGGACCTTCCTCAACGAGGCCCGCATGCTCGACGATGGGCATCGCTCCCGGGTCATCGCAGCTCGTGATGCCTACGAGCAGGCCTTCCGGGACGTGCTGGGCTCGGGCATCGGTGAGCAATCGTTCCGGGAGGATGTCGATCCCAAGATCGCCTCGATACTCATCCTCTCCATCCTCAACGCGCTGGAACGGTGGTACCGCCCGGATGGTGACCTCGATAGCGATGCCTTGGCCAGATCCCTGGTCGAGTTCGTGGAGTCCGGCCTCACCTGACGCACACCGTGAGGCGATCGCCGTCAGCCCCCGTTGGAGGAGGGGTCCTTGACCGTCCAGGTGCCATGACTGGCGATCAGAGCGGACAGGTCCCCATCCCCTTGCTTCTCGCGAGCGGCCTCGATCTGGGCATTCATCTGGCCCTCATAGGTAGGTCGGCTCACGTCGCGGAAGATGCCCAGCGGGGTGGGCCCATAGGGGCCGTGGGAGAGGCGGCTCAGTGCGAATGCGACGGCCGGGTCGGGCCGTGTGGGGTCGTGGACCAGGATCGCCCCGGGGTCGACCGACGACGAGTCGACGATGGTCGCCTGGCCGTCGCGCAGCACCACGGCCTTGGCCCCGCCGTCGAAAACGACCGGCTTCCCTGCCTCGAGGTCGATCCGGTTGTGGACCCGCTCCTCTTTCCCGGTGAGCTGGATGAACGCCTTGTCGTTGAAGACGTTGCAGTTCTGGTAGATCTCGATGAAAGCGGAGCCCTCGTGCTCGTAGGCGGCCCGGAGCAGGTCCTGGGTGTGGTTGCGATCCATGTCCAGGGTCCTGGCCACGAAGGTCGCCTCGGCTCCCAGTGCCAGGGAGACCGGGTTGAACGGGTAGTCGATCGACCCGTATGGCGAGGACTTGGTGGTCTTCCCCGCCTCGGACGTCGGTGAGTACTGCCCCTTGGTGAGGCCGTAGATCTGGTTGTTGAACAACAGGATCTTGAGGTCGACGTTACGGCGCAGGACATGGATCAGGTGATTGCCCCCGATGGAGAGGGCGTCCCCGTCACCGGTGATCACCCATACCGAGAGCTCGGGCCGGGTCGAGGCGATGCCCGAGGCGATGGCCGGGGCGCGGCCATGGATCGAGTGCATCCCATAGGTGTTCATGTAGTAGGGAAAACGGGCTGCACAACCGATTCCGGAGACGAAGACGAACTCCTCGCGTGGTCGGCCCAGACCGGCGAGGAACTGCTGCACCGAGGCGAGGATGGTGTAGTCGCCGCATCCGGGGCACCAGCGCACCTCCTGGTCGGTCTGAAAGTCGGCGCGTGTGTACGACGGGGAGGTCACTTGCTCATCTCCACGATTCTTTCCGAGATCTCCGAGATCTTGAACGGCTCGCCGGCGACCTTGTTCAGGCCCTTGGCGTCGACCAGGAACTCGGCCCTGATCACCTTGCGCAGCTGACCCGTGTTCAGCTCGGGGATCAGGATCTTCTCGTACCGATTGAGAACCTCGCCCAGGTTCCGCGGCAGCGGGTTGAGATGACGGAGATGGGTGGTGGCCACCCTGCCCCCGTCCAGCCTCACCCGGCGCGCCGCAGCCCGGATCGAGCCGAAGGTCGATCCCCATCCCAGCACCAGCAGATCGGCATCCTCGTCACCGTCCACCACCAGGTCGGGCACGTCGTTGACGATGTTTGCCACCTTCCAGGCCCGGGAATCGGTCATCAGCTGGTGATTGGCCGGGTCGTAGGACACATTCCCGGTGATGGCCTCCTTCTCCAGACCGCCGATCCGATGCTCGAGACCGGGGGTGCCGGGAACGGCCCAGGGGCGGGCGAACGTGTCCACATCCCGCATGTAGGGGAGGAAGGCGCCGTTGGGACCGTTCGGATGCCGTGCGAACTCGACCTCGATAGGGGGGAGAGAGCTCACGTCGGGCAGCATCCACGGCTCGGAGCCGTTGGCTACCTGGTTGTCGCTGAGGAGGAGCACCGGGGTCATGTATTTGAGGGCGATGCGAGCCGCCTCGATGGTCATTTCGAAGGCATCCGACGGCGAGGCGATGGCGAGCACGGGGATGGGTGATTCGCCATGACGTCCGTAGAGGGAGAAGAGGAGGTCGGATTGCTCCGGCTTGGTGGGCAGCCCGGTCGAGGGCCCGCCCCTCTGCACGTTGACGACGATGAGGGGCAGCTCCATCATGAAGGCCAGAGAGATCGCCTCGCTCTTGAGGGCGATGCCAGGGCCCGAGGAACCGGTGACGGCGAGGCTACCGGCGAAGGCGGCGCCTATGGCAGTGCCCACTCCTGCGATCTCGTCCTCCGCCTGGAAGGTCCGAACGCCGAAGTTCTTGTGCCGGGCCAGCTCGTGGAGGATGTCCGATGCGGGCGTGATCGGGTAGCTGCCGTAGAACAACGGCAGCCCGGAGAGTCGGGAGGCTGCGATCAGCCCCCAGGCCAGGGCGGTGTTGCCGTTCACGTTGGTGTAGGTGCCCGGGCGCAGGGCGGCCGGCTTGACCTCGAAGGTGATCTTGGCCGCTTCCGTGGCGACACCGAACGTGTAGCCGGCCTGGAATGCGGCGACGTTGGCCTCCGCCACCTCGGGGGTGCGGGCGAACTTCTTCCTCGCCCAGTCGATGGTCGGCTCGGTGGGGCGGTGGAACAACCAGGCGAGGAGGCCCAGGGCGAAGAAGTTCTTGGAGCGAAGGACGCTGCGCCCGGAGACTCCCGTGTCCTTGACCGCTTCCTTTGTCAGCTCGTCCATGGGCACCTTGATGACCCGGAAGCCCTCCAGGGTGCCGTCTTCGAGAGGGTTGGTGTCGTAACCGGCCTTGGCCAGGTTGCGCTCCTCGAAGGAGTCGCTGTTGATGATCAGCGTTCCCCCCTGCCTTAGGTCCTTCAGGTTCTTCTTCAGCGCCGCGGGGTTCATCGCAACCAGGCAATCGGGTTGGTCGCCCGCGGTCAGGATGTCGAAGTCGGCGATTTGGACCTGGAAGCTGGAGACGCCGGGAAGGGTTCCTGCCGGGGCGCGTATCTCTGCCGGGAACGAGGGGAGGGTGGCCAAGTCGTTCCCGAAGAGGGCGCTGGCGTCGGTGAATCTCGATCCGGCTACCTGCATCCCGTCGCCGGAGTCTCCGGCGAATCGGATCACTACTTTGTCTAGGGTCTCGGTATGGGCTGTGGTTGAAGGGTCAGAGGTGGCGATCTCGTCGACCACTTTGGTTCACTTCCTTGTTTTCTCTCATTGCACGCGTCTCGCCAGGGTTTGAAAAAGAGGTTCTGCTGAGAAGACCGCTCCCGGTTGCCGCGTGGTTCCAGTTTATCGATGTCATGCACTACTCGAGGCCATTCGGAGCAGGGGTGAACCCGACCAGTCCGGCCCTCTCCAATGATCTACCGAACCCGAGGAGACCTGTCTCTGAGCCGAGCGGCCCAATGGCCTGGAGCGACACCGGCGGCGCCCCGGTGCCCAACAGGGGCAGGGCGATGGCGGGATGCAAGGAGTGGTTCACCATCGCTGTGAACCAGGAGAGGACGGCTCGATAATGTCGGTCGCCGATCGAGTCTTCTCCGATGACCTTGCGCATGACCGGAGTGGTCGGGGTGATCAGGTAGTCGAGGTCGTGGAGGGCCTCGGCGAATCGGGCCCGGATCATCAGCTGCCACTCCTTTCCCGCCTGGAGCTGCTCTCCCGTCGTCGTCAGGCAGTCGTCCACCCGTCTGGCCACGTCCTCCCCGTAGGGGAGCCCCTGCTCGCGGAAGGACCTGTGGACCGCGCTCACCTCGGCGGCGATGGCGTGAATGAGCCTCGGGTCGGGGAGGGCGTCGGGCATCTCGATTGCACGGGTACTGTGCCCCAACCCTCCCAATGCCTCCACGGTCGCCTCGAATGCGGCTCCGACCTCGTCGTTGGTCGGGGCGTCGCCGACCCAGGGTTGAGGGATCCCGATCCGGAGTCGGACCTGGCGGGGCTCCTCGCCGTCGTCTCCAGACATGACCCGGTAGGCGCGGTCGAGGTTGTCGATCGAGTCGGCGAGCGGTCCCACCGTGTCGATCGAGGAGGCCAGCGGGAAGACGCCGTCGAGGGGGATGCGACCGTGGGTGACCTTCAACCCGTAGCAACCGCACAGTGCGGCCGGCACCCGAACCGACCCGCCGGTGTCGGTCCCGATGGCGATCGGGGTTATGCCGGCGGCGACGGCGGCCGCCGAGCCCCCGGACGAGCCGCCGGGGGAGGTGTTGACGTCCCATGGGTTTCGCACCGGACCGAAGTGCGGGTTCTCCGAGGAGAAGCCGAAGGCGAACTCGTGCAGACCTGTGCGCCCGATGACGATCCCCCCGGCCGATTCGAGCCTGGTCACCACCGAAGCCGACCTTTCGGGCCGGTGGCGGTAGAAGGCCGATCCCGCCGTGGTCACCCGTCCCTGATGATCGATGAGGTCCTTGAGCCCGATCGGGAGCCCGGTGAGGAGGCTCCCGGGCTCGTCTCCCTCCCCGGCCGAGTCGGCCTCTTCGGCCCGGGCCAGTGCCGGCTCACTCTCGATCAGGGTGAATGCGTTCAGGGCGCCCTGAGTGGCCATGGCGGCTTCGAGCGCATCCCGGATACGGTTGGCAGCGGACACGATGGGCGACCATAGCCTTCCGCAGGGTCAGCTCGGCTCGATCACGATCCCCGTCGTGTTCGGGATCAGCGAGATCCAAACCTGACCGGGTGGGACCTCGATCGTCGCGCCGTCGTTGTCCTCCAGGGTGAACCACTCGTCGATGTCGTCGCGTTGCCAGGTGCCCTGGACCACCTTGCCCTCGGCAAAGACGTAAGCCAGGCCCTGGCCCGCAGTGCGGCTGGCGGGAAGGTCCCCCACGGTGTACTGCTCCACGTAGAGCGCGACCAGCACCGGGAAGGCGATCTGGCTCCCGTTCTCGTCCTCGTTCCCGTCTTCGTTCCCGTCTTCGTCCTCGTCCTCGGTGACCGTGATCGACTCTTCGCCCCCGAGGGTGCGGAGCCACATCCCCGTGGTCTCGTCCCAGGTCCATTCGACGGGGTTGCCCAGGAAGTCGAATGAGACCTTGCTCGCCTCTTCGGCATCCTCACGCATCGGGCCGAACACCCACATCGGCCCGTCGATCGGCTCATCGGGGTGATCCTGGGCGTCCGCGTACTCCCGCAGCAGGATCGTGTTGGTGAAGAGGTTGTGGGGGGCTCTTCGGCCCCGGACGCGGAAGGTGCCCGGCTCCACCTCGCCGACTAGATGGATGCCGACGCTGCGGATCATGTTCTGCACCCAGCTCTGCGCTCCGGAGATGGCGAAGCTGGGCTCGTTGAAGAAGGCGAGGAGGGTCTGATCCGTCGGGCGACCCGATCGCATCGGGCCGAGAAACTCGGAGTCGCTCTGCTGCCACATGGAGATGAAGCGGGTAACGCCCTCGACCATGAGCTCGATGACTGCGTCGGCGTCCTCGATCCCCGAGTGCGGCCTGGCGTCGGGGTGGTTGTCGATCTTGACCGCGAGGAGCCGGCGATCGAGCAGCTCGGGGTCTGCGACCGGGAGGCCGTTGATCTGGGACGTCGCGCCGCCGACCGTCGTGGAGGTGGCCAGGCTCGTAGTCGTCTCCGCCATGGTGGTCGAGGTCGGCGGAGGGCTGGTGGTGGTCGTGGGGACCTCCGGGTCGGCGCGGACGGCCATGAAGATGGCTCCTCCGGCAACGAGCAGCACGACTGCGGCGATGGCGATGGACAGGGCTTTTCGGGCGCGAACGAATTCGACGAGTTTGGACCACATGCGGCGGCAGAGTATCGCCCCGCAGGGCTTAGACCACCAATGCGCCGCCGGTGATGGGCAGGTCGGGCACCGCCTCGTCGCCCTGGTCTATCGAGATCGCGAATTCGATCCCTTCTGCGTTGGAGCGCAGCACGTAGATTGCGTCGATGTTGACTCCGGCATCCGCCAGTAGCCGGGTGAGCCGGGCCAGCTCACCGGGTCGGTGGGGGAGCTGAGCGGTGAGCACTTTGTGCTCCTCGTTGTGGAGGGCGGCCTCTTCGAGGACCCGGCGAGTGGTGGGGGCGTCGTCGACGATGAGGCGGACGGTCCCCTCTCCGTCGTGACCGTACGCCGCCAGCGCCTCGATGTTGACCCCGAATGCGGCCAGAGCTTCGGTCAACGTCGCAAGTCGGCCGGGACGGTTCTCCATCCGGACCACGAACTCGGTCATGACCCGACTCTACGCCGGTCAGAGCGGTGTGTGCCCCGAGTCCGCCGTCGGGTCGGAGGGCTCCACTCGACCCCTCGTTTTCAGGTAGGCGTGCCAGATGATGCGGGCCGCCGCGGCCCGGACCGGCCGCCACGGGGAGGAGAGCATGTCCAGATCGTCGGGGGGCGGGGCCGAGGCGAGATCGAGGACTTCCGCCGTCCCCACCTGGAGGGCGCGATCGCCGACCGGGAAGACGTCGGGGAAGCGTAGGGCCGAGAGCAGGTAGGCGTCGGCGGTCCAGGGGCCGATCCCCTTGATCGAGAGCAATGTCCGTCTCGCATCTACCACGGTCTCCTCCCCCAGGGCGGCGAGGTCGAGCTCGCCGGTGACGATCGAACTGGCCAACTCGAGCAGATAAGCCGTCTTCTGCCTGGTCACGCCGATGGCGCGGAGGTCGGCGTCCGACGACCCGGCCACGGCTTCAGGGGTGATAGTCCCGAGCAGGCCATGGAGTCTCCGGTACATCGCCGCTCCGGACTCGAGGGAGACCTGCTGCTCCATGATCAGCCAGACCAGGGTGGGAAAACCGGCGGGTCGCTGCCAGAAAGGCGGCGGGCCGAGCACCTCGACGACCCTGGCGAAGGGCGGCTCCTCGTTGCTGAGCAGGGCGACTGCCTCGAGGAATGTGGTCTCGTCGAATCGGGTCACCATGGTTTTGAGAGACGCCATCGGCACCACGCCGAACCGGTTCGAGTCGGCTGTCTCGACCCTCGGATTGTCCGACGTCACCCAGGCCTCACCCGCCCCCAGCGCCCGCCCGTCGACCCGGTTTCCGGGGCCGGCCTTGAGCCGCTTGACCAGCCAGAAGTCGGGCCGATCCGGGTGAGGCAGAGTCACGATGTCGCCGACCACCGGCGTCCGGGACCCGGTGACGACGAACTCGTCGCCGGGAACGAGAGTTGGCCGCATCGAGTCCTCGGAGACACGGAACCGCTGCATGGGAATCGTCATTGCAGGGTATGGTCGAAGGTCCACGTCGACAACGAAGGAGTGCCATGCGGCAGATAACGGTTGCCCACGCCCACTGCGATCTCTTCTGCGGGGTGTACGACCCGGCTCAGGCCAAGATCGAGGCCATGTCGGTCCTCAAGTCGGCCGAGAAGTACCAGGCCTCGGATGACGAGGTGTTTCGCGATCGGGCGATCATGATCAAGGAGGAGCGGGCCGAGTTGGTCAAACACCATCTGATGGTGCTCTGGGTCGACTTCTTCACCGCCGATCATCGCAAGGAGTTCTCCAACCTCGACGACCTGTTCTGGCGGGCGATCCTCCAGGCGGGGAACGCCAAGAAGTCGGTCGACCCTGAGGACGGGCGGAAGCTGGTGGAGCTGATCGACGAGATCGCAGACATCTTCTGGCAGACGGACAAGGCCAAGGACGCCGGGGTCTACCCGCCCAACTAGAGACTCGCTCAGCGGTCCCGGTTCACGGCCCGGCGTTTCACCGCGTCGGTGACGCGCTTGGCCCAGGGCAGGTCTTTTCCCAGCAGAGTGAGGCCGCCGAAGATGGTGACCAGGCCGGGGCCGGGCAGCACGAGCATCACGGTGCCTGCCCCGATGAGGGTGAATCCGCCGGCAATTCGGGCGACACGACTCATGACGGGATCTTATCGGCGCGGAGAATGTAGAGCGGAGGGAAATCGGTCCCTCAGTCGTCGAGGGCGTCGGGCTCCAGCTTGTCGAACAGGGTCGTGACCCGGCCCAGCCGTGCCTCTCCCGGAATGTCGGGCCGCTCCCAACCGGTCACGGCGCCGATGCCGAGCATCTCGCCGAGCCGGGAAGTGCTCCACGGCAAGTAGGGGGCCAGGGCCACCCTGATCCCCGAGATGGCCTGGATCGCGGTCCAGAGGATGGTGCCGGCACGGTCCCGATCCTCTTTGATCGCGTGCCAGGGCTCCTCGGAGTTCAGATAGGCATTGACGTCCGCTGCCGAGTCCATGGCGGTGCGCAAGCCGGCCCTCAGCTCCACGGCCTCGATGTGGCCGGCCGTCGTCTGCAACGTCTTGTCCACCGAGGAAAGCAGCGCCTCGTCGATGGCCGTGAGCGATCCTCTGGGTGGTACCTGGCCATCGAAGTTCCGCTCGCTCATCGAGAGGACGCGATTGACCAGGTTGCCCCAGGTTGAAACCAGCTCCTCGTTGACCCGTCGGATGATGTCGTCGTCGCTGATGTCCGTGTCGTTCTGCTCTGGGAGCACGGTGGCTATCGCATAGCGGATGGCATCGGGCTCGAGTCGCTCGGCATACCAACTGATGGGCAATCCAACACCCTGGGATCTCGACGCCTTCATCCCCTTGAACGTGATGAATTGGTTGGCAGGCACGTCGGTTGGCAGGTTGAGCCCACCGTATCCCATGAGCATCGCCGGCCACATGACGGCGTGGAAGGGGATGTTGTCCTTGCCGACGAAATAATACGACTCGGCCTCGGGATCCTCCCACCATCGCTTCCACGCGTCGGGTTCCCCCGACGTGGCGGCCCACTCCTTGGCTGCGCTCAGATAGCCGATGACGGCGTCGAACCAGACGTAGATCCGCTTGCCCTGCCCGAGATCGTCGACCGGCACCTCCACGCCCCATTCGATGTCCCGGGTGATGGCGCGCTCGGGCATGCCTTCTGCGATCATCGCCAGCGCCCAGTTCCTCACATGCCGGCGCCAGTTGGACTTCGACTCCAGCCACTCCCGCAACGGCTCGGCGAACTCGGGCAGTTTGAAGAAGAAGTGCTCGGTCTCCTTGAGCACTGGCGTCGACCCGGTCAGACGGGAACGGGGGTCGATCAGGTCGATGGCGTCGAGGGTGCGCCCACAATTCTCACACTGGTCTCCCCGGGCCTGCGTGTAGCCACAGTGGGGGCAGGTCCCTTCGACGTAGCGGTCCGGGAGAAACCGCTCGGCCTCCGGGTCGTAATACTGGGTGGTCGTTCTCTTGACCAAGTATCCCTTCTCCAGCAGACGGAGAAACACGTCCTGTGTCACCGCGGCGTGGTTCTCGGTCATCGTGGTGGTGAACAGGTCGAACGAGATTCCCAGCGAGTCCCAATAACCCACGATCTCGGGGTGGTACCGCTCGACCACCTGGCGAGGGCTGATCCCCTCCTCGTCGGCCTTGACCGTGATCGGCGTCCCGTGGGCGTCGGACCCCGACACCATCAGCACGTCGTTGCCGGCGATCCGGTGGTATCGGGCGAAGATGTCCGCGGGCAGATAAGCCCCGCCCAGGTGCCCGAGATGGAGCGATCCCGACGCATAGGGCCAGCCGACCGCAACCAGTATCCGACGACTCATCCCCCGGAGGGTAAACGCCACTTCGAACCTGAGGTTCTGCGTTTCATATCCGTTACAAACGCTCTCGAGTTTCCGAACTGCCTGACGCGCCCAGGTGAACCGGAGAGAGTTCGTTGCATATGCGTTACGTGGAACCTCAGGTTGCGGACGGCGGTCCCGTCACCTCGCGATGTTGACCCCGGGGACGGGAACGTGACGGGTGGAACGCTCGGTGAGCATCACGCCGGCGAGGATCAGGATCGCACCCACGACGATGGGAACGGTCAGCGTCTCGCCGAGGAAGACCACGGCCAGGGCCACGGCGATCACCGGCACCACGTATCCGACCACAGCGAGACGGGACGCCAGGTTGATCTGGGCCGCGACCAGGAAGGCGCTGAACGGCACCGCCGTGGCGATTGCCCCGAGCGCGATGAGCAGCGCCCACTCCGAGGGCTCGATGGTCGACACGGGGGTGGTGTTGAGAAAGGGCACCGCGGCCAGGCTGATCGCGGTGGCAATGGCGAACTGGGGGATGACGAGGCCGTCGCCACCGACTTCGAGCGCGAAACGACGGGTCAAGGCGCCGCCGGCGCCGGCCAGGACCACGGCGACAAGGGACACCCCCACCCCGCGCCAAAGGTTGCCCACTCCCTCCAGCGCCCCTCCGCCGACGCCGACCAGGATCCCGGTCCCGACCAGCGACACCACCAGCCCGGGGACCGACCGCGGGTTGAACCGCTCACCCTCCACCAGGAAGTGGGCGCCGCCCACCGTCGCGATTGGGATCAGTGCGATGAGAAGCCCGCCCAGGCTCACCGGGAGATCCTCGAGGCCCAACGTGAACAAGGTGTTGGGCAGGGCCAGGGCCACCCCACCGAGGATCAACCCCCGCTTCCAATGTCGCCGATCGGGCGCGTCGAACCGCTTCCAGAACCGGGACACGACGAGGAGGAGGGCGAGGGCGATGCCGAACCGCATCGGGACGACGATGAAAGTCGACACACCGCTGTTGAGCAGGGCCCGAGTGAGCACGGCTGCCGTGCCCCACCCGAGGGTCGCCACCACGAGCGGGGTCCACGGATTCATGCGGCCAGGACGGTACAACGCGACTAAGCGCTAAAAGGAAAGCCCCCGCATACCGATAACGTGTCCAAATGAAGCGTCAACTCTCCATCCTCTCCGCGCTGGCCCTCGTCCTGGCCGCCTGTGCCCAGACTTCGGACTCGACGACCACCTCCTCCGAGGACACCACCACCACGACCGCACCGCAGGTGGAGGCTGTCCTCCTCTCCTATTCGCTCAGTGCCGGCGACGAGTACCAGTACGAAGTCGACTTGGACCAGCACATCGAGCTGAATGCCTCCGGTAACCCCTCGCTCATGGGTGGCGAGGAGGTGCCCGGGGAGGCGTCGATCGACCTGGCCGGCACCGCCACATTCACGCATGTCGTCTCCGAAGGCCCCGAGCCCGGCACCTTCGAGGTGAACATAACCGGGGAGTTCGGCGGCGTGACCGTGACCGGCACGGTCGATGGTGAGCCGTTTGAGTCTGAGGAAGCCCCCGACTTCGCCTCCCTGGACCCGATCGATGTCACCGTCGTCGTCGACGAGCAGGGCAACCTCGTCGAGGAAGGCCCAGCCGGTGCCGAAGACCCCCTAACCGGGATGTTCGGCGACCTGGGGCCACTGGGAGGCGGCGCCCCGGCTCCCGGTCTCGATCCCGGGCAATTCGTCGGCCCTTCCTTCTCCGATGAGGAGGTCGCGGTCGGGGATACCTGGACAGACGAAATCGAGACGCCCGGCCTTGGCGGGAACCCCATCGTCACCAGCATCTCCAGCACGGTCACCGGGACCGAAGATCTCGACGGGACCGAGGTCTACGTGATCGACACCAACTCGACTACCTCTTTGATCGAGTTCGATCTCGCCCAGTTCTTCGCCGGCATGTTCGGCGCCTTCGCCGAGGATGCGACCGCCGAGGAGACGGCCGAGCTCGACGCGATGCTCGACCAGCTCCAGTTCTTGATCCGCGTCGACGGCACCACCGCCGACAGCAAGACCTGGTTCGATGTCGAGGCCGGTTTGGCCCGCCAATCAGAGACGAACTCGTCCACCGACATCTCGATGGACATGAACATGCCCGACGAGACGACCGGGGAGATGATCGGGTTCGTCATGGACATGACTCTCGACCAAGACATCACCTACCGTCTGATCAGCGGCCCTACCGCCTGACCAGAGTCGTCACTTTCGACGACGCTCGGACACCGCCAACCGCCACAGGTACGCGGTGAAGGAAGGCATCTTCGAGGGTGGCTTCACTGCTTCAGGCTCTTCATGATCCGAGGGCGCATCTCCGACGGGGAGATGCGGACCTGACTCCTCCTCCTCGCCGGGTTTCGGCTCCCGCAACTCGGCGAGACGCTCCCTGAGAAATGCCGCCTCGGTCTCGGCCCGGGCGGCGCGCTCCCTCGCCTCGGCCAGCTGCTGGCCGGCCTGGTGCAGATTGCCGAGTTGGAGGAGCATCTTGTCCCAGGCGTCGATGGGGACGAGCATCGTTCCCGGAGGCGGGGAGATCTGATCCGACCCGGCCGGCGCGGCCGGCTTCGCGGCGAGCTCCGGCTCGTGGCGGGCCTCACCCATTTCTCCCACCTCGTGGCCCAAACGCCGCGCCCGCTCTTCCACGCCCTGCAAGGAGACCATCCGCCGTGGGCCCGAGGGCGTGTCGTCGAGGGTGGTCGGGATCTTCCCCTTTCGAGCCCAGGTGCGCAGCGTCGAGACCGGGACCCCGGTGACCTCACTGGCCCGGCGGAGAGTCAGCCAGTCGTTGCGCTCCGTTGTACCCGTCGGGGGCGGTGGCGACGACGGCGGCCGGGCCGAGGTGCGGAGCACTTCGGTCTCCCAGAGGAAGGCAGGGTCCCGATCGGCCATGTCTCGCATCTTACGAACCTGGCGCCGGCCGGCACTGTGGGCCTACCTCCATGTTCCTAGGATGGGCGCGGTGAGGAGGACTTACCCAGCCAGATGACACACCGTGCAGGTCCGGGCTCACCCTCCGAACAAGAGGTCCGTTCCCTCGTCGAGCGTGTCCTCGAAGGAGTCGTCGGCTCCGAGCACCCCGCGGATTCCGAGGGCCATCCCGATCATCGGGAACCGGCCGCGTCCGGAGGAGACGAAAAGACCAGGATCGCCATCGGGGCCGACCACGGCGGATATCCCCTCAAGGAGAAGATCGGCTTCAAGCTGAAGGAAGCCGGCTACGAGGTGCTCGACTGCGGGACCAACTCACACGATGCGGTGGACTATCCCGACTTCGCCCATGCGGTCGCTCGTGAGGTCGCCTCCGGCGCCTGTCGCTACGGGATCGTGGTCGACGGTGCCGGTATCGGCTCGGCGATGGTGGCCAACAAGGTGCCCGGAGTGCGGGCGGCCCTCTGCTACGACCTCTCCTCGGCCCGTAACAGCCGGGAGCACAACCACGCCAACGTGCTCACCCTCGGGGCGGGGTTGGTCGGCGATGCCCTTGCCTGGCAGATCGTCGAGGAGTGGCTGTCCGTGGAATGGGGTGGCGACAGACACGCCCGGAGGGTTGCCAAGATCGATGCCATCGAACGGCAATACTCCCCGGCAGGGATGAGACAGGAAACAGGATGAACCGGGATGCCCTAGTCGAGATGGTCACCCGTGAGGTGCTAGCCGCCCTCTCCGCACGGTATGACGTCTGCGACACCGGGGACAAGGTCCGGGAAGTGGTGGCCAACGGGGCGGACCGGGTGGCGTTCCACGGCGAGGCGGCGGAGGTCCCCCTCGACATGGCCCGCTACATCGACCACACCCTGCTCAAGCCGGAGGCGACCGCCTCCGACATCGACCGGCTCTGCCGTGAGGCGGAGCAGTACCACTTCGCCTCGGTGTGCATCAATCCCACTTGGGTGAAGCGGGCGGCGGAGAACCTGCGGGGCACGCCGGTGGCGGTGTGCAGTGTGATCGGATTCCCCCTGGGGGCGACGACTCCGGAGGTGAAGGCGATGGAGGCGCGTCGTGCGTTGCGCGACGGTGCCCGCGAGGTCGACATGGTGTTGAACATCGGCGCCCTCAAGTCGGGCGATCACGACCTTGTGCTCAAGGACATCGAGAAGGTGGTCGACTCCGCCCACGAGGTGGGCGCCCTGTGCAAGGTGATCCTGGAGACGGCCCTGCTCTCCGACGAGGAGAAGGTGATCGCATCGGCCCTGGCCAAGCGGGCCAAGGCGGACTTCGTCAAGACCTCGACCGGGTTCGGTCCCGGGGGGGCCACGGTGTACGACGTGGCGCTGATGAGGGAGACGGTCGGCCCGGAGATGGGAGTGAAGGCCTCGGGCGGGGTGCGCACCACCGGCGATGCCGAGGACATGATCGCCGCCGGTGCGACCAGAATCGGAGCCTCGGCCGGGATCGAGATCGTCGGCGGCAAGGATGGAGGTAGAGGTGGCGAGAGGTATTGAGCTGAGGTCGTTTGCGTTCCTGGACAGCCTCCAGCCGCAATACGCCGCATTCCTCGGGACGGTGGCCCAGGGCTTCCTTCCCCTGGCCAACGACGCCTCCCTCTGGGTCGAGGTCGCCCCCGGGATCGAGATCAACCGGCTCTCCGACGTCGCATTGAAGGCGACCTCGGTCAAGCCCGGGCTGCAGATCATCGAGCGCTACTACGGGGTGCTCGAGGTTCACTCGCCTGACCAGGCCGAGACCCGGGCCGCCGGTGCCGCCATCCTCGACGCCATCGAGGCCACCGAGGACGACCGGATCAAGCCTCGCATCCTCTCCTCCCAGATCATCCGTCGTCTCGACGATCATCATGCCCAGCTGATCAACCGGACCCGTCACGGCCAGATGATCATCCCCGGCCAAACCCTGTACGTGCTCGAGTGTGAGCCTGCCGCCTATGCATCTCTTGCTGCCAACGAGGGGGAGAAGGCGGCCGAGATCAACGTGCTCGAGGTGCGCAGCTTCGGCTCGATGGGTCGGGTGTACCTGGGCGGAGAGGAGCGGGACATCGACGTCGGCTGGCAGGCGGCGGTAGCGGCGCTGGAGGGTCTGTCCGGTCGGGATGCCGGCGGTTCGGGTTGAGTCGGTGAAGAGAACACAACGAAAGGAGGAGCTTCATGGCTGAAGCTCTGGGAATGATCGAGGCTCGCAGCTTCCCGGCAATGGTGGAGGCGGCCGATGCCATGGTCAAGGCGGCCAAGGTGGAGTTGGTGAGCATGGAGAAGACTGGAGGCGGTTACGTGACCGCGGTGGTCCGCGGCGACGTGGCCGCGGTCAAGGCGGCGGTCGACGCCGGGGTGCGCGGCGCTGAGAAGGTGGGCGAAGTGATCGCCACTCATGTCATCGCCAGGCCTCATGTCAACATCGACCTGGTCCTTCCGCTCGGTCGTCAGGATCAGGCGCAGGAAGACCTCGGTTAGCCCGTACCAGCCAACGAGGCAGGAGATGGCACGGTGCATCTAGGCAGGGTCGCTGGGACTCTCGTCGCCAGCCGCAAGGAGCCCCTCATGGAGGGGATGAAATTCCTCGTCGTCCGTCAACTCGACGCGGACAATGCCGACACCGGGAGCTACGTCGTGGCGGTCGACGCGGTCGGGGCGGGAGTCGGCGAAGTGGTGCTCTACGCATCGGGCAGCTCGGCGCGTCAGACCGAGCTGACCCGCGACCGCCCGGTGGACGCGGTGATCATGGCCATCGTCGACTCGTGGGACGTGAGTGGTGAGGAGCGCTATCACAAGGGCCGGGAGGAGGCGCCCACCGGGTAACCATGCTGAGCGACACCGAGATCCAGGCCATCATCGAGCGGGTCAAGGGCCGGGTCGCCACCGCCGAGATGGCGGAGCGGGCCGCACCTGTTTTGCGCGCCTCGGACGAGCTCGCCTTCTCCGACGCGCAACTCGGGGACGGAATCCACGCCGACATCGACCAGGCCGTGGCCGCGGCGCAGGCCGCTTTCATCGACTACCGGGAGATGGGGCTCGAGGCCAGGAAGGACATCGTCGAGGCAATGCGCGCCGCCATGCTTCGGGAGGGGGAGCGACTGGCCTACATGGCCGCCGAGGAGACCGGTTTGGGCAGGGGCGAGGACAAGGCGATCAAGAACCGTCTTGTGACGACACGCACCCCCGGGCCCGAAGACCTGGAGCCGCAGGTGGTGACCGGTGACGCCGGGATGATGGTCACCGAATACGCACCCTACGGCGTCATCGGGTCGATCACGCCGACCACAAACCCCACTTCGACCATCATCAACAACGCCATCTCCATCGTCTCCGCCGGGAACGCGGTCACATTCAACGTCCACCCCAGCGCCCGCATGGTCTCGGTCGAGAACGTCCAGCTCCTCAACCGGGCCATCGTCGGCGCCGGTGGGCCGCCCGACCTGATCACCGCCATACCCGCTCCGACCCTGGAATCGGCCAAGGAGCTGATGAACCACCCGGACGTGCGGGTCCTCCTCGTCACCGGGGGCCCCGGTGTGGTCAAGGAGGCCCTGGAGACGAGCAAGAAGGCGATCACCGCCGGGCCGGGCAACCCGCCTGCCGTGGTCGACCAGACTGCCGACATCGACAGCGCGGGCCGAGCCATCGTCAAAGGCGCGTCGTTCGACAACAACGTGATCTGCACCGACGAGAAGACGACGATCGTGGTCGACACCGTGGCCGATCGACTGGTGCAGGCAATGGTCGGCGCCGGCGCCTACCGGCTCAAAGAGCACGAGTTGAAGCGTCTGGAGCGGGTGATCTTCAAGGAGATGGGGCCGCCGGGGAAGCCCGGGATGATCGAACCGAGGTGGATCGGCCAGGACGCGGCCAAGATCCTGGCCGAGATCGGGGTGAGCGCCAATGCCGACACCAGGCTCCTCGTCGCCGAGGTGCCCCGGGAGCACAACCTGGTCTGGACCGAGCAGATGATGCCGGTGATGCCTGTGGTGCGGGTGCGCAACGTCGACGACGCAATCGACCTGGCGGTGCGCTCCGAGCACGGTTTCCGTCATACCGCCTCGATCCACAGCACCAATGTCGAGACCATCACTCGGATGGCTCGGGCGATGAACTGCAGCATCTTCGTGGCCAACGGCTCCAACTTCAACGGGCTGGGTCAGGGCGGCGAGGGATTCACCTCGTTCTCGATCGCCAGCCCCACCGGGGAGGGGATGACCCGGCCCCGCACCTTCTCACGGGTGCGACGGGTGACGGTGGTCGGGGCCCTGCGCATTGTCTGAGCGAGACCCGGCGATCGCCATCCTCGAGTTCGACTCGATCAGCGCCGGCATCGTCGCCGGCGACGCCATGGTCAAGGCCGCACCGCTCGGCGCCATCTACGCCGGGACCGTGCACCCGGGTAAGTACCTGGTCATGGTCAGCGGCGACACCGCCAGCGTCGACGAGGCGGTGCAGGTGGGTCGCGAGGTGGGCTCCGAATCGGTCGTGGACCTGGTGTTCCTTCCCGACATCCATCCCTCGGTGGCCGCCGCCACGATCGGGAACTCTCGCCGGGCGCCGGTGGGGAAGGAGGCGTTGGGTGTGGTCGAGACCAGCTCGGTGGCGGCCGCCATCGACGCCGCCGACGCCGGGGTGAAGGCCGCGGAGGTCGATCTTGCCGCTATCCGCCTCGCCGACGGTCTGGGAGGCAAGGGTTATGTCCTCTTCTCTGGGGTCGTGGCTGGGGTGGAGGCAGCTCTCGAGGCTGCCGTCGCCAGGGCCGAGATGCACCGGGCGCTGGTGCGTTCCGACCTGATCGCACAGCTGCACGGAGAGATGGCGGACAACCTTCGCGGCGAGCTCCACTTCCTTAGTCGGGTGTCGACGCCCGGGGGCGGTTGAAATGCAGCTGGGACGGGTCCTGGGCAGCGTGGTGGCCACGGAGAAGGTGGCTGGGCTGGAGGGGGTGCGCCTCTTGATCGTCCAGCCCTTGGACAAGCACCGCCGCCCCGCGGGGCAGACACTGGTCGCCGCCGACGCAGTCTCGATGGCAGGCCCCGGGGAGCTGGTCTACTTCGTCGCCTCGCGTGAGGCGGCAGAAGCCTTGCCAAACCGTTTCGTCCCTATCGACCACGCCATTGTCGGGATCGTCGACGACGCTCACCTGGAGGAGGAGTGATGAAGGTGGGAAGGGTTGCGGGCACCGTGGTCTCCACGATCAACATCCCGCTTCTCGACCGGCATCGGCTCCTCCTCTGCGATCTCGAGGACGCCGAGGGCGGGGTCTCGGGCTACACCATCGCCGTCGACGTCGTCGACGCGGGTGTCGGCGACCAGGTGCTGATCCTCGACGAGGGGAGCTCGGCCCGGCAGATCCTCGGCTTGGAGTGGGGAGCGATCCGGGCGCTGGTGGTCGGCATCGTCGACGAGCTGATCGTCGACGGCGAAGAGAGGTCGACGAACTGAGCGAGAGCCGTCTGTTTGAGATCTCCTGAGCCGGGTAAGGGGGCGCTCTTGACAGTCAAGACGTCGGGACGGACCTGGGATCCGCTCCCGCCTTCCTCGGCGAGCACTTAGCCCCACCCTGCCCCGGTCCGTCCCGATTCTTGACTCCATGGCTTGCCCTACGCCGATGGCGGGTTTGGGTTACGTGCCCTTCACACCACCCTCATGACGCCAACAACGTGCATGCCGGAAGCCGACTTTCGATCCAATCTCCGCTCGGCGCGTCGGGGCGACGAGCAAGCCTGGCGCGCCCTGTATGACTGGCTCGCCCCACAGCTGCTCGGGTATCTGCGCGGCAGCCGTATCCCCGACGCCGAGGACGTGCTCGGTGCCGTCTTCATCGACGTCGCCCGCGGAATCGGGTCGTTCCGCGGTGATGCAACGAGCTTCAGAGCATGGGTCTTCACCATCGCCAGGGCCCGTCGCGTCGACGAGGTGCGTCGCTGGGCCCGCCGGCGCGAGGACCCGCTGGACACCGGAACCCAGGATGCGCTCCCTGCCGTTGTGGATGTGGAGAGTGAGGCGCTGTCGGCGGTGGCGCTCGACGAGTTGTACAACATCCTCGATGTTCTGACCGACGACCAGCGAGAGGTGCTGCTCTTGCGCGCACTGGACGGATGGACCGCCCGGCAGGTAGCGGAGATCACGGGCAGGACGGTGGGGGCGGTCGAGCAACTCCAGCATCGGGCGCGGCAATCGCTGCGAGAGGTCCTCGGCGAAGCGTAAGGAATCCGACGCCTCCGACGATTACCTGGCATGCGCCAGCCAGAGCCGCAATCCGCCGTCACGTCCTTCCTGTCGGCTCTGGCTGACGATCTCTCGGCTCCTCCCGACGAGATGACGTCGTGGCGGCATGTGACGGCGGCCGCCGCGATCGTCAGTTCGGAACGGAGCGCCACCTCGAGTCGGGTCGTTCGCCTGGCCGCCGCGGCACTGATCTCCCTGACCGGTCTCGGCACCGGTGGGGTGGCCATGGCCGGGGGGCTGCCTGCCCCGATCCAGGAGGTGGCCGCCGATGTTGCGCGCGCCATGCCTCTCCCGATCTCCATCCCCTACCCGACGCCGGTCGAAGTCCGCTCGCCGGCTCTCGCCGACGCCCAGCGCCGGCCGATGGATGGCGAGATCGATCACGGCGTAGAACAGGTCGCCGTGACCGAAGCCGGGACGAGATCCCCCTTGTCCCCGTCTCCGAGCGAACCGGTCGGCGAGCCTCACCTCGGGCCGTCCAACGAGTCCTACGACACGAACGGCCAAGACCGCCAGAGACTGGAACCCGGGGACGATGACGTGATCCGACAGAGCGAGGGCGCCGAGATCGCCGGCCGCGAAGCGTGGGGAGAGGGTCGGTCTCACCGCGATGACCGCACGGTGGGGAGACGGCATCACGGTCATCAAGAAAGAGAGGTCGACGACGAGGCTCGACACGACCGGTGGTCTGACGACCAAGGGTGGTCCGACGACGAGCGACGGTCGGAAGATGAGCGTTCCGAAGACGACAGGTCGGATGACGACAGGTCCGAAGACGACAGGTCGGATGACGACGAGTCCGACCGCCATTGACGACTCCCGACAAGGAGGCAACGAGATGAGATCCGCGTATCGACGAAATGTCTGGCTTCTCGCTGTGGCGGTAGCCATGGCGATGCCCGGTGTGGCACTGGCCGATGGCGACAAGACCGATCCCGCTGACACCACGGTGACCGAACCGGAGACGGCGCTCACCGCAGAGGAGATCACCGAGGTTTTCTCCTCACTGCCGGTCCTGGGCACCGGCTTGAACGTGACCATCGCCAGAGATGACGAGGGGGAGATCGCGTCGGTCGCCCTCGACCCCGCCGACGGGTCAACCGTCATCAAGGAAAAAGATCACAAGATGGTGTTCCTGCTCGGTGACGGCGACACAAGAGTCGTGGTCAAGGTTCGGCATGATTCGATCCAAACCCAGGTCAAGGCCGATGCCACTGCCGATGTGACCGGTCCCGGGTCGTGGTCCGCCGATGTCTTCGGCAACGGAGCGGTGACCATCCCCTACACCGTGACCTTCGACGGTAATGCACCCGCCATCGCAGTCGGTGAGATCGTCACCCCCGAGGGCGTGAGCGCCGAGGTGGGCGAGCCGAAGGCCCGAGTCAGCGACGAAGGAGACAAGGCGTACTTCAAGGTCAAGGTCAGGCTCGTCTCCGGCGAAGAGAAGGCTCGAGTGACCCTGGTCGCCAAGACCTATGTCGACGACGATGGCGAGGTCAAGGTTCGCTTCGCCGTGTCCCTTTCCGAGCGCGACGGGGACAAGCATCGGGACCGTGACGACGACGACTGGCGGAAGAAGAGCCGTGACCACGATCGGAACGATGACGATCGCGATCATGACGGTCTCGAACAAAGCGGTCGGGATGACGACGATCGGGATGACGACGACGACAAGCGCGACGGCGACGACGGCTGAGCTCTGAATGACCCATCGAGTGCCCGTAGCGAGACGGGGAGGTGCCAAACGGTTCCTCCCCGTCGTCCTCGTCCTCGCCGGTGGATGCACATCCGCTGCGGGCGAGCAGACCACGGCGCCCGAAACCGGCGCCGCAACGATCGGCCCGACCACTACCGAGGCGACGACTACACGCCCCACCGAGTTCGCCGCCACCACAGCGGCGGTCGACCCCGCGGTCGTGGTGGGCGAGAGCCTCAGCGCCAGCGGCTCCAACTATCGCTTCTCCTCCGTAGTGCTGGTCGGGGAGGAGACACTCACCTCCATCACCGGTGTGGTCGACGGGACATCGGTTGGGGCCGAGATCACCACCGGGACCGGAGTGGTGTCCTACGTGCGGACACCCGCTGGGGAGTGGGTCACCGAAGCCGATGGGACATGGGCACTCCTGGAGGGCGAGGCGCCCGTGTCGGCCCCCTGGCGATACTCGCCGACAGCAGCGACCTGACGTTGGAAACGGGGGATGCAGTGCGAAGCGTGTTCACCGGCCGGCTCGGACCGGCCGCCGGCCCGGCTCAGGGCGTTCCCTTCTCGCTCACCATCGAGAACGGCCTGGTTACCGAGATCCGCTATCAGGTGGAGTCCTCGGCGGGGCCGGCCCAGGTGATCACCACGCTGACCGAGATCGGGGAGGCCGGGACTGTGTCAGCTCCCGAGGGGGCGTGATCCGGCTCAGTAGTACTCGAGGTACTCGGCGATCTCCCAGTCGGTGGTGTGTCGGTTGAACCGCTCCCACTCGGCTTGCTTCACCGCCAGGAAACCTTCGACATAAGCGGGAGAGAAGGCCTCGACGAAGTCCTTGTCTCCCTCCAGCGCGGTCAGGGCGGCGCCGAGATCGGGGGGCACGGTCACATCGGCGTCGACGCCGGTGATGCAGTCCTGTGTCTCCTCAGGCGGGCATTCCAGACCCATGGTCACTCCGCGCAGCGCCGAGACCAGGGTGGCAGCGACGGCGACATGGGGGGAGGCCGCCCCGTCGGCGAGCCTGTGCTCCAGTCTGGTGCCGGGCCCGCGCGAGGGCGGCACCCTGACAGCCACCCCGCGATGGTCGAGGCCCCAATTGGCGTAGTAACCGTTCAGGGCGGCGGGGCGGAGCCGTTTGTAGGCATTGACCGTCGGCGCCACCAGGGCCGTCATCGAGACATGATCGTTGATCAACCCGGCGATGCAGCGATGCGCCAGGTCGCTCAGGCCATCCGGGCTGGAAGGCTGGTCCATTGCGTTGCTCCCGCTCGAGTCGCGGAGCGAGAAGTTGACGTGGATACCGCTCCCACCTCGCTCGGTGATCGGTTTCCCCATGAAGGCGAGTAGGTAGCCCCGTTTGGCGGCGACCTCCTTGGCCATGACCTTGAACAAGAATGCGTCGTCCGCAGCCTGAAGGGCTTCCGCATAGCGGAGCGTGAGCTCGAACTGGCCGTCGTCGTATTCGGAGTTGACGGACTCCAGTTCGACGCCCATGCGATGAGCGGTCTCCATGATCTCCTCGATGGTGCCGCTCGGGTCGACCGCGGTGCCCGTGCCGTAGACATAGGAGCCGGGCGTATGGATAGGGTTCCATCCCCTGCTCCCGTCGGGCTCGAACAAGAACGCCTCGAGCTCGATTCCGACCACCGGGGTGTACCCGACCTCCTCCCACTCACCGATCACCCGTTCCAGGATGGAGCGGGGAGCGAGCTCCACAGGAACCCCGTCCTTGCTGATCGAGGCAACCACCACACCGGTGTCCTTCTCCCAACCGGGTCGGATCGCCACGGTCGGAAAGTGAGCCTCGATGTCGGGGAAGCTCTCGTGGTGAGCACCTGGGAACGGGATCATCTCTCGGTTGAGCTGGAGTGAGAACAATGCCACACAGTGGTTGGAGCCCTCGGCGGCCCGAGCCGCCGACAAGTACTTGCCCCGGGCCAACCCGAGATGATCGGGCCAGAGAAAGCGAACGCGGTCGAACGGGATCTCGCTCATTCGCCGGCACACAGTATCAACGGAGAAGGTGTTTTGACAGGCCCGGATCCCCATGTGGATAGCCTCTCGCCGATGCGGGCGCTAATCGTCGAACACGACCCATTGTCCACCCCGGAGCGGGTGGGGGAGTACCTGGAGCGACGCGGCTTCGCGCTCGATGCGTTCGTGGTGGTCGGAGACGCCCGCGACCCCGAGGTGTCCGCCGCCTTTCCCGACGCCGACCACGACCTCGTGGTGCTCATGGGTTCACCATGGTCGGTTTACGACGCCCGGCTCCGCGGTTGGGTGGCACCCGAGCTCGATTTCATCAAAGATCGCGCCGAGGCCGGCGCCCCGATGCTCGGGATCTGCTTCGGAGCCCAGGCCATCTCGGTTGCGCTGGGTGGCGCGGTGAGACGGTCGAAACGTCCCGAGCACGGGTGGGGGCGGGTCGGCTCCAGGATCGAGGAGATGGCCGACGGGCCCTGGTTCCAGTTCCACCACGACGAGATCTTCCTCCCCGCAGAGACGGACGAGCTGGCCCGCAACCGGTCGGGCACCCAGGCATTCCGGGTCGGTCGGAGTCTCGGCGTGCAATTCCACCCGGAGATGTCAGAAGGCCTCATCGCCGCGTGGTGCCGGGCGGGGGCCGACGATGCCCTTCTGACGGCAGGGCTCGACCCGGATCGGGTCATCGAGGAGACCCGTCGGCTCGCGGAGGAATCGCAGCCGGCATTGGAGAGGCTGCTCGATTGGTTCCTGGAGAGCGTCGCCGGAACCGGTCCTGCCTCAGACGGCTGAGGGAGTCGGGTACACCAGGTCGGCGACGATCTCGTCGAGCGGCAGGTTTAGCTCGAGGAGGAAGAAGGGTGGCTTGGGCTGCCGACGTCGACGACGCAATCGGCTGAATCTCATGATGTCTCCTGGTAGTAGCAAATGAGTTTCGAGTTGCTACTGACAAAATACCCAGGTCAGTAGCCCATCGCAACTCACAAATGGCTAGCCTGGCGCCATGGCGCGGAAATCACTGGAGCATCTGGAATGCGCTGTGGCCAACACCGTGGAGATGGTCAACGATTCGTGGACGATCCTCATCCTGCGCGATGCGTTTCTGGGCGTACGTCGTTTCGACGAGTTCGTCAACGACCTCGGGATCGCTCGCAACGTGCTGGCCGACCGTCTCGAGCGTCTCGTCGCCAACGGGATGCTGGAGACCCGCCCCTATCAGGAACATCCGCCCCGGAACGAGTACCGCCTGACCGAGCAGGGCAAGGATCTCTTCGATGTCTTGATCACCTTGTGGAGCTACGGGGAGAGATGGAAGCCGCCACCTGGCGACCACCGGCAGAAGGTGATCCATGTCAACTGCGGCCAGGAGGCGCAGGCGGTGGCCCACTGCGCCAACTGCGGGGAGAGGCTGAACCGGCGGGATGTCCGCATCCTGCCCACCCTGCCCGTGGTTCGTGACCGGCGCCACGAGCCGGTGGCCGGACGGGCATGACTACTTCTACCGACTTCAGGACCTGTCCTCTATGTGAGGCCACCTGCGGTCTGGAGGTGACTCATCGGGACGAGCAGGTGATCAGGATCCGCGGCGATCGGGCCGACGTTTTCAGTGGCGGCTTCATCTGCCCAAAGGGCTCGACGCTGGGCAAGCTCGACGAGGACCCAGACCGGCTGCGCACCCCGCTGGTCAAAGAAGACGGGCGACACAAACCGGCGACCTGGGACGAGGCCTTCGCCCTGATCGAGTCCCGCCTCATCCCGATAATCGCCGAGCACGGGCCCGATGCGGTTGGCGTCTACCTGGGTAACCCCAACGTCCACTCGATGTCGGGGGTGCTCTATGTGCGTCCTCTGCTCAAGATGCTGCGGACGAAGTCCGTATTCAGCGCAGCGACAGTGGACCAGATGCCGAAGCACGTCTCCTCGGGTCTGATGTTCGGCCACCCCGATCTGATCCCGGTCCCCGATCTCGACCGGACTTCGTATCTGCTGATGCTGGGGGCGAATCCTTACGAGTCCAACGGGAGCCTGGCCACCGCGCCCGACTGGCCCGGTCGTCTCCAAGGGATCCGTGGGCGCGGGGGGAAGGTGGTGGTTGTCGACCCGAGGAGGACCAAGACCGCCGAGGCAGCGGACGAGCATCTTTTCATCAACCCTGGCACCGACGCCGCGTTCCTCTTCGCCATGGCCCACGTCCTCTTCGAGGAGGGTCTGGTCGACCTGGGCGACCTGGAGGGGCACGTGGCTGGTGTCGACGAGGTCGCCGGCGCCGTCGAGGGATTCGACCCCGAGACCGTGGCTCAGACCTGTGGCGTTCCGGCAGAGACCATCAGGCGTCTCGCCCAGGAGCTTGCCAACGCCGAGTCCGCCGCGGTCTACGGTCGCATCGGCACCCACACCGCCGAGTTCGGGACCATGGCCTCGTGGATGGTCGACATCCTCAACCTCCTCACCGGGAACCTCGACCAGGTCGGGGGGGCCATGTTCTCCCACGCCGCCCACGAGCAGCCGCGTTCACGACGAGGGTTCCAGATCGGGCGCTGGGCCAGCCGGGTTCGGGCTCTTCCCGAGACGCGGGGCGAGCTTCCGGTATCGACCATGGCCGAGGAGATCCTGGAGCCGGGTCAGGGCCAGATCAAGGCAATGATCACCATCGCCGGGAACCCGGTGCTCTCCACTCCGAACAGCGACCGGCTCGACGAGGCCTTCGCCGGGCTCGACTTCATGGTGTCGCTCGACATCTATCTCAACGAGACCACCCGGCACGCCGACGTGATCCTCCCCGGCGTCTCGCCGTTGCGCCGTCCTCACTACGACTTTGCCTTCAACCAACTCTCGGTGCGCAACGTCGCCAACTACTCGCCGGCCCTGTTCCCGCTCCCCGAGGGCACCCCTGACGAGTGGCGAATCATGCTCCGTCTCGCTGCCGTCGTCTCGGGCCAGGGCGCAGGTGCCGATCTCGACGCCCTCGACGACGGCGTATTCGCGATGCTGGTCGGCTCTGCGGTGGCCAACCCGGCGTCACCGATCGCCGGCCGCTTCCCGGAGGAGATCTTGGCCGCCACCAGCGGGGACAGGGGCCCGGAGCGGATGCTCGACTTCCTGGTTCGCACCGGGCCATATGGCGACGGCTACGGGGCCCACCCCGACGGACTGACCCTGGAACGCCTCGAGGAGGCGCCGCACGGAATCGATCTCGGCCCACTCCGGCCCCGGTTGCCCGGAGCCCTGTGCACACCAAGCGGCAACGTCGAGATGGCCCCTGGGCCTCTCTTGGCGGACGTCGAACGGCTTCGCTCCTCGCTGAGTCGGACAGCCAACGGCGGATTCACACTGATCGGGCGGAGACATGTCCGCTCCAACAACTCCTGGATGCACAACATCGACGTGCTGGTGAAGGGGAAGGATCGCTGCACGTTGCAGATCAACACCACCGACGCGGCGCGGATCGGGGTCGCCGCTGGAGGACAAGCAAAGGTCTCCTCGGCTGCGGGGATGCTCGTCGTGCCCGTAGAGGTCAGCGACGACATCATGCCCGGTGTGGTCAGCCTGCCCCATGGCTGGGGCCATGACCTCATGGGCGCGGCCCTCTCCGTCGCTTCCGACCGGCCCGGAGTGAACAGCAACCGGCTCTCCACGGGGGGGATGGACCCGGTGTCCGGGAACGCCATCCTCAACGGGATCCCGGTCGAGGTGATTCCCGCCTGAGGGCAACCCCGTTCTAACCGGAGCGGAGCTCGAGCGCGAAGACCGTGGTGTCTCCTTCCCTGCGGTAGGAGAGATCGCCTCCCATGGCCCGGGCCAGCTTCCGCGACACAGCGAGCCCGAGACCGAGCGATCCCGACTTGGAGCCGTGGGAGAAGGGCTCGAACAGGCGCTGGAGCACCTCCCGGGACACACCCGGGCCGTCGTCCCGCATCTGGATCGCGATCATCCCGTCCCTGGCCACCGAGCGCAGAGCTCGGCTCTGGCCGCCGTGCCGCTCCGCATTTCGCATCAAGTTCCTGATCACCTGCCGGATCCGAAGCGCGTCTCCCCGCGCTTTGCTCGCAGGATCGATCTCGAGGCTCACCCCGCCCAGATCGAGGCTCTCCAAGACGTCGGCAAGGGTGAGCAGCTCGTCATCGACGCATAGGGAGCTGTCCACGTTGAAGGTGAGGAAGTCATCGAGAAGTGAGGACATGTCGCCGACCTGCGCCGCGATGTCCCGGGCCATCTCGCGGCGGGTGTCGTCGTCCATGGCATCCCAGTCGGAGGTGAGGATCGAGCTGAAGCCGACCACACCGCTGAGGGGGTTGCGCAGCTCGTGGGAGAGGGTGGCCATGAGACGGTCCTTCGACTCGATCGCCTCCTCCAATGCGTGTTGCGTCTCTCTCAGATCCGATATGTCGAGGTCCACGATCACGATCGTCGAGTAATCGGGAACACCATCCACGACGGGCGCTCTCCAGTGCGACCTGACCGTCACGTCCCCGGCCAGTGTGGGGGCGAGATGCTGGCTGCGCAGAGACGAGATGCCCCGGAATGGCGCCAGGAACTGGTCGATGATGTCGCTACGCAGGTCGGGATACTGGTCTCCGGTGAAGCGGCGAACGACGAGATCGGGTGCCTCTTCTGCCAGTGGGTGCCCGTAGAGGAGGACCCACTCGTCGCTGACGCCGAGCTGGCGGGGGAGCTGGAGACAGGTGGTCAACTCCTCTTCGTCTTCGAGCCTCCTCGCGATCTCGGCGACCGGCAGACCCTCGTAGCGCTCGATGATCGGGGTGTAGTCGACCACGAGCAGGGGGGCGGAGACCGCCGAGACGAGTTGCGAGATGTATTCAGACGTCGTCGCAGCCGTCAGTGATTCCATATCCCAGGAATATCGGCAATGGGCGGAACATCCTTGACCCGGTTGGGTCACCGCTAAGTTTGACCCATGGAGACATGGGATGCGATCAGGGCGCGCCGCGCCACCAGGGAGTACGACACCAAGCCGATCGATCGGGCCGACCTGGAGCGGATCCTGGAGGCGGGGCGCCGCGCTCCGTCGTCCAGAAACGACCAACGCTGGCATTTCGTGCTGATCCAGGACAGGGATCAGCTCGAGAAGATCTCCAAGGTGTGGCAGGGGGCGGCCCATATCGCCAATGCTGCCGCCGCCGTGGGCCTGGTGGCCCCGGCCGGCGACGAGCTCGGTGTCGCTTCTTCGATCAACTACGACCTGGGACAGGCGGCAATGTCGATGATGATCGCCGCCGCCGACCTCGGGATCGGTAGTCGGACCGCGGCCGTGCGCGACCACGAGCTTGCATCCGAGGTCCTCGGTCTTCCCGATGGCCTCCAGCTCACCTGGCTTCTCGGCCTGGGCTACCCGGCGGATCGCCCTCTGAAACCGATCAAGAACCCGGCCCGACGTCCTCTTGACGAGGTGGTGCATCACGATCGTTGGTGACGATGGTGGGCTCGTGAAGCAGTCGACCCGCTCGATCCCCATCGAAGGCACGCTTGATCTCAGGGCCACTTTGTTCCCGCTCCACGGCTGGTTCGCCGACGACGGCTGGTGGCTGACCGCACGCACCCCGGATGGCCCCGGCACGATCAGGATTCGTCGCACTCGTGAGGAGATCGTCGGGGATGCCTGGGGCGACGGAGCCGGCTGGCTCCTCTCCGGTCTCGGCTCGCTGGTCGGATTGGATGACGATCCCGGCACGTTCTGCACCGACCACCCAACTGTCGGCGAGCTTCATAGACGCCATCCCGGTTGGCGATTCGGGCGGACCGGTCTGGTCTTCGAGGCCCTGGTCCGAGCCATCACCGGACAGAAGGTCACGGGTTCGGAGGCCGCAGCGGCGATGAAGGGGCTACGGAGCCGTTTCGGTGACCGGGCACCCGGCCCCAGGGCGGGTCTCCGTCTCCCACCCGACCCGGATCGGATGGCCGAATCCCCCTACTGGATCTACCACGAGCTACACCTCGAGAAACGACGGGCCGATCTGTTGAGACGGGTGGCTGCTGCTGCAGATCGGATCGACCGACTCCACCAGTTGGAGCCCGACGCGGCTGCAGAAACGCTGCTCTCCGTTCCAGGCATCGGCCCCTGGACCGTCGCCAAGACCCTCGTGGTCTCCCACGGCGACCCCGACCAGGTCGAGGTGGGGGACTTCCATCTGAAACACATCGTGGTGCATCACATGACCGGGCGACCCAGAGGGAGTGACGAGGAGATGCTGGAGCTGCTCGAGCCGTTCCGCCCTCATCGGGCGAGGGTGACCCGGCTGCTGCACACCCTGGGCCATGAGCCGAGCTTTGGCCCCCGCCTCGCTCCCAAGGACATCACACGGATTTGAGCAGGTGCCGGCCGCGGTCGGAGCGACTGTCGACCGAGAGAAACAAGGTGAACGCCCCGAGCAGGCCCAGGGGGAACATGACCAGGATCGCCTGGGTGGGGAGCAGGGCGAGGATCATGAGCCCGATCCATCCCAAGACCCGGCGGGAGCGGTTTCGCCATCGAGCCGGGCCGTCGATGCTGAGCAAGAGGGTCACACTGCCCAACAGACCGACCAGGCAGACCCCCATGACCAGCCACGGCACCCATGTCGGGTCGTATGAGCCACCCGCGATGAGCTCGGCGAGGGTGCCGAAGAACATCCAGGCGCCGTACATGGCAAAGGCTATGCCGACGAGTCGGGCCAGGCTGAGGGCGAGACGCCTCATTCGGTCAGGATAGCCCCGGGCCTCATAGTCTCCAGACGATGATCACCTACCGCACCGGGAACGAGATCGCACTCGACGAGATGATCGAGCTATATGTCGACTCCACCCTCGGCGAGCGCCGACCCGTCGACGATCGGGAGCGTATGGCGCGAATGCTGAAAGAGGCCAATCTCGTCCTCACCGCCTGGGACGAGGACCTCTTGGTCGGGATCTCTCGCTCCATCACCGACTGGGTCTACTGCACCTATCTCTCCGACCTGGCGGTGCGGGCCGCCTATCAGGGTCGGGGAATCGGCAGAGACCTGATACGCCTCACCCGGGAAGCGACCCCGAAGGCAACCGTGATCCTGCTCGCTGCCCCCAAAGCCGTCGACTACTACCCCAGGATCGGGATGACCCGGCACGAGAGCGCCTGGGTGCTGGGCCCGGGCGAGCAACCCGTCTAACCCTCCCGCTCCAGCCAGGTGACGATCAGCTCGCCGACGATGTCGGGATCGTGCATGTCGTTGTGACGTGCCCCTTCCACCACCTCGACCAGGACCTCGGAACCGGCCCTGCCGAGGGCATCGGCGAAGTCGGTGGCGAAGCGGAAGTCGACCAGACCGTCGTTCTCGCCGTGGAGGAGGAGACTGGACAGATTCGCGTTGTTGCCGGTCTGGAGGAGGGGGTTGCCCGCAACCCACGTCGCGGGATCATCTTCGGGGTCGACCCCGAAGAAGGGGCGCAACAGAGGGCCGAGACGGGTCACGTCGTAGGGGCCGGCCAGCCCGACGAGCCGCTCGGGTATGACCGCCTCCTCCAGTGGGCAGCCCTCCCCGTAGACACCGGTGTCCAGGGCGACCAGGGCAGCCAGGTGCGCCCCGGCGGAGTGACCGATCACCGCCACCGTGCCGTCCCCTTCGGGATGGGCGGCGGCATATCTGACAGCGCAGGCGATGTCGTCGACGGCCACGGGAAAACCGGCGATGCCGTCGGACAGGGTGTATGGGGCATTGAAGGCGAGGATGCCCTCGCCGGCGAGGAATCGGGCCAGATCGCGCATCAGGCGTGGCGAGCCGCCCACCCAACCGCCTCCGTGGACCAGCACGGCCGCCGGGAATGGTCCCTCGCCATCGGGCGTGTACATCTCCAGGCCGATGTCCGACGGCGGCTCGGAGGCGACGGTGGTGGCCACCGTGGTCATCGGTGTGCTCGTCGTGGTCGCGGTGGATGTCGTGTTCGCCGCTGCCGTCGTGGCGCCCGCCTCGACGGCTTGGCTGGTCTCGGTCGCCAGCGGCACCGGAGTCGAGGCACAGGCGGCGCTGAGCAGGACGGCGCCAACCGCCCGGGTCAGGCGACCAGTGCCGCGGCCTGTCGATCCAGGTACCACTCGACCACTCCCTCCCCGGCGCCGAGCCGGCCGGCCGGGGTGGCGCCCTCGAAGCTCCGTTTCACCGCCTGCGCCTTGCCCGCGCCGACTGCCAGGACCACGAGCAGCCTCGACCTCCACAGCAGCGGGAACGTTGCGGTCAACCGGTACTCGTCGAGCTGGGGGACATGATTGGCGACGAACCAGCGGTCCATCTCGTCGAGGGCAGCCGTTCCTGGGAACAGGGAGGCGGTGTGGCCGTCCTCACCGATCCCGAGCAGGACCACATCGGGTCTTCCGCCGCCGTGGATCGAACGAAGCCTGGCTTCGTAGTGGGCCGCCGAATCCTCGGGCATGATCAACTCGCTCCAACGGGGGCGGTCGAAGCCGGCATCGACATGATCGAGGAGAGCTTGCGCGGCCATACGCCCGTTGGAGCGCTCGTGGTCGGGCGGGACCCATCTCTCGTCGGAGAGCCAGGCATCGACGTTGTCCCACCCGGGGGAGAGGCGACGCAGCGACCTATAGGTGGCTTCGGGCGTCGAGCCTCCGGCCAACCCGAGCGAGAACCGTCCCCCGGCCGCGGCGACCAGATCGGCTACCCGCCGCGAGGCCGCATCGGCCACGTCTTCGGCTGTCTCCTCGACCAGCACCTCCATTGGGTCACGGTAACTGCCCTACATTGGTTGCATGACCGACGACACCTCCATCGTCTGGTCGGGCGGCCAGGTCTCGGGCCGTCTCACCGGATCGGGGCCCACCGGGCTCCTCCTCGCCCATGGAGCGGGCGTCAACCAAGATCACCCGCTGATGATCGCCCTGCGCGACGGGCTGGCGGAAGCCGGTCACACCGTGATGACCTTCAACTACAGGTACACCGAGCGGGGCTCGAAGCGCCCGGACCGCACCGAGACGTTGCTGGAAGTCCACCGCGCCGCCGCCGATTTCCTGGCGGAGAGGGTCGACCGGCTCTTCCTGGCGGGCAGGTCGATGGGAGGTCGGATCGCCACCTACCTGGTCGCCGAGGGCTACCCGGCGGCGGGAGTGGTTCTCTATGCCTACCCGCTCCACCCGGCGGGGAAAGAGGACAGACTGCGTGTCGCCCACTTCCCCGACGTCCACGTGCCGATGCTCTTCTTTCAGGGCACCCGCGACGCCTTGAGCCGGATGGAGCTCTTCGACCGCCACATCCGCCCCCTCCCCAATGTCTCGGTGGAGCTGCTCGACGGGGCGAATCACTCGTTCCGGGGGGGCGGCTGGGCCGAGGCAGAGCTGCTGGAGCGACTGGTGACGGGCACGACGCAGTGGATCGCGTCGGTCTCATCTGGCAGAAGTCACGTCACAGGGCCATAATTGATGGCGATCCACCTCTCCGAGGAGTCCTCTAGATGTCCGAAGTCACTCTGCGCGCCGAGACGGGCCGGGCAACCGGCTCGCGCGAGTCGCGTCGCCTCCGCAAGACGGGGCGCGTCCCGGCCATCGTCTACGGCAAGACCATCGAGCCGATCACGGTCGCCGTCGATGCCCATGACCTGCACATGGCCCTGCACACCGAGGCGGGCGCCAACGCCCTGATCAACCTCGAGATCGAGGGGCAGGATGTGGTCCTCACCATGGCCAGGGTCATCGAGCGGCATCCCTTCCGCAACGAGTACAGGCATGTCGACTTCGTCACGGTGTCGCTCGACGAGACCATCCACGCCGAGGTGGTGATCCATTTCGAGGGGACACCGGTAGGCGTGATCGAGGGCGGTGTGTTCTCCCCGAGCAAGACCCAAGTCGTGGTCGAGACGCTGGCCACCTCGATTCCCTCCGGGATCGAGCTCGACATCTCCGGGGTCGAGGTGGGAGGAGCTCTCCGCATCGCCGATCTCCCCGAGATCGAAGGCGTGCTCTACATCGAGGACCCCGAGACGGTCCTGATGAGCGTGACCGCGCCCGCCGCCGAGATCGAGGAGGAGCCCGAGGAGCTGGAGGGTGAGGAGCTCGAAGGCGAGGAGGGAGCCGCCGAGGGTGAGGAGCCTGATGGCGAGGCTGAAGAAGCTGCTGGCGAAGAAGCCGAGGGCGAGTCAGGGGACTAACCCGGCCCGGGCGGTGATCGGGCTGCGCAATCCCGGGGCCGAGTACGAGGGCACCCGTCACAACTCCGGGTACGCGGTCCTGGCCCGTGTCCTGTCGCGGGGCGGGCTCGAGCTGGGACGCGGCCCCTCTCGGGTCCGGGCACGGGTCACCCAGACCGGGATGGCCGAGGACCGTGTCCTCTACGCCGTGCCCACGGCCTACATGAACCTGTCGGGCCAGTCGGTTCGCGCCCTCGCCGACTACTTCGATCTCGCCCCGAAAAATCTGCTGGTGATCCACGACGACATCGACCTTCCCTTCGGGCGGCTCCGGCTCCAGGTGGGTGGGGGCAGCGGTGGCAACAACGGGGTCCGCTCCATCGAAGCGGCGCTCGGGACCAAAGAGTTCAGCCGGCTGAAGTTCGGCGTCGGGCGCCCCCCCGGGCAGATGGACCCCGCCGATTTCGTCCTCCGGCCCTTCACCAAGGCGGAGCGGCCCGAGGTCGAGTTGATGATCGAGGATGCCGCCGACGTGGTCGAGCTCTGGCCCTCCGACCCGGCCCGGGCCCAGG
Organism: Acidimicrobiia bacterium; assembly: GCA_035462175.1. GTDB lineage: Bacteria > Actinomycetota > Acidimicrobiia > Spongiisociales > ZC4RG35 > JARDZU01. Next base: position 48,317 of record DATHUP010000065.1, on the reverse strand, counting down.
AGCTGGCTGCGCGACGGGGACGCTCACCGCATTCCTAATGCATGGCGTCACGTATCCGTGACGCAGTGCATTCGGTTCAGCGGCAGCACCTCCCCGGGCGTACTCTCCTCCCCGTTACCCTCCGCCCGATGGCTGGGCACCCCTCCATCGAGGAGAGAAGGGCACGGTTCGCCGACATCCACGAGAGCGGGTGCTTTGTGATGCCCAACGCATGGGACGTCGGATCGGCTCGGGTCCTCGCCTCCCTCGGCTTCGAGGCGATCGCCACCACCAGCGCGGGGCATGCCGCCTCCCTGGGCCGGATGGACCAGCAGGTCACTTTCGCCGAGCTCCTCGAGCACGTCCGTCTCCTGGTCACGGCGGTCGACCTCCCGGTGAGTGTCGACGCCGAACGTTGCTTTGCCGAGGACGCCGGCGGAGTGGCGGACAATGTCGAGCGGATCGCAGAGACCGGCGCCGCCGGACTCTCGATCGAGGACTACGACCCGCACACGGGCATCGATCCGGTCGAGGTGGCCGCGGAGCGGGTGGCCGCCGCCGCAGAGGTCGCCAGGTCGGCCGGGATGACCCTGACCGCCCGTGCCGAGAACCACTTGTACGGGATCGACAACCTGGACGACACCATCGTCCGCCTCTCCGCCTACAGAGACGCAGGGGCCGACGTGGTGTACGCCCCCTGGCTGGTCGAAATCGGCGGTATCCGCAGGGTGGTCGACGAGACCGGCGCCCCGGTCAACGTGCTGGCGAGGGTGGACACGCCCGGGATTGCCCAGTTGCGGGAAGCGGGGGTAAGGCGAATATCGACCGGTGGAGCCCTGGCCATGGCTGCTTACGGAGCGCTGGCGGCGGCGGCCCGGGAGCTCATCGAGACGGGCACGTCGAACTTCATGGTGCGCGCCCTCTCCCTGGAAGACCGCCACGCCGCCTTCGACGGGTAGTGCCAGACATGCCTGAGCTCGTGGGCGCGCTCGACCAAGGAACTACGTCGACCAGGTTCATGGTGTTCGATCACGATGGCAACGTCGTCTCGGCCGACCAGCGAGAGCACCGGCAGATCTTCCCCAGACCCGGATGGGTCGAGCACGACCCGGTCGAGATCTGGTCCAGTGCCACCTCGGTCATCGAGGGAGCCCTGGCCCGGGCGGGGCTCGAGGCTTCGGATCTTCTCGCCGTCGGTCTGACCAACCAGAGGGAGACCACCGTCATCTGGGATCGCGCCACTGGCGAGCCGGTGCACAACGCCATCGTCTGGCAGGACACCCGCACCGCCGACCTGTGCCTGGCCCTGGGCGGAGAGGAGGGGCCCGATCGGTTCCGGAGCAAGACCGGCCTGCCGCTGGCCACCTACTTCGCCGGCCCCAAGGCGCGGCAGCTCCTCGATGACCTCGACCTCGGCCTGAGAGCCGAGCGGGGAGAGCTGGCCTTCGGCACCATCGACTCCTGGATTGCCTGGAATCTCACCGGAGGGCGCAACGGCGGGCATCACGTGACCGATGTGACCAACGCCTCACGCACCCTGCTCATGGACCTGGCCACCGCCACCTGGGATGCCGATCTGGCCCTCGCGATCGGGGTTCCCACCGCCACCCTCCCCGAGATAGTCCCTTCGATAGGTCTCGATCTGGAATGTGTCGGTCCATTGGCCGGGATACGGCTCGCCGCCATACTGGGCGATCAGCAGGCCGCCCTCTTCGGACAGGCCTGTTTCAGCCCCGGGGAGGCGAAGAACACCTACGGGACCGGGAATTTCATGCTCCTCAACACAGGGGAGACTCCGGTTGCCTCGCAGTCGGGGCTCCTGACCACGGTGGCCTACCACCGGAGCGGCGAGCCCCTGGTGTTCGCCCTCGAGGGCTCGGTAGCCGTAACCGGCTCGCTGGTGCAGTGGCTCCGCGACAACCTCGGGCTCTTCTCGGACACCGCCGAGGTGGAGTCCTTGGCCCGATCGGTCGACGACAACGGCGACGTGTATTTCGTGCCTGCATTCTCCGGGCTGTTCGCTCCTCATTGGCGACCCGATGCCCGTGGGGTGATCACCGGCCTCACCCGGTTCGCCAACCGGGGCCACGTCGCCCGGGCCGCCCTCGAGTCGACCGCCTTCCAGACCCGCGATGTTCTGGACGCCATGACGGCCGACTCCGGAGTGCAACTACAGGAGCTGCGGGTCGATGGCGGCATGACCGCCAACGATCTGCTCATGCAGTTCCAGGCCGACATCCTCGGTGTCGACGTGGTCAGGCCGCGCGTCGCCGAGACCACGGCTTTGGGAGCCGCCTACGGGGCCGGTCTCGCCATCGGGCTCTGGTCGGATCTCGACGAGGTCCGGGCTCTGTGGTCGGAGGAAGCTCGGTGGTCTCCTGTGCTGGGCGAGTTGGAGCGGGAGAGACTGCATCGGCGCTGGGGCCAGGCAGTGCAGCGGTCGCTCGACTGGGTCTGATTCTCCGACCGGGCCGCGGTCTGGTGGAATGAGCACCATGTTCGAAGGATTCAGGCTGGAGACGATCGACATCGGCGAGATTCGGGTGAGGGCAAGGATCGGGGGCCAGGGCCCACCGCTTCTCCTGTTGCACGGGAACCCGCAGACCCATGTCATGTGGCATCGGGTGGCCCCCCCTCTCGCCGAGCACTTCACGGTCGTCGCCCCCGACCTGCGGGGATACGGGATGACCTCGAAGCCGGAATCCAGCCCCGATCACACGCTGTATTCGAAGCGGGTCATGGCCGTCGACCAGATCGAGCTCATGGCCGGGCTCGGCTACGAGCGATTCTCCGTCGCAGGCCACGACCGCGGGGCCCGTGTCGGCTATCGCCTCGCCCTGGACCACCCCGACGTGGTGGAGAGACTGGCCGTGCTCGACATCGTTCCCACCGGCGAGGCCTTTTCCCGGGGCGGTCGGGAGTTCGGCCTCAGCCTCTACCACTGGTTCTTCCTGGCCCAACCCTCCCCCCTGCCCGAGAAGCTGATCGGCGCCGACCCCGACTGGTTCTGGCGCTGGCACACCACGCGTGGACCGGATACCAGCTTCTTCGACACAGAGGCGGTAGCGGACTACCTGGCCTGCTTCCGGGACCCGGAGACGATCCGGGGAATGTGCGAGGACTATCGGGCCGGGGCCGGGGTGGACTTCGAGCACGATCTTGCCGACATGAGCGCCGGAAGCAAGCTGCAATGCCCGATCCTCGTCTTGTGGGGGGAGAGGGCCGTGCTCGAGAAGTGGTACGACATGATCGACGTGTGGCGAAACTGGGCCGACGATGTGCAGGGGCGGTCCCTCCCCTGTGGCCACTATCTGGCCGAGGAGGCCCCGCTCGAGACCTCGGAGGAGTTGCTGGGCTTCTTCTCAGGTTGAGGGCCGTCGATATGATCGAATCGCTGAGACGAGGAGGAAGCGATTTCAACGCCTGACGCCCTGGCCTTGTCCAGGATCCTTCTGGTTCCGATCATCATGGCGTTCACCCGATCCGACCGGATCGGGAACGCCCTCCTCATCGCGGCCAGTCTGTTCGCCATAGCCGCCTTCACCGACTTCCTCGACGGCTATCTGGCCAGGCGGACCAGCGGCGGCACCATGCTCGGCGCCTTTCTCGACACCACCGCCGACAAGATCCTGATCACCGGCACCTTGCTTGCCCTCGTCTCCATAGACCGGGTCTCGATATGGCCCGCTTCGATCATCATCTTCCGTGAGTTCATGGTCATGGCGCTCAGGGGGGCCGTGGCCACTCAGGGCGGGCTCATCGCCCCTTCGACCTGGGGAAAGATCAAGTTCGGCACCCAGTTTCTCGCCATCTTCCTCGCCTTCTTCAGGCTTCCCGACCGGTGGGGGCTCTGGTACCTCGACCAGTGGGTGATGCTGCTCGCGGTCATCGCCACGGTGGGATCGGCCTGGGGCTACATCTCGGCGTTCTGGCACACGGTTCGCTCGGAGCCCAACCGCGCCAGGACGTGAGGATCGCAGTCACCGGCGGCAGTGGGGTGGTGGGCCGCCCCCTCGTCCGGCATTTGGTCGCCCACGGTCACCAGGTGCTGGCTCTGGCGCGCTCCCAATCTTCTGCCACGGCGGTCGAGGCCCTGGGTGCCCGGCCAGTGGCCGGCGACGTCCTCGATTCGGCCGCCTTGCTCGGCCTGGTGTCGGGGGCGGACCGAGTCTTCCATGTGGCGGGGATCAACCAGATGTGCTCACCGGACCCCGGGCAGATGGACCTGGTCAACATCCAAGGCACCAGGAATGTGCTCACCGCTTGTCGTTCCGCCGAGGTGGGTCGAATGATCCACACCTCCTCCGCGGTGACCATCGGGGAACGCCCGGGGACATTGGGAACCGAGACCAGCCCGCACCGGGGTAGCTACCTGTCCCGGTACGAACGCTCCAAGCATCTGGCCGAGCGGGTGGTGTTCGAGGAGGCAGGTGACCTCGATGTGGTGGCGGTCAACCCGTCGTCGGTGCAGGGACCGGGTCGGTCATCCGGGACGGGCAAGCTGATCCTCGACGTGCTCAACGGCAAGCTCCCCGTGCTGGTCGAGACCAAGGTCTCCATCGTCGACATCGACGACTGTGCTCGCGGCCATCTCCTGGCTGCAGAGAAGGGCGTGCGCGGTGAGCGTTATCTCCTCAGCGGTGCGAGCCTCGGCATGGCCGAGGTGCTCGATCTTCTCGCCGGCTCGGCCGGACTGAGCTCCACCCCTCGATTCGTGCCCGGCTGGGTGGCGTCCGCCGGGGCCGTCGCCGTCTCGCTGGGGGCGAGGCTGACCGGCCGCCCCCCCAAGGTTTGTCGGGAGATGGTCCGGGTCCTCCGCGCCGGCCATGTATACGACGGGAGCAAGGCCACCAGGGAGCTGGGCCTCGACTACACGCCTCTCGAGGCGACGATCCAACGAACCGTCGACTGGTTCGAGGAGCAGGGTCTGCTCACTTGAAGTCGCTGGGTACCATCGGTCGGTGGTTGCTCCGCTCGCACCCCTCCTCACTGCATGGCGCTCCGCCCCTTTGCCCGATCTCCATGGCGCGTGGGCCGTCGCCCCGGGTGGCCGTGCCTTCGCCATCGCCGGTCTCGCCGAACAACTCGGCTCACCGCTGCTCGTCGTGGTGCCCGGGGAGAGAGACGCCGAGGAGCTGGTCGACGACCTCTCCTTGTTCGCCGACAACGTGCTTCTCGCACCCGCCTGGGAGACGCTGCCCTTCGAGCACGTGTCTCCCAACACCGCCACCATGGCCCATCGCGCCGAGGCGCGCCATGCCCTCGACCGGGCAGGCGCCGTGGTGGTGGTCACCAGCGTGCGCGGCGCCATCCAGAGACTTAGCCCTTCGCCGTATGCCCCGCTGACCCTCGAGCCCGGGGAGGAGGTGGCCATGGACGACCTGGCCCGGGCCATGGCCGACCTGGGCTATGTCCGCACCGATCGTGTCGAGACACGTGGCGAGTTCGCCATCCGGGGCGGGATAGTCGACCTGTTCCCCGCCCATGACGACAGACCGCTGCGACTCGACTTCTGGGGTGACCAGCTCGAAGAGATCCGGGCTTTCTCCGTGGCCACCCAGCGATCGGAGGAGGCCGTCCCGGTGATGCTCGCCTTCCCCGCCAGGGAGGTGCGTCCCGGCCCCGAGATCCGGGCCAGGGCCGAGGAGCTCACCCGATCTGAGCCGTGGAGTGCCTCGACCTGGGACCGCATCGTCGAGGGCCAGGTCTTCCCTGGCATCGAGTCCTGGCTTCCCTGGCTCGCGGAACCCGTCTCGCTGATCGACGCCCTCCCGGCGCGGGCCGACCTGATCCTGGTCGAGCCGGGCCGCGCCTTCGACAGGGCCCGCGACCTGGTCAAAGAGGAGGCGGAGCTGGCCGCCGCCCTGGCCCCGACCTGGGGAGAGCAAGCACCGCACGCAGGAGCGCACCCCGCCCTGTTCCTCGATCTGGAGGAGAGCCTCGCCGCCCGGCCATATCTGCGGATTCCCTCTGCGCCAACCGGGCCGGAGGACGTGGCCCTCGAGATCAGGGCCTTCGACGCCGAGCCCGGAGATCCGGAATCGGTGGCCTCCGGGCTGAGCCGGTTGCTGGGCCGCGGCATGGCGACGGTGGTGGCGATGGACGGGGAGGCCGCCGCCGACCGGGTGTCGAGGGCTCTTGCCGAGGAGGGACTGGCCCTCGACCGGTTGCACCGCCTGGACCGGGCAGGGTCTGCAGTGGTCGCGGTCGGGATCCACCGCGGATTCGTCGCCCCGACGCTGGGGGTGGCCGTCCTCGGTGAGCAGGAGATCGCGGGGCGGCGCCGCGCCCACCGGCGGATCGGCAGGGCGCGCAGCGCAGTCGGCGAGCAGTACCGCGACCTCAGCGAGGGCGACTACGTGGTCCACTACCAGCACGGAATCGGCCGGTTCGAGGGTCTCGTCTCCCGGACGATGGCGGGGATCGAACGTGACTACCTGGTGATCGCCTACGCCGGCGGGGACCGGCTCTACGTCCCGGTCGACCAGCTTGCCGCGGTCCGCCGCTATACCGGGGGCGAACAGCCCCGGGTGTCGCGCATGGGGGGCAAGGACTGGTCGGAGCAGAAGACCAAGGTGCGCAGGGCTGTTGCCGCCGTGGCACAGCAGGTCGTCGAGTTGCATCGGCGGCGGGCGGCGGCGGCTGGGCACAGCTACGACCCCGACACGCCGTGGCAGGGCGAGATGGAAGGGTCGTTCCCCTACGAGGAGACCCACGATCAGTTGCAGGCGATCGTCGACGTCAAGGCCGACATGGAGTCGGAGCGGCCCATGGATCGCCTCGTGTTCGGGGACGTCGGGTACGGGAAGACCGAAGTGGCGATCAGAGCCGCCTTCAAGGCGGTTCAAGCGGGCAAGCAGGTGGCGGTGCTCGCCCCGACCACGCTGCTCGCCCAGCAACACCATCAAACTTTTGCCGAGCGATTCCAGACCTACCCGGTGCGGGTCGAGGCGCTGTCCAGATTCCTCACCGCAAAGCAGCAGAAGGCCGTGGTGGCCGGTCTCGCCACCGGCGAGGTCGATGTCGTGATCGGAACCCACCGCCTCCTCTCCGACGACATCCGTTTCAAGGATCTCGGTTTGCTCGTGGTGGACGAGGAGCAGCGGTTCGGAGTGTCGGCCAAGGACGCGATCAAGCGACTCAAGGTCGGGGTCGACGTCTTGACGCTGACGGCCACACCGATCCCGAGGACTCTCGAGATGGCGTTGACCGGGATTCGCGACGTCTCCCACATCAGGACACCTCCGGAGGATCGTCATCCGATCCTCACCTATGTCGGGCCTTACGACGAGCAGGCGGTGTCGGCGGCGATACGAAGGGAGATCCTCCGGGAGGGGCAGGTCTTCTACGTGCACAATCGGGTGCGGTCGATCGACCGCGCCGTGGCCCGTCTCCAAGAGCTCGTCCCCGACGCCCGCTACGTGGTGGCCCACGGCCAGATGTCGGAGGGACAGCTGGAGCAGGTCATGATCGACTTCTGGAACGGTGAGTACGACGTCATGGTGGCCACCACCATCATCGAGTCGGGTCTCGACCTGCCCACGGTCAACACGCTCATCGTGGAGCGGGCCGACTTGCTCGGCCTGGCCCAGCTCTATCAGCTGCGGGGCAGGGTGGGACGGTCGGACCAGAGGGCCTACGCCTACCTGTTCCACCCGACCGACCAGTCCCTGACCGAGGACGCCCATCGTCGGCTGGAGGCGATAGGGGAGGCGACCGACCTCGGTTCTGGCTTCCAGCTCGCCATGCGAGACCTGGAGATCAGGGGCGCCGGGTCGATCTTGGGAGAGGTGCAGAGCGGTCACATCGCCGCGGTCGGCTTCGACCTCTATGCCGAGCTGGTGGCCGAGGCAGTCTCCGAGCTCGAGGGCCGGGAGCCGGTGACCACACCCCCGCGCGAGATTCGCATCGACCTGCCGGTGGATGCCCACCTCCCCGAGAGCTATGTGAGCGACCAGGAGCTCAGGCTCGAGGCTTACCGCCGGCTCGCCACCACCACCACCGAGGCCGAGGTAGAGGATGTCGCCGCTGAGTGGGTGGACCGGTTTGGCCCGCTACCTCCTGCCGCCGAGGCGCTGGTCTCTCTGGCCGGGCTGAGGGTGGAGGCGCTCCGGGTTGGCCTCGAGGACTTGGTCCAGTTACGTCACGAGATCAGGATGGGCCCGGTCGACCTCAAGTCGTCCCAGGAGGTCCGTCTCAAGCGGCTCCAGCCCCGATCGGTGCTCAATGCCCAGGAGGGGGTCATCTTCATCCCGGCCCCTCGCGACCTGGTGCCCGGTCTGATCCATTTTCTCCAGGAGATGTGGGAACCAGGCAACGAGCCATGAGCGACGAGCAACGAGTCAGAGGCGCGATTGCATATTGCCTTTTGCCCTCCCTTCTCACCTAACATCCGACTCTCCCCTCTAAGGATTCTCTTGAAGAAACTTGCACTGCTCCTGGTCCTGGCCGCGCTCGGGCTGGCGGCCTGCGGCGGCGGATCCAACGCCGTTGCCGCCACGGTCAATGGTGAGGACATCAGGGTCGGCGACATCGAGGCACTCATCGACACCGGTGAGCAGTCGACCATCCCCAAGGAGACATTCGCCCAGTTCCTCGGATTCGACATCCAGTGGCGCATCGTGGGCGACGCCGCCGAAGACGAGTTCGAGATCGTGGTCACCGATGAGGACGCGTCGGCCGAAGCCGACGCCATCTTCGAGGAGGCTGCCCAGGGCATGACCCGCGAGGAGTTCCTCGAGACCAACGGCGTGACCGAGGAGTTCCTTCTCCAGGTCGCCCGTCAGCAGCTGCTCGACGAGCAGGTCCGGGAGGTGTTCGCCGCCGAGGTCGAGCCACCAAGCCAGCAGGACGTCGACGATGTGATCGCCGAAGCCGAAGCGCTCTATTGCTCCTCTCACATCCTGGTAGCCACCGCGACCGAGGCCGAAGACGTGCTGGCCCGGCTCGATGCCGGCGAGGATTTCGCCCTGCTTGCCGCCGAGTTGTCCACTGACGCCGGCAGTGGGGCCCAAGGCGGTGACCTCGGCTGCTCCCCCCCGGAAGCGTTCGTCGAGGAGTTCGCCGAAGCCCTGGCCACCGCCGAGGTCGACGTGCCCACCGATCCCGTTGAGACCGAATTCGGGTTCCATGTCATCCTCCTCAGGGAGGACGAGGTGCCCACCGAGGACCAGGTTCTGGAGGCACTGTCCGCCCAGGGGATCGGAGAGGCGGCGAATGCCTGGTTCATCGAGCAAGTCGAGGCGGCCGAGGTGACCGTCGACGAGACCTACGGCACCTGGCAGGCCAATCCGCCACAGGTGGTCCCGCCCACCGAGTGATAACCGTCACCGGTCTGGGCCCCGGCGATTTCGACCGGATTCCTGCCGTTGTTCGTTCCGTGCTCCTCGACCCCGAGGTCACGGTCGTCGTCCGAACCATCATGCACCCGGCCGCCGAGCAGTTGTCGGCCATGAGAGAGGTCGTCGCCTGCGACGACCTCTACGAGGCGGCAGCCGATTTCGACGACGTGTATCAGTCGATCGCCGACCGGGTCCTGGGCGCCGCCGTGAGGGGACCGGTCGTCTATGCGGTCCCGGGCAGCCCCCTCGTCGGCGAGTTCGCGGTGAGAAAGCTGCTCGCCGCCGGATCCGAGATCGAGGTGGTCCCCGCCGAGTCGTTCGTCGACGCCGTCCTGGTCGAGATGGGCTACGACCCCTTCGACCGCGGCCTGCAGATCCTCAACGGGCACCACTTGCCCGTGCCCCTGATCCTGGACAAGCCGACCATCGTCGGTCATCTCGACCGGCCCGAGATCCTGGCCGAGGTGGCGGCCCAAATGGCAAGGGTCCTGCCCGAGGAAGCGGTGATCACGGTCCTCGCCGGCATCGGCGCCGACGGGGCGGTCAGGGCCGAGGTATCGCCCGATGACGTCGATCCGGCCATGGCCGGTCTCCGCACCTCGATCTTCGTCGATTCTGCCCCGGGCGGTTTGATCGGGGCGGTGCACACCATGGCCGTGCTCCGCCAGGAGTGCCCCTGGGACCGGGAGCAGACCCACCAGACCCTGGTGAAGTACCTGGTCGAGGAGACGTACGAGTTGATCGACGCGGTGAGCCGGCTCGACGCCGACGGGCCTGACTGGGTCGGCTACGCCGAGGTCGAGGACGAGTTGGGAGATGTCCTTCTCTCGGTGCTCTTCCATGCCGCCATCGCCAGGGAGAAGGGTGCCTTCGACATCGACGACGCTGCCGAGGTCTTGCGTCAGAAGCTGGTGCGGCGCCACCCGCACGTGTTCGGGGAGGTCGATGTCGCCTCGGCGGCCGAGGTGAAGAGGAATTGGGACGACATCAAGGACGGGGAGCGGGGTGAGGCCCGCCAATCGCAGATGGACGGCATCCCCACCGGTATGCCCGCGGTCCAGCGCGCCTCCAAGGTCCAGAATCGTGCGGCCAAAGTGGGCTTCGACTGGCCGGAGGCGGCCGAGGTGGTGCCCAAGATCAGGGAGGAGCTCGACGAGCTCGAAGCCGTTCTCTCCGACCTGACCCGGGCCCAGTCCGAGTTGGGCGACGTCTTGTTCTCGGTCGTCAACCTGGCTCGTCATCTCGGCATCGATGGCGAGATGGCTCTGCGGCAGGCCATCGACCGATTCGAGACCAGGTTCCGGGCGATGGAGGCCCGTGGCCCGCTCGACGGTCTCACCCTGGAGGAGATGAATCGACGCTGGGAGCTGGCCAAGGGGGAGCCCTAATCGCCGGGCTGTCTCGCCGCTGCTGGTAGTTTGGCGATCCAGAACCGGGGAATCGCACTGTCCATGAACCAGCTCACCATCGAGCGCATCCACGCTCGCCAGGTACTCGACTCACGAGGCAACCCCACCGTGGAGGCGGAGGTCTTCGCAAATGGAGGGGGTTTCGGTCGCGCCATCGTCCCCTCGGGGGCATCGACCGGGGCTCTGGAAGCCGTGGAGCTGCGGGACGGCGGCGATAGGTGGAACGGCAAGGGTGTGACCCGGGCGGTGTCAAATGTGAAGGACCAGATCGCTCCGGTCCTGGTCGGGCTCGACGTCACCCGCCAGGAGCACATAGACCAGTTGATGCTCGACCTCGACGGCACCCCGACCAAGGGCGATCTCGGGGCCAACGCCATCCTCGCCGTGTCCATGGCGGTGGCCCGGGCCGCCGCGACGGCGGTGGGTCTCCCTCTCTACCGGTACCTGGGGGGTCCCTCGGCCCAGGTGTTGCCGGTGCCTTGTCTCAATGTGCTCAACGGCGGCGTGCACGCGGCCAACTCGGTCGACATCCAGGAGTTCATGCTGGTCCCCGCCGGCCTCCCCTCCTTCTCCGAGGCGTTGCGGGCCGGGGTCGAGGTGTATCACTCCCTGAAACAGGTGTTGAGCGGCCGTGGGTTGAGCACCAACGTCGGTGACGAGGGCGGGTTCGCCCCCGATCTGCCCACCAACGAGTCGGCCCTCGAGCTGCTGGTCGAGGCGATCGAGGTCGCCGGCTATGTGCCCGGCGAGCAGATCGGCCTGGCCCTCGACGTAGCTGCCACCGAGATCCACCGCGAGGGGCTCTACCACCTCGAGGGCGGCGGCCTGGAGCTGGAAGAGATGGTGGCTTACCTCGCCGACCTGGTCGACCGTTATCCGCTGGTCTCGGTGGAGGACGGGATGGCGGAGAGCGACTGGGACGGATGGTCGGCTCTCACCTCCCGTCTCGGCGAGGACATCCAGCTGGTCGGCGACGATCTGTTCGTCACCAACGAGGAGATCCTGCGCCGCGGCATCGCGGAGAGATCGGCCAACGCCATCCTGATCAAGGTGAACCAGATCGGCTCGGTGTCGGAGACCCTGCACACGATGGGCACGGCCAGGGGCGCCTCGTTCGGGACGATGGTCAGCCATCGCTCCGGGGAGACCGAGGACAGCTTCATCTCCCATCTCGTCGTGGCCACGAATGCCGGTCAGATCAAGACCGGCGCCCCGGCCCGCGGCGAGCGCACCGCCAAGTACAACCAGCTGCTCCGCATCGAGGAGTCGCTCGGCGACGAGGCCCGCTTCGCCGGGTGGGACACCTTCCCCCGGTCGCGATGACGGTCCTGCGCCGCCCAGGTGTTGCCCTCGTCACACTTCTCTTCTTCCTGCTTGGCGCTGCTTTCCTCACCCAGGTGGTGCCTTATCGCCAGATCATCGACTCGCAGCGACAGGTGGCCTCGGCGCAGGATCGTCTGGCCGCCCTCGAAGCCGAGAACGAGGAGCTCGAGGCGGACGTCGCCGCGCTCAACACCGATGCGGAGATCGAGAAGCTGGCACGGGAGAAGCTGGGTTACGTCCGGCCCGGCGAGACCGGCTTCGTGGTGCTCGACCCTCCGGGTGGCGACCAGATCGCACCGACCGAGACCGAGGGGCCCGTCGACGAGGACAAGACCTGGGTCGACCGGCTCTGGGAGTTCGTCAGCGGCGAGGACCTGGGCTCCTAGGCATGCCTGCGCCTGACGACCGTCGCGTCGTCGAAACCCAGATCGGGCGTCCTCTCCGCGCCGACTCCATGCCGGTCTCACGGTGTCATCTCGGCCTCCCCGTCGTGGTCCAGGTTCCCCCCGTCCTCGACGATGGGACCCCGTTTCCCACCCTCTACTGGCTCACCTGCCCTCTGGCCACGGCGCGGATCGGCCGTCTCGAAGGGGCGGGCGGGATCAGGCGGCTGGAGCAGAAGGCGGAGGTGGACCCGGAATTCGGCGCGGGTCTCGACCGGGCCCACTCCGAGTACGCGGCAGAGCGAGACGCCCTGGTCCCGGCGGGATCATCTCCAGCCCCATCCGGGGGGGTGGGGGGTACCACCCTCGGGATCAAGTGCCTGCACGCCCACTACGCCCACACCAGAGCCGGTGGGGACAACCCGGTGGGTGAGCTCGTCCAGAGCTGGATCGAGCCTCTCGACTGCACCGCCCCCTGTGTCCTAGATGGTGAGAAGAATCCGGCCTGGGTCGCCTACCCGTGAAGGTGGGTGCGGTCGACATCGGCACCAACTCGATACGGCTGCTCATCACGGACGGTACGACCGAGTTCGGGAGATGGGAGGAGGTGACCGGGCTGGGTCGGGGGGTGGACCGCAGCGGCGCCCTCTCCCCGGCGGGGATCGAGGATTCCTTGGTTGCACTGGCCGGCTTCGGCGCCAATATGGACGCTGAAGGGGTTGAGCGACGAAGGGCGATTGCCACCTCAGCCGCTCGTGATGCCGCCAACCGTGAGTTGTTCTTCGATCTGGCTCAATCGGCGTTGTCGGTGAGACCGATACTGGTGTCGGGTGAGGAGGAGGCGCGTCTCGCCTATGCGGGAGCCACCGCCGGCCCCTTTGGACAGCTCCTCGAGCCGCCCGTGGTCGTCTCCGACATCGGTGGGGGAAGCACCGAGCTGGTCACCGACGACGGGGCGGTGTCCGTCGACATCGGCTCGGTGCGGCTGACCGAGCGGGTCATTCCCAGCAGGCCGGCGCCACTGTCCGAGATGGCGGCGGCGAGGTCTCTGCTCGCCGATCTGTTCCGGGAGGTGAGCCTGGAGGTCGGGACCCTGGTCGGGGTCGCCGGGACCTGGACCAGTCTCGCCGCCATCGCCGAGGACCTGCCCCGATGGTCGCCGGACATGGTTCACGGGCACCGAATGACGCGAGGCGAGCTGGAGTCCGTGATCGACTCCCTGGCGGGCAAGACGGTGGAGGAGACCGCAGCCATCCCCGCGTTGCACCCGGAACGGGCCCCGGTGATCCTGGCCGGATCACTGGTCGCAGAAGCCGTGATGCAGGTCCTGGACACGGTTGAAGTGGCGGTGTCGGGGCGAGACACGCTCGATGGCGTCGCAATGGACCTCCTGGCTTTACCCTGACTCGTACCCGGGCCCGGGTGGCGGAATGCAGACGCGAGGGGCTTAAACCCCCTTGAGCCGAATCGGCTCGTGTGGGTTCGAATCCCACCCCGGGCACCGCGTGATCGCAGCCGCGACATGAAGAAGGTGCCACCGGCATTCGGAAGCGGAGGCACGACTTGGCAGAAAAGAAGGTGACCGCACCGCCGGACAAGTTGCGGCTCTACGAGGAGCTGCTGCAGAGTGTCGAGGGTGTCGACCGCAAATCGAACTTCGGCTCGGCTTACACGGCGATCAACGGAAACATGTACACCATCATCTCCAAGCACGGAGTGGTCGGAATCCGCCTCCCCGAACCGGAGCGCACCGAGTTCCTGGAGAGGTATTCGACCGAGCTGTTTCGCGGGGACCCTTCCTGGCCGCCAAACAAGGAGTACGTGGCGGTGCCCGATCAGATGCTGGCGGACACCCAAGACCTGGTGCCGTATCTCGAGGCGAGTCTCCGTTACGTGAAGACCCTGAAGCCGAAGCCGGGCAAGAAGACCTGAGGTGGCGATGACGAGTTCCGACGTGGATGCCTGGTTCGAGGCGAAGCAACACCCACTCGAGGATGCGATGCAGGCGGTGCGCGAGGTGACGCTCGCCGCCGACAAGCGCATAACCGAATCCATCAAGTGGAGTACCCCGACCTACTCGTACAAAGGCAACATCTTCAGCTTCAACCCGGCGAAACGATTCGTCAGCCTCCTCTTCCACACCGGTGCCCACATCCCGGGTCCTCACCCCGGTCTCGAGGGCGACGGCGCGACTGCTCGGGTGATGCGATTCACCGATGCCGGCGATGTGAAACGGCGATCCGATGAGCTAACGGCAGTCCTCCGGGCATGGTGCCGCTGGAAGGACGAGTGACTCTCGAAGCCTCGGGTTAGCCCCGGCTTCGGGTTGGAGGCGCTTCACCCCACCACCCTCTGGAAAAAGGTCGTGGGACCCGGGCCGGTGGGTGGGGGAGGGGAGAGGAACCGGGCCCGGGCCCCACGATGCGCGTGGGAAGATCTACGTCCTCGTGTTTCACCTTTCCCGCATAGATCGACCCCCGTTGCCAGGAGTGTAATCCTGCGGAGGGCCTTGCCCGGGATCGTCGCCGGAGCGGTGGGAATCTGCTGATCACTCCTCGGGCAGGCACTTCTCCAGGAAATCGAGGGTCCTGGCATAGGCCTCCTGACTCGCCTCGGCATCGAACTCAGGACGGTCCGGCTCGAAGAACCAGTGCTTGGCGCCCGGATAGAGGTATGCGCCGTTCAACGGATCCAGCTCCTGCAACCGGGAGTGGAAGGGCCCTACCCCGGCCAGGTCCTCCTCCTCGTACGGATCGTCTCCGGCGAAGTGGGCCAGATACCTGGGATGCCCGCCTCCGGCCCGATTCGGCACAGCGAAGCCATCACCTCCGTAGAAGACGACGAGGGCCTCGACCTCGTTGCGCTCTTTCGCCAGTCGTCGGCCGTACCAGGCGCCGAAGCTGAAGGCGACAACCCCGGCCGTCGGCGCCGGCTTCCCGGCGGCAAGGGCGTCCAGCCCGTTACTCGCCTTGGTGAAGTAGCTCTCCTCCATCGCCTCCTCATCCTCGCCGTGGGCGTCGGCGTCCTCGATGGTGTCCAGAACCACCCCGTCGAATAGGTCAGGGGCGATCACTATGTACCCGTCTCCGGCAAGGCGGTCGGCCAGGTCTCGCATCGTCTGGTTCAACCCCCACCAGGCATGGAGGAGGAGCAACCGGCGCCCCCCACCCTCATCCGGGCCGGCCCGGAAGGCGCGATCGCCCGAGGCGAGTTCGATCATCTGTCCCATGTCGTCTCCTTCCGATCCGGCGAGTCTAGAACATATGTTCGATACACGTCGACCAGATCACCGCGGCATTCGGATGCGGTTAGCGTTGGGCTCGTGGCCGAGTACCCATCGGAATTCGAGCTCGACGTCGCTCTCCGCGATGGGGGCGGGGCTCGCATCCGACCGATCAAACCCGAAGACGGGCCGCTGCTGGTCGAGTTCTTCGAACGGCTCGGCACAGAGTCTCGCTACTTCCGCTTCTTCCGCATCAAGGAGACCCTGGAGCCGAAGGAAGTCGACTTCTTCACCCATGTCGACTACTCGGATCGGATGGCCCTCGTCGCCATCCACGACGGGAAGATGATCGGCTTGGCCAGCTACGACCGTGAACGCGACCACACCGGCACGGCCGAGGTCGCCTTCGCCGTTGCCGACGAGCACCAGGGTCGTGGCATCGGCACTCAGCTCCTCCAGCTTCTCACCACCCACGCCCGAGCACACGGTGTGGAGCGGTTCGAGGCGTTCGTGCTCCCCGAGAACCGGCAGATGATGCGGCTGTTCCGCAATTCCGGATATGAGCTCACCCGCACCATCGACGAGGGCGTGTTCACCGTCGATTTCCCGGTGGCGCTGAGCCAGGGTCTTCTCCAGGCCGAGTGGGAGCGGGAGAAGAGAGCTGTGGCCGCCTCCCTGCTCCCCCTCTTCTTTCCCCGATCGGTGGCGGTGATCGGGGCCTCGACCGACCCGACTTCGATCGGTGGCCGGCTCTTCCACAACATCATCTCCGAGGGATTCACCGGCCCTCTCTACCCGGTCAATCCCAAGGCGAAGGTGATCGGCTCGGTGCGGGCGTACGCCACGATCGGTGACGTGCCCGACGAAGTCGATCTGGCCTACATCGTCGTGCCCCACCACATCGTCGTCGAGGTCGCCCGGCAATGCGCCGCGGCCGGGGTGCGCGGGATCGTCGTGATCTCGGCCGGCTTCTCCGAGACCGGCGAGGAGGGGGCGAGGCTGGAGGCCGAGTTGCTCGACATAGTGCGCGACTCGGGCATGAGGATGGTCGGGCCCAATTGCATGGGTCTGCTCAACACCGCGCCCTCGGTCCAGCTCAACGGCACGTTCGCCCCGGTCTACCCGCCGGCGGGGAATGTCGCCATGTCCAGCCAGTCCGGCGCCCTGGGCATCGCCATCCTCGACTACGCCAACCGCAACAACATCGGCATCTCCCAGTTCGTCTCGGTGGGCAACAAGGCCGATGTCAGCGGGAACGACCTGATCCTGGCATGGGAGGACGACCCGGCCACAGATGTCATAACCCTCTACCTGGAGTCCTTCGGCAACCCGATGAAGTTCTCCCGCCTCGCCCGTCGTGTGGGTCGTCGCAAGCCGATCATCGCAGTGAAGTCGGGGCGCTCCGAGTCGGGAAGCCGGGCCGCGTCCTCCCACACCGGCGCCCTGGCCTCCTCGGATGTGGCGGTGCAGGCCCTCTTCCGACAGTCGGGCGTGATCCGGGTGGACACCATCGATCAGCTCTTCGATGCGGCCAGTCTTCTCGCCAGTCAGCCGATCCCGGTCGGAGAACGGGTCGGGGTGGTCACCAACGCCGGTGGGCCGGGCATCCTCGCCGCAGACGCCCTGGAGGCAAACGGCCTGATCCTCCCCGAGCTGTCGGCGGGGCTGAGGGATCAGATCGGCAGCGCCCTTCCCGCCGAGGCATCCACCAGAAACCCTGTCGATCTCATCGCTTCGGGAGGGCCGACCGAATACGAGCACGTCATCTCGCTCCTTCTCGAGTCCGGCGAGGTCGATGCAGTCATGGTGATCTACATCCCGGTGTTCGCCGGAGCGGCGCAGAAGGTTGCCGAAGCCCTTCATCGCTCCCAACTCGCCTATGAGGGCGACGTCACCCTTCTCTCGGTGTTCATGCAGACCGGTGAGGACGCAGCCCATTACCTGGCCGGCAAGGACGGGTCGCGGGCGATCCCGACCTACATGTTCCCCGAGTCGGCTGCTCTCGCCCTGACCCGGGCCGTGCGGCACGGTCAATGGCGGCACCGCGACCCGGGCAAGGAAGTCGCGCTCGGCGGGGCGGTCGAAGCCGAGTTGCGGATGCTGATCGATGACGCCCTGGAGACCGTGCCCCCCGAAGGCGGATGGCTCGATACGGACCTGGTCGGCGCCGTCCTCGAGAAGGTCGGGCTGCGCGTGCCGCGCTCGCTCGTGGTGACGTCTGCCAAGGACGCGGTCAGGGTTGCCGACGAGATGGGTGGCCCCGTCGTGCTCAAGGTGATCTCGGAGTCCGCGCTGCACAAGTCTGACGTGGGTGGGGTGGCGCTCGACATCGAAGGGGAGAGCCAGGTCAAGGAGGCTTACAAACAGGTCACCCGGGCGGTGGACGACGCCGAAGGGGTACTGCTCCAGGAGTTCGTCGAGGGGGGCCACGAGGTGCTGATCGGGATGACCCAGGACCCCAACTTCGGCCCGCTGGTGGTCTTCGGATTGGGCGGGATCTATGTCGAGCTGCTCCAGGACGTGGCATTCCGCATCCACCCGCTCACCGATGTCGATGCCTCGGAGATGATCAACGAGATCAAGGGCTCGAGACTCCTCGACGGCTACCGCAATCAGCCCAAGGGCGATATCGCCGCACTCGAGGAGGCACTCCTCAAGGTGTCCGGTCTCATCGGTGCGGTCCCCGAGCTGGTCGAGATGGACCTGAACCCGGTGAAGGTCCTGGAGCCTGGGAGTGGTGTCGTCGTCGTCGACGCCCGGATGAAGATCCGGGCGGTGGAGGCGAAGAAGCACCCCTCGATGCGGGACCTCCCCGGAGTGACCTCGTAGACGGAATGAGCGTCCGCACAATCGACCCATGACACGCCCCGATCCCGAGTTCATCGCGGAGATAGAGTCGTTGCAGGGCGTCTACCTGTCCAGCGATGACCCGATCGAGCAGTCCGGGTTCTCCGGCGGCCGGGAGCGTTGGGTGACAGAGAGATCACCCATTGTCGAGGCGATCGACCGCGACGGCGACTTCCTCGACGTCGGATGCGCCAATGGGCTCCTCCTCGAGGACATCGTGGTGTGGGCGGCGTCGGCCGGGCATGCCATCGTGCCGTATGGGGTTGACATCGGCTCAGACCTGATCGAGCTGGCCAAACGGCGTCTACCCAGATTCGCTGCCAACTTCGTCGCGGCGGACGCCTGGAGGTGGGCGCCGAAGCGGTGCTGGGATCACGTGTTCAGCCTGGTCGATCTCGGTCCCGATGATCTGGGATGCGAGTGGCTGGCCCGGCTGGCCGGTTGGGTGGCGCCGGGGGGTCGGCTCATCATTGGTTCCTACGGAAGCCGGTCGAGGGGAGTCGAGCCGGTCGACGTCGCCTTTCTCCTCGAGAGATGTGGGTACCACGTGACCGGGGAGACGCTCGCCGGCGAGCCACCTATCTCTAGATTCGCCTGGACCGATCCGTAGTCGCCGTTGGTTGGAGGATGTGGAATTGACGGACAACGAAAGAACGGCGACAGCCTTCGTCGCCGCGATGAACGCGGGTGATCTGGGAGCGCTGAACGAGCTCTTCACCGAGGACGTGGTGCTCGAATGGCCCCAATCCAACGAGCGCATCGTGGGCAATGCCAACCGACGCGAGATCTACGCCCGGTTCCCCAACCTACCCACCATCAGCAATGTCCGGATCGCCGAGAACGGTGACCTGTTGGTCCTGGAGGCGGACCTGGACTATGGCGACGGCGATCCCTATCAATCCGTGTTCATCCTTCGCATGCGCGATGGCTTGATTGCACGGGAGACCGCCTACTGGGCTCGATCGTTCCCGGCAGCGGATTGGCGTGCGGACTGGGTGGAGCCGATCCGACCCTGACCTCTCCAACCGGGGCAGGGGCCTGGGGTCTAGCCTCAGGCTCATGGAATACGTAGAGCTCACAGTCGAGGGGCCGGTGGCCCTGGTCCGACTCGACCGGCCGCCGGTGAATGCGCTGGCCGAGGATGCCGCCCTCGAGCTGAAGGAGGCGTTCGAGAGCTGCGCCGACGGGTCGATCCGGTCGGTGGTGGTGACCGGGGAGCCGCACTTCGCCGCCGGAGCCGACATCAGGGGCTTTCAGGCCACCTTCGATGCCGGAGCCGAGGAGCGCAGCGCCTGGACCCTTCAGGAGGCGATCGCCGCCCTTGAGGCTCTGGAGAAGCCGACAATCGCCGCAGTGCACGGCTATGCCCTGGGCGGGGGCCTCGAGCTGGCCATGGGGGCCGACTTTCGTTACCTGGCCGATGACGCCCGGGTTGGGCAGCCCGAGATCCTGCTCGGTCTCATCCCCGGGGCGGGCGGCACCCAGCGTCTGACTCGCATCGTCGGCTACCAGCGGGCCAAGGAGATGATCTTCAGCGGGCGACAGGTGGATGCGGAAGAGGCGATGGCCATCGGCCTGGCCGACGAGGTGTTCCCCGCCAGGGAACTGCTGGAGAGAGCGATGGGGGCGGCGCGGGAGTGGGCGGCGGCACCGACTCGTGCCATCGCAGCCGCCAAGAAGGCGCTCAACTCCGGGGCTGGGCTGCCTGTCGAACAGGGCCTCCTCGTCGAGCGGGACGCATTCAACGAGTCGTTCAAGACCGAGGACGCCCGTGAGGGGGTAGCCGCCTTCATCGGCAAGCGTCAGGCCGAGTTCAAAGGTCGCTGACCTCCAGGCGACGTCGCAGTCTCTTCAGATTCCCTCTCCAGATTCGACTCAGCACCGGGCGGGCCACCCAGGCTCCCAAGGGACCACCCAGCCACCATGGAAAGGCCAATGTCTCGCTCCAGGTCAACTCTGTGCCGGAGCCTGAGAGACGAATCTCGAATCGGCCCCGACCGGAGACCGCTCCGACGTGCTCGACCCCGATTCGCCGTCCTTCGTCCCACTCGATGACCGTCATCAGGTCGGTGGTGCGGAACGGACCGACCCTGGTGGGGACTCGCATCCGTGTGCCCACACCTTCGGTTTGGGCGGTGACGAACTCGACCGGCCCGGCGTCGCCCATCCACTCGGGGTGGGACCCGAGGTCGGCAAGCTCGGCCCACACTCGATCGGGTGGGGCGTCGATGAGCACGACGATGCGAATCGAGCGCATGCCACGGATCCTGACAGCGCAGGCATCCTGCGACAATTGGCATCCACGTGATCTATCTCGACCATGCCGCCACCACGCCGATGCGTCCCGGGATCTGGGAGGCGATGCGACCATATTCCAACGAGGTCTTCGGGAACTCCTCGGGTGTCCACGACGTGTCGCGGCGCGCCAAGAACGCACTGGAAGAGGCGAGAGAGCGCATCGCGGCCACGATCGGCGCCCGCCCCCAGGAGATAGTGCTCACCTCCGGTGGCACCGAGTCCGACAACCTCGCCCTGAAGGGGGCTGCGCTGAGCAGCAGCCCGCGAAGCGGGGTGGTCACCGTCGCCACCGAGCACGAGGCCGTGCTCGAGACCACCGACTTCCTCCGACGGATCGGTCTGCCCGCAGCCTTGGCCGGCGTCGACGAGGAGGGAGCCGTGGATGTCGACTCGCTGCTAGGCGAGGTCACCGCGGACACGGCGGTCATCTCGGTGATGTGCCTGAACAACGAGACGGGTGTGGTCCAGGATCTCCCCCGGATCGTGGCCGCGATGAGGGGACACCATCCCGGCGTCCTCATCCACACCGACGCGGTCCAGGCGTTCTCCTCGCATGACCTCGACGTCGATGCCCTAAGAGTCGACATGCTCACTCTCACCGGCCACAAGTTCGGCGGGCCCAAGGGCGCCGGTCTGCTCTACGTGCGAGAGGGGACGCCCTTGGAGCCCCTTCATCACGGCGGGGGCCAGGAGCTGGGACGCCGTTCGGGGACCCACAACGTGGCCGGCGCAGTGGGGTTGGCCGAGGCAATGGAGGCGGCCAAAGCCGATCGGGCCCGTTTCCGCACCGAGGTCGGCCATATCCGGGACGACTTCGAGAAGCGGGTGATCGCCGGGCTGCCCGATGTCGTGGTCAACACTCCGGACCGGATGCGCTCGCCGCATCATCTGAACCTCAGGTTCCCCGGGATCCGCAACGAGACCCTGCTCATGCGTCTGGACCGGGCCGGGGTTGCCGCCTCCGCCGGATCGGCTTGCCAGTCGGGGGCAGCCCAGGTTTCCCATGTCCTCGAGGCCATGGGTCTCACCGCCGACCAGGCGCGGGAGAGCGTCAGGTTCAGCTTCGGGTGGGACAACACGGTAGATGAGGCCGTCGAAGCCGCCGACATCGTGCTCGGCCTGGTCGAGGTGTTGCGATGAGGGCGTTGGTCGCCATGTCCGGTGGTGTGGACTCCTCGGTCGCCGCCGCGCTGACGAAGCAGGCCGGTCACGAAGTGGTCGGGGTGACCCTCAAGCTGTGGTCCGGGCCCAGCGGCGAGGCGCCCACCGCCGGATGCTGCACCGTCTCCGACGCCGAGGATGCCCGGAGGGTGGCGGCCCAGCTCGACATCCCTTACTACGTGCTCGACTACACCGAGGAGTTCCGTGACGGTGTGGTCGACCGATTCGTCCATGACTACGCCTCCGGCCGCACCCCGAACCCGTGCATCGAGTGCAATCGCACGGTCAAGTTCGATCGTCTGCTCGGTGGCCTCGCCGAGTTCGACTGCGACGTCCTGGTCACCGGGCATCACGCCCGCAATCGGCTCGAGGACGGGAAGTGGTCTCTCCTTCGCGGCGAGGATCGGGCCAAGGACCAGTCATATGTCCTCTCCATGCTCACTCAGCGCGAGCTCGCCAGGACCAGGTTCCCGGTCGGTGACCTGACCAAGGCAGGGGTCAGGTCGGTGGCATCCGAGATGGGTCTGCGCACCGCGACCAAGCCCGAGTCGATGGACATCTGCTTCGTCGGGCAGAGGGACTATCGTGCGTTCCTCCACGACACCGCCCCGGAGGCTTCCCGGCCGGGGCCGGTTGTCGACAGCGACGGTGCCGAGATAGGCCGTCACGAGGGGATAGTCGGGTTCACCATCGGCCAGCGTCGCGGGCTCGGCGTCGCTGTCGGCGAGCCCCGGTTCGTGATCCGCATCGACGCCGGCCGCTCGACAGTGGTCCTGGGGCGACGTGACGAGCTGGCGGTCGCCGGGGTCAAGCTGCGTCAGGTGACCTGGACGACGGGGAAGAAGGCAACAGGGCGGGTAATGGCCCAGTACCGGGCCCACGGGGAGCCGGTGGCGGCGACACTCCACGACGACAGACTGCTCTTCGCCGAGCCACGAGAGGCGGTTGCCCCGGGTCAGACCGTGGCCTTCTACGACGGCGAGCTGGTCCTCGGCGGGGCTCTGATCGCCGATACCTTCGCGTGACAGGCCGGCGGTAACGTCCCGGCCGATGACCGACGAAGCCACGCAGATCGAGGAGCTGCGCTCCCAGGTCAACGAGCATCTCTACCGCTACCACGTCCTCGACGATCCCGTCATCTCCGACGCGCAGTTCGACGCCCTGATCGCCGAGCTGAGACGTCTCGAGGAGGCCCATCCCGAGCTGATCACCCCGGACAGCCCTACCCAGCGGGTGGGGGCCCCGGTGAGCGAGCTGTTCATGCCCGTCCGCCACCTCCGCCCAATGTTCTCCCTCGACAACGCCGACTCGGCGGACATGCTGCTCTCCTGGGAACAGCGTATGGAGCGACAACTCGGCCGACCACCACAGGGGTATGTCGCCGAGCTCAAGATCGACGGGCTCGCGGTGGTGCTCACCTATCGCGGCGGTGTCCTCGACACCGGCGCCACCCGGGGCGACGGTGTGACGGGGGAGGACATCACCGCCAACCTGCGCACCATCAAGTCGGTGCCACTCCGGCTACTGGGCGGCGATCCACCCGCCATCCTCGAGGTGCGTGGCGAGGTCTACATGCCGGAGACGGCCTTCGAGGAGTTGAACCGGCGACAGGTGGAGGCAGGAGATCGCATCTTCGCCAATCCACGCAACGCCGCGGCCGGGTCCGTCAGGCAGAAGGACCCCGCGGTGACCGCCTCCAGGAACCTGGCCATCTGGGTCTACCAACTGGGTCTGGTCGAGGGCGGCCCGGGCTTCGAGACCCACACCGACACCATGCAGTACCTCCGCGACGTCGGTTTCAGGACCAACCCGGCCAGCAAGACCCTGGACACCATCGAGGAGGTCCTCGACTACGTGGCCGGCGCCGAGAAGGGTCGCCATGACACCGGCTATCAGACCGACGGTGTGGTGATCAAGGTCAACTCGCTGGCCGATCAGGAGGACCTGGGGTTCACCTCGCGCGCACCGAGATGGGCCATCGCCTACAAGTTCCCGCCCGAGGAGCAGGTCACCCGGCTCAAAGACATCATGATCAACATCGGCCGAACCGGTGCAGCCACCCCCTTCGCAGTGCTGGAGCCTGTGTTCGTCGGCGGCGCCAACGTGGGCATGGCCACCTTGCACAACGCCGATCAGGTGGCGATCAAGGATGTCCGGATCGGCGACCAGGTCATAGTGCGCCGAGCCGGGGATGTGATCCCCGAGGTGGTGGGGCCGGTGTCCGCGGCGCGAACCGGGGACGAGAAGGTGTGGTCGATGCCCACGGTCTGCCCGTTCTGCGGCAATCCCATCGTCCGTGCCGACGGCGAGGCCGTCGCCCGCTGCACTGGCGGCTTCGAGTGCCCCTCCCGGGTCCGGGAGTGGCTGTTCCATTTCGCCTCCCGGGGGGGAATGGACATCGAGCACCTGGGCTACAAGACCATCGACCTCCTCCTCGGTGAAGGTCTGATCACCGACCCGGCGGACATATTCATCTTCGACGTCGACCGGCTTCGGGGACGTGAAGGATGGGGCGAGACATCGGTGAACAACCTGAGGCGAGCGATCGAGGCGGCCAAGGATCGCCCGGCCGCCCGGCTCCTCACCGCCCTGGGAATCCGGCATGTCGGGGGCACCATCGCCCGGACCCTCATCCGCCACTTCGGGGGGCTCCCCGCCCTGATGGATGCTGCGGAGGAGGAGATATCACAGGTGGAGGGCATCGGCCCGGTCATCGCCCACGGGGTGGCGGAATGGGCGGCAGACCAGGTCAACCGTGACCTCGTGGCCAAGCTGGGTCAGGCGGGAGTCCGTCTGGAAGACGAGGTCGAGCCCGGCGTGTCCGGCGACCTCCTCGCCGGGGCGACCTTCGTCATCTCGGGCACGATCGAGGGCTTCACCCGGGAGGAGGCTCAGGCCGCCATCGAACAGCGCGGGGGCAAGTCCACCGGCTCGGTCTCATCGAAGACCACCGCCCTGATAGTGGGCGAGTCCCCTGGAGTATCCAAGACCCGCAAGGCCGAGGAGTTGGGAATCCCGATCATCGACGGGGAGACCTTCCAGAAGGTGCTGGACCAGGGTATCTCCTCACTCGGCTGACCGATGGCCCACATACAGATGTGAGTCGTACCTGCCGATCAATGTCTGTGAATCTCGTGGACATCATCCGTTGGGCGCTGAAGCCGATCGCGCGCCAATGGCGGAAACGGCCATGGATCTCGGTCCTGCTCGGAATTCTCGTCACCTCTGGTTTGGCCACAGTGCTGCTGCCCGAGACTGCGGATCTCACCGGGACTCTCGGCGTCATCCTCGGCATGTCCGGCGCCGGTGTTGTCGCCGTGCGCGGAGCCGGACGTCTCGAGGGCCGGGAGCGAGTCGCCTGGCGGGGAGTCGGAATCTCGCTGCTAATAGTCTCGCTTGGTGTCGTCGCAGTCGCTCTCGCCTCTTCCACCGGCGCCGACGTGCCTGCGTTCGGGCCACTCGACTCATTCTTCATCGTCGCCTACGCGCTCATGTTCCTCTCCATCCTCGCCCCTTCCCCATGCCGAGGGCCGATGGCCGGTGCGTGTCCGTGCCCTGGTCGACGGAATGGTGGGGGCTGTCTCCCTGGCCACCTTGGCTTGGGTCTGGTTCCTCGCCGGGTACATCGATCGTCTGAGCGCCGCCCCGCCCGGGCAACGGGTGATCGCCATGGCCTATCCGATCCTCGACGTGGCGCTTCTCATCGCGCTCCTGATGCTCTCGGTTCGTCGGTCAACCTATTGGCTGGACCGACGTCTGATGCTCTTCACGGCGGCACTGGTCTTCCTGACCATCGGCGATCTCCTGTTCGCGGCGGAGGGGGTGGGAGAGCTTTTCGAGGAGGCGAGGCCCTTCTACCCGCTCTACATCGCCAGCACGATCTGTCTCGTGGCTTCTGCCTCGATCGTTCACAAGAGACCAGCGGCCCGGGAGGTGGCCGATCGACCGGCGCGTCGGCTCGCACTGATCGCGCCCTATGGCGCGGCGAGCCTGGTGATTGCAGCTCTGGTCTGGTTCGCTTTTGATCCCGAGCACACTCATGTCCCTCTGCTCGCACTGGCCACCGTGGCGGTGGTGGTGCTCACCTTCGCTCGTCAGGCGGTGTCCATCCGGGAGAACCGGGATCGGGTCGATATCGAGCGACAGGACCTGGTCTCCTCGATTTCCCACGAGCTGCGCACCCCACTCACTTCGATGTTCGGGATGCTCGAGCTGGTTCGAGCCGGCGAGATCGAGCTCAGCGACCAAGAGCGGAAGGAGTTCCTGGATACCGCAACCGATCAGGCCCGGCACATGGCCCGGATCGTGTCCGACCTGATCCTGCTGGCGCGTGACCGTGACGACACCATCTATGTTGCTCCCGCCCCGTGCCGGCTCGATCGACTGGTCCGGGATGCGGTGAGTGATGTCGAAGGGGGCGAGATAGTCGAAGTCGACGTGCCTCCTCTGACGGTGACCGTCGACGGCACCAGGTTCAATCAGGCGATAGCCAATCTGGTCGGAAATGCGGTCAAGTACGGCGGAGGGCGGGTGATCGTCACCGCCGTTCCAGATGAGGACCTCACGATCGAGGTCCACGACGACGGGCCGGGGGTGCCCACCAAATACGAGTTGGTCATCTGGAATCGCTTCGAACGCGGCCCACGCCGTTTGGACAGCAGGGTCCCCGGGTCCGGCAACGGACTGGCCATCGTGGCCAAGGTGGCCAAGGCCCATGGTGGAACCGCCGGATATCGCCGTTCCGAACAGTTCGGTGGCGCCTGCTTCTTCATGTCGATCCCTCTCGTCCCGGACCTCGGTGAGGTGGCCGAGATCGAACCGGACCGGGCCGCACTCGACATCGCGGTTTGATGCCGCGCCCGATCAGGCCATCTGCTCTCTTGCTGCCTCCAACAGCTCTCGGAGCACGTCGAGGTCGATGTCCTCTACGGACTTGAAGGCGATGCTGGCACTGCCCACCCTCACCTTGCCCAGCCGGTCGGCGTACTGCTTGACCAGGTACCCCTCGGCGTCGGCGGCGTTGACATAGACGCTGATGTGGTTCTTCTGAGCCGCCAAACCGGTCTTGAACCAGTCGACCGGCTCGCCGCTCGACCGGGTGGCGGTGTAGTCGCCGTATCCGACGATCTTCTGCTCGGTGCCCCCCCAGAACACGCCTTCCCACAGCGTCCGGGTCTCGCCAGGCATGGCGCCGGAGATGAGCTCGTCGAGCAGACGCATGTCGTCACGCATCGCCGCGGGCAACGATTCGATGAAGAGGTCGGGATCGTTGGCTGTTCTCTCCACCATGTCCTTCGTCAGAGCGGGCAACGATATCGGAAGCCTCCCACGTCTCAGCCCACCCGGAAGGTCCATTCGAACTCCCCGGGATCGGGGAGACCGCTGCTCGTGTCCCATACCACGCGGACCGTGTGCGGTCCCGGGCTCCACTCGGTGATGGTGAGGCTCTGCGCCGAAGGCGCCCAGCGGTAGACCCCCGTGGCCTCGACGAAAACCGCATCCGGCACCAGCCAGCCGTCGACGTAGATGTCGGCCTCGTACCCCACCGGAAGGTCGATCTCGACAGTCGCCTGCGGCGGGACCAGGTCCCCGGGTTGGGGGGAAAGCGCCTCGATCTGCTCGGGGAGGACGATCTCCTCGCCACTTCGGTTCAGAGCGATCCCCAGCGCGATGACGGCGACGGCGACCAGCCCGAGACCGAGGTAGATGAGGCGATAGGGCATCGCCCGGCACCGTAGCCGCAGTCCGAGCCAATTAGCCTGCCGCCAGATCCCCCGAGCCGAGGTTGCAGTTGGCCGAACAAGACACGATCCACGCCGCCTATTCGGGTGAGATCGAGCCGGAAGCCGCCAGTGAGGCGGTGGAGTGGGCCATCTTCGGGCTCGACC
Source organism: Acidimicrobiia bacterium (assembly GCA_035462175.1). Taxonomy (GTDB): domain Bacteria; phylum Actinomycetota; class Acidimicrobiia; order Spongiisociales; family ZC4RG35; genus JARDZU01. The sequence goes on along the minus strand of DATHUP010000065.1, from coordinate 20,465 downwards.
GTGGCGAGATCCGAGTGGCGGAGAAGGTGGGCGGGGATTGGATCGTCAACGAGTGGGCCAAGGAGGCCATCCTTCTCTATTTCCGGCTCAGGGACATGGAGACCGTCGAGATCGGGCCCTACGAGTATCACGACAAGATCCCGCTGAAACGGGGTCTGGCCGAACAAGGGATCCGGGTGGTTCCCCCGGGGACCGTCCGCTACGGCGCCCACTGCGAGCCTGGGGTCATCGTCATGCCCGGGTATGTGAACATCGGCGCCTACGTCGGATCGGGGACGATGGTGGACACCTGGGCCACAGTCGGCTCCTGCGCCCAGATAGGTCGTAACGTCCACCTCTCCGGTGGAGTGGGCATCGGGGGAGTGCTCGAGCCACCCGGGGCCAGCCCCGTCATCATCGAGGACGGAGCCTTCATCGGCAGCCGGTCGATCGTGGTCGAGGGGACCATCGTCGAGGAGAAGGCTGTGCTCGGGGCCAACACCGTGCTCACGAGATCGACCCCGATCATCGACGTCACCGGCGCAGAGCCCGTCGAGCACCGGGGCCGGGTCCCTGCCGGGTCGGTGGTCGTGCCCGGGACGAGACCGAAGCAGTTTCCCGCCGGGAGCTACGACCTCACCTGTGCCCTGATCGTCGGCAAGCGGACCGCCGCCACCGACGAGAAAACGGCGTTGAACGACTTCCTCCGCGAGCTGGACGTCCAGCTTTGACCACCGAGCTGGTCGAGACGGTCGCCTGGCTGATCGACATGCCTTCGGTCACCGGGCACGAAACCGATTTGCGGGATGCCATCGCAGCCCGTCTCGGCGGGATGTCCCATCAGCTCATCGCCGACTCCCTGGTGGTGGGTGAGCCGGTCGATGGCGCCATCATCCTCGCCGGCCATCTCGACACCGTGCCGCCCCAGGGCGAGGTCGGGACGCGGGTGGAGGGAGATCGGGTGCATGGTCTCGGCGCCACCGACATGAAGGGGGGCCTGGCGGTGATGATCCATCTCGTCGAGACCCTGGGACCGGCCGGTCTCGCCTGCGTCTTCTACGCCGGGGAGGAGGGACCACTCTCGGGCAACCAGCTGGGCACGGTGCTGGAGGAAGCCTCCTGGTTGACATCGGCCTCGGCCGGGGTCGTGCTCGAGCCCACCGACCGCGCGGTGGAGGCGGGGTGCCAGGGTGTGGTCAACGCGGATCTCGTTTTCCTCGGCGAATCGGCGCACTCGGCCCGTCCCTGGCTCGGAGACAATGCTGTCACCAAGGCGGGTGAGTTCCTCACCTACATGCGTGGTCTCGAGCCGGAGCTCCATGTCATCCAAGGGCTCGAGTTCAGGGAGGTGATGACGGTGACAACGGCCCACGGCGGAGTGGCCAAGAATGTGGTGCCCTCGGAGTTCGTCATGAATGTGAACTACCGGTTCGCCCCCGACCGGGGTGCCGAAGACGCGGTGGCGCGCTTGCTCGAGGTATGTGCCGCGGCCGACCGGGTCGACGTCACCGATGTGGCTCCTGCCGGCTCGGTCGACACCGATCACCCCCTCTTCCGCGACCTCATACGGCGCTCGGGGGCCCGGGTCGTGGGCAAGCAGGGATGGACTGACGTGGCCCAGCTGACCGAGGCCGGGATCCCGGCGGTCAACTTCGGCCCGGGTGAGCCGGGTCTTGCCCACAAGCCGGGGGAGTCGGTGCGGATCGACGACCTGACCTGGGCCTACGACTCTCTGCTCGACGTGCTCCGCTGATAACCCAGGATCGCCCAGACCGACCATCCGATCAAGGCCGCCCACACCAGCGCGGGTCGGGCCATGACGAGGAGAAACCCGCCACCGGCGACCAGCACGGTAGAGAGCGACGGTTTCCGGATCGTTGGCAAGACCAGGGCGACGGCCCCCACCAGCGCCCCGGCTCGGATGAGCAGACCGCCCCCGGTGCTTCCCTCATCAGGAGTGGCGAGCAGGACAATGACCAGGCCGCCAGCGATCAACAGCAACCCCACCGCGCCCAATGTCATCGCAGTGCCCTTGAGCGGATTGCCCTCGTCCATGGCCCCAGGGTAGGGGGAGCTGCCCGCCGGGAATGCCCGGTCGGCGGCGGGACCCGGTGTCTTACTATGCCTCCATGCCCATAGAGATCGACATTGCACATGTGGCGCGTCTAGCCCGCCTCGGGCTGAGCGACGACGAGCTGGAGTCGTACAAGGCCCAGCTCGGTGTGATCCTGGAGCATGCAGCTCGCGTCCAGTCTCTCGAGGGCGAACCGCACGTCGAGGCGGCACATCCCCTGGGTCTGGCCAACGCTTTCCGGGAGGACGAGTTGCGCCCTTCACTCGATCGCGGCGAGGTGCTGGCTCAGGCCCCGGTGGCGCTCGACGGCTACTTCGTAGTGCCACCGGCCATGGAGATCGAGTGATCGCCTCCAGCGTCGCCGAAGCCGCACGGCTTCTCCGCTCCGGTGAGACGACGGCCGTCGACCTGCTCTCCGAGGCATTGGCCAATGCCTCCCGGACCGAGGCCCAACTCCACGCTTTTCTCACGATCGACTCCGAGGGGGCCATGGAGGCGGCAGGGCAGGCGGATGCCGATCTCGCCGACGGCATTGACCGTGGCCCACTGCACGGGATCCCGGTTGCGCTGAAGGACAACATGTGCACCCGTGGGGTGGAGACCACCGCCGGCTCGCAGATCCTCGCCGGCTACATCCCGCCCTATGACGCCACCGTGGTCACCAGGCTGCGCAGTGGCGGCGCGGTGGTCATGGGCAAGACCAATCTCGACGAGTTCGCCATGGGCTCGTCGACGGAGAACTCGGCCTATGGGCTCACCTACAACCCTTGGGATCTGAGCCGCGTGCCCGGAGGATCCTCGGGTGGCTCCGCCGCCGCGGTGGCGGCCGGCTCTTCGCTGCTCGCCCTCGGATCCGATACGGGAGGCTCGATCCGCCAGCCCTCGTCGCTATGCGGGGTGGTGGGGATGAAGCCCACCTACGGCACCGTCAGCCGTTATGGGTTGATTGCCTTCGCCTCGTCCCTGGACCAGATCGGGCCTATCTCCCGGACGGTCGAGGACTCGGCGCTCGCCCTGGAGGCGATCTGGGGGCACGACCCCCTCGACTCCACCTCGTACCCGGGCGACTACCCCGATCCCAAGGCAGGCTTGGAGCGTGGTGTCGATGGGCTGAGAATCGGCGTGGTAACCGAGCTCTCGGGGGAGGGCTTCGAGCCATCGGTGGAGGCGGCCACCACCGACATGGTCGCCCGCTTGGAGAAAGAGGGGGTGGAGGTTCGAGAGGTCTCCCTTCCCACCTTCGAGATCGCCCTGTCCGCCTACTACCTGATCGCGCCTGCCGAGGCCTCTTCGAACCTGGCCCGGTTCGACGGCATCCGCTACGGGCTCAGGGTCGACGGCGCCACCACCGAGGAGCTGATGGCCCGCACGAGGGCGGAGGGATTCGGGCCGGAGGTGACTCGCCGCATTCTCCTCGGCACCTACTCGCTCTCCGCCGGGTACTACGACGCCTTCTACGGGCAGGCGCAACGGGTGCGAGCCGCCATCCAGGAGGATTTCGCCCGGGCCTACGAGCAGGTGGACGTGCTGGTCTCGCCGACCAGCCCGACGGTGGCCTTCGAGGCGGGGGCGAGAACCGCAGACCCGCTGGCGATGTACCTCTCCGATATCTGCAACATCCCGGCCAACCTGGCCGGCCATCCGGCGATCTCGGTCCCGATCGCCGTCGACGATGCCGGTCTGCCCATCGGGTTCCAGGTGATGGCCCCTCCACTCGGCGAGGAGCTCATGTACCAGGTGGCGGCGGAGGTCGAGCGGCAGGCCCTCTTCGCGCTCTCGCCTCCGGCCGTGGGAGCGGTGCGATGAGCTGGGAGCCGGTGATCGGCATCGAGGTCCACGTCGAGCTGATGACGGATTCGAAGATGTTCTGCGGTTGCGCCGTCGACTTCGGGGGTGAGCCCAACACCCGGGTGTGCCCCACCTGTCTCGGTTTGCCCGGCGCCCTCCCGGTGACCAACCGGGCCGCCATCGAGTCGATCATGACGATCGGGCTCGCCCTGGGCTGTCGAGTGTCCGAGCGCTCCGTGTTCCATCGGAAGAACTACTTCTACGCAGACCTCCCCAAGAACTATCAGATCTCGCAGTTCGACGTCCCTGTCTGTCTCGACGGGCATCTCGACATCGATGTCGACGGTGCGACCCGCCGGATCGGGATCGAGCGCGCCCACATGGAGGAGGACACGGGCAAGTCCACCCATCTCGGGGCTGGGGGTCGCATCCAGGCAGCCGAGGGCACACTGCTCGACTTCAACCGCTCGGGGGTTCCCCTGGTCGAGATCGTCTCCCGGCCCGATCTCCGCAGCGCGGTCGAGGCGAGGGTCTACGCCCAGGAGCTGCGTGCGGTGATCGCCGAGCTCGGGGTGTCCGATGTCCGGCTCGAAGAGGGCTCGATCCGGTTCGACGCCAACGTGTCCATCCGCCCCTCCGGCGAGGAGGCGTACGGGACCAAGGTCGAGATCAAGAACATGAACTCGTTCCGCTCACTCGAGCGCGCCGTCGACCACGAGATACGTCGCCAGTCGGAGCTGGTCGATTCGGGTGGGCTGGTGGTTCAGGAGACCCGTCACTGGGACGAGGAAGCGGGGGTCACCCACTCGATGCGGGTCAAGGAGGGGTCGTCGGACTATCGCTACTTCACCGAGCCCGACCTGGTCCCGATGGCGATGAGCCCGGAGTGGGTTGCACAGATCGGCGAGCGTCTCCCCGAGTTGCCCGCCGATCGTCGGGCCCGCTATCTGAGTCAGGGCCTCGATCCGAGCACGGCGGGCGGCCTCTCCAATCTCGACGGCACACTGCGGGCGATCTACGACGAGGCCGTGATCTCCGGCGCCCCGGCCAAGACTGCCGCCAACTGGCTGACCGGGGAGGTGGTGGGATGGCTGCGCAAGACCGAGTTGACCTCGGACGACCTCCCGCTGTACGGATCCGCACTGGCCGAGCTGATTGCCATGGTCGAGGAAGGTTCTGTCTCCAGCTCGGCGGCCAAAGAGGTCCTCGACGGTGTGCTCTCCGGCGAGGGCCAACCCCGGGAGGTCGCCGAGCGGCGCGACCTGCTCCAGATGACCGACACAGGAGCTCTCGAGGCAGCTGTCGATCGGGTCCTCGCCTCCCACCCCAAGGCGCGCGACGAGCTCCTCGCCGGTGAGGAGAAGGCCCTCGGCTTCCTGGTCGGGCAGGTGATGAAGGACACGAAGGGCAAGGCCGACCCCCGAGCCGTCAACCGGATGCTGCGCGAACGTCTCTCGGGCTGACCCGTTGTCGCTATCTGGCCGCCGCCATCCCGATCTGGGCGCCGGCGACAATCGAAACGTCGGCCGGGCCTTGCGTGTTGGAGAACCTGAGGTAGAGGGTCTGGTCGCCGGGACGGTATACGGCGACCGTGTCGTCGCCGTCGCCGTCCCAGTCGCCGGCGGCGACCACATCGCCCGGGTCGCCGTAGATGAACTGGGAGTCGGCGATGCCGGTGTCGAGGGTGTTGCGGAAGTACATCAATCCGGTCGACTCGCGGGGGAGGCCGAGGGTGTCGACGCCGTCACCGTCGAAGTCGCCAGCGAATGGCTTGTCGCCAGGGTTCCCGAAGACGAATGAGAACGAGGCCGCGCCCAGCCCGGCGTCGTCGGAGCCCAACTCGTTGATCACATGGAAGCGTGATTCCGACGGCCGGTAGATCGCCACCGTGTCACAACCGTCGGCGTCGAAATCGCCGGCCACGGGGAGATCGCCCCGGTCGCCGAAGAAGTACCTGATGTCGGCGTTGCCTTGCGTGTTCGAGTTCCTCAGATACACGAACCCGTCCGACCTCCGATAGAGCCCCGGGGTATCGACGCCGTCGCAATCCCAGTCACCGGCGAAGGCGACGTCGCCCGGGTCGCCGAAGTAGAACGTGATCTCGTCGTGCGGCGCCGACACGGTCTCCCAGCGCTGAAACCGTCCCGCGCCATCCTGGAACAGCACCCGGTCGCAGACCCGAGAGGCGGGGCAGATGTCGGGAACGTCCTGCTGGGCGGAGATGATCGAGTTGATGACGATAGGGGGACCGCTGGCCAGGACGAATATGCCCGGGTAGCCCGGGGTCTCGAAACGGTCGCTCGGGTTGTGCCTGAGCACCGAGTCCTCGATGAGCAGAGTGCCCGATCGATCGTTGCTGACGAAGAAGATGGCCCCCCCTCCCTCGTTGGCATGGTTGCTCTCGATCCTCGTCCCGAGCACCCGCAGGGTGAATGTGTTGCCGTCGAGATAGATGGCGCCACCGCTGCCCCCTCCCGAGGTTCCGGGCCTCGCCGGGTTGGCGCCGTTGCCGATGGCGAGGTTGTGGGTGAAGAGGCTGTTGATCACAGTCCACGACACTCCGATGCTGCTCAGGGCGCCGCCGTTGGAGCAGGCGTTGCCGTAGCCGGCACCTCCCCCGAAGGTGCTGTCGACCACATATACCGGATGCCCGTCGTGCTGGCTGAGCACTCGAAGCGCCGCTCCACCGAGATCGGGGCCCGTCGAGTCGCACCGATTGTTGAAGAAGGCGGATTTGACCACCTTGAACCGTCCCCCGCGGACGAAGATCGCTCCCCCTCCACCACCATCCTCGAGCTGGGCGGTGGAATTGCCGTCGACGAAGGTCAGGTTTTGCACGGTGAGCCGAGGATGGTCCTGGTTCTGGCAATGCGACGTGGTCCAGATCTGGGCCTGGTCGCAGGTGTTCATATAGAGGATCCGGCGCAGACCACCTCCGCTCAGGGTCACCAGGCCGCCCCCGTCGATGACGATGTCGGGGCCGGTGTCGTTGAAGATCTTGGCGGTCTGGGTCATCACGATGGTCACCGGGCTCGGCCCACAGTCGAAGGTGATGATGCCGCCTTGGGCCACGGCCGCGACGACCGCGTCGGAGGTGCAGGTCTGCGCCGTCCCGTTGCCGATCACCACATCGGGATCGGAGGTGTCGGCGGCCTGTGCCTCCGGCGGAACCGGGTGGCCGCCGCCCGGGTTGCCGGTAGGTGGTGCCGCAGACGCCACGCCGGCGGTGAGAAACAGGGCGGCAGCCGACGCGGCGAGAATCAGCGGGCGGCGAGGCGATGGGGCGGTCATCCCCGCCATCATCGACGGCTCACGGGCCCCGTTGAAGGGATTTCCGCTAGGCCGCCTCATCGGGAATCAGGCGGGGACGGGAGGCCCCTGGATTCGCCCCGTGGTTCCCGGCGCACCCGGCGGGACCGGTTAGCTTCAAGCCGACATGCAGCGACACACCAAGATCATCGCCACGCTGGGTCCCGCGGTCGGGTCGGAGTCCCGGATCCTGGCCCTGGTCGAGGCCGGGATCGATGTGGCCCGTCTCAACTTCTCGCATGGCGACCACGAGCTTCACCGCGCCCTTGCCGCTTGGGTGCGGGCGGCCTCCGAGGAGACCGGGCGCACCGTGGCCCTGATGCAGGACATTCAGGGCCCCAAGCTGAGGGTGGGCGAGTTCGTCAACGGATGGGTCAGCTTGGAGGCAGGACGGCAGGTGGTGCTGGTGCCGGAAGCGGCGATGGGCACCGAGAACCTGATCCCGGTGGGCTACGAGCCCCTGCTCCAGGACGTCGTGCCGGGAGACCGGGTGCAATTGGCCGACGGCCTGATTCGCTGTGAGGTGGTGGATCGGACCGATGGCGGCCTTCTCGCCGACGTGCGGGTGGGGGGCATCCTCTCCGATCACAAGGGGGTGGCCTTCCCCGACAGCAGGCTGTCGTTGGAGATCATCACTCCCAAGGACGAGGCCGACCTCGCCTTCGGGCGGGAGTTGGGCGTCGACTACGTCGCTGCTTCCTTCGTTCGCAGCGGGGACGACATCCGCAGCGTGGCGGCCCTCGCCGGCGACGTGCCCGTCATCGCCAAGATCGAGCTGGCCCAAGCCTACGAGAACCTGGACGACATCCTCGAGCCGTCGTTCGGGGCCATGGTGGCCCGGGGCGATCTCGGGGTTCAGCTCCCGCTGGAGCGGATTCCCCTCATCCAGGACGAGATCTTGAAGAAGACGAACGCCGTCGGGCGAATCTCGATCACGGCGACCGAGATGCTGGAGTCGATGACCAAGAGCCCGCGTCCGACTCGGGCCGAGGTGACCGACGTGGCGCATGCGGTCATGGCGGGCACCGACGCGGTGATGTTGTCGGGGGAGACAGCGGTAGGCGACTACCCGGTCCAGACCGTCAGCGCGATGGCCGCCATCTGCGTGGCAGTCGAAGAGGGCACGCTCTCGGAACGTGGCGACCATCCGATCCCCTTCGTCGGCGACGGCAACACCGTGGCCTCGGCGGTCTCCCAGGCCGCTACCGAGATCGCGGTCAATCTCCAAGCCCAGACGATCGTCGCCTTCACCGAGTCGGGCAACACCGCCCGGCTCATCTCCAAATACCGGCCGGAGGCGCGCATCGTCGCCTTCACCCCCAACGACGTCACTCTCCGCCAGATGGCCCTCTACTGGGGGGTCAGCCCCCATTCCTTCGACCGCCGCACCTACACCGACGAGGAGTTGGCGGCCGCGGCCGACATCTTGGAGAGTGAGGGCGTCGCCGGGAAGGGTGACCGTGTGGTGATGGTGGCGGGGGTCCCGCCCAACGTGCGGGCGTCGACCAACCTGGTCAAGGTGCACGTGATCGGGGAGCTTTCGGGCGGGCTCGGGTCCTGAGTACGATCCGAGCCACATGGGCCAGGCCGTAGTCGTCAACAACGTGGTCGAGGTCGGCGACCTCCTTCTCATAGACACCGATCGGAGCTTCACCGGCCAGGACGGCATGGCCATGTCTCCCACCAGCCCCGGGCACGCCGTGCCCGGCACCCTCGCCGACCGGCTGTTCGACCTTGGTCTCGGCATCGATCATGTCTACGTGCTGCAGAATGCGGTCACCGTCCGCCGGGCAGGGGGGTGGGACGAGGAGAGCAAGGCGGCCGTCACCGCCGTCGTGGAGGGCTTCCTCCTCTTCTACTGACCCTCAACCGGGCGGGGCCGTAGTGGCCGGCGGCACCGTGGTGGTCGTGGCCGGGGGGAGGGTGGTGGTCGTCGGGGGCAGGGTCGTGGTGGTCGGGCACGATGTGCTCGCCCCGGGAATCATGCAGGGATGCACCTCGATGACGGCGAATCTGGGGGCGTAGCGAACGGTCCACTCCTGTTCATCGGCTACCTGGCTCTCGTCTCCGCCGATGAGAATGCGTCGAGTCACGGTGACGCTCCAGCCCCCCAGCCCACTCTGGGTCTGCACCTGTTGGTCTACCGCCAGCTCGGGATTGGGCACATAGCGGGGCTCGGGTGGTTCGGTGATGGCGAAGCGATCGGAGACCAGACCCTTCACATGTAGGGCACCGGGCCCTCCCTCTTGGTCCACCCAGGCGCGGCTCCTTCCTTCCGACTGCTCCCCTTTGAGTGTCCTGCCGTCGTTCTCCCCGAATATCCGCACCGTGATCGACGTGTCGGTGTACCGGGTGTCGATCAGGATGGCGTCATCGGTGTTGTTGCGGAACTTGAGGTCGGGGCTGCGCCAGTTGAGCGTGGCTTCCACCCCTTCGGGATAGCGGGAGAAGTAGTAGGAGTGGGGCTTGTGCTCCACGTCCTCGTATCCGCCCCAGAACACGGCGTTGTAGAGGGTGGTGGTGAATTGGCTCACGCCCCCGCCCACCGTGTCCTCGAGCTCACCGGCCACGATCGTCCCCGCGGGCAGATAGCCCTTCTCCAGGGTTCGCTCCCCGACATGGTCGTTGAGGCTGAACGTCTGCCCGGAGGGGATGATCGTCATGTCGACGGCGTCGGCGATGGTGTGGATGTTGATCACCCGGTCCTGGCAGCAGTCGTGATAGGTGGTGAACTGGGAGACCAGGTTCCTGATGTTGAGACCCTCCAGGTACTCGGTGGTCACTTCGGGCTCGGCCGCCTCGACCAGGGGGAGTTGCCCCGACCTCTGGATCGTCATCCCTGCCTCCGTCAGGCGCACGGCGGTCTCTTCGGCGTCGATCTCGGTGCCGTTGGCCCCGGGGACGATGGTGATGGCGTCCCCGTCGATTTCGAAGCGGGCGTTGACCGGCTCCGCCTCGACATCGTCTCGGATGGCACCGAGGAACCCGTCGACGGTCGCGGGGTCGAAGAAGTTCACGATCCGGGGCGAGCTCTCCATGACCGTCTCCGAACGGAAGGCCTCGGTCAGTTGCTCGATGGTGAAGACCGCCTCGGTCTCATCGTGGCCGAGGCGGATCGGGCCATCCAGCAGCGACTCTGCCTGGGCGACTGCGCCGTCGACGTCCTCGTGGGTCAGGACGGGGACGATGGTGGTGGTGGGGATGGCCGTCGTGCCCGGAGCGAGTGCGAGGAGAGTCGCCTCGACGACGGCGCGGGCGCCGGGCCGATCGACGCCGGTGCCCACCTTGGGGTACACCGGTGCGGGCCGCCCCTCCTCCAGCACCACCCCTCCCGGACTGGCTGGGAGGGAGATGACATCGCTGTCCCAAGTGTCGAACACCGCCTCGATGGCCACGTCGTCCACCGAGCCGCGAACCGGGAGCTGCACCGTCTCGAAGACATGGCCGAACCACCATCCGAACTCGGAGAAGACGTTGCCGTTGCGCCCGACGCGCATGGCCTCGTCGGCTATCGCCTGCTCGTCGATGTCGAGCCCGGCTTCGGGTGGCTGCATGCTGACGTACTTGCCTTCGATATTGAACACCGCGGGTCGGCTCAGGAACTCGTCTTCGACCCCGAGCAGGGCACTCAGGGCCTGCCCCTCGTCGAGCCCGCCGATGGCGGTCCCGGCCACCTCCACTCTGCCCATGACCTCGCCCCGGGAGAGAAGGCGGGTCAGGCCATAGGAGAGGAAGAGCAGCACGAGGACGGCGCCGATCGCCACGACGAGCGCGTTGAGCGGAGTGCTACGTGAGGAGAGAATCTTTTTCATGAAAGGCCGCCCAAATCGACCTTGCGCCCGACGGGATGGTAACGAGCGGCTCTGCTTTACCCGAAGTGCGTCAGACCCGGTGTCTACCCTCGCCTGCGAGTGACGATTCCATTCCCAGAGGTGATCCCGGGCGACGCGGTTCGGATCTCGGCCACGACCTACGTCACCTTCAAGAGATGCCCGGGTCAGGCCGGGGCGAGGCTCCAGGGGGTATACGGACCGGACACCCGGCCGGCATTCCTCGGCAGTCTCGCCCATCGGATCTTCAGCCGCCACCTCACCTCGGGGAGTATCCCCTCAGAGGAGTTCGTCCAGGCCTGTCGTGAGGAGATCGGCGGGTCGGGCCTCAACAACAAGCTGAGCGGGCTGGAGCTCCGGCCGTCGGCGTTGGCCTCCGCCATCGAGGAGGTCCGCGGGCTGTACGAGCGTTTCGTCAGATTCCCCAACGAGGGCTTCGAGGGATCCGAGCTGTCCATCGAGTTCACGGCTTCGGAGGGGGTGGACCTGGTGGGGACCGTCGATGCGGTGTACCGGGAGGACCTCGGAGGGCATCGTCTGGTCGACTGGAAGACAGGGGATTTGGGCGACCCGGAGGACCAGCTCCTGTTCTACGCCTTGCTCTGGATGATGGAGCGTGGAGAGCTCCCGGCCTATGTCGAGGCGGTCTCGGTCCGAACCGGGGAGAGGTATCGCACCGTCCCGTCCTCCGGCGACGTGGGCCGGGTGGTGACCGAGCTCGGAGACATGGTGGGAGTCATTCGCTCGGCCTGGGCGACCGGGCAGGACCTGGCTCGTCACGGTGGGCCCTGGTGCCGCTATTGCCCGCTGCTCCAGGACTGTGCCGAGGGAATGGCTGCCGGGGCGCTACTCGATTGAGCAGCACCCCGGCGCGGCTACCGGTCAGCAGCAGGAAGTTCCCCCGCCGCCGCAGCAACCACCGTTGTCATCGAGAGAGATCATCAGGTCTCCTTTCAGATCGATGACCGTCGATGTATTGATCATTGTCGATACATCGACTAATGTCAATACGAGATGGATTGCTGCACCCCGATCTTCGACGGTGTCATCGACACAGACGAGGCCGCACACACGGCCGGGCTGTTCGCTGCCCTGGCCGACCCGGTCCGGCTTCGCATAGTCTCGATGCTCGCCGCCGCGCCCCAAGGCACTGCCTGCGGCTGCGAGTTGGAGGCTCCTCTCGGTCTGGCCCAGCCCACCGTGTCCCATCATCTGCGCGTCCTGCGTGAAGCGGGTCTGATCGTCGGGGAGAAACGGGGGCGCTGGGTGCACTACAGCCTCGTCCCCGCTCGGCTCGAGGAGATCAGGGAGGCCCTGAGCCCGGTCCTGCTCCAGCATGTATGACGTTCACTCCCTGAGCATCTGGGAGTCTCAGGCATCGGGTAGCCGCGGCGGCCGGATCCCCCTGTATTCCCAGTCGCCGCCCAGCGCGGTGGAGACCACCTCCTCCGATTCGCTGGGCTCGGCCCCGACATCCATTCGGAGCGGCCGGCCGGCGACGATGGTGTTGCTCAATTCGCCCAGACCCTCGATCTGGACGGTCACCACGTCGCCGGGCTCGACCGGTCGGGAGCCGGCCGGGGTGCCGGAGAGGATGATGTCGCCGGGCAGAAGGGTGATGGTCCGTGCCAAATCGGCGATCAGATACCCCATGTCCCACTCCAGCTCGTCGGTGCTGCCTTCCTGGCGGGTCTCGCCGTTGACCATGGTTCGGATCGTCTTGCCCCGGTAGTCCCAGTCATCGACCACGCCGGGGCCAATCGGGCACAACGTGTCCGATCCCTTGACCCGGAGCATCGACCCGGCGTCGGTGTCACGAAAGTCGTGGAGCCCGAAGTCGTTGGCAATGCTGTAGCCGGCGACGTGCGACTCGGCGTCGGAGGGGGCGACATTGCGGCATGTCTCCCCGATGACGATTGCGATCTCACCCTCATAGTTGAGGTACTTGCATCCGGCGGGCCGGACCACCTCGCCGCGGTGGGCGTTGAGCGATGTGGTCGGCTTGTGGAAGTAGGTGGGGGCAGAGGGGAGACGGGTCATGAACTCCTCGACCCTGCTTCGGTAGTTGAGATGAACGGCGATGATCTTCGAGGGTTGCACCGGGGGCAGGTGTGTCGCCGCGTCTGCCTCGACCCGGCGACCGTCTTCGGCCACGAGGTCGTCTCCGTCTCTGAGCACCAGAGTCGGCGCCCCATCGAGCAGGATCCTGCGGTATTCGGTCACCGGGTCACAAGCTACCCAGGGCTGAGGTACGGCTATGTTCGCTGGCGAACCACTCATGGCCCCCCTTCACCAGGATCGCGGTGAGATCGAGGCGGATCTCACCTCTCACGACACCTTCGTCCGCTCCGTACCCCATGCCGCCTTCACCCGAATGCGCCGGGAAGAGCCGGTGGCCTGGGTGGAGGAGAGCAACGGGCAGGGGTTCTGGGCCCTGACCAAACATTCCGACGTGGCCGCGGTGAGCCGGGACTACCGCAGGTTCACCGCCGCGCGCGGCATCCGGATCGAACAGATGTCTCCCGACGAGCTGGAGGCGCGACGGACCATGATGGAGCTCGACCCCCCTGAGCACGCCCGTCTTCGCCGGCTGGTGCAGCCGGGTTTCACCCCAAAGGTTGTCGCCACCTACGAGGCAGCGTTTCGCCTGCTGGCCGGTCATGTCCTCGACACGGTCCTCCCGCTCGGCACCTTCGACTTCGTGACCGAGATCGCGCGTGAGCTCCCGATCAGATTGCTCTGCCGTCTCCTCGGTGTCCCCGAGTCCGACGCAGGCCGGCTCGTGGCATGGGGGGACCAGATGATCTCCAACGCCGACCCGGAGTACACGCCGGTGGTCGTCGACAAGATGGACACAGAGGAGTACCGCTTGTTGCCGTTCCGGTCGCCTGCTGCTCTCGAGGTGTTCCGCTATGCGGAGGAGATGGCGATGGAGCGGCGCACGAAACCGTCCGACGACATCATCACCGCCCTTCTCACGGCCGAGCCAGACGGCCAGCCGCTGACGGATCTGGAATTCAAGAACTTCTTCACCCTGATGATGGTGGCGGGCAACGAGACCACGCGGCACACGATCAGCCACGGGCTCCTCTTCCTGCTCGACCATCCCGATCAGATGGAGCAGCTCCGGGATGACCCGGAGGGATTGTCGGTCTCGGCCACCGAGGAGATCCTGCGTGCCTCCTCGGTGACGATGCACTTCCGGCGCACCGCAACCGAGGAGGTCGAGATGCGGGGGAGGAGGATCGGAGCCGGCGACCGGGTGGTGATGTGGTACCCGTCGGCCAATCACGACGAGGAGGTCTTCGACGAGCCGTTCCGCTTCGACATCAGGAGGCAGCCCAACGACCACCTCACCTTCGGCACCGGTCGTCATGTCTGTCTCGGGGCCTCGCTGGCCCGGCTCGAGGTGAGGGTCGTCTTCGAGGAGCTCTTGGGACGACTGGCCTCGATCGAAGTGACCGGGCCGCCAGACCGACTTCGCTCCAACTTCATCAACGGCGTCAAGCACCTCCCTGTGAAGGCGACCCTGGCCTGAGCGTCGCCCTCAGAGGTGGGTGAGGAGGAGTCCGGCGGCGAGGGCGAGTGTGGTCCAGGTGAGGAGACGAAGCGGCTTCTCCCAGGTGTGGAGCAACTGGCCCCGATCCCATTGCCGGTCACCGTCGAATCGGGTCACCGCCTCGTCCGTGCGTCTTCGCACGAATCGGGCCGGTGTGCTCAGGGCCCTTTGCGCCAGGCTGAGAAGCGTGGCCGCCCCGGCCATGACCACCACCGGCAGGCTCAGGGTCCCGGTCTGGGCCCAATAGCCGACCAGCAGGGGGAACGCTCCCCAGGCAAGACCGAAGCCGAGATCGGTGTGGAGGACGGGCCACTCCAATGCGTAGCCGACGGCGAGGATGATGCCCCCGGCCGCCCACAGGGGGACCCAGGGCGAGACCACGAACCCGCCGACCAGCGCGATCGCCATCGCCACCGCCATCGCCCCGAGACCCATCGCCCACAGTGCCCGGTCGGAAAGCCGGGTCCCGAGGGGACGGCCCTTGACCTCGTCGAGGGAGTGGGCCCCGATCCCGAGGCCGAAGACGAAGGCGGTCAGGGTCCCCGCAAGCAC
Source organism: Acidimicrobiia bacterium (assembly GCA_035462175.1). Lineage (GTDB taxonomy): Bacteria > Actinomycetota > Acidimicrobiia > Spongiisociales > ZC4RG35 > JARDZU01. Next base: position 5,374 of record DATHUP010000065.1, on the reverse strand, counting down.
CATTGGGTCGAGGCTTGGGGCGAGCGCAGCCCCGATGGGGACATAGGAGAGATGCCACAACGTGTACGGGACGTGGAGCAGGGAGATGACATCCCCCGCCACCGAGCCGGTCGGCGCGTAGAAGGCGGGTCGCTCATCGGTCAAGTGACGCTCCCCGGTCGGCGGGTCTCCGCCCCCACATGACCAGCCCTCCCCCTAGGGAGAGCCGGGCAAAGCCCACTTCGACGAGACCGGCGTCTTCCCAGAGGGCGGCCAGCCGGGGTGGAGGGTGGCGGTCGGCGAAGTCGTCGATGGACGAGCCGAGGAACCGGCCCACCCGGTACCAGCCCTCGCCGGCGAGAAGCCCGGCAATGGGGAGGACGAGACGGGTGTATGCCCACCACAGACCCCGCCAGAGGCCACTGGGCCTGCCGAACTCGACCATCCCGACCCTGCCACCGGGCCGCACCACCCGGATCACCTCGCTCATGCACTCCCCGACGTCAGTCACGTAGCGGAGGAGATAGCCGAAGGTGACCGCGTCGAACCCGGCGTCGGGGAAGGGAAGCGACTCGGCTGTCGCCACCACACCGGTCGCGCCGCGTCCCACGGCCGGGCCCAGCATGTGGAGGCTTTGGTCGAGCGAGATCACCGACGCGCCCTGGTCCTGGAGGAGCCTGGTGATCGAGCCGGTGCCGGCGGCGATGTCGAGCACGGCTTCGCCCGGACCGACCCCGATCGCCGAGACCATATGGCGACGCCAGCGCGGATCCTGACCCATGCTCAGGATCCGGGCCCAGCGCTCATAGCCGGGAGCGAGAGGTGTGAACAGCTCCTGGGCGAGCCGAGGCGGCGATCGGGTCACTTCCCCGACGCTACCCGGGTGCCGGCGCCTCCATTGCTCGCCCTCGGCCGATCGCACGGGGGCAACGGGTTTCAGCGGAGGTCGGAACGGGTAGTGGGTGGTCTCGACGAGGAGGTACTCATGCAGACCATCGATCAAGTAATGACCAAGGACCCATTGACCGTCGCCGAAGGTTCCCCGGTCAGTGAGGCCGCCCGCATCATGCGCGACGCCGACATCGGTGATGTGCTGGTGACCCGGCCCGACGGAAGTGTGTGCGGGATCGTCACCGATCGGGATCTGACGGTGAACATCATCGCCGAAGGGAAGGACCCCAATTCGGTGATGGTGCAGGATGTGTGCACCCACCGGATCGAGTCGGTCACGTCGGATGCCCCGGTGGACCGGGCGGTGAGCCTGATGCGCGACCATGCCATCCGCCGGCTTCCGGTCATCGACGACGGCAACCTGGTCGGGATCGTCTCGCTTGGCGATCTAGCCATTGAGAGGGATCCCAAGTCCGTACTGGCCGACATCAGCGAGGCGCCACCCAACAACTAGGAGCCGGCCGCCCGGGGGGTCGTTCTCAGCCGATCAGGGTCTTCTCGATGATGTCGATGGCATGGTCGATGTGATCCTGGGTGGTTCGCCGGTTGAGGATGGCGAACCGGAGCACGAACCAGTCGTCGATGGTGGTCGGCGAGAGATGTACCACCCGATCCCTATTGACCGCTTCCAGCGCACGTCGGCCCACTTCATCGTCTGCGAATCGGAAGGCGACGATCGACAGATCTGGATTCCAGGGCGTCTCCAACCCCTCGATTCCGGATAGACGGCGGTATGCGTGAGCGGCGAGGTCGAGACTCGAGTCCAGAGCCTCCCGGAACGGAGCTATACCGTGGAGGTGCAGGGGGAGCCACATCTGCAAGGCACGGAAGGGGCGGCTCAACTCGGGACCGAGTGATGCGATGTCCCGGATCCCCGAGTAGTGCTCATCCTCGAGCAGGTAGGCACCCCGCCCTTGATTGGCGTCTATGAGGTGACCCTCGTCCCGGACCAACAGTGCACCCACGCCAAACGGGATCGACAGGCCCTTGTGTGGGTCGATGGCGATGGAGTCGGCCCGGTCGATGCCGTCTATGGCGGCTCGGCCCCGCTCGGTGAGCTGGAAGAAGCCGCCGTATGCAGCGTCCACATGCAGCCACAAGCCCTCATCGGCAACGATCTCAGCCAGCGTTGCCAGCGGGTCCACTGTCCCGGTGTCCGTGCTGCCGGCCGACCCGACGACCAGGAATGGATCCAGGCCGGCATCGCGATCCTCGCCGATGGCAGCGCGAAGGGCAGAGGGCTCCATCTTCAGGTCGGCGTCCACCCTCACCGTACGAACCTGGTCTTTGCGGAATCCGGCGAGCCGGGCGGCCTTCTCCACCGAGTGGTGGGTGTGACTGGTGACGTAGATGACGCCGTTGCCGAACTCGTCTCCGAGCCGGGCGGTACGGGAGGCGACCAATCCGGTGAAGTTGGCCATCGACCCACCGGAGAGGATCACACCCGAGGCGGACTCGCCCAGTTCGAAGAGGGAGGTCATCCATCGCACCATCCCGTGCTCGATGAGGCTCATCCCGGGTGCCGCGTGCGAGACCCCGGTGTACCGGTTGAGCCCGGCCGCGAGGAATTCGGCCAGGGCGGCGCTGTACAGACCGGCGTTGGGGATATAGGAGAGATGGCCGCCGGAGGGGTGATAGACCCCGGAGCGACCGGCCGCCTCCAGATCGGCGAGGATGGCATCGAGCGCGCGACCGTCGTCGGTGGGCGGGGTCAGGAGCCGATCCGTGAGCGCCTGGTCGAGATCATTGCCCGAAGCCGGCATGGTGTCGGCCCGGTCGAACCAATCCTGGAGAACCGCCAGCACGGTGTCGGCCAATTCGGCGCGTTCCCGGTGCCCCGGTTCGAGCGATTGCGACATCGGGGTCAAGGTAGCCCGCCCCGGTGGCTTCGCCCACCCCGATCGGCGCCATCTACGATCACGCGATCTACACCATGCAGACCATCTGATGTCAGGCTTCCTGTTCCCACGGACCCCGAGCGGACGATCCTCGTTGCTGCCGCCGCCCCCTTGGCACTACTCGGGCGAGATGCTGACCGTGGAGTATCGGGCCGATCCGGCCCGGGTCGCAGAGCTGTTACCCGAAGGCGTCGATCCGGCGGCGGACGATCCGGGGGCGGTTGCCCTGATCTGGGCCGATTGGCAGAGCTGTGGCGACAGCTTCGAGGAGGTCATCGACCCGGTGCGTTCCCAGTACAAGGAGTGTTTCGCCGTCGTCCGCTGCCAGTGGGAGGGGGAGACCTGGAGCCGTTGCGTCTACATCTGGGTGGACAAGGACTTCGCCCTGGTGCGCGGGTATCACCAGGGCTATCCAAAAAAGCTGGGAAGCATCTGGATGACACGTCCCATCACCACCGGCCGGGCCGGCCCCAGACTCGAGCCGGGGGGAAGGTTCGGAGCGACGCTGGCGGCGGGCGACCGGCGCCTTGCTCAGGCATTGGTCGAGTTGAAGGAGCCCGCTACCGGTCCTGGGTTCGTGAACGGGCACGCCATGCTCCACAATCGCTGGTGGCCGACGATCGAATCGGACGGTACGGAGTCACTCGACGAGTTGGTGACCATGCGCGGGTACGACGGAGAGATCGGGGACGTGTGGGCCGGTGAGGCGGAGTTGGAGCTGTTCGACTCGCCCAACGAGGAGCTGTCGCTGTTGGCGGCGCGGGAGATCATCGGTGGCTACTACCACCGGGTTGGTGTTTCTTGGAACGGCGGCACCACACTGCGACGTACGATGCCAATGGAGGTTGAGAACACATGACAGCGATCCTCGACGAGCTCAAGGAGAGAGGGAAGACCGGTCTCTACATCGGCGGGTCATGGTCATCGGGCTCAGGCGAGCTGTCCGTGATCGATCCTGCTACCGAGGACGTCCTGGTCGGAGTCGGGCTGGCCGAGGCCAGCCACGCCGGCGAGGCAGTCGACGCCGCTGCCGAGGCCCTCGGTCCATGGTCGGCGACCCCGCCCCGGGAGCGGGCCGAGATCCTCCGGCGCACCTTCGAGGCCATGCGTGCCAGGGAGGAGGACTTGGCCGAGCTGATCGTGCTCGAGAACGGCAAGGCGTTCCCGGACGCATTGGGCGAGGTCCGGTATGCGGCGGAGTTCTTCAGGTGGTTCTCCGAGGAGGCTTCCCGGGTCGGAGGAGAGGTCCGTCTCGCCCCGGGTGGGGACAAGCGGATCATGACGGTGCGTCAGCCGGTCGGGGTGAGCGTGATGATCACACCGTGGAACTTCCCCGCGGCGATGGCCACACGGAAGATCGGCCCCGCCCTGGCCGCCGGCTGCACCGCCATCGTCAAGCCCGCTTCGGACACCCCTCTGACCACCCTCGCCGTGGTCCATCTGATGGAGGAGGCTGGTCTCCCTCCGGGCGTGGTCAACGTGGTAGTGGCCAGGGGATCCTCGGGTGTGATCGAGCAGATGCTGCACGACCCGAGGGTGCGCAAGCTCTCCTTCACCGGGTCGACCGAGGTGGGCCAGACCCTGCTCCGGGTCGCCGCCGATCAGGTGCTCAACGTCTCCATGGAGCTCGGGGGCAACGCCCCGTTCATCGTTTTCGACGACGCCGATCTCGAGGCCGCCCTGGAGGGGGCGATGGTGGCCAAGATGCGCAACGCCGGCGAGGCCTGCACTGCGGCCAACCGGTTCCTGGTCCACGCCTCGGTGGCCGACGAGTTCACCTCGATGCTGGCCGGCGCGATGGGAGGGATGAAGGTCGGCCCCGGGATCGACCGGGCCAACCAGGTGGGGCCCATGATCAACGAGAGATCGCGTGACGACATCTCCAAACTGGTCCAGGAGGCGGTGGACTCGGGCGCGGGCGTGGCGGTTGGCGGGTCGGTTCCGGATCGGAAGGGTTACTTCTACGCCCCCACCGTCCTCTCCGGGGTCTCACCCGGTGCCGCCATCCTCGACCAGGAGATCTTCGGTCCGGTGGCGCCGGTGGTGAGCTTCGACAGCGACGACGAGGCGATCGCCATGGCGAACGACACCGTTCACGGGCTCATCTCCTACGTATACACAGGCGACCTGGCCCGGGGTCTGCGCACGGCCGAGGCGATCGAGTCGGGCATGGTCGGGCTCAACCGGGGCCTGGTCTCCGACCCGGCCGCCCCGTTCGGCGGGGTCAAGCAGTCGGGGATCGGCCGCGAGGGCAGCCACGAGGGCATCGAGGAATTCCTCGAGACCAAATACATCGCTACCAGTTGGTGAGTTCCTCCTCCGCGGTCCCTCAGGGGGCTCGGGGGTCGACGGTGTATTTGAGGCCGAGGGGGCTGGTCCACTGGTATGCGCCGGTTTGCAGCTTGTCGAGGTTCCAGCCGGCGTGTTTGAGCTGGTGGTCGTGTCGGCATAGTGGTTCGAGGTTGTCTTCTTCGGTGGGGCCGCCTTCGGTCCAGGCTTGTCGGTGGTCGAGGTCTGAGTTGCGGGCGGGCATCCGACAGCCGGGG